>CAZVKJ010000010.1:0-91729 GCA_964626855.1 uncultured Bacteroidales bacterium
GCTTTGACAACTTTCTTGATAGGCTCATCCTGTCCGATCACCATCTTTCTCAGTTCCTCTTCCATCGTAATGAGGCGGTTGCTTTCATTTTGGGCAATTCTTTGCACCGGCACACCGGTCATCATGGCAACTACTTCAGCAACATTATCTTCAGAAACCACTTCGAGGTTCAACTGGCTTTCCGTCAGCCATTGATTTTTGGCAGCCTCAAGTTCATTCGCCAACTGTCGCTCATTATCGCGCAAGTGGGCTGCCTCTTCATACTGTTGACTTTCAATGGCTTTGCGCTTCTTTTGTTTGACATCCTCAATATTAGTTTCAATCTTTATAATATTTTCAGGAACATGAATATTGGTAATATGTACCCGGGCACCGGCTTCATCAAGAGCGTCGATAGCTTTATCGGGCAGACACCTGTCACTGATATAACGATTGGTAAGGTAAACACAGGCTTTTATGGCATCGTCAGAATATTTTACAAGGTGGTGCTTTTCATAGCGGTCCTTGATATTATTCAAAATATCGATAGTTTCCTCCGGTGAGGTTGGTTCAACAATCACTTTCTGGAAACGGCGTTCAAGGGCGCCGTCTTTTTCAATATACTGGCGGTATTCATCCAGCGTGGTGGCTCCGATACATTGTATATCACCCCGTGAAAGCGCCGGCTTAAACATATTAGATGCATCCAGTGAGCCGGAAGCTCCGCCGGCACCTACAATGGTATGTATTTCATCAATAAAAATGATAATATCGTCATTTTTTTCCAGTTCGTTGATCACGGCCTTCATACGCTCTTCGAACTGCCCGCGGTATTTTGTACCGGCCACTATCGAAGCAAGGTCTAACGTAACAATACGTTTATCAAATAATGCCCTCGAAACTTTACGCTGAACAATCCGTAATGCAAGGCCTTCGGCAATAGCTGTTTTCCCGACACCGGCTTCACCGATGAGTACCGGATTGTTTTTTTTGCGGCGGCTGAGAATCTGCGCTATACGTTCAAGCTCTTTTTCGCGGCCTACCACGGGATCCAGACGGTCTTCTTCGGCAAGGCGGGTTAAGTCCCTGCCAAAATTATCAAGTACAGGAGTTTTTGACTTGGAATCCCCGGTTTTCTTTGACTCCCCGCCGCCACTAAACGAACCTTCATCGGCATCATCATTGGAACTGCCCGGCAATTCATCTTTTGGATACTGCCGCGTCTCATTGCCGTCGTCAAGAATATTCTTCAATTCCTGACTTACGCTATTATAGGTGATATCCTGACGATATAGCGCTTTTGTTGCAATATTGCTCTCATCTTTTAGAATGGCTAACAACAGGTGTTCTGTACCAATAATGTCAGCCTTGAACAATTGTGCTTCCAGGAAAGTATATTTAATAACCCGTTCGGCCTGTTTGTTCAGCGGAATATTCATGTCGGGGTCATCATCATGATGAGCGGTGCGCGCTTCCGCGGAACTCTTGATGCTGCGCTCAATAGACCCTTTAGTGTCGCTGAAATCGAATTTTAATGAATCCAGGATCTTTAGAGCAAGGCTGTCTTTATCACGTAATAGTCCCAGAAATAAGTGTTCTACTCCTATATAATAGTTTTGCAGCCTCAGGGCTTCTTCCTTGCTGTATTCAAAAATGTTTTTTACACGTTGTGAGAATTTAGCTTCCATATACAGTTTTATCAGTTATATATTTCAAAAGTACAAAATTATATTCATAATTCAAAATTATTGAACATTGCTGAGCATCAAAATGTTTTAGCAGTCAATTTTTCAACAGAATCATGTTAGTAATAAAATAATGAAAAATGCCTTTTTTGTATCAAATAAAGTTGTATCTTCGTTAAACTTTTGAAAGTACTAATTAATTAAAAATGAGCGTTTTATATCTATGAGTGAACTAGAAAACATTATTAAAGTTAACATTGAGGATCAGATGAAGACCGCTTACATTGATTATTCAATGTCGGTTATTGTCTCGAGGGCCCTGCCGGATATACGCGATGGATTGAAACCGGTTCATCGCAGGGTGCTTTATGGTATGTATGATTTGGGAATACTATCAAACCGTCCATATAAAAAATCAGCCAGGATTGTGGGGGAAGTCTTAGGTAAATATCACCCGCACGGCGATACATCTGTTTACGACGCCATGGTACGTATGGCCCAGGAATGGTCATTACGTTATCCGCTGGTCGACGGGCAGGGAAATTTCGGTTCAATAGACGGTGACAGCCCTGCAGCTATGCGTTATACCGAAGCAAGGTTCAGAAAAATTGCCGAGGAAATGCTGCTCGATATTGAAAAAAATACCGTGGATTTTACATTGAATTTTGACGATTCTCTTGAAGAACCTACTGTACTGCCGGCAAAAATTCCGCAGCTGCTTGTAAACGGTGCATCAGGTATTGCCGTAGGTATGGCAACCAACATGCCGCCGCATAATCTTAAAGAAGTTGTGGATGGAATTATTGCATACATCGATAATAACGAGATCACCATTCCCGAGTTGATGAAATTCATCAAAGCTCCTGATTTCCCTACAGGAGGAACTATTTATGGCTATGAGGGTGTCCGTGATGCATACGAAACCGGAAGAGGCAGAATTGTTATCCGCGGCGAAGTCAATATTGAAGAAGAACATGGCAGGGAAAACCTGATTGTTACTTCTATACCTTACCAGGTAAATAAAGCGGAAATGATTAAGAAAACCGCTGAACTGATCAATGATAAAAAAATTGACGGCATTTCCGAAATCCGCGACGAATCAGACAAAAACGGTATACGTATCGTTTATGAATTAAAAAAAGATGCGATTTCCAATGTCGTAATGAATAAATTGTACCAGCAAACCGCACTTCAGTCTTCATTCAGCGTTAACAATATTGCCCTGGTAAAAGGCAGGCCCATGCTGCTGAACCTGAAAGGCCTCATCTCGCATTTTGTTAGCCACCGCCACGATGTCATCACACGGCGTACACAATTTGACCTTGAACAGGCTGAAAAACGTGCTCACATTATTGAAGGCTTACTGATAGCACTCGATAATATTGATGAAGTGATCGCCATAATCCGTGCAGCCAAAACGGTTGACGATGCCCGTACCGGCCTCATGGAACGGTTCTCATTATCAGACCTCCAGGCCCGCGCCATTGTTGACATGCGCCTCCGCGCCCTGGTAGGACTTGAACGCGACAATCTTAAAAAGGAATATGATGATCTGCTCAAACAGATTGAGTATTTTAAAAGTGTGTTAGCTGATGTGAACCTGAGAATGCAAATTATTAAAAATGAGCTTCTTGAAATAAAGGAAAAATATGGTGATGAACCAAAGACTGAGATCACCTATGCAGCAGAAGATTTTAAAATAGAAGATACCATTGCTGATGAGCAGGTGGTGGTGACCATTTCGCGTATGGGGTATATCAAACGTACCCCGCTTATTGAATACAAACGCCAGAACAGGGGCGGACGCGGATCAAAAGGTACAGACATCCGAGATGAAGATTTCCTGGAATATCTCTTTGTGGCAACCATGCATAATTATATGCTTTTCTTCACCGAAAAAGGAAAATGCTTCTGGCTACGTGTGTTTGAAATTCCCGAAGGTAGCAAGACCAGCAAAGGAAGGGCTATCCAGAACCTGATCAGCATCCCGCCTGATGATAAAGTAAAAGCTTTTGTCAATGTCAAGGATATTACCGACAAAGATTATGTGAAAAACAATTACATTATTTTATGTACGGTTAAGGGTGTTATCAAGAAGACCACGCTTGAAGCTTATTCAAGGCCCCGTCAATCGGGTATTAATGCTATTACGGTACGTGAAGGTGATACACTTTTGCAGGCTAAAATGACCGATGGCAAAAATGAAGTTTTGATGGCATTGCGTTCAGGCAGGGCTATACGCTTCAACGAATCCAAAGTACGGCCCATGGGTAGAAATGCTGCCGGGGTGCGTGGTATGACATTAAGCGGTAAAGATGATGAAGTTGTAGGCATGATATGTCTTGAAAACGATATTTATGACATTTTGGTTGTTTCCGAAAATGGATATGGAAAACGTTCTAAATTAGATGATTACAGAGTTACGAACAGGGGAGGGAAGGGCGTAAAAACCATCAACATTACTCCAAAAACAGGGATGCTGATTTCGATACTTAATGTGCTTGACACCAATGACCTGATGATTATTAATAAATCGGGAATCATCATACGCATGGCCGTTGATTCATTACGCGTAATGGGCCGTGCTACGCAGGGTGTAAGACTTATTAATCTGAGGGAGGATTCCATTGCAGCCGTCACGAAAGTTGAAGTTGAAATTAGTGATGACGAACAATTGGAAAACGAAGAACTTGAAGATCCCGAAAAAACTCTGGCCAAAAATGAAACCTATGATATTGGCGATGACGATATTTCAAAAGAACTTCTTGAAAAACTGAAAGATGATGATGTAAAAGAAGAAGATGATGAAAATATTGATGACCAGGAAACAGGCGAAGACAGTGAAAATTAAATTTGGCAAAAAACTTGATAAACAAAAAAAAATTAATTTTGTAAAAAATAGAATTTAAAAACAAAAAAAATGAAAAAGTCAGCATTATTTGTATTAGCAGTATTATTTACTGGTATTACTTTTTCGCAAAACACCAAAGTTGTAAGTGCCTATAACTATCTCAGAAATGGGCAATTAGATAAAGCAAAACTAAACATTGATGAAGCATGTGCCAACGAACAAACTAAAGGACAGGCCAAAACATGGTATTATTGTGGGAATATTTACTTAAGTATCGCACTTACCACCGAAGCCAAGTATAAAAGCCTTGATTCAAATGCTATTCAGATAGCTTATGATTCATATCAGAAAGCAATTCAAATTGATCCTGAAATTTCAAATGAAGGTTTAAATCCCAGCTCACCTAAAATGGGATTGTTTTACTTAGGCGACCAGTTCTATAACAAGGGCGTTGATTTATTTTACAAGAAGCAATACACCGAAGCATTGGCCAAGTTTGAAATGACTAAAAAAATCAATAATATTTTTGGTGTAAAAGACTCAAATGCAACATTTAATGCAGCATTATGTGCAGTACAACTTAAAGATAACAAAAAAGCAAAGGGATTATTTGAAGAGTTGATAAAAAACAATTTCAAACAGGGTTTGATATATACTCAACTTTCAAGTATTTATAAATCAGAAGGTGATTCTGTAAAAGCTGAAGCTATTATCCAAAAGGGCAGAAAAGCCTTACCAAGCGATTTGAACCTGATTATTGCCGATATAAACATGTTATTATCAAAAGGTAAAACTACTGAAGCTCAGGATCTTTTAAATCTGGCTGTATCAAAAGACCCTAACAACGCTACATTACATTTTGCTATAGGAGCAAACATGGATGAATTCGGGAACTTCGACCAGGCTGAAAAATCATATATAAAAGCTATAGAAATACGAAGCGATTATTTTGATGCACATTATAACCTTGGGGCTTTATATGTAAATACTGCAGCAACCGTTATGGAAGAAGCTAACAAACTGCCGATAACCGAAACTCAAAAGTACGATGAATTGAAATTAAAAGCCGACGGATTGCTCGATAAAGCTATACCAGAATTAGAAACGGCCGAAAAATTAAATCCGAAAGATAAAAATACATTGATTACACTGAAACAATTGTATGCGAGAAAGGGGAATGCTGAGAAGATAAAAGAATATGATGAAAAAATTCAGAAGCTGTAATCAAAAAGAATGAACACAATTAAAGGAGAGTAGCATCTCCTTTAATTTTAAATATCCTATTTAACATAATATTAATTATAAGACAAATTAATTAATAAAAAATGCTGAAAATAAGCACATTATTCGAGGATTAAATTTGTTTAATAAGTTTAGCAGTTATGGTATGTCAAGCTCAATACTAAAAAATAATTTACTTAAATTTTAATGCATCCATTTCCTGTCCGAAAATATTTTCTAAAAAAATCCTCAGCAATCATTTCAATTTTTTTAAGCAAGAAAATCTTTATGATTTGTCAGACTGAAATTTTTCAAAATAATTATGAAAAATATGAAAGCTTCTGATATCCCCTTTTAAATTTCTGAGAAATTATCCGCTAAATTGTAATTAGCTTTTTAAAGGGGTTTTTACTTTAATAAACCAGATATGCTTCAGGTATTGGTAAAATATTATTGCCTGCAGCATCAAAATGATCAATATGCAACTTGGCCTGTTATGTATTTGATTATATGATTGATAATGAAAAATTATCGTTTTTACAGGCCGTATTTCAATGAATTATCAATTAGCCGTACGTATACCATGGCCGTTTGCGATACATGAATTACAATATGTTTTTCCGTCGCAACCCTTGACACCCGGGCAATCCTGAGGGCAATTACTGTTTTTAAACTGGTTATAAAGTTCCTGATCGAAGCATTTATGTGTTTTTTTACAGCTTGGAAATGCCATAAAACCAATTATAATTATTAAATAAAATATTCTTTTCATTTTCACGGTCAGTTTTTCCTGGTATGTTTTGTAGTAGTTATTTTATCTTTTTAAACGTTTTATTGTAAAAATATTGTAAACCTTTAAAAAAAACAATGGTTGAATCCTTTATCAATCCTGCATACTGTTTGGGATAAGTCTCTAAACGGTTATCCCAGTTTTTATAGCCGGCATTAACAGCCTCTTTTGTTGATTTGATTTTCAGTTCAATGGCTTTTGTCATGAAATCGCTGTTTTGAGTATTTAGCTCAAACCTGATCGTATCTCCGGTAATTTGCAATTGATCCATTGGTGAAACAAAGAATCCTGGCCGATAACCTTCCCGTGCTTCGTCAAACTCATCCGATGTCCCGTAATAATTTCCGGACAGATTACCATTAATTTCAGTCAGTACAATATATTGGTTTTCAATTAAATCAGCTGTGTTGTCCGGGTAAACGTACTCGTAAACCCCGGCAAATTTGTTGTTACCCGAAACAATTTCAGCATACTTCGGTAGTTTATGGTTTAGCCCGCAGGCAGTAATGCTTATTAATAATCCAAATAGTATATTTTTCACTTTATTAGGTTTTAAAAATGTGGTTTCTTCAAAATACATCTTATGAAATTATTCTGCAATGGCTTACTTTAATTTTTTAAGGCATAGTTAACTTAAAATATCTGGTAAGTTATTGTTGCCGGTAAAAGTAAAATTGAAAGCAATATATTCTGGCAAACAACTCTTAGTTTACGATGAATAATGAAAATTTGAAAATTATAGTTTTTTGGCGATATCATTTATCTTTCCCAGATAACTCTTTAGCACATCTATAGACTCCTGATCCGGTTCCTGAACAAATTTTTTCAGCAGATCAAAATACTCTTTTCTGGATGCCAGAATATTTATCAGATAATTTCTCGTTAATAAATGAATGATCCCGGATTCTATGTTTATTACATAATTTACTTTTTTCCTGTTTTTGATTTCAGTGGCCACAGCAGCAATTGTTCCTCCAGTAATACCAAACCAATAAGAATAATTTGCAATTATATCATCCTGTTTCAGTGATCTCATGGGTACGCCACGGAAATATGAAAAAGGTAATAAGGTATCGATTTTAATATAACCCTTTGACATTCCAAGTCTTGCTGTATTTAAATACAATGCATTATTTTCTTTGATTACATAATATTCCAGATTTATCCTATATTTCCTGATTTTCCTGTCCTTACAGTTTACCTTGTAAAAAATGGTGCCCATCCTTTTTTTAGGTGAAAAATTATATTCACAGGTATCAAGAGGCTTGCTGTTACGAAAGTCACCTATATTTCTGTAAGCACCATCCCTTATTTTATCATATTGTCCATACAAAAGAAAATTGATGAAAAAGAAAATATATAGTGTTGCTGCCGGTTTCATATTAAGGTATTCTTCGAACTGTAATATGTTTTTTGAAATTCGTTCAAATATAAATTGATTTTACCAAATTTATTAAAATTTTTTAATCGAAAGATAATCAACAATTTAATATATTATTTGATATTTTTACATTACTTTTTGTAACTTATACTTGCTTTTATGTAATTTATATATTACATTTGTAATGTTATTAACCAAAAATGAAAAGAAATGAAAACAATTAAAACAGCATTGACAATTTTTATTTTGTCAGTCTTATGGGCATGCACGTCTCCGGTGACATTCAATGAGCCACAACCAGTCGGCACGGATAATTTGTCACGAATTCCAAAGCGAATACAGGGCAGATATTTAAGCCTGGCAGACAGTTCGGCAATTATAATCAATGACAACCTGATTCAAAGAATCTATGATTTTTATGAAAAAATGGATCCGAAAAGACTTGACAGCAACCTGAAATTATCAGGAGATACTTTGATTGATATCTACACAAAAGAAGCGTCTTTGGTTAAACAGGAAGGTGACAGTATTATAAGGCACATAGTTTATAATGATACATTATTTAAAATAAGCGATGAACATGTTTTAAGAAAATCAAAAGGATATTATTTTCTGAATATAAGATATGATAAGGATAGTTGGAAAGTGAGTAAAGTTGAGCTTTCAAAAGGAGCATTAACCATCAGCAATATATCTCAAAAGGCTGACCTTGAGAATTTGAAAGAAATCACGGAGAATACACAGGATACCATTCCACCCTATAATTTTTCACCAACAAAAAAACAGTTCAAAGAATTTGTAAGAAAAGGCGGATTTAGCGAAACAGAGAAATTTGTACGACTAAAAAAATAATGATTGAACCGCATTCTTGCCATCAGAGGCAGAAACCGTATTACAGAAATAAATTTTATAATTTTTAAAAACAAATCATATGAAAGTCAGATTTCTTTTTCCAAACGGGTTTATTAAAGCCGGATGGGTATTAATTGTCCTGGGGTTAATTGTATTTGCCTTATCAGGTTATATGGAAAAACATGGCATACTTACCCATGTGCCTGTCTTTTGTGTATATAATTCCCTGAATGCCATTACAGACAACCCTCCACCACCTATAGTAATGGGCTTTACCTACGATGAAATCATTTTTGAGCTTTATATTATTTTATTGGTTACCGGGTTTTTGTTCATAGGATTCTCAAGGCTTAAAACCGAAGACGAATTTACGATGAAACTCAGGCTTGAATCCCTATTATGGTCAACCTTTATCGTATTTGCTCTATTTCTTTTTTCGGTAATATTTATTTATGGACTGTTCTTTATCATCATCCCGATATTCTGCCTGTTATTATTCCTGATTATCTATAACCTACGTTTCTACTTTGTTTACTACAAATCCTTAAAATCAGATAAAGATGAAAAATAATCTGAAAGTCGAAAGGGCTATCAAAAATATTACCCAGGATGAACTGGCAAAGCTGATCGGCGTGACCAGGCAAGCCATTAACTCTATTGAATTGAACAAATATGTACCATCAACTATATTAGCGCTTAAACTGGCCCGGTATTTTGGCAAAACAGTGAACGATATTTTTTTCCTTGAAGATTCGGATTGATCAAAAAACTGTCAGATCATCAATAATGGGATGCATTCAAACTACCTGATACCCGGGGAAACACGTTTTACCACACTGGCTTTAAAATCAAACCCACCGATGTCATATTTATTAATCTGAAACTGCCTTTTATCAAGGTATAATTCGATAAATGGCAAATCGGGGGCGTAATGAAAACTGCCTCCGGCTTTTAATGATTTCAGTATTTCCATGTACTTTTGGGCATACACAATATAGTTACCGTCTTCTCTTAAATTATGGTGGTTAAAGTGATTCGAAAATCCCAGGTTACTGATGATGGTTCCCCACTTTTCCGTTCCGTAATGAAATTCAAGCCAGTCGGAGCTTGTGAGGTTGTTTTCCGTGAATGTGAACCTGTCAATGCCATAAGCTTCAATGCCCTGACTGCATAAAAACCTGACCAGGTTTGCCTTTTTTCCGCATCCGATGTCCAGAACGGGCTGCATTAATTCTCTGGTATCTATTCTAAGGACATTAAGTTGAATTTCAACACTATATTCATGGCAGACGGTGGGTTTTATTTCGCGGCCGGCATGGGCATATATCTTTTCTGAAAAGGGATTTGCCTTTTGCAGCCATAGCTTTAAATTCTGATAATGTTCTTTAGAAATGGTTTCCGGCGGCTTATTTTTAGATTTAATACTCTTGAACAAATCAGCGTATATTTTTCTGAGTTCATTTTTTGCCGGGCCGGAAAAAGTGTAATATTGGTTCATCCTGCAAAATGCCTCAATTGCCCTGGCAGCAGCATAATCAATCAGCACTTTTTCAGTATCGGCGCTTATATTGTCCATGTGCATGATCGCCGTTACCGTATCATCAATAAACTTCAAATTCAGCTCATTAGCATCGAGAAAGATATTTTTTCCTTTATTGGATTCTATTTGTTTATCAATATTTTTAAAGTATTTGTTCAATGGTTTTCAGATTATTTCAGGTTTGTGTTCAGAATTATGGTTCATAACAAGGTCATTTTCAAATACTATGTGATGCCTGATGATGAATGTACCGGCACTGGAATAAGGCGGTACCGCTGCCGTTGACAAGACCGACGGGCTGTTCTGACTGCCTGAAGCCACAGTGGTCTGGGTGGCTGCTTTAAGGTGCTGTGAAGCTAAAGCCAAAATCAGGATAAGGATAAAATGATGTTTAACGGCTGAGACAATATGCAGTATGGGGTTGCAGGCTCTTTCCTGTCCATCTGCACCGAAGTTTGAGCGAGGTAGAATGTTTGAATTAGCACTGAAGCCCTTATTGTATATAGCCTTTGTCGTGCCGTCGTGCTTTTTCAATTATCCTATCTTATAAAGATTAATAGTATCAATTGAAAACTTAAGAGCCCTATTAATGAAATCAATATGGATTTTAACAAACTAAGACCTTGTGCTTTTTTTATTCCAATCGTAAATAAAGTCAAAAACCAGAAAAAATAGATTATATATAGAGTCCACAGTAGACCACGCCAAAAGGTCGGTTCATTTAGGAGTCTCTCATATTCTCTCATTTCAATTACACCAATTACACTTAAAAAAGCATCAGTCAGGTCATGTAGCATTGAACTCCATGTTGCTACACCAACACCAAAACCTACAATTGCCAGCATATTGTCGAAGCTGCTTTTACCTTTCATTAACCTTGATAATAAATATATGGTACTTGCAGCACCAACCCATGCCAAATAATAACCAGGGGTTGTTAAAATTATATCATATTTGAAATAATCTTCTATGGGTATTGTTAACCAAGGTTTAAATGTTGATGGTGAACCACCAGCAAAAAGAGCCATTATATAGAACAATGTATAACCAATTGTGGGTATTAAAATGGCAAAGAAACCAAACTTAAGCGATTTTTCGCTTTCAAACACAACTTCAAATGTGCTTTTTGGTCTATAAAACATCTTAAAGTACAATGTCAAAAAATTTGTTTTCATATATCGAATCAAATATGTTGTTTCTGTCATTAGCATGTGGTACAACGGATGACGGTATGGTTAGTTGCCGATTTCGAAGCACGTTCCTATCAACCCGTTGCGATGTTTATTAAATGTACCGCCCTTAAAATTAGCACTTTCCGCCAAATGTTTTATATACCGTGTTGTGTTTTCGTGCTTTATTTCCTTTGTCAGTCCGTGCGTTTGGGCAGCCATACTCTTTGACAAGTTTTGGTCTGAGCGTTGACTTTTGTGCGACATGGTAATGTGTATGGATGCGAGGGATGGCTAAAACAGTCTCATTTCAACTCTCATTTTATAAATTAAATCTGCTAATATTCTATCTTTTCTAATTAGTACAGAATCATTTATTTCTTTGTTTATTAACAGACATAGATAGTTATAAAGAAAAATATAATCTTTTTTGTTTATAAGATACTCACCAAAGGCTAATGAAGTTGTTTTAACTAACACTTCTTTAAAAGAATCAATTACAGCATCGTTAATACCTGCTTTAGATAACCTTTTATTATTCTCGACTTCTTTTTTATTTGTAGGTAAAGCTCCAAAACCAATTGATTTGATTATACCCGAATGCAAAAACGTCTCTTTTAATAGAATTGATGAATCACATGCTAAAGCAAATAAGTTTCTACCTGAGAAAATAGACATCTCTTTATTATTTATAAAAACTTTTTTTTCATAATCTTCCGATTCCCCACCGTATAATTGATTTGATTTACCATGACCTAAAAAAATAACATCCCACTTATTTTGAAGGTTCTCCACTAAAATTTTACTATTAGAATATGAATCATCGTTGGGGTGAATTTCAATAACATTACATTCCACTCCATTCATTCTTAAATTATTTATGATATTGTATAAGAATTCAGTAGAAGGATCTATAGGAAATATAACGTTAATCATTGGTACCGAAATTATTCAATTCAATCATATGTGCAATAGTGAGTTCTGCAAGATTATTTTGAAAATCAACCCCGTTTGGAAGTTCCTTATCTATTTCCTCTGCAATTTCATGTAACTTTTTCCCCTTAAATTTGGGATAAACACTTTTAAATTCACAGCCAGGATACTTATCGAATTCATTTAAAAGCTTATCAGAGAAACTGAAAGAAGCCTGAGAATTTAAAATCACTTTGGTTAGATCTATTGACAAATTCTCTCTTTTGAAAAAGTCTGTTAATTTTAATTTTATCAATTGGCTAATATCATTAACAGAATTTAAATCTTTTGCCATTTTGTCTCCCTCCGAGGAATAAAGGAAGTATTTTGCTCTTCTTATTTTTTTCTTTTGAGATTCACTCTCATTCTTTAACCATTTTAATATTTGATAACCATCTAATGGATCTTTGGCAAAATAATAGTCGCATGAAACTACATCATATAGTTCTGACATATGGTTATCTCTAAGGTCTGTTTTTATCTTTTCGAAATCAAGAATAATCTTACCCTCATCATTTTTCATCTTAAATTTATCCTGATTTAAGTGTAAAACAGACTCAGAAAGTGTAACACCGTTCTTTTTGAGATTCTTTCTAAGTTTATCTACAATCCCATCCACATGGTCATCATCAATAAATAAAATCCTCTTTATACTCATATTGATTCAATTCTAATTTCAAATGCTGCACCCTTTAAAAACTGTCCGTTGCCAATAAACTTAATATCAGCGTTCATTTCAGACAATAATTGTTTTGAATAATAAAGTCCGATACCAGAACCTCCAAAACCATATGGTGCCGATTCCCTTACACTTAACTCGAAAATTTGATCTGGGTTATCAAGAAATCTATTTACCAAACCATCGCCGTTGTCTGAAATAACTATTGATAACTCTTTTTCACTTATATTGTTAAAAACAAATAGCATTTTGTCTGCACCCCATTTCTCACTATTAGAGATAAGATTATCTATGACAATTGATAAATTCAAAACACTAATATTTTTTATAAGCTTCGAATTATTTACCTGATAATCAAATACAATATTCTGTGAAAATGTTTCTTCACATATAGAAATGTATTCCTGAATATAATCAACAATATTCACATCTCTCTTTTCTATATCCTCATTGTAATTCGATCTTGTTGCTATTTCTGCTAATTTAATGGAACGTTCTGCTTGTTTTTTTATATTTACTAACCGACGAATTATATCTTGTATTTCAAAATCATTTTCTACTAAATCCTCTATTACGTTATCAATTCCTTCTCTAATTTCAATACTATTTGTTTTAACTGTATGGATCAAACCATCAGCATCTTTACTTAATGTGCCGTCTTCCAAACTACGTCTAGTCGCTAAAAGGTAAAGATTCTTTTGTTTTTCAACTTTTAGGTCAGATTCAGCTCTTTCAGCCTTTGCTTGAAAAGATTTAGCAGATGTTTCAGCTTTCTCTTTTTCTTCTTCAAGTTCAGCGAGTTTATCTTGAAGTTTCTTTATTAAAATAGTTTGTTCTTCTATTGTCTTCTTATAACTTTGAAGCTCAAGAATAGCTTTAGATGTAGCCTCTTCAGTAGTATATTTTGAAAAATCCTTTATTTGCTTCTCCAACTCAGCATTTTGTTCCGCTTTCCGTAAGAGTATCCTATTTAGTGTCTCAGAATCAATTTTCTTTTGATCGAAGTCTTTTATTAACTGTTCGAACTCTAGCTCTGATTTCTTCCTTTCCTCAGATATTTTCTCTAATATAAGATTTTCATTAACATACAATTCGATTACGTTTTCTGTTTTTGCTGAGATAATGGAATGAATTGCACTATAGACTCTACTTCGCTTTACTTGGTCGTTTTCTCTGTATTCTAAATCATCTTCAACTGTTTGACCAGAGATGATTTTTCTTTCAATCTCTTTAAATCTAGGGTCTTGTGGATCATATATTGAACTATCCCATGCTAATCCTTCAACAACGTACCTTTCTAATCTTCTTAATGCTTTGTAGAAAAAACTGTCATTATTTTCAGAATTTATAAGCTTTTTGAAATTTTCGTTTCGTACAATCCCTTCTCTACTAGAAATTATTTGAAAATCATTTTCTTCATCTAAAATTTCAATATGTCCTACTATTTCTCTTAATCCAATATACCTTGAAGTACCTTGCGCTTTCCTTTGGTCAAGACCTAACCAATCATTACCAACATCACCATAAGGAGGTATTCTGAATCCATTTATAAATAAAAACACTGAACCATAATTAACTGATTGGATTCCTGTTTGCTTTGTAAAAAATGCTTTAGCATATGGATTTAGGTAATACAATGAAATTGTAGCATTTTTAATATTAGGGAAGTATGGATTTACTTCCTTTACACGGAATATTATTTGTCCTTTATCTTTTAGTTCAGTTATAATAACAGCTCCATTTTCAACAGTTAAAACTTCTATGCTCGTTGATTTAAAATCAAGCTTCTCAAAAATTCTATTCTCAATCTTCCCAATAAACTTATCATGTTTTGGAAGACTATCATTTTCAAATTTAAATTCAGGAGCATCCAAAAAGATTCCGAAATCATTTTCTTCAAAGGCTTGATTTGGATTAATAAGTTTCTCAAGATATTTCTTTAAGTCTATAAATTTTTCAGTATTCCATTTTTCTATTATACCCTTTTTATTTCTAATAGGGTATACCCATGAACTGCGAAGTTTTATAATCTCTAAAAGGACACCATGAGAAAATGGCTCAAAACCTAAATTTTCTATTTCATATTCTGAAAGATATTCATAACTGATCGGTATTGATTGAATCTCTTTTTTTGTGTCTTCAACTTCAAATAATTTCCAATCCAATGATAATCTTACATACTTATCATTTCCTTTTTTTTTAGCAATTAAGTTTAAATATTCTCCTAACCTATCACAAGAAAATCTCCCTACACCTTTTGCTCCTGCCATTCTTCTATTATGCTGAAGCTTATTTGTTTTTTTCTCTGAATAAGCGATGTTTAACCATTTATCTTGGATATCGTTAAGATCCATGCCTAAACCATCATCCTGGATTATTAATCTTGAAGTTTTTTTCGTATAAAATTTATTTCCTAAATCATCATTGTCTTTAAGATTAAAATATTTAACAAAAACTCTTTTTGCATCTGCATCAAAAGAGTTTTTTACTAATTCAAGAATAGCAATATTATCATCGTTAATAAGATCTTTCCCGATGATGCTTTTCAGCTGGACATTGGTCTTAAAATGCAGATTTGTTTCTTTCATTAGTCCAGAATTTGTTTCAAAATAATTCCACTTTGCTCCCCAAACAAAGGAGGAATAGCATTTCCAATTTGAGAATAACGAGGTACCTCTTTAGTTCTTTGTTTACCACCAGTTGTATATTTTCCTTTAAACTCAAACCAATCATTGAATGATTGAATTCTTGCATATTCTCTAACTGTAAATATTCTTGGTTCGCAATAATGAATATAATCATCAGGTAAAGTTGTAATTGTAGGCGCAGGAGTATTTCCTGCTAGAGGAATAACAGTTCTTTTCTTTAATTTGAACTTTTCTTTCAATTCGCTAGAAAGGGATTTATTCTTCTCAGCATAGTTTAGGATAAAATCAAATTTTTCTGCTGTATCTTCAGAGTGTTTTGCAAAACGATGACTATCAGGAACCTCATTAATAATTCCCTTTCTTAACAATTTCTGATAATTGGAACCAACCTTATTATAAAGGCCAGCTTTAAAAGATTTTGTGTCAGGAGATTTTACTTCGTTAATTCTCAATAAATCAGATATTGCATCTTCTAATGTATTTGTAATTCCAATTCCTTTATTTACTAAAAAATGTTCTTTATTTGAACTAATTAAGTTGAAAAAATCTTTTGGTGAATTCTTATCTGTAATGTCCTTTCTTATCCCAACTAAAATAAATCTAGTTCTTTTCTGTGGCACTCCAAATTCTGAAAAATCAATTAATTGTCCATAAACATCATAACCAATAAAATCTTCTTTTTTAGAACTCTTTTTCAATTCTTTTTGAACAAATTCCGAGTAAACTCTTCCCTTAACTTTATTTTTATCAAACTGTTGTGTAAAACCTTTTACGTTTTCAAAAAATATTACTTTCGGCTGAACTAGTCGAATAAATTTTATGTATGACAAAATAAGTTTATTTCTTGTATCACTTTCAACTCTTCGTCCAGCAGTTGAAAACCCTTGACATGGAGGCCCTCCAGCCACCATATCAACTTTTCCTCTAAGTTCTCTTAAATTATTTGAATAATTCCTCAGAACTTCGTCGATGTCATGATGTGTTTCTGGAAACCAATTTGGCCAATTGAAATGATTTTCTTTATGTATTAGGTTATATGATAAAGTTTGAAATGCATCTGGACTCTTTTCTATAGCAAATAATCCTTTCCAATAACCAGAATTAAATAGACCAAGTGATAAACCTCCACATCCTGCAAACAAATCAATATATGTTCTCTTATTTTCCATTAACCTAGCTACTTTGTTGATTTAATTAATAATCGAGCATCAACATCGAGAACCTTTGCAATTTCAATTAAAGTTTCAAGTGATGGTTGCCTTTCATTCTTGCACCATAAGGAAATTGTAGAAGGATTTTTTTTCATTTTATCAGCAAGCCATTTATGCTTGATATTAAGCTCTGATAAAACAACCCTAATTCTATTTATTTCCTTATTCATAAATATCTTTGCATTTTAAGCAAAGATATCATCATATTAGCAAATTTCAAGCTAATAAATGATTTATTTGCTAACAGCAAAATGTTTACATTTTGAATTTAAAGAACATTGAAAACAAAGGGGTTTTGTTTTTTTACAAATCAAAGAAGCATAATCCAAAATTGCCCAATTCAATTCTTTAGATTTATCAATATTGACAACTCTATAAGCTAATGTTTGTAAATACGGGTCGTGCCTAATGTCGGCTAATTTACGCTCTCCGAAAAAGCGTTCTAATAATCTAGCCATATTAACATCAAGTAAAGGAGATTTCTTCTTTAGAATATAAAGTTCAAAGGCGTTTGTGATATATTGTCCCATCATTGGCATTTCAGCGACTTGGTTTCTTTCTTTAGGAAATCTACCTTTTCTCCTTTTTAAATCTTGAGCTAATTTATAAAGTCTACTTCCTCTTTGTTTATAAAGTCCTAATGGTTTTGTTATTTCCTGCAATTCCAGTTCTGTTGCATCACCTAGCTGTTTCCACGACGAATATTTTTTCAAGAAGTCTGGTAAGAATTTAGATACCGTTTCTGCTTTTGTTCTCTGCAAAAACACCTCTGATATAATTAATTCATAATTTGTAGCTGATTTATTTCTCCAAAGAAATGTTCGACCGTTTCCCAGAAACCAGTCTAGAAGTTTCTCTTGAAAATATTCAATATCAGATTCATATGTAAATTCAACTTTATCCACACAACAAATGTACTCATTCCGCTCGTGGGTTGGAAAAGATTTGGCTCTTTTGCAAGCTGAAGTATCAGCTTGTGTGTTGGAGCTTGCAAATGTGCCAAATGTGCGTTGGCATTTGTTGCACTGTCTTTCTTAGCATGAAACACAACATATTTCTCGCTCCACCTTTGTAATAAGCTATTTAATCTTTTCAGGTAGATACCCATACATTATTTAACCGATTAAAACCTTTTCTAAGCCTTTTTAAAAATTTTATTTACATAAGCAAATTTATTAAAATTTATTACATGTAAAATAAATGCTAATAACTATTTTTATAAAGATATAACCTGAAAAATTCACAAGAATTTTTCACCCTTCGGGCCGACAAAAGAAAATCAAGTATTTTACCACTAATTGTCATTTTCAAATGTTTTCTTTGTCGGGATTTCCTGACCTGCTGCCCACATTGCCCATACTCATTCATAAATTGCACTTCATTTATTTATGAATAGGTCAGGATAAATGTAAGACAAAAATTCTTTCCGCTACCCTGAATTCTTTTTATCTTCGCAGTCCAATTCAAGCCCGCCATCTGTATGATACAGGATATTTTTCCGCACCGCTTCAATAACCACTACCTGGCGGGTAAAGCATTGGGTAATGAGGATTATGTGCTTCACTATCACGGAGATTCGTTGTTGTTGAAAATCAGCGGTGAGGCATTGGACATACCCCGGAAATATGATTTTCCGGAAATTACGGACAAAGCAGAGCGCATGTTTTTATTTACCCTGGACGAAACCCCGTGTTTTCTCATTACGGATGAGCTTAAGGAAAGAAAGCCCCAACTGGTTTTTAAGGAGATCAGCTTCTTCAGGACGGCCCTGAGGCGCGAAATTGCCTGGGTAAGCATCGCCGGCCACCAACTGGCAAACTGGTACCTGCAGCATAGGTATTGCGGGGCCTGTGGGGCAAAAACACAGCACAAACCCGATGAAAGGGCGCTGATATGCCCCGAATGTCAAACGATAGTTTATCCGAAGATCTGCCCGGCCATCATTGTGGCCATCATCTGTAAGAACAAAATACTGCTGGCGCGCAACAGCAATTTTCCCGGAAGCTGGTATTCGCTGATTGCCGGCTACGCCGATGTCGGCGAGTCGCTGGAGGAAACCGTAAAACGTGAGGTGAAGGAAGAAGTGGGGCTGGATGTCAGGAATATCCGTTATTACAAAAGCCAGCCCTGGCCCCTCTCCTCTTCAATGATGATCGGTTTTGTGGCCAAAGCCGACGAGTCGCAGCCCATCAGCATGGACGACCACGAAATTTCAGAAGCGGCATGGTTCAGCAGGGAAAACCTCCCCGCTCATCCTGCCTCGATCAGCATTGCCGGTGAGATGATAGAGAAATTCAAGCTGGGGGAACTATGACCAAGACCAATGCAGCCCGTATGCTCGACCGGCTGGGCATAGCGTACGAACTTCTGGAATATGAGGTGGATGAGTCGGACCTGAGCGCCATGGCCGTTGCCGGAAAGCTGAACCAGAATATCGACCAGGTATTTAAGACGCTGGTACTGCGCGGCGACAGGTCAGGGATTTTTGTGTGTATCATTTCCGGCGCAGAGGAGCTCGACCTGAAAAAGGCGGCTCAGGCGTCGGGCAATAAAAACGCTGCCATGGTCCCCATGAAAGAGATACTGGAGATTACCGGGTATATACGTGGCGGTTGCTCACCCGTGGGGATGAAAAAGGACTACCCTGCTTTTATCGATGAGTGCTGCATGCTGTACGACAGCATTTTTGTCAGCGCCGGCATGCGGGGATTACAAATGAAGATAGCGCCGGAAGACCTGATAAGGGCGACCTCCTGCAAGGTGTGTGACCTGACCATGATCATCGACCACCGTCAAAACCGGCGGGTTTAGTGTGACAACCTTCTTATAAGAGATTTAAGAGCATAGATTAACGATTTTAGAATATCGATTAACGATTTTAGATTTATGATTTTAGCATACTTCATAAATCATCGTTCGTTGATCAGTGTTCATTATTCAAAGGATTTAAAATGTAAAAGGATTTAAGAATCCTCCTCGGCGGACGATTAACGATTGCAGAATTACGATTTTAGTGTACTTCATAAATCATCATTCGTTAATCAGTGTTCATTATTTATAATGTTCCTATGTGGTAATAATACCGGCTATATCTTTCTCGCAATCCGCGGCGGCGGACGCGAAGTCGCAAAGTATAATCGAAATAAAGGATAAACTATGTGTTCCTATGTGCCTGATGTGCCTATGTGGTTATGTTACCGCCTATATCTTTCTCGCGAAGACGCAAAGGCGCAAAGCAGGATTAAATTGTTTCTCGCAAAGACGCGAAGACGCAAAGTCGCAAAGATTTTTTTCTGGTTCAATTTTCTCTGTGTCTCTTAGTGCTCTATGTGTCTAAGTGGTAAAAAATAGCATAATTTATTTCACGCAATCCGCCACAGTGAACGATTAACGATTTCAGAATTATGATTTTAGCGTACTTCATAAATCATCATTCGTTAATCAGTGTTCATTATTCAAGGAGATTTAAGAATCAGCCATAAGCCATTTGCTCATCAGCCATCAGGGCTATTCGGGTTTTTTGATGAACCTGTCCTTATAAAATGGATTTTGGTTCTGGTACAGGGCTGCCGCCGGATTGTGGCCCAGGGCGCGGTCTTTGACAATCAGCGGGGTGGTTTCTGCTTTGCTGTATCGCAGGAACAAAATATCGTGTCCCAGGCAAAGCCCAACCATCATGTTAAGTTCCGTTCCTTCGCGGTTGAGCACTTCGGCCTGCATCACGGGGTTGCAGGAGATGTCGCCCGGCATGCCGATATCCTGCGGATTGATCTCACCGCAGAGTCAACAGACGGAAACAACTTCGAAACCGTTATTTTCAAAAATATCAGATAAGGTCTTTGACTCGGGCAAGAGCGCATAGCAGGTGGCGATACCCAACTTTTTCATGCCGCGGATTCTGGCATATTCAAGTATCTCATGTATCCTTGTCCAGGTATATTTTTCATTTGGTTTGGCGGGGTCCATCACCTTACTGAAATACCCCAGCCAGCCCTTGTTTACGGCCTGGTTTTCTGGCAGGGAAAGCTTTTCGACGGTTTCTTTGACTAAATCCGGGTACTTTTCAGTGGGACACGATGGCGGAACTTTTTTGCCGGGATCTTTCGACCCGCACCGCATATTGGTGCATTTTACGCATTGTGGGGTAAGGTTTTCCATTTTTTAATTTAAGTTTTATTCGTCCTTATCAATAATTTCATATTCTTGCCTGAATATAATCATTAATGTGTATTGATTTCATATAAAAACGCTCGTTGTAATGAAATCCTGGGTGTAAATAGATTTGAAAAAATTATTGATTATTTCTTTTTCTTGTTTGGTTTGCATGTTTTACAAAATCCGGATAATTCCTGAATCTCCATTAAAACTTCTTCATGCAATTTTTTAAGCATATCGGTATTTCTACCCAAATCTGTGTCTTTTGTTGCTCCGGCTTCTCTTTCAGAATACTCTTTTAATATTTGATCATATAAGGGCTTGTAAAAATCTGCTTCTGAAAAAGCATTTTTTTCCGCATAAAGTTTTTGTCTTAATTTCCGGGCATATAATTCTGATAAATCAAACTGATAACGGGCAAAATTTAAAAGGTATAATGCAGTGAGTGTATCCGGAGCAATGATTGATGAAACCATTGGTTTGAATGAGCAGCCGACCATGGAATTGAAATTTTTTGTGAACATAAACTCACCTTCAGTCATTTGATAATAGAAATCAATAAAGGAGGCTGTATGAAGGGAGAAAATGTTTACTTCTCCAATCTGCGAAAGTTCCGGCGAAAAATCGGTAAGATTGAGTTGGTATTTTCCATCCCATTCGATTTTATCCTGGGCTTTTGTGAAAAAACTAAAAAACAGGAATGACAGGATTACTATATTTTTCATATTTCCGGATGAGTTTTTTGAAGCTTAGTCTGAATCGGGTTGATTATATGAGACAACTCAACAGTTTAAAAGGAAATCTTTTGCCAGGTTTAATTGTTGCCGTTTCTTATGTAATTGGTTTTAAAATATTTATTTATTTTATTCTCCACTTTCTTAGTTAAATAATATCCACCTGATCTTTTTGCTCCCTTATATTCAATAATACCGGAATTTTTTAATTGTTTTATATATCTTTCTATGCTTTTAGCTGGGATTTCAGTATGTTTTTCCATGTCAATGGTTCTAACTCCACCCTTTTTATAAAGAACTAACAATAACTTTGTTATTTTATCTTTAACATCATCAGTTATTCCCTCAGTTATTCCCTCAGTTATTCCCTCAATTAAAGCTATAACTCCTTTATTTATTCCCTCGGTTATCCCTTTACTTATTCCCTTAGTTGCTCCCTCACCTTTTCTATCATGGGCAACATCAGGAAAAATAACAGTTATTATATTTTCCTTTTGTTTCCATACAGGAATTTTAAATTTATTTTCTTTGCAATCTCTAATCATTCTTTGTGTTCCAGTGCCGAGCATTTCAATGTACTTTCTATAGAAACACATTTGAGCAATATCGGGGTTACGCAAAATGGAATTGTGTTCCGTCTTCAAATCTTCCACGGAAATTCCTTTAGGTAAAGAACCATAATTACTTATTTCAGTTTTATCGGAATAAATGGAAATATGTAAAAAACCTTTAATAGAATTATAATCCCTGTGCACGATAGCATTTAAAATACCTTCACGTAATGCTAAAACAGGGTAATTATACCTATCTGTTCTTAAAAGACCTTTTATTGTATGGTTCTTTCCATAGACAATGTCCAAATATTCGAAAATTGCAGTAATGTTTTTAAAAATATTACTTTCAAATATTTTATCATCAATATACTGGTCTACTGATGCCTTGGATGGATAAAGCGTAAGCCTGATTCTTGATTGCGGAATAAAACGGATTGGATTCTTACCAAACAAAACTACACAGGCATTAGTAATATTGTTATTTTGAATTAACCCAACTTGAATCAAAAAATCTTCTATATTATCAATTTTAGCATCTTTCTTATATTCATTGTACAACCTGATGGTATGTTTTATTTCTATTAAATCTAAGTCTGACAATTCTGCGCCCAATACAGGCTTTCTCTCCCAATGAAAGTCAGCTTGTCTACGTTGCTGGATAAGGTTTGTCAATTTTTCAGGGCTGGTAACTTTTGTTGATTGCCCAATTCTAGTATAAATGACATCTTTATATTGATAAGGCTTTTTAGCGCCTTCCCATACACTAATTAATATAACATCTTTTCCTTTATACGGAATAACTTGTAATGAAATCGGTGCAGTGGGTTTGATTAATTCTACTAAAGCATTCTGCACAGTAATAGCCTGATGTGATGCGTTTTCGACACCTAAAACTTTTTTATTATCATCTATTCCGACAATTAAATCGCCTCCTTGAGTATTGATAAACGAAGTAATATATTGTGCTATATCATCAATATTGGGCTGTGATTTAAATTCCAGACGAATCCCCTTATTCTGTTGTAGCAGATTTTCTATGATAAAACTATTTTCCATATTAGCTTCTGGTTTTATTCAACACTTCATTAATAAAGTCATTGTCACTGAATTGAGCATTAATATATGCCATCATTTCATCCAAGCGATAAAACTCTTGTGCCCAATTACCATTTCGAAGAGTTATTTCAATATGATTCTTAATAACAAATTCGTACATATCAATACATTGCTTGTTAAAGAATCTATTTTCCTCAATAATAATTTCATCTTCACTTTTTAGCTTCATTTTTTTAAAGAGGTTACGTGCAAATACTACATCCCTGTGAACCAAAAACCAATATGGCTTTTTAAGTTTTATTGCTTTTTTAATTTCTTCAAAAGTGATGTTCTTTTTACCTATGTTACCTGTTCCACAATAGGGTCGAATAATTCCTAAGAATAAATCACACTCATCTACGGCATTTAGACAATTTTTAAAATTTGACAAATGTGGATTTACCTTAATGCTGCCATAATGGGAGTTAATAACTTCATATCCCAAAGTATTCAGTTGAGCTGTAATTTGCGATAATTGGTCTTCAAACCCATATACAGTTGATCCCACCATTATTTTTATTTTGTTCTTCTCCCCCATGCTTTAATTGCTTTTTTCAAAAAAAATTTGTGTAGTTTATTTTACAAAGAAAAATGTCTGCTGGTAATTGCAAATAAATACAAAAGATTTTGCAAATTTATAAAAATAATTAATAAACAATAATATCTGTATTTTAGTCAATGCACATCCAGTATGATACTTTAACTTTTTCTACTTTAAGATATATCAAATGCATTTTTGCAAATATATTTTTGAGACTAATTTTTAACTATCTTCGCGCAAACTTTTATTGATGAGAATTGCTGTTACGGGTGCAAGTGGACACGTAGGCGCTAACCTTTGCCCAATGCTGGTAGAACATGGTTATGATGTCAATGTACTATTTTTCAGAGACGACCGTGCATTCAAAGATATCAGGGTAAACATTTTCAAAGGCAGCCTTACCCAGCCGGAAACATTGGATGCATTTCTCACCGGGGTGGATGTGGTCATAAATACCGCTGCTTATATTTCTGTGAACCTTAATGATGACCGGATGGTCTATGAAACCAATGTCAATGGTACCCAAAACCTTGTGGAAAAATGCCTTCGTCATGGTGTGAAGCGCCTGATACACTTCAGTTCTATCCATGCCTTTGAGGCGGATCCTATGGACCAAACCCTTGATGAGCAGCGGCAACTGGTTAAAAAGTCGAAGTTTATTTACGACCAGACCAAGGCCGATTCCGAAAGAATTGTCAGGGCGGCCAATTCGGCTAAACTTGAGACTATTGTGCTGAATCCCACATCGATCATCGGTCCCCGCGATTACAAACCCTCGCTCATCGGGCGTTCGGTGGTGAATTTGTATCATAAAAAGATTCCTGCCCTGATCAGCGGCGGTTACGACTTTGTTGACGTGCGCGATGTGGCTTTTGCCGCCATGCAGGCCATCACCAAAGCCAGGCCTGGCGAAAAATATTTGCTGTCGGGCAAATGGCACAGTATCAAAGAATTCGGCGACTTTTTCAGCAAAAGCTCAGGCATAAAACGTCCCTGGTTTATTTGCCCGATGTGGCTTGCCAAAGGCTCTATGCCTTTTGTAAAGCCGTTTTTAAGCAATGGTATACAGCTTCTTTTTAATAAACAGACCATCGAAATACTTCAGCACAGCCATCCCGGCATTTCATCGGCCAAAGCAGAGAAAGAGCTGGGATTCAAAAGCCGCGATATCAGCGAGTCGGTCAACGATGCCGTGCAGTGGTTCAAAGAACACAAATACATTTAAAGAGCAACACCATGTTTTCAGAATACACCTTTAACATCTTAATAATTTCCTGGATTTTGATCGGACTCATCATATTTGGCGTGCTTTTCAAGATCACTGCGCCCTATGGTAAGTTTTTAAGTAAAAAATGGGGAGCTATGATCAACAGCCGCCTGGGTTGGATCATTATGGAAGCTCCTCCCCTTTTGCTTTTTTCATATTTTTTCTTCAAGGGGCATAATACAGGCAACCTGGTTTGTATCGCTATTTATTCAATATGGATGCTTCATTATGTCAACAGGGATTTGATTTTTCCCTTCAGGCTTAAAACCAACGGAAAAAAAATGCCGGTTGTGATCATGTGTTTTGGAATAATTTTCAATGGGGTCAATGCTTTTTTTAACGGGACATTCCTTGGATATTTCGCCAGTTATGACACAACCTGGTTTACCGATTATCGCTTTGTTTTGGGGGTGATCATTTTCATAGCAGGTTTCATTATAAATATAACATCGGATAATATACTTTTCAGGTTGAGAAGAGAATCTTTTGATTACAAAATTCCTCATGGTGGCTTTTTCAACTTTGTTTCGAGTCCCAATTACTTAGGCGAAATGATGGAATGGATGGGTTTTGCCATACTTACCTGGTCGTTAGCGGGTTTTTCATTCTTTGTATGGACTGTAGTGAATCTGTTGCCAAGGGCTTTTTCTCACCACGAATGGTATAAAAAGAACTTCCCTGAATACCCTGAAAAGCGAAAAGCCATCATACCTTTCATTATTTAGTGTGATCCCGTATTGAAGATTATACAACTTCTTCTTCGGTAAAGAATTTTTTAAATACATCGAAGCAATAGTTGAAAAACCGGTTTTCCCTTTTTGGCTCAGGCGCTTCATCATTTTCAACGATGACTTGTGGTTTTTTCATACGGGTTACAGTATTCCTGCTTTCATTTTCTTCATTATCTTTTTTTTCCACATCGGCTACCAGTACATTTTTCTTAAAGCTGACAGCATTTCCGCGCTTTGGGCTGTATATTTCCATTTATCTTAATTATTAAGTTAATGATTGTTACTACATTATTTATTATAACGATTTCGCAAATAAAAGTAATATATTTATAGTATTGAAATAAAGCTATTTAAGTGAAAATTTCACTTAAAAATGTACTTATTTTTAAACTTAATAATTAAGTGAAAAAATTAAGCTGCTTAAAAAAGATACTTAAAAACTTGCTTAAACGTTTCTTAAATATTATATTTGTAGCTTAATTTATAATGGTGACCGACGACTTTACATTTTCGCTGTCTGATATTGAATATATCATTGGCAATACCGGCAATATTGTGCCTGGTATCAGGAAAGTTATGTCGGTATTTTTTTCTGAAAAAAAACGGCAGCCGGAAGCTGTGGTTGTTAATGAACCATTTGATGCGGGCAGGTTTGAAGAATTTCCCATGGATGAAAATGCCCTGCTTCAGATGAAGAAACTCCGGGAACAGGATATCTCCTATTTCTGGTACTCTATGGGAGACATCCCCTTTTCGGCAGAAACAGAAAAAATTGTGCAGTTCGATAGCAGCATGTCGAAAAAAAAGGCCGCAAGTAAGGATACAAAGAAAACCGCCAAGGCTAATAATGACATTACATCAGACCTTTTTGACGAGAATGAAAGGCATATCCTGATGATCACTGTAAAGAATGAGCTTGACGGAAAAAATGACCTGATTTTTTATTACTTCAACAAAAACCTCAGCAACTTCAAACTGAGCCTTACCGACGCTTCACTTGACCAGAAGAACAAAACCATCATCGGCATGATGCTGTTCAATGCTATTAACTTTATTGCACAAACCTGCCGCAGCGACCGGCAGGCGCTAAGATCATACAACCAGGGCGTCAGAACTATTGTTTCCACATTAAAGAAAGCCGCGGCTGAAAATAAGGATATCAATGTGAGCTACTATAACGCGGTTGTAAATTATGTGAATGAGCTTTTACAGGATTTTTCGCGCAAATCAGACAGGTATGCTTTTGAATTATCTGAAAGCGCACGTATAAAGCTCAAAGAGTATCACGGAGATTTTAAGCTTTTGAATAAAATCATCAAAGCCGCTGCGGGTGTCGCGCGAAAAATGGCTGAAGGCCTGGCCGGGCGGACGATCGTTATTGAAGATTATCATCTTGAATTTAATGAATACAGTAAGGCCGAAGTAAAGCCCAGCGTGAGCATGGATGAAAGCAAATACAATAAGACCATCCTTTTACTTGACAGGCTTGAAGATGCGGCTCAAAAAGTAATTCAGAAAAAAATACCGCTTACCGGATATAATGTTGGACAGGAATGTATCCCCCATATTTCTGCAGCGGGCATCTCCGATGCACTCAGCAAGCATGGGAAAAGGATAAAAACGGTAATGAATACACATAAAGAAAGATGGCCCATTATCCGTAACGAATTCAGGCCGCTGATCAATGTATTAACATCCAGGGCTTACGATGAAGAAAGTTTAAGCAGGCAAGCCTGAGATAGAAACAATTTCTTAAAATTTAAATACCAAAAGCGGGGCATTTACATTAAATAAAATATCCTTGACGATGCTCTTACTGAAAAGTTTCATCAGGAAGTTCCTTTTCTTTTCGCTAAGCGTGATCAGGTTGATTTTATTGGATTTGACATAATCTGCAACGCTTTTCGATATATTTTTACTGTTGATCAGCTTACAACTGACATTATACTCGCTGTATACCTCCTTAATATGATCGGTCAGCTCATCAAGCATGATCTTGTTTATACGGTCTTTTTCCTGTTGAATATGGATACAATGCACGCTGACTTCAAAAACGCTGATGATGCTCATCAGTTTGCGGAATGAGCTGAAATCCCTGTCATCAAAGTCAGTGAGGTACATGGTGTCGAACTGTTCCAGCGTAGTAAATTTGTATTCTTTGGGGATAACCAAAACAGGTATCGCTACGCTTTCAATGGTATTCAGTGCCACGCTTCCGGCCTGGTAGTTCCTTGATTTTCCCAATCCTTTGGTTCCCATCACCACCATACCCGTCTTATATTTTTTACATATTTCAGGAATTTCGGTAACAGGATCACCAAATACTGTGGAGGCAGAAAACTTAACATCAGGAATATTGTTGTCCTTAATGTATTTGCTGATGGTGGCTTTGAATTTCTTCAGGCCTTCCATGGCACTGATACGTTCATCATCAAAGATATTTCCCATGCCTACCTGGTAGCTGAATGCATCAGGAAAAGGATTGGCTAAGGGCTGCATGGAATAACAGGCATAAACAAATTTTATATCGGCCTTTATTTTTGAAGCAAGCTGAACAGCATAATAAGAAGCATTCAGTGAATCCTCCGAAAAGTCCACCGGGCAAATAATTTTAGTGATGCCCTGAGTCTTTGGAAGATCTTCTTTTAAACCCTTCTTTTCAATTTCTTTGATGATCTGCAGGGCCTTTTTGGCATCGCTGTCTTTGACCAGTATCTTTACGCCTGAGGCAACATTTGATTGTATAAGGTTAACATTAGCCAGGTAGGTCTCAATACCTTCAAATTCGAGCCGGCTCTTTAAGGTCAGCGCTTTAGCGTAGTTTGCAGATGTGATGTTTACCAATTTTGTTTCCATGACACAATTTTTTATATAAAAATAGGGTATTTTTGTTCAAATATCAACATATTTTTTGATTTATGCTAACCAATAGGCAACTTTTTTATCAGAGTCTGGCGCAAACATCAGAAAATCCGATGGGTTTGGAGATCACTCATGCCGAAGGAGTTTTTATGTTCGGAAGTGATGGCCGAAAGTATTATGACCTTATTTCGGGTGTTTCTGTGAGTAACGCCGGCCATAAAAATACTGAGGTCAACGCGGCCATTATCGGGCAGCTTGAACATTATTCGCACCTGATGGTTTACGGAGAACTGGTACAATCGCCGCAGGTACATTATGGAGACTACCTTGTTTCATTGTTACCGGACAAACTTAATAATGTATATTTTGTAAACTCCGGCGCCGAAGCTGTTGAGGGCGCTTTGAAACTGGCAAAGCGTTATACCGGCAGAATGGAAATGGTTACTTTCAGAAATGCCTACCATGGCAGTTCGCATGGGGCTTTAAGTGTCATGGGCAGTGAAACGTACAAACACTCCTATCGGCCTTTGCTTCCCGGAATTCAAATCATTGACTTTAATAATGAAGGAGACCTTTCGGCGATCACCGAAAAAACGGCATGTGTTATTGTGGAGCCTGTTCAGGGCGAGGCGGGAATAATTTTACCTCAGAATGATTTTCTGAAAAAGTTAGGCAACAGGTGTCGCGAAAAAGGTGCCCTGCTGATTTTTGATGAGGTTCAGACCGGGCTTTGCCGTACGGGAAAAAACTTCGCTTTCGAGCATTTTGATGTTGTTCCCGATATTCTGGTTTTGGCAAAAGCATTAGGCGGTGGAATGCCCCTGGGCGCATTTATTTCCTCCAGGGAAATCATGCAAACGCTGTCACATCATCCTGCACTTGGACATATCACCACTTTTGGCGGACACCCGGTTTGTTGTGCTGCCGGATTAGCTTCTGTACAATACTTACATAAAAATATAAACAGCAGTGATATAATAAGTAAGGGAGATTTATTTTATTCGTTACTTAATGATCAGAAACATGTAAAAGAGATACGCTATAAGGGTTTACTTATGGCAATAGAGTTGGGTGAAAGCCGTAAAATGCATCAGTTTATTGAGCTTGGAATTAACAAAGGTATCATCTCCGACTGGTTCCTGTTTTGTGATACAGCCTTTAGAATTTCGCCTCCATTGATCATTACCGAAGAACAAATTAAGGAAGTATGTAAGCTTATTATCGCTTGCCTGGATGAAATTGACTGATCCATTACAGTTTGCTACCTGAATATTTTCTGATAAAATTAACACGGGTTACTACCTGCCTGGTGTGTGTAGAAAATCATTCAACTAATCGCCTTCGGCAGACGCTATTGAGGCTTTTCCGGGGAGATTATTTTGTAATACAGCGAATTATGCTCTTTATTTTATCCACATCATTTTTATTGAGTTCACGGCTGAATGGCTCCTTGCCTACTTTCAATGATATGGTCAGTGGCTTGATTTCGATGAGGTTTTTCAGGTCAACGGAGCGTATGGGATAATTAATAAGGTATTCGGTCCAGGCCTGGTCGCCGAAATGAGAAATTGGCTTTGAGCGTTCGGATGCCAGCAGCGTCAATATTTCTCCTCCCGATAAGCTTATGTTAACCTTGTCGTTTTTTTCAACGGTTTCCCTTATCGAGCCGCTGATCCATAAGTCGAGCGATAATGTGTATGATGTATCATTCCTGTTGATGATAAAATAAAAGTCCTCCATGCCGCTGATCTTGGTTTTGATTTTCCTGACAGGGGCTTTGGTGACAGGATCGGTTTTGTTGATTTCAAATTTGCAATCGCTGGACTGTGCAAAACAATTAAAAAATAGCAGGTTACAAATAATCGCTAACATAACTGTTTTAATCTTCTTCATAATTCGATAATTTTTGTACAAAATTATACAATTGTTTTTAATTAAAAGTCAGAATGGATGTTTGTTGATTAATAGAAATAGTATGAGATAAATTCAATCAATAGTTTTGAAAAACTACCAAAACAAATTATTTTTGATCATTATTTCAATTGACACAAGTCGACGAGCAATAAAGTTTACCGTGGTATGAAGAAAATTACTTTTTTGACGGGCCTGATTTGGGTATTTATGCTGATAAATGCCGTTCATGCCCAGCATGCCTGGCCGGCTGAGTCCTGGACAAGCTCTGTAAACCTCACCTCGCTGGATGCTGGTTTCAGCATTAATATGAGTGGGCAGTTCTGGAATCCCCTGAAACGTGATCTATATGTAGTCAGCAACAGCGGAATTTTCTGGAGACTCAAAGAAGGCGGGCCCCTGGGTTTTATGATAGACACGACAGGCGGCCTGGCAAAATGGAGCCCGGGAGGCGACCTGGAAGATATTACCCAGGCAAACTATAGCGACAATAGTGTTTTTGTAATGAATGAAGCCGGATATATCCAGGAATACAGCGTCGCAGTGAATGGTACTACCAGTGTTTTACATTCCTGGGATATACGCGCCCAGGCCGCGCCGAACCTGGGCGACGGCCCCGAAGGTATTGCTTTTGTGCCTGATGAATGGCTGAGTTATAATGGTTTCGTCGATCAGAATAATAACCCTTATACCAGCGTGAATGGCATGGGCGGGCTGATATTTGTTGCCCACCAGACCGGCGGTTACATATATGTGTTTGACCTGAACAGGAGCAACAATACATACATTTTTGTCGGCAAATATGCAACAGCCTACACCGAAAGCTCCGGGCTGGCTTTTGACCGGTCGGTGGGAAAGCTTTTCATCTGGCACAATACAGGCTCCAACTATATTGAAGTTACGGAAATGAAGTCGTATGATTTGGGTAGCGGCATCCGGAAGTTTTATCCGCAAACATCATTTTACGGGCCACGGTCAGGCAACCTTGAAGGTATTGCTTTTACCCCTTCCTCCGCTGCAGAGCACTGGTATTTTGCTACCGACGATGGCAATCAGAACGGGTATGCGGTATATTGGTTTAAATCTTTTCATTCTTGTGTTTTTGAACCATTTTTTACTGCGGATAAAACAACAGCCTGTGCAGGGGAAAACCTCATCATTTCCGACACCAGCACCGGGCTTTGCGGCAGCGAAGGGTTATTGTGGAATTTCGGATCCGGCGCCAATCCTGCAACAGCAACAGGACCAGGACCTTTCAGCATAAGTTATCAAACACCCGGATTGAAAAATATCCGGCTAAACGTTACAGGTTTATATGCTGATTCCCTGATAAAGAATTCATACATTGAAATTTTCAGTTTGCCTGATGTCGCTGCCCATGCCACCCTGGATACTGTTTGTTCCGGATCAGCTGTTTCCCTGTCAGGGGAAGGCGCTTCTATATACACATGGTCAGACAGTATTGAAAACAGCATTGAGTTTATACCGCCACAGACCCATACTTACACCGTAACAGGAACTGATACCAATCATTGCTCAAATACCGATTCAATAACTATTGTTGTGAATGCGCTGCCACAAGTCATTTTAGCCGGATTTGAGCCTGATACATTGTGCATTACCACCGGAGCATTTATCCTCACCGGTGGACTGCCAGCCAATGGCACCTATACGGGCAATGGTGTGTTAAATGGTATGTTTGATCCTTTACTCGCGGGTTCTGGAACAAGCATGGTCAATTATGAATTTACAGATAATAACGACTGCTCCAATTCTGCATCACAGGCCATTTATGTTGATGTATGCAGCGGTATTTCTTCGAAGGACGAAGAGGAAAACTTTACGATATTCCCTAATCCAAACAACGGAATATTTTCAATTTTATCAGAGAAAGCTTTAAAAGGCACCATTGTTAATATCTATAATTTTAATGGTGAGCAAATTTATTCGACCCCGTTTCAGGAGCAGGGTATAAAAACATTGGATATTTCAAAGTACCGTAAGGGGATTTATCTTTTAACGATCAATGATGGAGAAAGAATCCTTTCAGAAATGATCATGATAAATTAATTCCGGAATAGTACCCGATGATTGAAATTCCCGGAAGCAACCTAAATGCATGAGGTTTGTATTTTCTACCTGATATTACAGCTCAGCAATTTTTTATCTTCAATATAAGCGGTGAGCCTGTCCCCTATTTTCACAGGGCCTACGCCGGCTGGCGTGCCGGTAAATATCAGGTCACCCATTTTCAGGGTGATGAACTGCGACACATGGGCAATGATCTGATCGATGCTGAAAATCATCTGTGAGGTATTTCCTTTTTGAACCGTTTCATCATTTTTTTTTAATGAAAACCCCAGGTTTTTAATATCCGGGAAATCTGAAATTGGCATGAAACTGCTTATCGGCGCCGATCCGTCGAAGCCTTTGGTTTTTTCCCAGGGCAAGCCGTTTTTGATGGCTTCGTACTGCAGATCGCGGGCAGTCATATCAAGGCCTATAGCAATTTCATTATAATAAGTCCTGGCAAATTTCTCACTGATGTACTTCCCCACTTTACAAATCCGGAAAACAATTTCCACCTCATGATGTATTTCTGAAGAAAACTCAGGATAAAAAAAAGGCCTGTTCCTGGTGACCAGTGCTGTGTCAGGTTTCAGGAAAAACACGGGTTCTTTCGGGAGTTCATTTTTCAGTTCATGTACATGGTCGCGGTAATTACGGCCGATACAGATGATCTTCATTTAGGGGAAATTTTTACCGATGATTTATTAAATCCTCTTAGTTTTATGGCATTGATAACCCGTTTGGTCGACAGCGGAAATTCGGCTTTTGACATCCAGTCGTAATAAGAAGGTTCTACCCTGAATACTTCCTCAACAGGCTTTCCCTTATGTTTGCCAAAATTAAAGACTTCAATATTTTGTTCGTTATAAACAATATGTCCAACCAAATCAACATTTTGTGATTTGAAGGAAAAATCATGAAGCGCCTGGACATCGTTAATAATGGGTTTGCTCACACAGCCTTTTTCATCTGTAAACTCCGCCTCATTGTACATGTCAAGCTGTGCCTGCAATACTTCATATGTTGCCAGGGTATCTGCTTCAGCAGAATGGGCGTTCTGAATTTCCTTATGGCAGTAAAATTTATATGCTCCCCTCAGTGTACGAGGCTCCATACGGTGAAAGATATTCTGCACATCAATGAATCGCCTGCCTGCCAGGTTGAATTCAATGCCGGCCCTGAGAAACTCTTCTACCAGCAGGGGTATATCGTACTTGTTTGAATTATATCCCGCCAGATCGCAATTATCAAGAAAACGATTCAGGTCGTGGGCAATTTCCGTAAAGGCAGGACAATCTTTTACATCATCATCTGAAATACCGTGTATGGCGGTAACAAGAGGTGGAATCGGGATGGTGGGATTGATACGCATGGTTTTCATATCACTGCTGCCATCAACATTTTCGCGTATAATGCATATTTCGACGATACGGTCGGTAGCAATATTCAATCCTGTTGTTTCGATATCGAAAATTACCAGGGGCTTTGTGAGTTTTAATTTCATTGTTTAATTTTTGGTGAGCAGGAACGTTTTTGTAATCTGTGCTAAAGGAGTTTCACGGTCTTCAATTTTTATTGTTTCCGATAGCTCCTGGTAGCCTTCGCAGTTTATTTTAATGACAAACTCACCCGGTGGAAGAATGATGATCATACGTCCTGTTGAATGATTAGGTTTGTATGTTCCAATCATTTTTTGATTAGCATTGGAATAAACTTTAACTGAAATGTCAGGGCCATCGACTAGTTTATCCTGACAAATCTTATAAGATTTTTTATAAGCTTTTCTTAATGAATCAGGTAATCGGTTTTGCACCATGTAAGCTGAGTCGGCGAGTTTTGCCATGCTGTCGGTCATTACTATCATTGACTCATGGAAACTCTTATACACGTCCATAGAATCCAGTTCGGCCAGGTTTGCCAGAAGAGTTGTGTAACCGGGTTTTACATCATTAAAAATAACTCTGTAAATATCGAGGTTGCCATAGGTGTCATTTCTGAGGGCGGAAATATATGCATATCTTCCCGAAGCGGTAAAAGATATGGTACTATTATCCTCAGGAGTATTTACGGGGTAGCCTAAGTTGACAGGTTCAGAAAAAGTATTTTCTTCACGGTTCCATGTAGTTTTAAAAATATCAAGCCCTCCCATGCTGTTGTGTCCCATAGAGGCAAAATACAGGGTTTTTCCGTCGGGAGCCAGGTAAGGAAAGTCTTCATCATATTTAGTGTTGATGTCATCGCCCACATTTTCGGCAGGACCCCAAATCCCCGAGGGAAGCAGCTTTGACATATACAGGTCGCTTCCACCCTGCCCCTCTTCTCTGGCGGAAGAAAAGAAAATGACCTTTTTATCCGGGGTAATGGTAATTGCTGTAGTGCTTGCCTTGATGGAGTTCACATTTTCGCCCAGTGTTGCTAATGTTTGAAAGTTTTTACCTTCCTTGACCGACATGCATGTCTGCATTTTTATTTCCAGGTTATCGGTAAAAGCGAATAAATAAGAACCATCTGATGATAAACCGCAGGATTCTTCCACCAAAGGTGTATTTATTGAAACCGGAAGCCTTTTGGATTTTTCCCAGGTGCCATATTTGTTTTCCGAAACAAAAATATCTGCGGTATAATAACCGTCGTAGTCAATAAGATTGCCGGTATTTCCAAAGCGTTTGGAAGAAAAATACAGCCTGGTTTCGTTCTTTGTGATAAAAGGGTTATAATCCGGCGAAGGAGAATTTATTCTTGGCCCTACATTTTCAAATGTAACATTTACGGGATGTTTCACTATTTCCATGGCATTTTCACACATTTCAATCTGGCGCTCCAGAGGAACATAATTCAAGTCTTTTTCTGTGCCAAGCATTTTTTTGAACTTTTCAAAACATTCAATAGCTTCATCGAAACGGTATGCTATCTGGTAGGCTACACCAAGTTCATACAAGGCTTCAGGGTCGAATTCCTTTTGTGCCGTGACCTTTTCGAGTAATGGAATAGATTTCAGCTTGTCAATATTGGTATTTAGATAACAAATGCCTAAGGGATACAGGTAATCCGGGTTGCTGGAATCTCTTGAATACAGGTACTGGTACTCTTTTAAAGCTGTAACATAGTCATTGACAAGAAAAAACTGCTTGGCTATTTTTTCATCCCCCGAGGCTTCAAAGTTTCTCTGAGCAAAAGTTATGTGTGACATAAGCAGGAAAGAAAGCAATAATCCATTAAAAAACAGTGCCTTTAGTTGTTGCATCATCTAAAATATAATTATTACGAAATTGAAAATATTAAAGGCAAAATTATTAAAACAGCTAAATTTTTCCTGCTGTTTTTTTCAGAAGTTATAAACAAGTTTAAGGGAAATACGCGGAGTGGTATGTAATATATTATTTAACTCTTCAAAAACCCCAACTCATAAACCAACGACTGAAGGTTTATTAATGCGAATTTATGGAACTTTATGAAATAACTTATACTTGTCTTACGATATTTTTCCGATGTCCCGATAGGGACATTATATCGGTAAAAACACTGCCAACACATGCTTGTTGAGTCCCTTTAGGGACGTAATATTTGGCATGGTTCTGTTTTATATCGTCCCTGACGGGACTTAGGATTTATTATAGTATATTATGTTACCGATATTTTATCCCTACGGGATTTGCATTAATTGTAGATTTCTTCGATTACCAATAATAAACCTTTATGAGGATTGTGTTATAAATGATTTTATTGCCAACAAAAATTTATCCCTACGGGATTATTAATTCAATTTAATTGCTGCCTTGTATTTTCCATTAATTCTTCAAAAACCCCAGTTCATACACCACGAATGAAGGTTTTATAATGCGAATTTATGGAACTTTATGAAATAACTTATACTTGTCTTACAATATTTTTCCGATGTCCCGATAGGGACAACATATTGGTAAAAAACAAGATATAAAATGGAATAACGTCCCGTATGGGACGAAATAAAATTTACCGGACAATAGTGGTTTTTCTTATAAAATTGCTCAGACGGAATAATACTATTATTTGCCAAAACATTTGCTCTTCTGTGATATTTTGTATGTTATATCTGAAGTTTGCATTCATAAAATACAAAAGTTTACATTGTAAAAATCTAAAAAAATTAGTTTTGTTTCCTATATCGGCAAAATACGAAAACACAGAAAATGATGAGGCATGCTTTGTAACATAACTACGAACGTGTTCGTGCAGATTATTCCTTTGTATGCGCAAGTAATCAGAAATTATGATTGACCAGGTTCGATAATTGAAATACTAACCATAGAACGGAAAATTGAAAAATGAAAAATTTTGGATTTTACAAAATTGCACGCGTTGCAAACGCGCGCGTACAAGGGATTATCCTGTCCATATTTAAAATGGTTACATAATAGAAAAAAAAAATTATTTTTACATATCATTTCTGGGATGTATTACTGCACTTCGCATATCTGATAAATCTAACTGTACAAAAATATTTAATTCAGAATTACCCAATTTAATCTGATACCATGACAACAATAAGAAAGTTACTGATTTTTGCATGTTTTATTGAGGTGTTTCTTTTCTTCAATTCCTGTAAAAAAGACGACATTAATCCGGAACAAATCAAACAATTTTCAATTCATTCCGACAATACCGGTTCAGACTACACGGTTTGGGTTGTATTACCAAAAGATTATAATCCTGATTTTACGTATGAAACGGCTTATCTTTTAGATGCCCAGGCCAATTACCTGCGTTATGACAAAATTGCAAAAATAACTGAGGAACAAAGTTTGAAATACAACAAGCAAAATGTAATTGTTGTTGGAATAAGTTCTGAAAATGACAGAGATAGAGATTTTACCCCAAGCAATACCGAATTAGGAGGCGGAGGCAGTGAGGGATATTCAAAATTCCTGGAGTTCGAGCTCATCCCAAAAATTGAAAGCGACTATCGGGTTGATACTACTGCCAAAAGCAGGCTAATAATCGGGCACTCTTTAGGAGGGTTATTCGCATGCAATTTGTTTATCAACCACAGCCATTTATTTCACAACTACTTAATGTTAAGTCCTTCTTTGTGGTACGACAACGGGCTATTGTTGCAATACGAATCAGATTTCAGAGCACAAAACGCCACCATTAACAATTTGGTTTTTGTTGGTTGTGGCGAGCTGGAAGAGAGCATTGTGCTTGGTGCACAAGAATGGGACTATCGTTTATCAACCTTTTATCCAAATTGCATACATAGCTTTTATAAATTATTAAACAGATCCCATGTTGAATCGGCTTTCCCCAACGCTGAACAAGGTCTTGCCTATTATTATGAAAACAAATAATGCATTTATGCTACGACTTTTTACACTCATAACAACAATCCTTGTTGTAAGCAATCTAACGATTAAAGCACAAGACACACTTCCCTCATATCAATCAAAAGCATTCAAAAGTTTAGATTTGAATTGTGGCATTGGAATATATTCACCCACCTATGCTCCGGTACCGCTTACGTTAGTATATCAACAAAATATAAAACCGGGATTTTCCTGGTTAGTTTTTTCTCAGTTGGGATTAAGATTTAAAACGGATCCATACCTGAATATGCGATATAAGACAATCAATTGGATTGAAGGAGGCGGTATAGGTGCATCGTTTGGAAAGAAAATTTTCAATATCGGTGTTCATGCTATTGTCGGGGGAAGATTTTACTTCTCGGAGTATACGGCTAGAAACAGCGATTTATACAATAAGCCCACAGTGATAACTAAAAAATTAATGCCGGAGCTGGGATTGTTATTAAACATGAAGGTCGGCAAGAAAAAAATATACTTCAGTTCACAATTGTATGCATCCTTGTACCCCTTTAAAAACATCCTGGAAAATTTTCATAACTTTTCATTAGGGATTGGGTACAAATTTTAAACGTAAGTAGCCTTTGCAAAACTCAAAGGCCGCATTCACTAAACAAAATAAAAGAAATTACCTGGGTTTTAGATAGCTCCTATTTTTTCCGCTAATGCCTTTAATCCAGCCCGTCAAAACTCCCCGAGTTCATCATTAGCAGGTTTTTGCTTTATCAGCCAAGGCTTTCAAGATATTCATCAGGCTTCAATTTTTTCTTGAGAACAATTAGTTTTTTGAATTCCGTCACTTTACTGACGGAAATCAATTTTTTTGTTGCAAGCGTAACGAAAAAATTGACGTTTTCTTACAAACACTATTTATTGCCCAGGTCAGAAAAACCTTTAAAAATGATATTCACATCATTCATGATCCTGTAATCTTTGGCATACAGCATATTCAGGCTGCCGGCAATCTCGTTGGTGATGGATTGTTTTTTTATGGCGTCGGCAGGGCTGAGCACGCCTTTACGGATGGCAGGTAATTTATGTATCTCTGCATCGTCTGATTTACAAAACCCAACCCACGATTTGATGCCGGCCAACACAATAAAAATGTTTTTTAAAAAGCCCAGGGGATGTTTCATAAAAAATGCTTCGACCGGGTAAAACAATAAAAACAAAACACTTACAATGATATCGAGGAGCCTTTTGCTGCGTTTGTTAGATATCTTACTGATAGCATTGACGTTAAGAACATACAATTCCCCGCTGGTATTTATCGAGTTGCTTCCAATGATTGACATGCTTTCAGGAGGAGCAATCTTATAATCAATGTTGGTATACTGAAGTTCGGCCATTTTATCGATGATGAGCTGCGGTGACATGGATTTGGAGCAGAAAACAGCTTCATCAATTTTATAAATATATATTATATCGGCCAGTTGGTTGATATTGCCAATAAATCCTTTTCCATTATCATATTTTTCAGCCGTGCTGACCAGGCCGATAAATCCGTAATTGATCAATGTCTTTTGCAGTATTCCGGCCACACGCACGGCTTCTTCATCATCGCCCACGACAACGAAACGTTTATCCTTATCTGAACCGATTTTATATTGCTTGACGTTCAACAGATGCAGCAGCAAGCGTATACTGACCATCGACATGGCCGCCCATACAGCTCCAATAATGATCAATGCCCTGGAGAAACGCTGCCCTTCACCTAACAAGGCATAAACAGTGAGTATTAAAATGGTGCCTATGATTACTCCCTGAATTATTTTTACAGGCCTCACAGGTTTATCATACCCCCCGCTGAAATATACCGAAAAAAGCCAGAGGACAATATATAATGGCACCGCGATAGCAATGAACTCAATTGGATATTCTCCGCCACCGGGAAATACCACATGTGATTCCCAGTATTGCCTGATGAAATGAATTCCGGTGTATATAACAGCAGCATCCAGCAAAGGCAGGAAAATCACCCTGACAAACCGGCTGATCAACGCAAGGAAAGCCCTGAAAAATATAGCTGATTTAATCAGAAGGGAAAAATAGCTCGCATTTTTTTTAGAGAAATGTTTACGGGCAAAAATGATCATGGCATTGTAAAAAACGAAGACATAATTTACACTGCTTTTCTTGGTGCTTTCTCCTTTATAGTGGATGATACGCGTTTCGGGGAAATAATAATTTTTATAACCCGACTGCTGTATCCTAAATGAGATATCAATGTCTTCGCCATACATGAAAAATTCTTCATCCAGCAAACCGGCCTTATCCAGCGCCTTCCGGCGGATCAGCATGAATGCACCGGAAAGTATATCCACCTCATGGATTTTATCTTTATCGAGGTAACCCAGATGATATTTCCCGAATACTTTTGATTTGGGAAAAAAACGGGCCAGCCCGAATACTTTATAAAACGCCACCACAGGCGTGGGAAGACCGCGTTTGGATTCCGGAAGAAAGTTTCCTTTTCCATCGAGCATCTTCACCCCCAGCCCGCCGGCATCAGCATGAGAATCCATGAAACTGAGAATCCGTGTAAACGTATCTTCACCAACAACAGTGTCAGGATTTAATAATAAAACATATTCTCCTGAGCTGGAAGTAATTGCCTGGTTGTTTGCTTTTGAAAAACCTTTGTTTTCGCTGTTTTCAATAATCTTTACCCCGGGAAACTTTTCACAGACCATCTGCACTGAACCGTCGACGGAATTGTTATCTACGACAAAGATTTCCATGTCAATGCCCTGCCCTGCTTTTATCACAGAGTGAAGGCACTGCTCCAGAAAATGTTTTACATTGTAATTAACAATGACTACAGATAACTTCATGGACAGTACAGCAATTTGTTGTCAAAAATAACCTTTAGATATGTTTTGACCAAAGATTTATTGATTAATAAAAAATATTCCACCCGCATCAAAAAGTTTTCCGTCATACAATTCAATCAGGCCTGAACGGCAGTTTTTAATAAAGTCCATAACGGAATCTTTTTGTTTATAGTATTTTAATGATCCGGTAATAAACAGATTGTTGCCGTTAATGCCGCAACAGCCGCCAAAAAAACCGTTGACAAAACCCGGAAGCACAATCCCTGCAGGATCAAAATAAAGAACATTCAACATTTGCTTTTTCAACGCTTTTTCAATACCCTTGTCGGATGTAATAAAATCAGCTTCATTCAAAGCGATCAGATTGCATCGGGTATATGCCTGGTTTACATGAATATGTATTTTTTCCTGACAGGCTTCCAGGATTGATTTATCGGTATGCTTAAGATTGTGAACAAGGTACTTTTCGGTAACGACGGCATTAAAATTTGAGGTAGCCGGATATTCATTGCCCAGCTTAGCGGTACCTCTTTGAAAACTAACATGATGAGCTGTCAGAAAATGATATAGTTCTGCGGGGGCATTGGGCGCCACAATCAGCGAACTGCCGGTGTTACACATAAAAATATCAGGATGACCGCTGATTGCAGGGTAAACAATACCGGAACTTTCAAGTTCAAAAAGGCTTCCGAAAGAGCGCAATTGCTCCTGTGCTTTTTCAGGTATTCGTTTGTCAGCGATAATCAACATTGAATTCAAGCCTCTTTAATTTATCCGATTCTTTAAAGCGAACCCTTCTAAAGTGTTTCTTTAAATTATTCTTGTTATCAGCTTTAAAACCAATAGCATAATTATATTGCCCTTTGGGTACTATGATTGTAATATCCTGATCGGGATCATTTATAACCGGCTTCAGGATACCTGCTTTTTCAAATTCATTTTTCCAGACGTATGACATGACCATTTCGCGAAATGAAGGATGAAAAGGCCCGGCAACAAGATTGCCGTTGGCCTCATAATCATCTGAAGGATGTAACCCGACTTTTATGACATTTATACCGCTGAGAATATACATTTTTAAAACCCCGGCTGTCCGGTGAACGGCTTCTTCCAATGACAGTGGTGCATACAAACCTGTTCGGAACAAGGTTTCCAGCCCGGTATCTTTTAAAACCAGGACAGGGTAAATCCTTACGCAATCAGGATTAAGATCAATAACCCGTGTTGCCGTGGCAATACATGTATTTTCATTATCTCCGGGTAACCCGATCATGGTTTGTAACCCCAGATCAAAACCTGATTTTTTAATTAATACCGCAGCATTTTCCACGTCGGATGACGAATGCCCCCTGCCAATAGCTATAAGTACTTCATCATCCATCGACTGAACGCCAAGTTCGATAGTTGTTACCCCGTATTTTTTAAGCAGCTCCAGGTTTTGTTCATTTATATAATCCGGGCGGGTTGATAAACGTATTCCGCTGATTACATTATCCTTCATGTAGGGTTGAACTGCGTTAAGGTATCTTTCCTGTTCACTGGCGGGCAGGCATGTAAAACTCCCGCCGAAAAAGGCTACCTCCACCGTAGCGGTACCGTTTTTTATTGTAGATAATTTCTGCCTGATGATTGTATGCACATCATCTATACCGGGCGCTTTAAGAGTTCCGGAAATATAATGCTGGTTACAGTATACACATTGAAAAGGACAACCCAGGTGAGGAATAAATACAGGAATGTTATAGTGCATCAGACAATGAGTTAGTGCTGCGCTTTCAGCCTTTCCTGCCTGACTTTCAACATATGCTGATGTTCTTCATCAGTGGAATTCGGATCTTTCATTTGTAAAAACAGGCCACAGGGCAGTTCTGCACAATCGCCGCAATCGTGATAACTACGCTGGTTTATGCTACAATCATATAAGGGGCAAACTTTGGAAGGCATCATTTCTTTTGCCCAGAATGTGGAACCTTTAATAGCATGACATCCTTCGCAAAGCTTTTGATAATGTTCGCATTCGTCGCACCATAAGCCGCAGGCCGAGAGCACTTTGTTTGTTTCCATAATAATATTTTCCGGCAAAATTACAATGGAATTCTGTTATTACAAACAGGAAACTATTATTGATTTCAATTGATACTACTTTTATCAGATGTTTATACCACAAATGAACAGGTTACATAGTGTTTGTAAGAAAACTCGTGTTTGCAGGAATAATACGGTAGTCATAAATTGCTGTTTATTATGTCCGAAGTTGCAACCTCCGGTCAACAAATGTGTGTGAATAATTGTCTCTAAAATTATTGAAATATTAAGAAGAATTATTTTATTTTGCAAGGCTTATGAAACGTTTATTATCCATATCCCTGGTAATTATATTTCTGTTCAATATTTTTGGATATTACTTGACTTTTCAGATCATTGAAGCAGGATATAAAAAGAATTTCAGACTGCAAATATTAAATAACATTACTTCTGATAATATTGAGATTCTTGTTATTCCGGATAATGAGATGCATTCAAAACACACTCCTTTTAGGTGGATGGAGTCTGATGAATTCAAATATTACGGAAAAATGTATGATGTTATAAAACATGAAAAGCAAGGCACAAATAATATTTTTTACTGCATTAATGATAAAAACGAAGAGCAATTGTTTGTCCGTTTTGAGGATTTTATAAAACACGGTGAAACCTCAAATCTACCTTACCAGCAGAAAAGCAGGTCTATCATTTCGACCATTATTAAGGATGCAGTAAATAATCCTCAAAAGTTGGGGTCATTTCCGCAGAAAAAATTTGACTACAAATTCTATTATTTTTTTTCAGTTCAAACAGCTGTTGTCAGCGAGATTTACGTGCCACCCAAAGCATAGCTATCAGGCAGCCGGACTGCATTCCTGTTTCGCAGACCTGGATACTCTTTGTGAAAAAATTAAGTATACAGCGATAAAGAAGTCCGAAAATTAAAAAACTATTACCAATTGACTAAAAATTGTACTGATTATGCTACAATACAACAGATAATTGTGTAATTTTACAAACTGAAATATAAACCATATGAAAAAAATATTTTTAACGATCATTTTAGGGCTGTTTTTTTGCCAGGTAATGTTTGCCGGGCATGTAGACCTTGCTACTGCTACAAAAATAGCCCGGAATTTTTATTACAGCGCCAAAAATATTGCTGCTGTTACAAAGGATTCCCCGACAGTAACAGGTTCTGAGAATTATTTTACCGGCAGCAAACTGACCTATTACATAGTTAATTTCAGCGATAAAGGCTATGTGATTGTTTCAGCTGACGATGATTATTATCCCGTAATCGGGTATTCTGACCAAGGATGTCTTGATGTTTCAAAAATGTCACCATCCATGAAATGGTGGCTTGATGCCCAGGTTTCAGGAAATACGAAATCATTTGATCAGGGTTCTAAAGAGTCCATTGACATAAAACATGCATGGGAAAAATATGCAAACGGCATTGTACTCAAAGGCAATACTAAAGGCAATGTCAGCCCGCTTTGCACAAGCCGGTGGAACCAGGATGCCGGTTACAATTACCATTGCCCCGAATTTGCATCAGGGCCGGGCGGCAGATGTTATGCAGGTTGTGTCGCAACCACCATGTCGCAGATCATGTATTATCATAAATATCCGGAACATGGTTATGGAAGCCATGCATACCAGCATGTGTATTACGGAACAATAAGCGCTGATTTTTCAGCAGATATATACAACTGGGATACGATGACCAACATGATCAATTACAATAGCAAAGAAGCCATCTCCATGCTCATGTACCATTGCGGCGTTGCGGTTGATATGAATTATAATCCGCTGGGGTCGGGAGCCAATTCAGAAAGTGTACCTTATGCCCTGGCTACCTATTTTCATTATGCCCCACGCGTAGCCTACCATAATAAAAGTGAATATGATAATAGTGTTTGGAGCCAGATGCTCATCGACAACCTGGAGTTGAAACTCCCGGTATTTTATAGTGGTAATGGTTCCGAAGGCGGCCATGCCTGGGTATGCGACGGTGTAAAGGATTCATGTTATTTCCACTTCAACTGGGGTTGGGGCGGCTTTGGTGACGGTTATTTTTATCTCTCAAACCTTAACTCGGGTAATGGTGATTTTACCAATAACCAGGGAGCTGTATTTGATATCGCACCGTATTTTTACCCATATTGTCTTGGTGAAAAAACGATTACTGCCAAATCGGGAACATTCCATGACGGAAGTAAATATTCATTATATTGGAATGATACCGATTGCGAATGGCTCATAGCACCTGATTCTGCAGTAAAAATCAATTTAACGTTCAACTCGTTTGCTACAGAACAGGATCATGACATATTAAGTATTTATGATGGTGAAAATGCCAGTGCGCCTCTTATTGGCCAGTATTCCGGGCATAATATACCATCAAGTATTACCTCTACCGGTGGTAAACTGTACATGAAGTTTACTTCAGACAATGCCGGGCAGGATCAGGGCTGGTCGGTTACTTATTCTGCCGTAATGCCTGCTGGCATTGATGATAACAGTTCGGATTACACTCTGGATATTTATCCCAATCCTACATCAGATAAAGTTAATATTAAGGTTCCCGCTCAAATGGCAAACCCCGTTATTTCATTATTTAATGTAGCCGGCGAAGAATATGCTATCCTTGCCGCTTCTCAGGGGAAACAGCAGCTTACAATAGATGTAAAAGAAATACCCCAGGGATTTTACATTGTGAAAATTGTTGGCAACAACAAAACATATATCGGGAAGCTGATGATTCAGCACTGATAAGTGATTAGAGGATTCTTAAAAAGAAAAGGCTGTTCCATGAAGGTGCAGCCTTTTCTTTTACACTATAGGAAGTTTCATAAAAATCAGGCTAAAACTCATAACCGAACAAAAAGCGATAGTTTGATTCCCTGGCTGTTTTTGCTTCGCTCTTATGTACATCAGAAAGGCCGTACCAGCCTTCCAATGCAATGGTAAAATGTTTAAATCTGTAACGGAATTGCAGCCCGGCATTATAGTTAAACAGGTTCGTCTGGTTTTTAATATCGGTAGGCTCTTTGCGGATTTCCCTTATATAGCGTTCATTTGCCGCAAACACATACTGGCCTTTTATCATCGGAGTAAGCTGAAACATATTAATGATTTCAAATGCCAGGCCTGCTCCTGCTTCCAATGAAGAAAAAGAAACTATGTTATATTCGCCGATGTCACTCACCTCTGCTTTTCCGCCAAAAGTATAATAGCTGAGCAGGGTCTTGATTTTAAGGCGGTTTCCGCGGGTGTCAAAATCCCTGACTTTAATATCATAATGAATACGTATACAAGGCTGAATCCACATCTTTCTATAATTGGTGGTGAAAGTCCCGGAGTCGGTTTTAGTGGAAAGGCCCATCATATTATAGCCTAATCCCATCTCAATTCCCAGGCCCGCTGGTGATTTTTTTGTTTCCTGGCAAAATGCCGGCAAAGTATAAAATCCTATAATTAAGAATATTGTAAATAATGTTCTTTTCATTAAAATGGTTTTTTGCAAATTTATCATTTTCATCATTAAAAAACATTGTACTTTTATCTTATTTAATTTCAGTACATATGATAAAAAGGTTTTTGCAATTCGGAATATTTTTTTCTATTGCAGCATTTGTTTTTTGTTCATTGGCAACTTCGTGCAAGCCCATAGCCAACCAATACAAGCCTGACGAAGACATTGATGCGGAATATTATACAGCAGCCAGCCTCACTCCTGCTCCGCAGCCTGATTCGGCAATAACGGCCATGACCTGGAACATACGTTTTGGCATTGGGCGCATGCCCTGGTTTGGAGACGCCTGTAGCGATATCACCGTTTATTCGCAGAAAGATGTGCTGTCGCATCTTGATGCTGTTGTCGCCAAAATTAACGCCATCAGACCTGACATATTGCTGCTGCAGGAGGTAGACATAAATTCAAAACGGACATCTTATCTCAATGAGCTTCAATACATACTTGATCATACATATTTCAACTATGCTGCCTATGTTCCCGAGTGGCGGGCACAATATATTCCCAGCGACGGACTTGGACGGATGGACATGGGTCTGGCCATACTTTCGCCCTGGCCTGTCAATAATGCAAAACGAATACAGTTAGCTTTGCGTGGCGACCAGAGCAGCCTGGAAGTATATTTTTACCTCCGTTCATGTATGCTTACAGCAAGCATACAGGTACCGGGATTTAAGGAGTTGTCGGTGGTTAACATACATGCATCTGCCTTTGCCACTGATGATACCAAACAGAAACATTATCAGGAATTCAAGGAAAAACTCGACGAAATCAATAATGCAGGAGGGTATTTCCTGGCAGGCGGCGACCTCAACACTTTACCTCCCGGTTCCACCAAAACAGATTATTGCTTTGAAGACATGTGTCCTGACGAATCGTACCATCAACCTGGTGACGATCCCATGCACAAGCCCGGCAGTGATTATACACCCGAACAGGAATGGCTGCTGCCTATTTATCATGTTTATTCATGCGCCCTTCCGCTGGTGCAGTACCAGGCGAACCAATCGGCCTACTTCACACATACCACAAGACCAACAGAAAATTTCGACCGCACGCTTGACTATTTATTTACCAATTTGCACTGGGTTGCCAATTCTACAGTTACACACCAGGACGCGTTCTATGAATCGGATCACACCCCGGTGAGTTCCATGCTTGTATTGCCCAAATAATGCTGAAGCAGGCAGGGCTGAACTAAATATAAATATTACAATATCAGAATTGAAAAAACATAATATGAAAAGAATTTTTTTATACATAATTGCTTTACTTATAGTTCAGGAACTGGCGGCACAAAGCTCCCCATTGATGAACCGATGGAGTTACCATACCGCATTTCTGATGCGTAAAAACAAATATGAAAGCGGCATTGTACAGCCCTTCCGTTACGGGCTCAGCAACAGGGTCGAAATTGATGCCAATGTTCTGCAGATGTGTGTTGTTCCAAATGCCGGTGTAAAAGTTTTTCTCGCCGCTCCCGGAGGTTTTCAGATGGCTAGTGAACATGGGATACAGTATAATACACTGTTGTTTAAACTTCTCAGCCGCAAGGGAACCGGAGGAATATTATCTCCCCAGTTTAGTTTTCCGAATATGTTTACTATTTCTAATTCTTTCGTTGTAACCAAACTGGTGTTTGATACCGCTTATGTTTCGGCCCGTGCAGGAGTTTACCTCAGCATGCGCGACGGATTCCTTGACCCGTTGGCTACCATTGATTTTCCTCTTATCTATCCGCGCACATCGCACCTGTTCAATACCTGTACCTTCAGGTTGGGCGCCGATATCAGGGGAAAGATAAAACGGTCGTGGGGATATTGGTTTGATGTACAATTTTTTGTTGTACCTGTACATGAGCATAATTTCTTTATGGAAAACACAGGAACGATCATGTGTAATCTTGGAAAAAATTTTCGGTTGAAAGCCGGGTACAAATTGTGCTACGGTGATTATCCTTTCGGAAAGCAATGGCACCTGCTGCCTACACTGGATTTAGTTTTCGGTAGCAAATAATATCATCTCTGCTGACTGAACATGGGGAGAAAAAAACATTATTTTTTCACGAATTTTTTTACCACACATTTCTCGCCATCAGCTATTTTTATCAAATACATCCCTTTGGACAGGCCGTCAATCATGATTTCTTCGCCGGCATGATTTACATTTTGCATAAAAACAACTTTGCCCTGCAAATCCAGAATACTCAGGATTGTGTTTTCTTTTAGTCCGGGTATATCAACAAATAAACGGTCGTCAGCAGGATTCGGATGAAAAACGAATGTGTCTGCGTTTTCATTTTTTATGCCTGTGACATCCCCTGCCACAAACGATATATCATTGCCATAAAATGTTCCCAGGTTATTTATGGCAACCACCCTGTAATGATAAGTTGTATTGTTGATCAGGCCTGAAATGGAAGCGGACACAGGAGTACTGGTTGTTCCGCTCAGAGAGCCGGGGTTGGCGGCAATTGTATTTCCATAAGCTGCATCGGTACCATATTCAAAAAATACCAGGGTAACAACACCATTGGCATTTACGCTTCCGTTCAGAATAGCTGAAAAGGAGGTAATGCCCGATGCCGTGGTGGTGATTACAGCAGGCAGCATCTGCGGAATGAATAAAAACGTTCTTCCGCTTTCAGGAGCGGGACGTAATGGCGGATTCCCAAAATTCAGTGCGGCATCGGAGCTGTAATTAACATTTTCAAAAATGGTATTTGACCATGCCTGCGTGGAACCTTTGCGTGCCACCAGCAATTGACCGTAATCGCTGCCCGGGCCTTTTAGCCCCACAGCCGCAGTCTTAAATTCAGAAGCATTGGCAGATGCCTGCCAGTTGCCATATATCATCTCAATACGGTTTGATGTTTCATACAGTTTGATTTGGAAAGAAATATTATTGAACTGTTGCAACGGCAGCGTTGTTTTTTCGCGCAGGTTTTTGAACTGTATGGTGCAAACCCTTGCCGGCGCTGTTCCTGAAGTAAAAACACGGTATTCGGCTGCAGAAGTGCCGGCAATAAGGTCATGGTTGAAGACACTGATGATATTTATGTCGGCTGCATCATCACTATTGAAAATGCCGCCCTGAGCGCTTTGTGCACCACTGAAAAAAATAGCGGCAGATGATGGTGGTGTGCTTCCGAGTTTTATAAACCCATTGGTGTTTAAAACAAATTGTGTATAATCACTGCAATTATAATGAAATGTGAAGCCAATGTCTGCCGGAGCAGAATTGGAATTGTCATAATCTGCCGTATTGATCACTGAACCGTTACTGCCAATATCATTATAACTACCCATGTAATTCATCACATCTGCTGCGTTATAACCCAGCATACCATTGGTTACTGTTACGGTCAGGGAATCGTTGACTGTATGGCCATCAGAGGCTAGTGTTGTCCAGGCGGATATATGATAGACACCGGTTTGCGAAAGGTCGGCTGGTTGTGAAAATGTAAAATTTGTTGCTGTACCGGCAGCAAGTGCAGGCCCCGGATAGTTTTCATCAACGACAGCTCCCCCATTTACCTGGTAATGCAACTGCAATCCGTTGTTTATCGGGTCGGTTCCAAAGTTTTTCACAGCCACTGTTATGGGTTGAAGCGCTGATAATCCGCATCCCGAAACCGGGGAAATAAAATCATCAATTCCGGCATTTACCGGAAATGAAGGCCCGCCATTTAAGTCAAACGAAATAGAATCGCCGGATGCTGTTACATTAGAAATATCAAGAGAACCAGGGCTTCCGTCCGATAAGAAGCACGATGGGTTTGTACCATCATTGATTTTTCTCCTGCTGACATTGGCGCTGAAACAGGCATTGTCAGCGAGGCCGTTTTGTGTCAGGGAGCCGTAAGGCCTGTAAATATATACTTCATCAAGAAAGCCTGAACCATTATAATAACCGTCGCCCATACCGTTAAAATTGGTGTTTATCCGGTACACGACCAATCCGCTGCCCGGCAGGGAGCCTTCAAAAACGCCTTCTTTTTTACGATATTCCACGATGAAATATTCGTCGGCGGAATTTGGTGAGTTTATCCGGTAACAATTCTTTGCCTGATCTGTCACCGGATATAGCGTGTATGTTCCCGGAGCAGAAATAACAGGTAAAGTGGTTATCCACTGCCCGTACCGGAACTTCATATAAGCACCCATAGATTGCGGCGGGTTGGTGGTATTGGCCATTACATCCCAGGCATCCACGGGATTCAGGCCATCAAGAGAATAATGATAAAGATCGGGAGCGCCCAGTGTGTGGAACATCTCGTGGCATAACACTCCTACTCCGCTTGATAATAAATAGCTCCTTACCTGAAGGTTGTAATCATATACTTGTTTGCCGTTAATATCGACATTTTGCGTGTTTAACATCCAGCGGTGCGGCCACAACAAAGTATTCCAGGCGCTGACATCACCCGAAACAATAAAACAAACATTGTCAACTTTACCGTCATTGTTGTTATCTAAGTTCATTCCGGCCGGTATCTGGCTTTTAACGGCATTTACAGCATTGGCCAGCAGCGTATGTTCGGTAGCCATCTGATCGGTGTAACCATGAGGGTTCGTTGTGGCATTATATGGCAAATAATAATCCCTTGTCAGCGCATCCTGGTATGAAACGACAAGCGTTCCCGGTGAAGGATAATAATTTGAGTTGATATGCAGCTGGCTAAAAGAAGCTTCTTCAAAATAATTCTTTAATGAGCTGTTGCCAGGGGTATTAACAAACATCCGGTCATATATGGAAAGACTGTCGGTAAATTCCGCTTCTCCGGCAAAACGGATAAACACCACAATATTATTGATAACCCCTGTTATTTTTTCAACGTTTCCTTTACCTGATTTGGGAACAGGCATTTTTTCAAAAAAATTCTTCTTTATAAGCATGATCTTTTCCGGTGGAAGGTTTATACCCGGCACCAGACCGGCTGAAGCAGGATCAACCTTTCCTGCAATATATGATGATGCTTCCAGCATGTTGTCTTTCAGTATCGCATAACAATAAAAGCCGGTTTGGTCATTGCGTACAATCGTGAAATTTTCAGCATCGTGTAACCAGTTGTAAAACTCATCGCCGGTGACATAGCACTGCAATACCTGCCCATCGGGTTGGGTAATGCTTATAGGGTAATTCCTGATAAATGATGCATGAACAGCGCAGGGCATCAAAATCAAAAAAATGATCAGAAATATATTTTCAGGCCGGAAGGTTTTCATGTTTACATATAATTTCAATGTAAAGGTACATGATTACCGTTAATCAGGTGCAGCGCACCGTAATATTAAACCATTAATGAAATCATCTGTAGAAATTCTGGTATCCGGAATCCCAGTCCGAAATAATTAATACGTCCCGAAACGCTTGCGGATAAACCATTCGGCTGTGAGCAGCGCAAGGATGACCATAAAAACCGAAAACAAATTAACCAAATCGCTGAAACGTTTTTTTGTATACGTCACCGATTTGATATCGTCACGGGCTTTAAGCAGCGAAGGTATTTGCGAAATCTGTCCGGGATACAACATTTTTCCGCCGCTCTTTTCTGCCAGGGAAAACAATACCTGGTGGTCGGCAATAAGATTGAGCGACTCCACATTCACCGGCACCACGCTGAAAACCCCTGACTTCTGAAGAACTTCATTGCCTACTTTAACCTGGGCATTATAGCGGTATTCGCCTAAAGGAAAAATACCCGCGTTGATATGGTAAGCATGTGCTGTTCTCGTAAACGTGAATGGAAAAGCCTTATTTTCAGCATTAGTGATCGTCAGCCTCACCTCGGGATCATTAATAAGTTCATAGCTGTCGTTATACACTTCGGCATCGAATTCAACCGCTTCATTTTCATAAAACTTATTTTTTACATTCATGCGGAAGCGACCTTTGTCGACCTTTACCGAAAGGTACTGAATCATTTTATTGATCAGCTCATTAAATGCGGTCTGGTTCCCTGTTTGCAGGTAATTGTTCAAACGCCATTTCCACAGTCCCTCGCCTGCCACCAGTCCTGTTTTAGGATCGGAGCCTGTATTAAACATGATCAGCGGCTTATTCGTCTGCACGCTGCCAATCTTTTGGTACATCAGTACGTTGAGCGAGTTGCCTGCATTATATTCTCCAAAGGGTACCAGCAGAGCCGGAAAATTGGCGCTCACTTTAGTAAGTTCTTCCGACAGGGTGAACAAAGCAAAGTCATTGGCAATGGTTGGTGTAGCTTCTTCATATTTATCAGCGGCCTGCCTGATATTCAGCCCGTTTTTGAGAGCGTTCAGCGCTGGAATATCCGACTGCGAACCGGCGATATACAAAACAGGGATTTTATTGTCAATGATGTTTTGCAGCAAAGGCTGGTAATTCTTGCCCCTGAAAGGAAGCTGATGCAGGATAACGAGGTTATATTCCCTGACCTGATTGTTAAATTTGTCGGCAATATAATCGTCAACCTGGTAGATCTTGCTCGACTCGATGCTGTTCTTCAGCGCCGAGATATCGGGATGCGGAGCGCCGGCCAGCAGAAGTATCTTCTCCCTGCCGTCGAGCACTTCTACATAAACATCCTGTGAATTATTGATCAGGCTGATCTCCCCTGACAGCGGCGAAATACTTACCCGGTAATGCTGCATACCCGGCTGTTTGGCTTCTATCTGAAACTGCACGGTTTCGATATAGCGTTCGGTGCCGATGTCAATAGTTTTGGTAAAAAGGTTTTCGTTGCCTTTAGAAACGGTGAGTGTCGCCTTTTGTCCGGCGCATTTGTCGGCTGTGGTCACGATCTCCAGCGGAAAAAAATTCCCGAGGTAGCTGATGTGGTTGTAGTTTACCCTCGAAACAATGAGGTCTTTCTGAATGTTGGTGTCGCCCAGGGCAATGGTATAAAAGGTATATTTCATTTGTCCCGAACTGTAAAGCGGGCTGGAGCCTTTGTTATACAAGCCGTCAGAAGCAAGTATCACGGCGCCTACATTGCGGTTGGCATAACGTGCCTGTACCTCATCAAAGAACTGTGAAAAATCGGTTTGCTTTTCTTTAAAAGTATAGCTGCTGCCTTCGGTGACTTTTTCGCCAAAGGTGAATGTTTTTACATCGTAATCATCGCTGAGGTCGTCAATAAGTTTTTTGAGGTCACCCGAGTATTTGTTGCGTATGTTTGCCGAATCTTTGCAGAATACCTGCGACTGGGAATTGTCCTGTGCCACGATGATGATGGGCTTTTCTGATGTCCTTGAACGCGTCATCACCAGCGGTGACAGCAACAAAAAGGATATAAGGAATACGGCAACAGTCCTCAGAATAAACAGTATCCTGACAATATGTTTTTTAAATTCATGCGTCCGCTCACGGAAATATAGTACCATGGCATAGGCTATTCCCAGCATTATACAAGGGATAGCAAGCCATAAAGAGTATTCGGTGGTGATATTGAAAAATGACAATGCAATATTTTTTGGCAAAGATAACAATTAAGCGTCTTTCTTGATTTTTTTAAATAAAAATACGGGGTGTTGATTATCAAGCTTTGAATATATATAAAAGGTGCCGGTAAAAGGTTTTTGAAGGTCATAGGGACCTGAAAATTTTTTTTATACTTAATTGTCTTTTATCTGTACTTCTTTTTTAACAAGATTGTCGTTCATGTTTGGTAAACAAGCCTATTTCCGACGGGATAATCTTTCATGTCGCAGAGTGACGCAGACCAGATAGATTCTGCGAAAAAACAAAAGAGATGCGATTTTTTAATGTAAAATATTTTTAATCTTATTGTTTTTTACCGGTGAGTAATCCTGTTTCGTTTCATTATCCGCTATAATACTGGTAAAGTAACATTTAACACCTGTGGCAACATTATAATCTTCCGTATTTTGAATATGAAAATGTAAATGGGCTTCAGAAGAATTTCCTGAATTGCCACAAAGACCTAATAATTCACCTTGTTTTACTTTTTGCCCCTCTTTTACTGCGACTGAATGTTGTTTAAAATGGCAAAAATAAATGTATTCGTTGTTTTCAGTTTTTATAATTACGGTATTACCCGGAGTAAAAAACGAATTCATTTCTCCGGGTTTATTATCCTTTATACCATCGACAGCCAATACAATTTCTCCAGCGCAAGGCGCAATAATTTTCTGACCAAAACAATAGTAATCTTCATTGTTTTCTCCGGTATTTTTATAAGAGGTTCCGGCAGAATCTGTTATTAAAAAGTCAAACGCGTTTTTTTGAGCAATTACATTTACATGGTGGTTTTGGCCTTCAGTATCCCCGCCCCATAATACAGTCCATTCATCATTAAACGGTAAAATTAACCCGCTAATGTTTCTCTCCATTTTAGAAAAATTGTCAGGAATGTATTGAGAAACTGACAATCCGTTTATTTTGGTTTTGCTGTCAATAGATATATTAATAGCAAAAATACCCTGATCAAAATATGTTTTATAAACAGCGAATGTTGATTTGTATTTAATAAACTCCTTTTTATTAATGCTTCCCAATTTCTGTTTTAAACCCGTAATAAAATCTCTGGTTTTTTCAATGGGTAATATTTTTTGCATGTTTTCATCAAATTGCATAAAAATACTGTCAGCCTGATTTCCATTATAATAAATTGTAAACTTTTCAATGACAGATTTGTATGCCGATGATTCCGTTTGGGCTGATAATCCGGTTGCAACAATCCCGGCTAATATAAACAGTAATAATTTTTTCATTATTATTATTGTGTTAACGTTCTTTAAATTGGCAATTACAAAAATACAAATTTGGTTTCATGATGCAAAGATCCGGTACCTTATCGGGTTTAACTGACACATTCCTAAAATGATAGACTTAGTATAAGCGTTTGCGTAATTTGAGGTGTGCCCTATTTATAGAACTCTGGCATATATCAAAGCCGGCGGGGCCATTCATCGTTTTTTTGATGTCAGGATTTACCTTTGAATTACCAGCATTTGTTTTTCTGACAAATCCATTGATCGGACTTCAACTATATAAATTCCGTTGGTCAAACTGCTGATATTGATTTCCTGATCGTTATGTGTCAGCGTTTCAGTCTTTATTAATTCGCCGATTATATTATAAATATTCACAGTATGGTTCATTTGGTTTGCAGGGTCAACAGACAATGTAATGACTTCGTCTGCGGGATTGGGGTAAATTCTTATGTTCCAGGATATTGGATTTTCTTCAAAGCCTGCTCCTGCATTTGTGGTTTTAAGTATTGTTCCTTGCTGTCCGGCAATATAACCAATATTGATATCATCAGTGAAAAATACGGATTGCAATACCTCAAAAGATCCGCTGGTTTGCACCGTCCATGTCGCACCGGCATTGGCCGTTTTCTGAATCATACCCACCACGCCTACAATATAGCCGGTATTGGCACTCGTAAAATAAACCGAAGTATAAGGAGCTGTTCCCAGTGTCTGGCTGGTCCAGTTGGCCCCGCCATTAATTGTTTTAAGAATTGTTCCGCCATATCCAACAGCATAACCTGTATCAGTTCCGGTAAAATAAACCGAATACAACGAATTTGTAGTGCCGCTCGTTTGAGTTGACCAGCTGGAACCTGCATTGGTGGTCTTAATGATGGTTCCGTTGTTTCCTACTGCGTAACCGGTATGGGCATCAGTAAACAAAACAGAAAATAAATATTCCGTAGTTCCACTTGATAAAGCTGTCCAGTTAGCGCCACTATCTATGGTTTTCATTATGGTACCAAAGGCCCCGACGGTATAACCGGTATCCGGGCTTGTGAAATATATAGAATTCAGGGAGTATATTGTTCCACTGTTACGCGAATTCCAGTTGCTCCCGCCGTTAAGGGTTTTTAATAGTGTACCGTCATTGCCTGCAACATAGGCTATATTATTATTAATGCAATACACTGCATTTAAAATCGCTGTTGTCCCGCTTGATTGAGGTGCCCAAAGGGTTCCGCCATTAATGGTTTTTACAATCGTGCCATTCCAGCCAACAGCATAACCGGTATCAGGAGCAGAAAAACAAACTGAATACAGGGCATTTGAAGTTCCACTGGTTTGTATTGCCCACTGGGCATTTACATTAAATACTATTGCAATCAAAACGCTAAGGATCAGATTAGTTTTATTCATCATAATATTTTTTAGTGTTTATTGTACATTTTCCGCACATCAATTTTTATAAGCTATCTCATTATTTTAGTACTTCTTTTCGTTACAACATATAACTCTTATGTAAAGGCTATTTGCCCTGTACACTTAAAACTTGATATAAAGATACGGAGTTATTTTTAAATAAAAGTTCAATATATAATATCCGAAAACTAAACGTTAATTCAGCCTCTGTTTAGAAAATAATATCCTGCATTAAGCACAGTAGCAAAGGTCACCCATAATATATAGGGGAAATTTAAATATGCCGCCAGAGGCTTTATTTTGTAGAACATGACCAGCATTATGATTATATTAATCCACAACAGGATTATTTCAATTAATGCAGTGCCAATCATATTGAAATAGAAAAAGATTAAACTCCAGCAAAAGTTTAATAACAATTGAACCAGAAATAGCCATATCGCATGATTTCGGGCTTTATTTGCCGGTTGCTTCCAAATAAGAAAAAAGGAAAATCCTAAAAGTATATAAAGTATTGTCCACACAGGCCCGAATAACCAGTTGGGCGGATTGAATGATGGCCTGTTAAGTGTAATATACCATCCCGATACAGCATCTGCAGTAAATATCCCTGCAGTGGCACCTACAGCCAGGGGCAGTAAAAGTGATACTATCAATTTGAAAATAGTTGTCTTTGTCATAAAACTATTAATTATAATATTTCAAATATAAGCACTGAGACAATATTTGCATTATGAAACACTTAGAAAATATAATTTAAAAAACGATAACAGACGGGTCTTTCCTGCTCTCAATGACACCTTTTTTCAACGCTTCCCACTTCCCACATTTAACAGCTGATGCAATCAACTCATCACTCCGGTTATTACTCAACCTCCCGATATCTATCCAACTAACAACTAATTAACTAACTGATAACTAATAACTGATAATTTGATAACTCTTCACTGATAACTGTTCACTGATAACTGATAACTGCTTCCTCAATTCCCCCCTCCCGTTCCGACAAAATAATCCTCCTTGTCGGCAAAAAGCACGTTGAATGTCGTGAGACTTCCGTATATCCTGGTGATGTACTGTTGCAAATTTACTTTATCCTGGTCGGTGAGCCCGGGATGGCTGTTGATGTTCTGTTCTAGCACGCGCAGGCGGTCGCGGAGCATCACTATTTTATGAAAAAAAGCTTCGATAGGCACTTCTTTGGGTTTAAGATCTGCTTTGCCGGGCTGAAGTATGAGCATGCCTCCCTCCCATTTTTCGCCCATTTCAATAGGTTCCTGGAATGCGCCGTATTTGTCAAGAAAATGGTTCATCAGCTGTTCGAAAGCTTCCAGGTCGACAGCTGCGCCTGTCGAACCCGCGCTGTTTTCATTAAATTCCAGCACTTCTATTTCCTTGTTGCTTTTCGAAAATTCCATCTTGCCCCCGCGGGTAAAAATGATCTCGTAATTAGAAATATTTACTTTACTGACCACGCCTTCACCATAACGTTCGTGATCTACCCGTGTGCCAACGGTAAGTTCTCTTTCCATATCAATAGTATTTTTTTATTATTGCTCCCGATCCGGAGATTTCCTGTTTCATCTCCGGAGTGCCCTGATATTCAACTTGGGCATTTCCCTTTATGCTCACATCAAAATTGCTGATTACATTAACTTTAGCCAATGCATTGCCTGAGACATCGAGTTTAAGATTGTCGAAGAGCATTTCAGAGGCGCTGAGGCTGGTGTTGCCGGAGGCGCTGACCTCCGAATTCAACGCGGTGCCTGTCAAAGTAATAATACTGTTGCCGTAAAACTTGCTTTTCAGTTCAACACAATTAATGTTCATGCCTATCTCGGATTTGCCGGAAATATCCATTTTCAGTTTATCAAAATTCAGCTTATCGGCGGAGCTGAGGCTGACAAAACCTGTTGCTATGATTTGCTCAAGTTTGTTGAACGTCAGGTAAATCGTGATGCCATTTGATCCGATGATGCTTCTTTTATTTTTAATTTTCAGTTTACTACTGCTGACTTTTACATCAATGTACTCCATCAGGTTTTCGTCGGTTTCGACCACCAGTTTGGGGCTGTCTCCCTGGCTGAGAATGATGTTGTAATAACCGCCCACTTCTATTTTATTGAAATCTTTGATCTGAAACTCTTTTTTGGTGATGACCTTATTCCCCTCCAGGGGTTTAAAATCACATGAAGTAAAACTAAAAATGGCAACACTAAATACCAATATTTGAATCATATATAATTTTGTTTTCATACACAACATTATTTATTTATTTAAGAACAATTTTATCTATCAATGGCCTGTTTAAAAATGAGTTGAGGCGGGTAATAATTTCTGATTTCATCAGGCTTAGCTCGCTGCGCACAATCGATGAATCCACCTCAACAAACAGTGTACGTTTATCAATGAAAATATTGGTGGTATGTTTTGCAATGATCTTTCCTGTAACTTCTTCCCACTTTTCGATGAGTGTAATTTCATTCAGTTTTTTTTCAAGTTTGTAATATTCCACAAACTCCCTGATGGCATCCTTTAATGGTTTTTCGTTTTGTATCATCAGAATTTGATTTCTTTGGCGGTGTTGTCACTTATTTTAAATACCTTGCCCGGCGAATTGATCCTTTTCATTGTTCCCATGATACGTTCCTGGTGCGTATCTGTGATGAACACCTGTCCGAAATTATTGTCGGTGGCTAATTTTACGATATGCTCCACTCTTTCATCATCCAGTTTGTCAAAAATGTCATCAAACAGCACCACAGGTTTAAAACCTTTCATGTGCCTGATATATTCAAATTCGGCAAGTTTGATGGCAATGGTGTAAGATTTCTGTTGCCCTTGTGAGCCAAATTTACGCAAGGGAAAACCTTCAATATTAAATATGAGGTCGTCTTTATGCACGCCGCAGGTGGTATATAACAGCACCCTGTCTTTCTGAAGGCTTGATTTCAGCAATTCGCCCGGCTGCGCGGTGTTCAGCTGCGATTCATAGTCCAGTGAAACTCTCTCTTTTTTCCCGCTGATCAATTCAAAGTAATGGTTAAAATAGGGAACAAAATCAAGGATGAACGAGGTTCTCTTGGCATGAATCTTGGCCCCGTAGGTGATTAATTGCGAATCCCATATTTCAAGGGCATCAGCTTCAAAGTTCCGGTTTTCAAAAAACAGTTTCAGTAGCTTGTTACGTTGAAAAAGCGCTTTATTGTAATTGATCAGGTCGTCGAGGTACACATGGTCGAACTGGCTGATAAAACTATCCAGAAACCTCCTGCGTTCTTCGCTGCCGCTGTAAATCATATCTGAGTCGCGCGGTGACACCATCACCAGCGGGAAAAGCCCTATATGGTCGGCCAGGCGGTCGTACTCCTTTTTGTTCAGCTTAAAAACCTTGTGGTGGTTTCTTTTCTGGTTGCACAGTATCGTATCGGGATTATCATGATTCTTTACCCATACACCCTGTATGGTAAAATAATCCTTACCAAACATGATGTTTTGAGTATCTATGACGTTGAAATAGCTTTTACAGAATGAAAGATAGTGTATGGCATCAAGAAGGTTTGTTTTGCCGACACCATTATTCCCTACAAAGGAATTGATCTTCTCTGAAAAGTTTAATTCCAGTGTTTCGTAATTCTTGAAGTTGGCCAATGTCAGTTTCTGAAGGTACATACACCATTAGTTTGATGAAAATCCCATAAAAAAGTCATCATTTTTTATATTCCCGTACATCAGGCAATGTATAGCCTGATGCGAATACAGGAGCTTTATGCCCCAATTGTTTTCAAATAGTTTTCTGCACGAATGTATTGCATTTTCCTGTGCCAATAAGGTATTCTTCTTATACAGCAGCAAAAAGTCTTTCAAATCCTGGTAAATATCAGCTAAATTCTCCGATATACTGCCTTTTTCATTTTTTGATTCCGTTTCATTGCCAGAGCAGCATGCATAATAAAAAATATCCTTTGTCCCAGTCCTGGTCAAAAGGCTTAAATATATTTTTTCCCACTGGTCGTAAGTAACAAAGCGTTCGTTTGATTCGGTTTCTTCAGGTTTTATATCAGGCATCATCGTTCCTTTCAGATATAATAAAGGTAATACTTTTTGGAGATATGAAAGCAAAAACTCCATATTGTATTTTTCAATCTCTTCCAGGAACAGGCATATTTCATTGGCCACTGTAACAAATTCGAGAACATTTTTCGACTGTACTATTTCTCTTGACTCCTTGCTCATTTCTAAATCTTTGACTTTATTAAACAGTTTATAAATCCGGGAATTGTAATGATATATTGTTACGTATTTTTTAAATTTCTTATTAATAATGTTCGTTTAATATTTTAAAATGGATAAAATACTTTCAAATTATTTTCGTAAAATAATTTACCGAACATAATGTTACTATGATTATAAATTACGACGCAAATTTGTTGAAAAATTTGTTACTGTGCAAAAAAACACATATATTTGTTACCTCAACCTTAAAAATTGAAAAATATCAGTACTATTTTCTGATCAATAATTAGTGTTTAATGAACTTGAATAATTATCAAAATAAATGAGAAATTTCCTTGTTGAGCTCTGGATTAAATTATGATACAGAGTTACACTAAGGAAACCCAAAATTGAGAATTAATCAGGTTAGCATTCTTTTAAACGGGGTAAATCAAAACAAGAGCGGATCATATCAGTTACGCGAGAGTAACTTATCATATCATACTAGTAAAATGGACAGAAAGGAATTAAAGAAAAAGATGCTTGAGGTATGCATGGAGATGCAACAAAAGTCGGTGATGACCATTAAAGCCGAGATGGCGGAAGCATATGAGAGTGCGCAGGAATACGGAGCGCCGGAAGACTGGTTCGATTCATATAAGTCCGACATGCTGAATAAAAGGGATACCCTTGCTGTTCAGCTTCAAAAAACTGTTGACGAAATAAAGAATCTGGAGCGGATAGATCCTGCCAAGGAAATTAAAAAGGCCAGCTTTGGTGCCGTGGTAGTAACCGATAAGCAAAAACTGTTTATTGCAGCAGGAATAGGCAAAATCACTGTGGAGGGAGAAACATACCATGTTATTTCACAGTCTGTTCCATTGTTCCATGCCATGAAAGACCTCAAAGCGGGAGATACATTTACTTTCCGTGATACCCAGAGTACCATTCTGGAAGTTTTCTGATCAAAGCGGCAGGTTGTTGAGCAATTTGTTTTTTACAGGATTTGCATACATGTTGAGGATGATCTTATTGATCTCTTCTTTAGGATATATGGCTTCAAGCTTGTCCGTTTTTTCTCTCAGGTAGTTGATGAAAGTTTCTTTTGCCTGTTCTGTGTATTTATCATGAAACATCGCCTTATCGCTCAACAGGTCATAAGCAATATAATTGGTTTCCCATAATCTGTATGAACTGAAAATCCTGTTGTCGATGATGGCGGCAAGCTTTTTCAGCCAGTTGTTAGGCTGGTGTTCATCAATATTTTTCAGCTCATCATCCGTCAGCAGGCTGCTGAAGCCGACTTCTACCCTGCCTTTGAAGCCCTGCATGCCGGTAATCATACTTTGAAAATCGGTCTGGTGGGTTTTTACATAAGGTATTTTGTTGGCTATGGAATATAACTCGATGGCTTTTAAAACATCACAGGGATCTAATTCGTATGAAACGGTGACTGGGAAAACATTAATCCGTTGGAAAACACCGGCAAGGTCTTTATCATCGTCGTTGATGCACAACATTTTCAGGAGGCTGTACTGGGTTTTATCATTGCCATCTTTGGCTCGTCCTTCACGCTGTGCAATCCACACCGACTCGCGTGTTTCAAACAATGTATGTGAAATATAAGAAGACAACAGTTTTGAGTTATTGTAAAGTTCCCGGGGCGGTATATTACGTTTAACGATAAAGCTCTTGTTGAGTTTGACCATGTGAGTGATCATCGGCGAAATGAGCAGGTTACCTCCGATGGCAACCTGTGAGGTGGTGAACCCGTGCATATATAATGCATAATTTATCAGTGATGAATCCAGCACAATATCACGGTGGTTCGACAAGAATAGGTAAACTTTATCTTTTTCTAGTTGTTCCACCCCACTGTAGGACAATTCATCAATGCTTCGTTTAATGATAGCCTCCATTGCCGCCTTAACGAATTTATCCTGGAACTCCGCAATGGTAGAGATGTCTTTTATTGAGTTAATAAGTTCATTTCTGTCAACACCCCTGAACAGGTATCTGATAAAAACAGCAAATTCAGGATCATCAATGAGGTATCTTATTGCACTGTTTACCTCATTATCATGATATGTCCTAATCTCGTCAAAAACATATAGTGAATTATTCATCAGTTTTAATTATATAAAACAAAAGTAATCATTTATTCATCCTGAAATTCAGTATCTTGAATTTGGTCGTCATCATCATTATTTGAAAATCCTCCAAAAAAAACTCCTATAACTATCCGGGGAGCATTAAAATTAAATTCCTTGTATCTGTCAAAATCAATTCCCGTTACAAAGTTATAACCAAATCCTATATTTGCTTTCAGCCAGGATGTAATTTTAATATCAAGTTCAATTTGCGGTGAAATTACAAAAACTTTATCATTTGTATAATCCAACCTGTAATCTACATTGTTAATATAAGAATTGTTGATAGAATCAGATAAATGTATATTTCCCCATCCGAATCTTGAACTCAGCCCGAGGTGGAACATTTTTTCAGGAAAAAGTATGCCCCCAACCCAGAAGCCTGCATGACTGAAATTAATTCTTAATGCTTTACCATAATAATACAGCGGTCTGCCATCTTTTACAAACTCATCAGGAATTACCAGGTCTTTAATCGTATGATTTGAAATGATGGTTAAGCCATAAGCGCCTACATAAAAATAATTGTTGATCATTAATGCGCCACAGGCGCCAAGCGATTCTGAAAGATTTTTTTTCAAAACAGATGTTTCACTCATAAGCCCGCCCAAGCCGGTTACCATGACTTTTGGTTTTTTCACCTCTTGCCCTATTTTTATTGTATCCTGTGCATAAATAATATGAACAAGAAACATACATAAAAACAGCACAAGTATTTTCCTCATGAAGAAACTTTTTTGCAAAATAATAAAAAACTTTATAATAAAAATCACTTAAAGAGTTTAATTTTGCACATATTATATAACTCTTAATTCAAAGAAATGAGTATAAACAGGCTCATAAAAATCTTTATATGTTTTAGTCTGCCTATGTTTTTTGTGCCATCAGGCGCCTGGGCTTTTTCATATATTTCAAAGGATGACTCTATAAAACAAAACAAGGCATGGAGCTTCGGTATTAATTGCGGAGCGGCATTTGCCAACAAATACCAGGCAAATTTTTATAATGGCGCAGACGGCAACCAGAACGAGATAAACTATATTTTCGGGAATCAATACCATCTGTATGAAATCAGGCAGGTTATCAACGACACCTTTTCTCTTGCAGGTATGCCAACGGCTATGCGCTACAAACCATCGTTTTGCGTGGGTATGTATATAAAAAAGAATTTTAACAACCATTTTGGGGCATTTATACAGTTCAACTATTCAAAGTTTACGACCCGTGATGTTTTTACCATGAAAATCGGCGCCACACCTTCATCACAGTCATTCGACAGCCTGATGAATTATCCGATATGGGGTTCCGAAGACCGTATAAATATTGATATAGGTGGAAGTTATGAGTTTCCGATCGATGATAAGATATTCGGTTTTGTGGAAGCCGGCTTCAACCTCAATAATGTAAAAGTCAGGGAAAATAAAATTTCTATTGAAAACCTTGAATACAGCCTGATCAATATATATGCTAACCAGCCGTATATACCAAATACCCAACTGCAGGAATACCCGGTGAGAGAAGGTGGTATCGGGCTGGGAGCCTTTATTTCGCCGGGAGTAAAATTTAAATTCAGCGACCATGTTGCTGTTGACCTGTTGGGCAGTCTTTACTGGTCGAAGATCAATCTTATGCACTATAATACTTTCCGGCTGCATTATAATGTGATGTTGCGCTTTGAGTTTTCAGCCGAATTCATAAAATCCAATTGATTTTTTCAATGGATATTTCTTTTACGGCCCTCAGAAATTGTAATCTCTGCCCACGTAACTGCCATGCCGACAGGTTCTCAGGAAATACAGGATATTGCCGTTCAGGCCATCATTACGGAATCAGTTCCGTGGTGGTTCATCGCGGCGAGGAACCGCCCATAAGCGGCACAAATGGCATCTGCAATATTTTTTTTGGCCATTGCAACCTGCAGTGTATTTATTGCCAAAACCACCAGATCAGCGATAATGATTCAAAAATTCCGGAAAAATATCATGACCTGGAAAGTGTCCTTGCCGTTATACAGTCGCACCTCGATTCCGGTTGCAGGGCCATAGGATTTGTTTCGCCCTCGCACCAGGTTCCCCAGATGGTTTCTATTATCAAAGCATTTGAACAACACCGCCCTAAGCCGGTTTTTGTATACAACAGCAATGGTTATGACAAAGCCGAAACCCTGCGTGAACTCGAAGGCATGATTGACATTTACCTTCCTGATTTCAAATATTTTGATGGAATATTATCGCAGAATTTTTCAGGTGCCATAGATTATCCTGAAGTTGCAAAAAAGGCCTTAAAAGAGATGTTCCGGCAGAAAGGCCCCGTATTGCATTATCTGGATGACGTTCATGCTGAATCGGGAATGATTATCCGCCACCTTGTGCTGCCCGGCCATATTCAGAACAGTTTAGATATTTTACATTTTATTGCAGAGGAACTTTCACCCAAGATGCATATTTCGCTCATGTCGCAATATTATCCTGTTCATCATGCATTTAAGTACCCGGAGCTTTCAGAAACACTTTTAAATAAGGAATATGAAATCATTGTGAACGAGGCGGAAAAGCTGGGTTTGAATCGGGGCTGGATTCAACAGTTGGACAGCAGCGGTCATTACCGTCCGGATTTTGAAAACCAACACCCTTTTGAATAATCATTACCTATGCCTGATAAAAAAGTCAATAAAAAGGTAAAAACGGCTATCAATGCCGGCATGCCCGATTTTGCTTCCGGGCTCTATGATTCCGGCCGCAAAACCGCCGACATGGCTGTTGAAGCTGTCGGCAATGACCCGGGGCGTTTTGCTCATTTGCTCAATCTCAGTTTCACCACTTCATACCCGTTGTGTATGCGCTCTGCAAGGGTGATTCAGCTTAGTTGCGAAAAAAATCAGACACTTATCCTACCCTACCTGGACGAGGTGATAATGAAAATTTGTTCAACAAAAGAACAAGGCGTTAAAAGAAGTTATCTGAAGGTCATTGCCGACGTTATTGATTTCAGCCTTATAAAAGATAACTCCGGCCTGTTGCAGGCTTGTTTCGACTGGCTGATTTCTCCAAAAGAAGCCATATCAGTAAGGTATTATTGTATCGCTATTATTGAAAAGTTCTGCATGTACGAACCCGAACTTAAACCTGAATTCCGCAGCTCTCTTGAGTTTTGCCTTGACGAAGCTTCGTCAGGATTCCGAAACAGGGCCTTAAAAGCGATGAAAAGGCTCTGATATCAATAACCAGTTTTCCGGCCTTTTTCCAGTGCAGAAATTCCGTTTTGCATCCATTCGGGCATAGGCTTACCTTTGAGGTAATGGTCAAAAAACTCCATCATACGTATGCTTAAATCGATGCGGTTCGGCCATTTTTCGAGATTGTGTGCATCGCCGTTGTATACCAGCATCCACACCGGTTTATCAAGCCTGCGCAAGGCCGAAAAATACTCTATGCCCTGGTACCAGGGAACAGCGCCGTCGTTGTCGTTGTTCATCATGAGTAGCGGTGTTTTGACCTTGTCGGCATAAAACAGCGGGGAATTCTGTATGTACAGGTCGCGGTTGTTCCATAAAGTGGCTCCTATCCTGCTCTGTGAATCTTCATACTGAAACATGCGGCTCATGCCCGACTCCCAGCGTATGCCTCCGTAGGCGCTGGTCATGTTTGTTACCGCCGCACCTGCCATAGCTGCCTTGTAAATGTCAGTTTGCGTAACCAGATAAGCTACCTGGTATCCGCCCCAACTCTGTCCCTGAATACCGATATTATTTTGATCAACAAACCGGAATTTTTTAATGAATTCGGTGCCGCTCACCACGCAATCATAGGCCGATTGCCCGGGATAGCCCGGCGTGTAACGAATATCGGGAATAAAGATGATATAGCCGTTGTTGCAATAAATTGCCGGGTTGATTATTGAGCGGCTGGGCGACGGTATCCAATGCTGGTTGAGCTGGTCAGAATAACGTTCATAAAAATAAACGATCACCGGGTACTTTTTTGTTGAATCAAAATCCTCAGGCTTATATAGCAATCCTTCAAGTTTTATTCCTTTGAAAGATGTCCAGTTTACGAGTTCCACTGTTCCCCATTTATAATCTGATTGCTGCGGATTGGTATTGGATACTTTTACAGGTTTGGAAAACGACAGATCGGTGTAGAGCAGATCAGGATATTGTTTGAAAGACTGCTTACTGAACATGATTTTATCAGCGTTTTTAGCCTTTGCTGTGAAGTTCATTTCGTAATCATCAAAAATCAGCCTGACGGGCGGCTTCCCGTTTTTCAGGTTCAGCGATGCAAAACCGCTCTGACGGGTATGCTTATCGAAAATGCCTAATAATAATGGTTTTTGGGTGTTAATAAATTCCTCTTCCCGGTCAGTACGCACATACCTGTATTCAATCCCGCTTGTCCGGCCAATACGCGTAACGTTTTCAGGGGCTACTTTCATGGCAGGATCAATTTTCCAGATATCATATTTGTCATAGATCAACACAAAAGCATCATTTTCGGCCCATCCTGCAATGCCATAGGGTGACGGTTCCTCGGGGACATCATTTTCTTCATCATAAAAGTTTACCGGTATTTTCGAGGTAAGGCAGGTAAATGTTTTATCTTTTACGGAATAAACATTCCATGACGAGTCATTAATATTGTAATAAAGCAGGTAATTCCCGAACGGTGACATCATCACATCATATTGTTGTTTTTTTAGTACAAGTTCTTTTTTACCTGTTTTTACATCCAGAAGGTAGTAATCAGCATATTGCGGATCTTCCCATGTAGTAAGCTTTTGATAAGGTAAAACCGCTTGTGCATAACCTATGGCCGGATTCTTTTTCAGCAGGTATACTTTATCAATAAGTGAATCGGCAAGCTGTACCAGGGTTGAATCTTTCACATAATAGACGGCCTGATATGTTTTCTTTTTATCTTTATCCAGCTCGCTAAGTTGCTGTGATTGAAGCCGGCCATCGGTCCAGCTCCACAGGTCGAGCCTGAACTTTTCATCGTCAAGCAAGGTATCTTTAGGTTCGGGGTGCTGGCGACGGGCTGTTCCAAAAAAGATCATACTACCGTCATCCGAAAACCTCGGTTGCTGATTTTCGCTGAGACACCAATTCACGGGGAAAGACTTTTCGAGGGTATCGATAATTATTCGGGGAAGTTTTCTGCCGGATTCCCAGAACATCATACGATATTGCTTTACATTGCCCGTATCCTGCGAAAAATGATAAACCAACTGTTTCCCTTCATCGTCGCAGGCAATGTTTTTTATGGATCCGGTACCGCTGAAAATAGTATCCGGTTTAAACCTGTCAGCCTTGAATACAGCAACCGACACCGTGTCAATGGAATCTTTTTTTACGGAGATCATGGAAAGTAATTCCCCGCTTTTTGAAAAGCTATACTCGGTAACGAGTTTGGTTTTAAGCACCGTATCTTTAACGGGATTATAGATAAGAAGATCTGTCCCTGTCTGTTTGATGGTTTTTTTCTTTTTTTTCGTTGGTTCAACAGGCTTGGTCTTAGTGGTATCGGATACTTTTGCCGTATCTTTTTTTTCGGATTTTTCTTTCTTTTCTTCCAATAGAAATGCAACCCAGTTACCACCGTCTTTGCCGGTTTTATAAGATTTTACATTGTCGAATTTTCTCAGCTTTCTTGTTTTTAATACCCAGACACCTGCGGAGTCTTTTGGCAGGTCTTCATCCTTGGTTTTGTTCAGTTTTAATTTCCTGATGCTGTCTTCGGGTTGTTTTATCTTAAACACAATAAACTCGGAATTAGCTAAAAATCGCGCATTGTATCCCCTGCGTACAGAGTCTTTTATGTTTTTCAGGGGGTTGATAATATACAGGTATCCATCGCCTTTCAGCGGATTTATTTCATAGGTAATCCAGTTTCCGTCATTTGAAATTGCGGCATTTTTCAGGGTTTTCCATTTGGGATACACCGAGGCGTCAATGATCTTTTTTTCGGCATTTTGACCCGAAATGGTATTGATTGTCAGCAAACAGAACAGTAAAATAATAAAATGATTTTTCATAAAAACAGCTTTAATCGGGTGAATTTTCATCCGGTAAAAATATCATTATAAAGACAATTTATTCTCAAAAATATTACAAAAGAAGCAGCAATATCATAATTTCTGCTTTTAATGAAGAGAATACAACGTTTTTTTATTTCTTATTTTTCAAAAAGCCAGGTGCAGAAACAGTTATTTCTATGATTTACTTCTGGTTTTTTTTGTTGTAGAATTTGATGATGTCCTCAATATTCTCCACATCTATCCGCTTGGCCAGGATTATCTTTTTCTCATCCAGCAGATAAATCACGGGAGTGCTGTATATATCGTAGGTGTCGGCAAAATGCGGCGTCACTGCCCTGGGGCCATTGACATTAACGAACGGCATTTTATTTTTACGGATGAACTTTTTCATCTCCGCCATATTGGTATCGGTACATACGGCAAAAACCCCTATGCCAAGGTCGGCTTTTTTCTCGTTATAAAATTCAACCAGCTTGGGAATTTCCACTTTACAATGGCTGCATTCATAATCCCAGAACAAGAGTACGGTATATTTAGCTTTAACGCCATGCAATGATTGCAGTTGAAGGCTTGTATCCTGCATGATCAATGGTGGTGCCTCCTTGCCTATCAAAATGGGTTTGAGCTTCATGGCTCGCTTGGTAATGTTATTGAGCAGGGTATCCGACATCCAGAAACACTGGTTGGTCATGTAATACGTTTCGACCATATGAACAAATATGGCATCAAACCCCATGATCTTAGATATTTCGTATGTATAGGTAATATACCAAACGACATATTTAAAAATCTCTTTATTAGCCCGTGCGCGCTCAACGAGTTTATCGGCTTCAACATTAATGGAATCGGGTATTTGAACAACAACATTGGTAAAGAAATTATTGATCCTGTTATATAGTACCGGTGTACGCAGAATATTCTCGTTGTTAAAATCTATATTATCCCAATAATGATTTTTATAATAAAAATATTTGAAGGTGGAATCTTTACGTCCGTTGGGAAGGGTTGGCGGTTCGGGCACTTCGGGGTCGCGCGAAGCCGTGAATATATATGACATAAAGGACTTGGGATTGCTTTTAATAAAATTGACTTTATATTCTTTGACCTGGCCGTCAATTTTTTCCATCTGCTTTTTTATTGCAGAGGTTGAATCCTCATTACCTTTGTTGGCTTCCATCCTTTTTTTCAGGGCATCATAAACTTTTGAATTCACATTGGCATAGTTCAGGTAATCATAAAACTGTTTGTTGTCGTATGAACCTTTGATCTTCATGTATTTGACAAGGTCAGTGGTATCTGTTTCAAAAGATAATTCCTGTTCCTTGTCAATAATAAACTCGAAAAATTTCTTTTTAGGAATTACAATAAAATATATACCGCCCGGCAAAGCATCTTTTCCCTGGAATAACAACTCCCCTTTCGGGCTGGCTATTGCAGTGTCATCAATATATTGGTGCTGACCGTAATAATGGCCAAGGTAACATGCGCTGTCGGCCACACCCGTGATCCTGGCCCGTATCTTATATCCGCCATCCGCATTGGTTACTATATGACTTTCAGGTGTGTACGATGCTGTATGAGTCATAAAAAGCGCTGAAATCAGCAGATTGTACAGGAATGTTATCATAAAATGACTGTTTGATTTTTTTGCAAATTTACACTAATCAAAATTAACGTCAGGATTTTTGATTTATTTTTTTCACAGTTAGCAGGCCGTTTATTTTTTTTATATTTTGTTCAAGTATAATTGCAATTTATTTAATGTATGGTAATTCTATTAAAAATACTTATGTACTTTTGATGTTCATTTTATGACCTCTCAGTTATTTCCAATAATTTTTGAAGTATTGTAACAAAATACTATTGTATATGAAAAACATTGTTGTCACGTTCATCCTGTTTACGATCTTTTCCGGTATTATTTACGGTCAGAAATTCAGCGCGGGAGGCAAAGCAGGATTTAGTATTATTCCTTTGGAAAAGCAGGATTTAAACGGAAGAGTTTTTAGCCCTGCTTATCAATTTGGTGTAACAGGCTGTTATAAGATCAATGATTGGTTTTCGGTTTCGGCAGAAATAAATTATTCGTTACAAAAGAAAACCTATAAAAAGTATGATACCACCTCTTTTTCACAGACACTGGCTGCCAACCCTCTTTTAGTCATGATGGGTGTGGATGTTTCCGAATTGCTTGATACCCTGGGAATGGCCACGGCCTATATCAATGACAATTCATACAATACAACCCGCGGAGAGGTAAACCTTTCGTATATCAGTATTCCTGTCCTGGCGAACTTCAACTATAAATCGCTTTATATTTCGGCAGGTCCGTACATCTCATTTTTGATTTCTGACAAGGCTAAAGAAGAATACAGCCAGCATATTCCTATTGTTGAATCATTTCCCATGCTCGACACCATACCTTTTTACACCACTTTTATCGGTTCATCCTTTCCGGGGTATTACCAGCCCGTTTCAACAACCAAACAGAAAAACAAAGACATCAAAAAAATTGATTACGGCGTTATTGCTGACATTTCGTATCGCCTGGATAATCATTTTACACTGGGATTCAGGTATACACAAGGGTTGTGTAACTACCGTTCACCTGAAATATATAAAAATGATTACCTCTCATCATTCAGCTTTACCATAGGATACCTGATCGGAATCAAGAAAAATGATGATTCGATGATGAAGTGGTAAAAATTATTCAGGATTTTCAGGATAGCGATACCATCATTTATTCAATTTACTGTAATATCATGCCTGAAGCTACCGTTTCTTTTGTTTTTGGATCAATAAATATCATACCTCCGGTATTCCTGTTTTGTCTGTATTTATCGTAATATAATGGCTTACTTGTTTTAATCGATATCCTTGCAAATTCGTTCAATCCTACATTTTTATCATTTTCAATCCGGTGAAGGGTATTAATATCAATTTTATATCTGATATCCTTTATAATACAAGTGGCTTCGTTTGTCGTTTGTTTAACAATATATTTAATTTTTATATCCAACGGTTTCTCATTAAACCAGCATATTATCAGATCAATGTTTTGTGAAATACAGGGGTAGTTATTTTCGCGTACAATCATATCGCCCCGGCTAATATCCATATCATCCTCTAACAGCATACATACTGACAATGGAGGAAAGGCTTCCCTGACTGGAGTTCCTGCAATTTCAATTAATTTGATTGTTGTAATTTTTTTCGAGGGTAGAAGCATAACTTTATCACCTGGTTTAAAAATTCCACTGGCAATTTTCCCGGAATACCCACGAAAACTATTAAATTTTTTATTATTAGGCCGTATCACATATTGAATGGGGAAACGGCAATCAATTAAGTTGTGGTCGCTACTTATAAAAGTATTTTCAAGCAAATACAGTAATGTAGGGCCGCCATACCATGACATTTTTTTGGATTTTGTAACTATATTATCTCCATACAATGCACTGATCGGAACAAACTGAATATCATTGATTTCAAGTTTTGCTGAAAATACAGAAAACTCTTTTTTAATCCGGCTGAACACTTCTTCACTATAACCAACCAAATCCATTTTATTGATACACAAAATTAAATGAGGTATTTTTAAAAGTGAAGCAACAAAAGTATGTCTGCGTGTTTGCTCTGTTATTCCTTTTTTTGCATCGACCAAAACTACTGCCAGATTTGCCGTAGAGGCACCTGTAACCATATTACGGGTGTATTGTATATGTCCAGGGGTGTCGGCAATTATAAATTTTCTTTTATTTGTTGCAAAATACCGGTAGGCTACATCAATAGTAATGTTCTGCTCTCTTTCTGCTCGCAATCCATCTGTTAATAAAGCCAGGTTCACTTTTTTTTCTCCTTTTTTTAAGCTGGCCTTTTTTAAACTCTCATATTGATCCTCTAATATTGATTTGGTATCAAACAATAAACGCCCGATAAGTGTGCTTTTGCCATCATCAACACTTCCTGCTGTAGTAAATCTTAAGAGTTGAATTATATCTGTAGAAAAGTTACTATCCTTCATATTAAATTCGTTTAAAAATACCCTTCTTTTTTCCGATCCTCCATTGCTGTATCTGAACGTTTATCATCAAAGCGCCCTCCCCTTTCTGTAATGCGCATTCTGACAACCTCACTTATTATTTCATCCACGGTACTTGCCTTAGACAAAGTTGCGCCTGTGCAAGTCATATCGCCAATGGTACGAAAACGTACCTGCATGATTTCCGGTTTTTCATTTGGCTTTAAGGGTATAAAATCTGACTTGGCAAGGATTACACCATCTCTTTTAAAACACAGTCTTTTGTGTGAAAAATACAGGCTGGGAACAGCAATTTTTTTATTCTTTATGTATTGCCATACATCTAACTCCGTCCAGTTACTCAGGGGGAAAACCCTAAAATGTTCACATACATTTTTTTTATTGTTGAAAAGATTCCATAATTCGGGGCGCTGATTTTTAGGATCCCATTGCCCAAATTCATCACGATGTGAAAAAAAGCGTTCCTTAGCCCTGGACTTTTCTTCATCTCTGCGCCCTCCTCCTAATGCGGCATCAAATTTATACTTTTCGATCATTTCAAGAAGCGTAACCGACTGAAGATAATTTCGGCTTGCATATATCCCTTTTTCTTCCTGAACAAGCCCTTTATCAATCGATTCCTGAACATAACCTACCAGTAATCTCAACTTGTACTGTTTAATAATTTTATCCCTGAACTGGATAGTTTCAATAAAGTTATGTCCGGTATCAATGTGTAAAACCGTAAATGGCAAATTAGCAGGATAAAAGGCTTTTAATGCCAAATGCAACATTACTATCGAATCTTTTCCGCCTGAGAATAGTAATACGGAATTATCAAACAATGCTGCAACTTCCCGGATTACATAGATTGCTTCTGATTCCAATTCGTCAATTCGTGATGTTCTATACAGGTTCATTTAATCTAATTTTTGGTAGTATGTAATTATAAATAATGGCAACAGCCTCATCTATGGTCCCTTTTTCATTGTCGATAACAATTTCTGGATTTTCAGGTGCTTCATAAAAGGAGTTGATTCCTGTAAAGTTTTTTATCTTTCCTTTTCTTGCCTGGGAATATAATTTTTTTGTATCGCGCTTTTCGCATAAATGCAAAGGACATTTAACATAAACCTCCAAAAAATCATCTTTTCCGATTATTTCGCTGGCCATCATCCTCATTGCTTTAGCCGGGCTGATAAAACTATTAATGATAATAATACCGCATTCAAGAAACTCCTTGTTGATCTGAGCAATCCTTTTTATGTTTTGCATCCTGCCTTCATAGGTAAAATCAAGGTCCTTAGTAAGTGTGGAGCGGACAGTATCTCCATCAAATATTTTTGTTACAAATCCTTCCTGATATAATTTTTTTTCAAGGTGGTTGGCTATTGTTGATTTACCTGAACCTGACAATCCGGTTAACCAAATTGCTTTTGATCGTTGATGCAATAATATTTCTTTGTCTTTTCTGGACAAAAACCAATCACTTTGTGGAAATATATTTTGTTGATCCCCTTTCATTATTTCTAAAAATATTATATTATCGAATAAAAAGCGGTTAATTCTTAATGGGTTTTATAGCCTTGTGTTGTATTTTAACTTGTCATTTTGTATTTATTTCTAAATAAATATAATTTTATTTTTTTTACAAACTTAATAATAAATACTTTAAATAAAAAATCATTTCATCTATTTTTAAAGAATTAACATATTCTTAATATTTATAATTTTTCACTGTTTGATAATTAACCAATGTTTAATTTGTAACACAATAATCTATATAAGGGTTGTCCAAAAAATAAAAAATACAAATCAAAATTGATAAAAAAATATATTTTTATAAATTCGCTAAATAATATGATGTAAAATTAATATTAATTGTTGAAGTAAAATTTTTTACTGACATAACAACAATGATAAAATAATAGTAATGGTAGATTTTTAAAATTTTCAAGCAACCTGATTTATTATTTAAGTGTTTAGTTAAAAACAATTTTATAATTCAAAAAATATTCTAAATTTGTGAAAAATAACCATTTATGAAAAAAATGTTTTACATATCAGTAATTATTATAATATCCCCCCTAATGATATTTATTGTTTCATGTGGCCATAAAAATAAAAATTTAAGTACCAATAGTTTACAAGGCAAAGTATCTATTTCAGGCGCTTTTGCCTTATATCCGATGACCGTAAAATGGGCTGAAGAATTTAAAAAAATCCATCCCAATGTCACTATTGATATATCAGCCGGGGGAGCTGGAAAAGGTATGGTTGATGTGTTGAATGGCCTTGTAGATATTGCTATGTTCTCACGGGAGGTCAGCAATGAAGAACAGGCAAAAGGCGCCTGGTTTATTGCTGTAGCCAGGGATGCCGTGCTGCCCACCATAAATGTTTCAAATCCTGCCTACAGGCAGTTAAAATTGAAAGGAATCAAAAAGCAGGATTTTATTGATATTTTTATTACCGGAAAAATTACAAAGTGGGGGCAACTAATCGCAGGTGGTTCTGATTCTAAAATAAATGTTTTTACCCTGTCAGATGCTTGCGGAGCTGCTGAAATGTGGGCTAAATACCTTGATAAAAAGCAGGAAGACCTTTCAGGGGTGGGCATTTATGGCGACCCCGGCATGTCAGATGCGGTAAAAAAGGATAAATACGGGATGGGATACAATAATATAGCATATGCATTCGATTCGAAAACTAAAAAAAATTACGATGGAATTGCCATAATACCCATTGACCTTAATGAAAATGGCAGGATTGACAGTAGCGAAAATTTCTTTGATGATCTTAACAAACTAACTTTGGCAATTAAAACAGAGGTATTTCCATCGCCGCCTGCACGCGATCTATATTTGATCACCAAAGGCAAACCAACTAATGCTTTGCTAATTGAGTTTTTAAATTTTGTTTTATCTGATGGCCAAAAATATATTAACGAAGCAGGTTATGTTGTGCTGAGCGAATCAAAACTTGCTGTTGAAACAAAAAAACTGAACTAATAAAACAGGGTATGTATTTTCTAAGACGGGAAAAAGTCAGTTCAATTATAATGTATTTTTTTTTAGGTTTAGCATTAGTTATACCCATCGTACTGGTTATCGGTCTATTTATTAAATCAAACGGAGTTTTTGACAACAACTCCATATCCGACTTACTTTTCTCCACTGTTTGGAAACCATATCAGGGCAAATATGGTTTTGGTGCATTTATTTTTAACTCGGTACTGGTTACAATGCTTTCGGCGTTAATGGCAGTCCCGGTTTGTATATTGGCAGCTGTTTATCTTACGTACTATACTAAAAGTATCTATCTGAAAATATTTCAACCCATAATTGACATACTTGCAGGAATACCGTCCATAATATATGGTGTATGGGGGGTACTAATTGTTGTGCCGGTTATTTCAAAATATGTTGCTCCGTTTTTTCATTATGAATCAACGGGGTATTCTGTTTTCACAGGAGGTGTGATACTTGCCATCATGATTATTCCTTTCATTCTCAATATTCTTATTGAAATATTCAAAAGTATTTCAAAAGAACTGCCGGAAGCTTCCATTGCCTTAGGCGCAACCCAATGGCAAACCATCAAATATGTAGTAATGCGAAAAGCCTTTACAGGAATAGTATCTTCTGTGGTCTTTGGCCTTTCACGTGCATTTGGCGAAACTATTGCTGTATTGATGGTTGTCGGAAATGTTACCCAGTTGCCCGGAAATATTTTTCAGCCGGGTTATCCTCTTCCTTCGCTGATTGCAAATAATTTCGGAGAATTGATGGCTATACCGGGTTATGAATCTGCACTTATGTTCGCTGCTGTGATATTATTTTTCATCGTTATGTTTTTTAATATAGCTGCCCGTTTGCTTATCACCAGATATGAAAATTCTGTACTGTCATGAGAAAGAAATTACTCCGTATCGAGGAAATATTTTTTAAACTGTTGATGATACTCTCGTTAGCTATTGTCGTGCTGGTGCTTAGTATAATAGTTTACACGATATTTAAAAAGGGATTACCCTCACTTTCATGGGAAATGATATCACAGACACCAAAGGGTGGTTACTATTTTGGAAAAGGCGGTGGTATATTAAATGCCATTGTCGGATCAGTCTACCTTGCTTTCGGGGCTACGTTATTGGCCATCATTATTGGTATACCGGTGTCATTGTTATTAAATATCCACTTAAAAAAATTTAAACGACTGGTGGATTCAATTCGTGGTTTTTTTGATCTGTTATGTGGTATACCGTCCATTGTCTATGGAGCTTTTGGTTTTACCATTATGATATTCCTTGGTATTAAGGCTTCTTTGCTGGCAGGTATCATTACTATTGCGCTGCTTATTCTGCCCATAATGATAAATGCTATGGATGCAGTGCTTAAAAATGTTCCGACGGGTTTGCTTCAGGCATCAATGTCATTAGGGGCGAATAAATCACAAACAGCTTTTATAGTTTACCTCAGGCAATGTTCATCAGCAATTATTACAGCTATTATTATTTCATTTGGCAGGGCAATTGGAGATACGGCGGCTGTATTGTTTACAACCGGATATACCGACAATATTCCGTCATCACTTCTGCAGCCTTCAGCAACATTACCACTATCCATATTTTTTCAACTCAGTTCTCCCATACCCGAAGTACAAAACCGGGCGTATGCTTCAGCCGCTATACTAACTATTATCATACTTATCATCAGTTTGATATCGCGTGTTCTCTCCGGTAAATACAATAAACATAAAATATCATGATGATGTACCCAAAGATCAGCATACAAAACCTGAACCTGAGCATCAGAAAGCAGCCGATACTTAAAGATATCAACCTTGATATCCCGCCAAATAAAATTACTGTTATTCTTGGCCCGTCGGGTTGTGGAAAAACAACCCTGTTGAAATGTCTAAACCGGTTGATCGATCTGGAAGAAAATATTGACATTAACGGAAAAATCATTTTGGATGGTGAAGACATATTAAATACCCGGAAGGATCTGCCCGGCATACGAAAAAAAATGGGACTATTGTCGCAACGCCCATACCCGCTCCCGATGAGCATTTTCGACAATATTGCGTATGGAATGCGCATCAATGGCCTCAGAAATAAGGGGGTAATACATCAAAAAGTTGAGCACTACCTTAAACAGTTAAGCCTTTGGGACGAGGTAAAAGATCGCCTCAGGGAACCGGCATCACGACTGTCGTTAGGACAACAGCAGCGTTTGTGCCTTGCACGCGGCCTTGCCGTTGAACCAGAGATAATTCTCGCCGACGAGCCCACTTCTGCCCTTGACCCTATTTCAAGTATGTCCATTGAAAAAAAGTTTGTTCAGCTAAAAGAAAACTATACGATTATATTGGTCACTCATATCCTGCGGCAAGCAAAACGATTGGCAGATTATGTGGCATTCATTTACCTTGGTGAAGTCATAGAATTTGGAACCGCTGACGAATTTTTTAACAATCCCAGACAGGATATAACAAAAGAATACATACGGGGAATATTTAATTAAAGAACATTTTTATCATCTCACAATAAATGCTTATTGGCCTAATTTAAATTAAATTTTCCGATGAACAAATCAGTAATGTTTTTCATGCTTGGTATTTTACTTTCCTGCAGTAGTTTATATGCCCAATTTAAACTCAGCGCGGAATATCGCCCGCGTTTTGAATTCAGAGACGGCTTTAGAATATTACCACCCGAATACGGGCAAACGCCGGCATATATGTTCAGCCAGCGTACCCGCCTGAACGCAGGTTTTAAATGGAACATTATCAGCACCAACTTTTCCATTCAGGATTATAGGATTTGGGGGGATGAACCTATAAAAAAAGATGTTGCTGGATTAAGTCTTTATCAGGGCTGGGTAGAGATTAAAGTATGTGACAGTTTGTTTATCAAAACAGGGCGCCAGGAAATATATTATGACAATGGCCGCCTTCTCGACAACGGGGGGTTCAACCAGATAGGAACAGTGCACGACGCCCTTTTATTAAAATATAATATTAGGGGATTTTCAGCAGACTTAGGTCTGGCATACAATCAATCAAAAGATACAGTAAATTCAACAGACTATAATTATAGTTTAAAAACTTATAAATCACTTACATTTTTATGGCTGCAATATAAAATTAAAAAATTTGGAATTCAGGGATTTTTGATTGCTGATGGTTACCAGAGAAAAGAGACAGCCAACACGATGTATATCAGGGCTACTCATGGTTGTATTTTTAGTTATTATAGTAAATATATCAATGCTGATGCCCGTGGTACTGTTCAGTTTGGACAGGATGAAACAGGAAAATTCATCAACGCATATAATGCTAACATTGACATAACAGTAAAACCTGTCAGCTTTTTTAACATTGTTGCTGGTGTGGATATTCTTACGGGTAATGACCAAACAAAAACTACAGACAGCCGTGTAAGGTATTTTACCACATTATATGGCACGGGGCATAAATTCAACGGCAACATGGAATATTTTTCAAAACCTTCCGGCACAAAGAATTGTGGGCTGATAGACACATATCTTGATTTGGTTTTTAAAATCAGACAAAAATACCTGCTTCGTGCCGACATTCATTATTTCAGACTGCAAAATAAATATACTCTCAATCAAACGGTCCAAAATTCTTACCTTGGAATGGAGGCTGATATCAGTACTAAAATTCCAATCATTAAAGATGTGGATGTTCAGATCGGATATTCAGCAATGCTTGCCAGCAAAACTCTTACAAGTATACAGGGTGGCGATAAAAAAGAATTTGGTCATTGGGCTTTTGTAATGTTATGTGTTAAGCCGACAATATTTACTCACGAAATTGAAAAAAACAAAAATTGATATTTTCATCGATAATTTCTCATATTCACGTCAATGGGCAGGATAATAATATAGCATCTTTTTATTCGCATAAATCAATCCTGAATTTCTTTTCAATTAATTGGGAATGTATATCTTTTGCTGTTCTGAACAGTTGTTCATCAATAATAAGCTCTTTTTCATTAACATCTGGTTTAGTAAAAGGTTCATTTGCTTGATATTCCATTTTTATATCCAGCTTCATACTGAGTCTTAAAATTAATTTTTCCGGAAATAACAATAAATCCTTATAGTCTACAACAATGAAATTATTATCCTCAAGACAGGATAAGATATACTTATAGTAATTTACCCAAATGGCCAACCAGAAATTAATATCGTCCTTTCCATAGCGGCTCCACAAGTTTTGCATTTCAAAGTCAAACACTTTATGGTTTAGTCCAAATTCATGGTGTCCCAACCAGTTCATGTAATTTATAATAAACGTATCTTTTGATTGTTGCTCACAAAAATTCCTATGCTGCTTTAATAATGAAAATGCATGGTCAAGAGGATAGCGGAATATTAAAACAATTATGAAATCTTTATTGAATTTCCTCAGTGATTTATATCGTAAAATGAAATTGTTATTTTTAGCCAGATAAATAGTATTTAATCCTGGTTTCTTAAAAAAGTCCTGATAAGCTACATATAAATCATATATACTCTTGTCAACGTCGTGTACATGCAATGAAAATTCAGTAATGTAAGCATCTTTTAAAAAAACTTTAAAAAAATATTCTTCCTATGCTTCAATTGAGCTTTCACCAAACACGATTTTATCACCATGTGACCTTTCTTTTAGTTTTTTGTTTTTAGGTTTATATATTTTGCTCCAAAGATCGGGAGCCATTAAAAATGGCATATTCGCATAGCTTATAGAATGAAAACACTTTGATTCAAATAATAGGTTCGTCAATGCGGTAGTACCACCTCTTGCAAGTCCTGAAACAATAATAAATCTTTTATTATCAATGCATTCTGTAGAGATATGACGTTTTCTTTCAATCTTATATAAGCGTTTTGCGATATTATAATTATTTAAAATTATAGTATGCAGCAACCTTGACCAATAGGAATAATCAGAAGTATTTTTCCTGTGTAAAAAAAGAAATACACTTCCGGCAAACATACACAGATAAAAATAAATGGAATGAAAATCAACATTTTTAGGTTTACTCAAAGATAAGTATATATAAGTTGGCAAGATTGATATTGCAAGGATCAGGATTAGAAAAAAAATCAGGGATGCAGAATTTATAATCAGCCGTTTCAGTTTGATTATTAATATACGTTCCTTATTATCCTCAGTAATTGCAATATCCGCAATTGTATCTAATTGTGAAACAGCCGATTCGCAAAAATGAAAGAAAGGGCGTTTAAGAAATATTCTGATACCCAAACAGAAAACCGAGGACGAAAGAAAAACAAGTAAGTAATAAAACTTTTCCATCATTTAGAGAAGAGGTTTTTCAATTTCCTGAAGATTTTTTTAATTGATCTCCACATAATAAAACCAAGGCTTAAAAAAACCAGAAAGACAACAATTAATACAATAATAATTGTTGCTATTCCGACTCCCGGACCAATATATATAAGCATAAATTGCATATTTTAAAAGTTGATATTTTCATAAATTCTTGTCCAATTTGCTAATTGTGTATGTCCCTTCTCTACCGGGTTTGCATAACCTCTAAGTATTGTTCCATGCTCATTTAATAAATATATTTTTCCACAATTGGAACTTTCAATAAAGATATCACCATTACTTATAATTGAATGTATACCTTCGCTGAAGGAATAAATTTTTTCCAATTCAAATTGCTTTTTTAAATAGGAATGATAAGAAGAATCCACGAAATTATAAACCAGAACTTCTGAAGTATTCAATTCCAAAGTTTTCTTAGAATTGATTGTATCATTTCCCGATGATATATTAAACCCCATAAATGAAGAGTTGTTACTAAATATTGATATCTGATTCTCTGACAGTATATCAATATCGTGCTGACTAATAAAAGGGCCTTGTATCAAACGAAGTATTTTATTTGTTGCAGGTCTGTACAATAAAACTAAAGACCGGTTTCTTAAACTTAAAAATAAATCACCTTTTTTCCAATATTTTCCATCGTAAAGTACTGGTTCAATATCATTTAAATGAACTGGATCATCATCTGTTGTTCTATCGTTATAACTATTTGTTATTCCAATTACCAGGTTCGGATAACCGTTTTCGATCAAAATTTCCGTAACCGATTTGTTGTAAAGAATTTTACCTGAATTTATATCAATTTTTGTTATGCAATCATCATTATATTTAATAACATCATTTTGTGGCATTTGAACATAACTTGATCCTGCTGAACAAACCCAGATATTTCCATCATCCGCCAGGTTCATGGCATGATGAAATAGCTTTTCAGTATTATGCCATACTATATTTGATTCTTTATCAAGTTTATACAAGTTATTTGTCCATGAAAACATTGTGATTACAGATCTATCCTTTATTAATATTGAACTTAAAGGTCTGCAATGTGAAAAAAGTATTTGATAAGTACGATGAAAATTATTTTCCTTTAGATACCATTTATGAATTACAGAATCGTTTTTCAAATTCATTAATTGAATTACCCAAACATGTTCAGATACCTTATAATGCGAATTTAATGCGTAAAGGTTATAATTCAATTTTTTAATCACTTTGAAATTTTTATCAACTTCTAATAATTCTTCCGGGGCAATTATTTCTTTAAAAACATTGCTGACGAGTTCAGGGAAACTGATGAAATTCTTCAGAGATTTCGAAAAAAAGCTATTGTCATTTCTGTTCGACACATATTTAACCAAATATCCATAAAAACAAAGAAACGCTGTTATCAAAATTGTATAACTAATGATGACAATGATTTTTTTTAATCTCATGTATTTTATTCCTGATCAAATATTGAAATGTGGTGTGAGAAAGTATTAAGTACGCTAATAATAAAAAACTCGTATTAAGCAAAATCTAATGATTCTGCTGGTTACGTCTTTAATCGTTAGTTATAAAACCCTGATAAAATCAATAGCATCAAAATCTATAATGAGTTTGATTATCAGGAATTTCTTTTGCAAATTACCGAAAAAATATTATAAAAAAAAAATTAACTGCTAAACAATACGGTCAATCCTGCAAATTATTAATGTAACATTTTAGTATTAAAATGAGAACCAAGATGATAGATATCAATATTAAGTTTAATTTATTCAGATAGTAAATAAATAACTATTTCTTCACCATCTGTAAATAAGCAGTTGTTTTAATTTTGTACTGTATGCTTTCATCAATATACTGGTTTTTTGCCTGTTGAAGCAGCGTCTGCGCTTCGAGCACATCCGAAATTGTTTTCATACCCGATTTGTAATAATCGGTCACAACTTTAAGGTTTTCGGTGGCCTGATTCATGGCATCCCGGGCAAGTAGTACCTGACTATACTCTTCTTCCACGCCATTCCATGCCTGCTGCATTTGCAACAAAAGGAGTTCGTCATTGTTCTTACGGTTATTTTCGGCTATCTGCTGCTGAATGTTTTGCTTTTTAATATTATGTTCAGCTTCCCACCAACCTGAAAAAGGAATGGATACGGTAGCAAAAACAATTGCATTGGTATTGTTTTTATCGAGCAGGTTATTGTACAGGTAACCTGCGCCTACGCCCACCTGTGGCAATGTTTCGCCGATGAGCATCTGCTTTTTCAAATGTTCGGCTTCTACGCTAAGGTTCAACAGTTTATATTCATCTCTGTTTTTCAGGGCGTCATCATGTACGGCTTTGTATGCCCATGGCATATCGACATTCCGGTTGAAATCAATGGTATCGGCCAGCCTGATCTGGTCATTATAGGTAAGTCCAACGTACTGGCACAAACTCATGGTCGCCAGCCTGATGCCATTTTCCAGCTTTAAACGGTTGGATTTAAGTTCATTCTGTTTAAGTTTTACTTTAAGAAGGTCGTTCTCAATGACGATACCTGATTTGTAAGCCCCGTCGGCATCCCTGAATAAGGTATCCAGCATTTTCTCGGCGCTGGCAACGGTTTTAAGTTTTTCTTCCAGCGAAATGATAAGCCAGTAGCTTTCTTCTGTTTTGAGCAGCACTTCATTTTCTACCATGTTGCACTTATAGTTGGCTGCTTCAATACCCAGTTTGGCCAGCTGGTTTCCCCTGATGATCCTTCCTCCGGCAAAAACAGGTTGAACAGCTGTGACCCCCGCCACAACACCGTCGTCCATCATTTGCGCGTTTATGGTAGCATCAGGTATGTAATTTTGAAAATTGGCATAAAGCGTCTGAAGTATATCGTTAATCCGCTGGTCTTCAAATTTTATGTCAACATCCACATCATTAACATCCATATCAAACAGTGCCTTATTTGATTTAAAGGCACTGCCGGTGGCGCTGACCTCAGGGAAGAATTTCGTAAATGCAGCCTTCTTTGTCTGCTCGGCAGATTGTATGTTGAGACGCGCATTAAGCACATTAACATTGTTGGTGATTGCCATTTTTTTGCAGCTGTCAAGCGAATACTGGGCACGCAGCGGAATGACAATACACAGTGAAATGATGATGATGATTGATTTTTTCATTTTTTTATTTTCACTTTCACATTTTTATAAACCTGCCAGTATACAATTGGTAAAATGGTCACGACCAGAACTACAGAAAACAACATCCCGAAACTGATCACAACACCCATGGGCATCCACAATGTGCTTTTACTGATGATCATCGGAATCACGCCCACTGCGGCGGCAGCAGAAGTAAGAAAAATAGGCCGCATACGGCGTTTGCCAGATTCAAAAGCAGCTTCTTTGGCAGTGTATCCCTGTTGCGTCCTGAGCTTTTCGGCATACTCAAACATGATAATGGCATTCCTGACGATGATACCAATAAGGCTAACGATACCCAATACAGAGGTGATACCGAAGTCAATACCGAAAATCCATATCCCGATGATGGCACCCAACAGGCATAGCACTGTTGAAGCAATAGCCAGCAAAGAGATACTGATTTTTTTAAATGCTGCCAAAAGAAAAAAGAAGATGATCATTATGGCAATAACCAATCCGGCAATAATTTCAGGAATCAGGTCTTTATTGATGCTTTCCAATCCTCCGTATGAAATCCGGATCTCGGGAGGCAACTGTGGAATAATGTTTTTGTTTATGTATTTTGAGATTTTTGCCATACTCTTTGGTTCGCTGCCGCCGTATTTCAGGTCACAAGCTACCGTGAGCGTATGTACGCCGTTGCGCCTTACTATCTGTGATGGCTGCCAGTCGGGAGTGATAGTTGCTACCTGCCTCAATGGCACCCAAACACCCGGAATCAGGGTGGGCACCAATTCATTTTCAAGCGTTTGAAAATTAGTTGTATTTGTTTTACGGTCCATCTTAAGCCTTACGGGGATTGCATAGTCATCTTCCCACAGCGTTGTTAACGGAGTTCCATTAAAACTCGAGGCAAGATCAATGGCTAATAATGATTTTGTTATACCCAAACGGCTTGCTTCCACCTGGTCAAGGTCAACTTTTACACAAGGATGATATCCTTCAAAATCAGTATGTATCCACGATAACTCGTTATCCATGGTATGCAAAAAGGTGATCAGCTTATCAGCTTCGTTGCGCAGTTGTTCAAGGTCATCTCCTGTGAAGCGGATTTCTATGGGGTTACGTGCCGACTGGTAGTTGATCTGTTTGAATCGCAGGTAAGCATTGGGAAAGTAATTGGCATATTTTTCGGAATAATCCTGCAACAATTCTTCTGTAGCTATATTTGACTTTGTATTTACAATAAACTGAGCATAGTTTTTTGACGGTAAATTGGGAGCATATGTCGCCATAAAACGTGGCGAACTGCAACCAATAAAAGCCGTAACCGATTTTACCCTTTGATCTTTCAACAAAATGCTTTGCATGCTGTCGCTGACCAAAGCCGACTGATGCAATGAACTGCCTTCGGGCAGATGAATCTCTACTGCAAAACAGTCACGTTCTGCTACAGGCATCATCTGAACGGGTGTAAAACGGAACATAATTACAGAAATTATAATTGTCAATGCTCCGGCAAGTAAAGTAATGGTCGGATGCCTGAAGCATTTGACAAGCAACCATTCGTAAGCTCCCTGCAACCCTGCAAAAAATTTATTTTGTGCCCTGGTAACAACAGATAACCTGGCATTGGGTTTCGGACGTTTGATAAAGCGGTACTCAAGGAATGGCGTCATCAGCATGGCGATGACCAACGAGATAAGCAGTGCAAAACCAAATGTCCATGGAAAGTGTTTCACAAAATCTGCCAGCGGGCCTGTAAGTGTGAATAAAAACGGAAAAAACGCAGCGACCATGGCAAGAGTGGCCACCAGCAATGGCTGAAAATAGTCTTTGGCGCTTTTTACGGCCGAATGCCATCGCGACATCCCATGCTCAAGATTGTCAATATAGCCGTCAATGACCACAATAGAATTATCTACAATCATTCCGAGCACCACGATGAGCGCAGCAAGCGTCACCGTGTTTATCTCCATGCCGCAGGCGAACATGAACGCCCAGGTAATGGCAATGGATACCGGGATGCCGGCTGCTGCGACCAGAGCCGACCTTAGCGGAAACAACATCAGCATCACGGCTATTACAACCAATATGGCAAACACCAGGTCTCTCATAAAAGATTTTACAGAGTTATCCACCACTTTGGGCAAATCAGTGATGCGATACATGGACACACTTTCGGGTAATGTTTTTTGAAATTCCTCTAAAACCTTTTCAACGTTGTTTCCGAACTTTACAATATTGTTTCCTGATTGCATTTCAACCGAGAGCACGAGGGCATTTTCACCATTTTTGTTTATATAGCTGTCCGGCTCTTCAAACTCCCTTTGAATGCGGGCAATGTCTTTTAACCTGATGACATTCCCTTTAGGATCAGAATATACAATTTGTTCAGCAACTTCTTTTTCGGTGCTGAAAGGCGTATTAACATGGATAGGCACGATCTGGCTGTTATTATCAAGAGTGCCGCCCATGCTCAGAAAGCCTTGTGTGTAGAGGTTCAGCATCAGAGTTTGGGAGCTGATCCCATAAGTCGCCAGTTTTTCCTGCTCAATGTATACCCCTATTTCTTCTTTCTGCTTTCCGAAGACTTTGATATTTCCTACTGCATTAACCGTTCGCAGCTTATCGCAGAGCAGGTCCATATATTTTTCCAGTTCCCGGTAGTTTTTATCTTTCGACTCCATGGTGATAAGCAGTGAAGAAGTGTTTCCGAAGTCATCATTTACTACTATGGCAAGCACTCCGGCAGGAAGCTGCATTTTAAAATCTTTTAATCCGTGTTTGATTTTAGACCATACTTCATCTTTATCGTGCACACTTTTTACCAATTCAACGAAAATGTATACAATGCCATCGCGGGAATATGAATAAGTGTTCTTTTTATCTACCTCCTGGTATGTGAACAGGAAGTTTTCAAGGGGTTTGGTAAGCTGTTCCTCGACTTCTTCCGGCGTTGCACCCGGATAGACAGCGGCAACAACACCCTGGCGTATGGTGAACTCGGGAAATTCCTGTTTATTCATCTTTATAAGGCCGTATATCCCTAAGCCGACAAACATAACCACGATCAGCCACATGATATCATAGTGCCGCATCATTGAATCTATGATTCCTTTATTTCTTATTTTCATTTTATTACAATTTTCATCATTAGCACTATGTAATAAACTATTTATTAATCAACTTACAGCCTTCGCTCAGTTTCTGCCAACCTTCTGTTATAACACTATCAGCTTGTTTCAGTCCTGAGCTGATGATCACGTTTTGGTTGGTCAGGTCACCAATGGTGATAAAGCGGCGGCCTGCCCTGCCCTTTTCCGAAACCCATACAAATCGTTTTCCGTCATTGGAAAGCTGAACTGTAGATACCGGCACTTGAAATCCTGATTGAAGTGAGTCGGCAGTTGCAATCAGTACTTTGCAAACCATACCGGGCAGCAGGTTTTTTCCAGGATTATCCAGCTCTATTTTAACAGGATAACAATGCGAAAGGAAATCGGCCTGAACGCCTTTTTCAATAATTTTCCCTGTGAATACCGCATTATCCAGGGCTGAAACAATTATTTCAGCATTTTGACCGATGTTCATCGAAGCGATTTCGTTTTCAGGAATGCTGACCTTTACACAAAGTTTATTAATATCCACCAGTTTGGCTAATGGCTGATATGGGATCACATTCATACCTTGTTCCAGGTCGAGTGAACTGATCACACCTGATATGGGAGCATACATCTTACAATCCTGCAGGTTCTTTTTTGAAATATCTGCCATTGACTGAGCCTGAATCAGGGCTGTTTGTATCTCCACCCATTTGATTTCCGCCAGGCTACCGTTTTTATATAAAGGTTCAGCACGGTGAAGCCCGTCTTGAGCCCTTTCTAATGTTGCTTTTGCTGCATTATAGGCATTTTGCGCGGTACTTTCATTTAAAGTGGCTATCAGGTCGCCTTTGGCCACCCTGCTGCTTTCCTTAACATACACGTGTTGCACGTTGCCGGCTGTTTCAAAACTCAGGGTCGTTGCAAAAGATTCTTCCACCAGGCCTACATAATTATGCCCAACGCCTGATGATGTGGCTGACATTACACTGATTTTTACAGGAATGGCTTCGGGGCCCGATGTCTGGCCTTTATGTTTGCACCCGTTAATTATAATAACGATGAACAATAATGCTGTTATGACTTTAATCTTATACATACTCCCGATTTTATTTTTTTAACATTAATATTTTATTACCAGGATTCGTTAATCCTCATTGCGTTTTGCTATGGTAAGTATGTTATCTCCGCTAACCGTGCCGGAAACGTTTAAAAAAGCGCCCTGCCCGGCAAAGGTTCCATTATATGTTTCGTTAATCATAATGGTTTTATCACCATATATCTTTCCTGACGCCGAACAGGTAACTGTAACGATTCCGTATTCAACCAATAAAGTCACGGCTTTTGTGATCGTCGACGGTTCAAACGTAATCTGGTCTCCGTCGATTGTGGCGTAGGTGCTGGTGACATCACCTGTCAATGATCTTTTTACCACCATTACCCTGTTGTCTTCGTCAACATCCAGAATTTCCATCTGCCCTGTACTGTTAAAAAGCTTTACAGGGCTGCTTATTCCGGTTGTCTTTACTATTATGTCACCTGAGGTATTATAGGTGTAATCACCTTTAAACACTTTTACACCTTCTTTTTTGCATGACGAAAAAAAGAGGCATGTAACCATCAGGAATGCCACTATCTTTAGATTATTTCTTTTCATGGTCTGTATTTTTATATGGATTTTACACATTATTTTGATTGATTGCTTTTTCTGTTGTAATCTGTGAACCTCTGACGCCGAGAAAATGAAGTATTTGTGCAACACGTTCAATGATTTCGGCATTGCCACATGCAAAAAAGTGCATTTGCGAATTGATGTTGCTGTTGAGAATTACTTCCAGGGTTTTTTGGATGCTTGCTTTTATTGATAAAATTTTGGATTCGCAATAAACAAAATGTATCTGCAGAAGGCTTGAAAAACGTTTTTCGAGGCTTAATAACTCTGCCTTGAATAATGGCGGAGTTTCATCATTAAGCAAAGCATAAACTAACGTCAGGCAACCCGACGATTGGTCAGCGATTTTAGCTTTCAGACAATTAAATACTTTTTCAATACCGGTTTCGTCGGTAATGAATATAAAGTGGTCGTTATCGGGATTAAAAGCTCCTTTGAAAGAAGCTCCGCACGTTGCATCGAGGTGAGTTATAATTCGTTTATTTTGATGTCCGGGTTCCATTGCATCAGGATTTATGATGCAAAATTCTGCCAAACCCTAACCAAAACATTTGACAAAAATCAAAAAATGTCGGGAGGATATTATTTTTTACTTCTTATCCGGCTCAGGGTTTCCTGAGTGATGCCCAGAAATGATGCTATCTGCCCAAGTGAAGCTCTCTGCAACATGGAAGGATATCTTTTAATAAGTTCATGGTAGCGCTCTTCGGCTGTCTGAAATTTACTGCTGTTGATGTAGTCCGTCATTTGCTTGGCTATCTCAAACAAGATAAAAAAGCAAAACTTCCCCAGTTCAAGATGTTTATCAAGGATCATTTCAAATTCGGAATATTTGATGGAATAAACAACAGAGTTTTCCATAAGCACGCAATATTCGCCTGAAAGCCCACCATTATAAAAGCTGTTTACCGCGGTTAAAAATGAATTTTCAGAAAAAAACCAGTTGGTGATTTCACGGCCGCTGTCAGAAATATTATAGGTCCTTGCAAAGCCCTTTTCAATAAAAAATATCCGGTTGCATATTTCATCCTGCCTGAATAATAAATGGCCTTTGGGGAACTCCTCACGCTGTGATACAGCGGAAATGGTCAACTCCGATTCCGGCGAAAACTCAGAGATATTCTTAAAATACTCCGGTAATTTCATGATTATCTAAAGGTGTTATTATAAAGCTATATTAATGGCAAATATACTAAAATTTCGCAGCCATACGCCACTTATTGGCAATTATGAACAAACGCTAAATACATATTTATTTAAATACAATTTAATGAGTAAAAACGCCTACCAATAGCAGGAAATTATTATCGCGATGTATTGCATAAAAAAAGGCCATCTCGTTTTTGAGACAGCCTTTTTCATTATTTAAAAAATCAACTATTCTTCAGCTTTAACTTCGCCTTCTTCTTCTTTCTTTTCTTCAGGTTTTTCTTCATCTACTTCATCGTTAACAGGTGCTTCGGCTTTTTTTGCTTCTTCTTCAAGCTTAGCTTCTTTTTTGCTGATTTTTTCTTTGTATTTCTTGTCGAAATTTTCGCGCTCGGTTTGCTCCATATCTGATTTCAGGTGTGCCAATGCTTCAATATCGCCGAGTGTTGTTTTTTCGAGGTTATCCTTCATTTTCTTTACTACTTTCTTGGTAACAGCATCTTTGCTTTTCTTATCAGTAGCTTCTTTTACTTTTTCAGCATTGATGGCATCCTGCCAGATTTTGGTATGTGAAACAAGGATTTTCTTGTTGTCCTTTGAGAATTCGATCACTTTAAAATCGAGGGTTTCATCGGTGCGGGCCGTGATATTGTCTTCTTTCAACAGATGGCGTGCAGGTGCAAAACCTTCAACACCATACGGTAATGAAATGATAGCTCCTTTGTCGTTAGCACTGACAATAGTTCCTTTATGTACACTGTCAACAGTAAATACAGTTTCGAAAATATCCCAGGGATTTTCTTCCAGTTGTTTGTGACCCAGGCTCAGACGGCGGTTTTCGGTATCCACTTCCAGAACAACCACTTCGATCTTTTCGCCAATCTTGGTAAATTCAGCCGGATGTTTGATCTTCTTTGACCATGAAAGGTCAGAAATGTGGATCAGCCCGTCAACGCCTTCTTCCAGTTCCACAAAAATACCAAAGTTGGTAAAGTTGCGTACAACAGCTTCGTGCTTTGAGTTAACCGGATATCTTTCGCTGATGTTGGTCCATGGATCAGGAATAAGCTGCTTAATACCAAGTGACATTTTACGTTCTTCGCGATCGAGGGTGAGAATAACGGCTTCAATTTCGTCGTTTACCTT
>CAZVKJ010000011.1:0-54048 GCA_964626855.1 uncultured Bacteroidales bacterium
GTCAGAGTTGCTGCTAATGGTACAGGAAGCCTTGGGTTTACTAATGATTGCAGGGTTCACGGTTCTACCTCATTCTATAAAACCACTACTCCAAACAATGTATTCCGTTTAAAAGTTGGCGCCAATGGGCTGACGGACGAAACGGTTGTATGTTTTACCAATGGCGCTCTGGAATCTTTTGACAACTACGATTCCGAAAAATGGTTCAGTGGAAACAACAGCACGCCACAAGTTTATACAGTGACAACTGACAATATACAGACGATAATTAACGGATTTCCCGAATTAGGAATAAATGAAAGCAGGATCGTTCCGCTTGGATTCAAAAGCAGCGTTTCCGGAACATTTACATACAATGCCTCTAACCTTAGCGAGTTCGATAGCAGTATACCTGTATTTCTTGAAGATGTAACCACGGGTATGACACAGGATTTAAGGGAAAATGCAAATTACATTTTTACATCAGCTGCAGTTAATACAGTTAGTCGTTTCCGTTTGCATTTTGGCAACATGACCACCGGTATTGAACAGCAAGCAATCGAATCTGTTTCGATTTATTCATCTGGAAATAATGTTTATGTTAACACTCCAAAAAGTAATAGTGTTATCGAAATCTATGATATGGTTGGTAAGAAAATAATAACAGAAATTTCTGCTAAAGGATTAAACGTACTTCATGTAAATGCTGAAACAGGAATATATCTCGTAAAAGTTTATTCTGATAACTCATTAAAAACTGAAAAGATATTTTTAAACAAGTAATTAATATATTTTTGTGATATGAAAAACACTGAAATGAACAATTTTGAGCAGGCGCAAAATAAAAAACGTGAATACCAAAAGCCCAAGGTTGAAATTCATGATATTGATAATGAAATTTCGCTGGTCATGGAGAGCCTTCCGCCTGAGCCGGATGGTTCTTTAGATCCGGACTTTTCTAAGTTCAACCCATTTAAAATGTTGAAATTTTAATTTCGTTTTTAAAAAGATGATGCAGCAATTTATTGTTAATAAATTGCTGCATCATCTTTAAATAGGAGATATTATAATCCGATCGTTTTCACTTCAAACGTCATCTCTTATTTTGTACTATGAATAATTAAATTGCACATATTCAGCTGGTTTACGTTGGATTTGTTTGTATAAAAAAAGAAAAATCAAATTTTTTAACACCATTTCAAGTCAATATTTTAACCGAATATTTGAATATGGTTACTTTTGTTAAATTTTCATTTCATGGTTCTTGATCCTCAGGATAAACTTTTTATAGCCTGCCTCAGATTATCTCAGACTGAAGGGGATCAAATGATTTTGGCACAATTGATTTCACAAGTAAATAATTGGGATTTTTTTGCAGAAAAAGTAATCTCTAATGCGCTTGCGCCTTTGGTATATTCCAATATTGTAGCCAGCGGGAATTCAGCCGCTGTGCCAGAAAGAATTATGACCCATCTTAAAGGAGCACATACTAAAATATTAGGCAGAAACATTTTTCTGATTGATCTTTTTGTAAAGATTGTCAAATCATTTGCTGAGAAAGATATTGAGGTGATACCCCTGAAAGGTATTTATCTTCTGGATTCCGTGTACAAAACCCCCGGTTTGAGACAGATGACAGACATCGATCTTTTGGTAAAGGATGCCAATGCCGAAAAATGTATAAACATTTTAGCAGGGATGGGGTTTAAGAAGTGCGAAAACTTTAAAACAGGTTTCATCAGGCTTCATCAGGATTCAAAACACCTGCCCGCAATGAGTTTTATGGGCGTTCCTGTTGAAGTACATACAAATCTTCTCCCGGTTGATTTCAAGTACAACGTTAATATTGCCGGTTATTGGCAAAAAGCGCATCATGAGGTTATTCATGGTGTGAATGTTTTGGCGTTATTACCAAATGATTTACTTCAATATTTATGTGTCCATCTGGATTATCATCTGAGTTACTCAATGGTATTATTAAATCCGTTTTGTGATATTAGCGAGGTGCTGCGAAAATTCAGGAATGAAATTAATTGGCAATTATTTGAGGAATCATGTGATCAATGTAATTGCAGTCATAATGTATTTAATATATTGTATGTCGTACACAAATATTTAAATGCTCCGCTTCCTGATAATATTGCCGGTAAAGCAGCTGATGGTCAAAATTCTATAACTGAGAAATTGTTTATTCTTAAAATACAGGGAAAATACGACGAGATTTCAAAGTTAAAGAGTGTCAGTAATATTAGGATGCTGAAAAAAATTAAAGGAACGAAAAATAAAGTAAGGTATTTGCTGGAAGATATTTTTCCCGGCAGGGCTTTTATGTATAAACGTTACCATATTAAATATAAACCTCTTGTTTACTGGTATTATCTTGTCAGGATAAAAACCGGTGTGGCCGGTTTGTTTTCTCACTTATTCAGGGCAAAAATAGATTTCTGATTTGTTGTATATCTCAGAATGTCTCTTTGTTAAGCACAAATATATTGTAATATTTTCCTTTTTTTTGCAATAATTCGTCATGGCTACCACTCTCCACAATGTGGCCGTTGTCCATGACATAGATTATATCAGCCCATTTGATGGTTGAAAACCTGTGGCTGATCAGGAGTACCGTTTTTTCTTTTGCAAGGGCCCGGAGATTTTTCAATAGGTTCAATTCCGTTTCTGCATCCAGCGCACTGGATGGTTCATCCATAAAAAGAATTGATGAATTCCGGTAAAAAGCCCTGGCAATGGCCATTTTTTGCCATTGTCCGATGCTCAGTTCCTCACCTTTTTCAAAGAGATTACCGATCATATTATTATATCCCTGTGGCAGACTTTCAATTATATCATCAATTCCGGCTTTGTGCGCAGCTTGTCTGATGGATTCTTCATTGGGTGTAATATTGATATCGCCTAAATAAATGTTTTCAGCAGCTGTCATGTTATATAAAGCAAAATCCTGAAACACCGCTGTGATCTGTCTGCGGATATCTTCAGGCGCTACTTGTGATATATTTATTCCATCAAAAAATATATGTCCGCTGTCGGGGGAATATAGGCTGCATAGGAGTTTTACGAGGGTTGTCTTACCTGATCCGTTTGCACCGACAAGCGCTACTGTTTTTCCGGCGGGTATTTTCATTGAAACTTTGTCCAATGCTTTACGACTGCTCGAAGGATATGTAAAGCTGATATTATCAATTATTATTGATTCCCGGAGATTGCTCAGGGTTGCTGAAGCCGATAATTCCTTTTTAAGACCCGGCAAGCCAAGAAATTCAAAAAAATCAGAAAGAAAAACATTGTCTTCGTATAATCCTGCCAGTGATTGAAAAAAACCTTTGAGAACACCAAAACCGCGTTGAAAAATCAAAAAAAACATCACAACGGTTCCTACCGAGAGCATACCATTGATGGCAAATGCAGCAACCATCCCAAATGAAAAGAAGGTTAGAAGAACAGCAAACAACTGTGCCAGTGCATCTGACCAGGCTCGTTTACGAAGCAATTTATTTTTTTGGCTGTGCAGGCCTTCCTGTATTTTTTCAAAACGGGTTCTGAAGAAAATGCCCGTTGCAAAAAGCCGAAGTTCCTTCGCGAACGGCAAACCGGTAATGATACGATTGTAGTAATAAGCTTCCCGTTCTTTTTGGCTGTTGGATTTATTAAGCCGGTATATTTTTTTTGAAAACCGGAAGCGGACATAAAATTCAGGAATGATGGCTGCTAAAATCAGAAAAAATACAGCCCAGTGTATGGTAAACAGTATAACAGCGATGAAAAGCCATGAAATAACAGACTGTAGGGCTGTGAGGCTCTCATTGACCATTTTCTGAGGACGGAAACCTGCTTCAACCACTGCGCGATGAATAACATCCTGGCGGCAGGGATCTTCAAGATATGAAATATCAAGGTCAATGTGCTTTTTGTGCAGTAATTTATAGATGTAAAGAGAAACCGACTGCGACAAGCGCTCGCGATATTCGCTATTCAGAATGTTTATTATTGAATTGCACAGGAATACAAGTCCCGTAAGCACAATAATAACCGTAATTGCATGAAAGGCAGCTGTTTTATCAGGAAAGTTGTTTATATGCGAAAGTGAATCCACCAGCCGTTTCAACATATATATGAGTAAAAAAGGGAAGATACCCTGAAAGAAGGTTATTACAACATTAATACTCACAAGTTTCCCGGAACCACGGCTGATAAACTTCAACCTGGACAAAATAAGGACAGTATTTTTCCAGATGTTTGTAATTTTTTTAAATACCCAAAGATTCAGGATAAGTAATAGAGAAATTATAGGTGAGAGCCTTGCGATAAGCAGCCCAATATATTTTGGAAAGAATTTTTTTAAATTGGTTTCCTTGTTATTTCTGGTATATGAATTTATTTTCCCGATAAAGTTCTTTTCTGTGACACAGGGATCCTTATGCCGGCATGTATCCCCCCTGGTAACAAGGCATTCTTCACCGCCAGTATTTTTTCTTTTAATCGCCCGGTGAGCAACCCACTTATTATCAGATTTAAAAACTACGATATCGCCCGGCTTAACCTCAGACATTGAGCATTTGCCAAGTGTTACAGAATCTCCTTTTTTTAAAAAAGGGAACATGCTGTAACCCATGCATTTAAGCTTTACCTGCCGGTTTTCTGCAAGCAGATCGTCTGTAAGCTGGAATAAATCGCTGTATAAATGATCAGACGGCATGTTGTTGAATATAGTCAACGATTTCGGGATCAGATTTGAACCCGACCTCATAAACAGGGATTTTACTACACATTTCCGATAAAAATGCCAGGTGGTGCTCAATAAAACCGGCATTGAAATCATTCTGGATGCAAAAAGCCAATACTTTTGATACAGCGCGTGCGCCGGAAATCCTCACCATATTATTTTCCGGGGAATGATGAATTATATGCACTTGCTTTAATACCGCTTTTTTAGGCTTGTCCGGATAAAACATCGGAGTATTGTACATTACATAGTTGCTGTTTTCCTTACGGATAATCAACCTGTCATCATTGATGATGGTACTGCCCCTGAATTGCCATATGGCCGCCATGGTGCTTTTGCCGGATCCGGAAAAACCCATAAATATCCTGCCGCCCAAGGGATCAACCACTCCGGACGCGTGAATCATAATGGCATCATACTTTACAGTGAGATAGTACAGGATGATAGGGCCCATAGGAAAATGCAAGGGAAAAACCTTGTCGTTGTTATGCCCGCATGAATAAACTGTCCATTCTGAAAAATCCGCATTCAAAATTGCAATTTGCCGGATTACGCCTTCTTTTTCCTGATCATAAATGATGAACTTATAGGAGTCGAACAATTTGCAAATGCAGTAGAACCTTTTTTCAGAATTGCGGGCTTCAAAAATAATGTCTTCCGCATTGCACAGTTCAGCAGGAACAGGTGTCTTACAATGAATAATGATATCTGGTTTCTTAGGGCTTTCGGGAATAATATAGGGGAGATACCCATCATCAAGAGAAAGTTCAATGCTATCATCTGACTGAAGTTTAAGTATGAACCCTGCAATGGATATGGAAAGAGATTTCACAACAAAAGTGTATTAAATTGTTGATTCTTCCGAAATAAGCCCTTGCAATTGTTGCAGGAATTCCAAGGTGTCTTTACGGGCAGTCTCAGCGTCGGTATTGAATTCATTAACTACCATACCGACAATAGTTTCAAAGGTGTTTTTACCATCAATGGCATCCCATATAAAAGCTCCCACTTCATTGAGGGTGTATAGTCTTCGCATTTCTGCAATATTGTTGCTGATGGGAACCAATATCTTTTCACCGTTAACATCACGGGCTACATAATTGCTTTTCCTGCTGAACAGTACTTTTAAATCCATATTTAAGATTTAGGGCATAAAGATAATAAAAAAGAGTCTACGATATAATCAATGCTGGGTCCTTTATACCTGTATTTTTACAATAACATATTTATATTACAATTAATTTACAAAAAGATTACACCCTCAATGAGCAGTCAATAAAAGCCCACTCCATAATTATGAAGTTAATGTTAATAATATTGATTGCCTGCAATACACCCAGTCTTTGATTCTGGTTTAATTGTTATTGTAAATAAGTACTTTTTCAGTCTTAACTGAATCGCCCGAAAAGACTTTAACAAGATAAATTCCGGTTTCTACATCGGTATTAATAATATTTAATCCCTTTTCAGATTGGCGCGACATTATTTTTTTTCCAAGCATGTCGTAGAGTTCAATCTGGCAGTTAACAGCAGAAGTATTGATATAAATGTTATTTCCTATTGAATAAATTGCGTTGGATTCATGAAACTGTTGATTTATGCCGGTAATGGTGACACCATAATGCAGGCGGAAGCGGCTTGTTGTATTTACAACACAGGATGTAAAGCTATAACATGCATTTTCTCTCAGATCCTGCATTTCACCGAGAGATATATCTTCAAGGTAGACCGGAATATTAGGATCAAAATCATTAATATTGGTTGCGGTCAATTGGAATGCCCCTCCCACATTGGTCATGAACCCTAATGGCACCACTCTGTTTTCATCCATTCCCAAAACAGGAAATCCATTTATTATTACCTGCGAGTTATCTGTTGTGAGTGTATAAATCTGTGGAGTATTGTTATTGCTGCTGAACCATTTTTCCGAATCATAGTTTTCAAATGTTGACTGAGCGCTATCGTTAAAATAGATCACTGTTTCATCAGTTAAATTGTTTGAACTTACTTTTAAACGAAATATATTATTGGAAGGAGTTGTTTTATAAAAAGACATTGAACTGTGTACCCTGCAGGCATTCGTAAGTTCAAAGGTACCTGTGCCAGCTGTTTTAACCCTTACCCAAAAGGCTTGCATAGCGGGAATTTCAGAACTATTAAGATCCTGGGTAGCTGATGCATTTGCCCAAATTGCAGTATACCAGTTATAGGTAGCGTAATTATCAGACAGGTAAGGGCCTATATCGCGTACCCATACTGTTCCTCTCAGGTTTGTCATAGTTACGCCCGGATGGTTTGCATAAGTACCCAACCTGATGGCAGAAGGATAAGGGTTGGTAACCAGGTTATACCCTTTATAATTATGGATTGTTTCCGTCCTGGTAAGATTCGTAATACTATAATCTCCCGTATTGAAAACACCTGCAAATTCAGCTAATTGTGCTGCCGGCGTATCATAGCTCTGGAATGTATAACCGCGTAAAGGTGGCTCAAGTTTATCCGTTGCCAAAACGCTGCCCCATGTGTTATTATATTCATTGCGGAACAATAAACGGTCACCCGTGGAAGCCGTAGCTGATAAATTGTCGAAAACAGTGCCTGCTAAAATGCCGCCGCTGGTGTTATGGACAGGAGAACCAATATATCTCCATCGGCCATCACCGGCAAAATACTTTTTAAACTTACATGTTCCCGTGCCGGTGATAGTTCCATTGTCAATGAACGACCCTGAATTGGAGCTGTTGGTACCGTCGGCGTCAACGGTCAATGTTCCATTATTGGTAGTAGTGCCATTTACGGTTAACGTACCGGCAGCCGAAATTGTTAATATGGCCGAATTGTCGATAGTCAGATTATTACATGCTGCACCGGTTGAATGAATCGTTGGCTGGTTTACAACCAAAGGAATGTAGGCATCAATTGAAGATGTTGGTACGCCTCCACATGACCAGTTACCCGGAGTATCCCAGTCAGAATCTATGTTGCCTGACCAATATGCTGATGATGTAACGGTTATGGTTGCGTTTGCCCCTTCAAAACCGGCAGATCTTGTACAATATGCTCCCTGCACCGAAACCAGAGAGTAGTTTGTTGTAGTTGAAGGATTGGTATAAACATTAAAAGGTACACCTGAATATATATCAAAAACAGTGCGGTCGGCAACACCATCGTTGTAAACAACCGTGAACGGGCCTGTTCCGGATGTAGCAGTCCAGGTGAGCTGTCCGGTTCCACCACTACATATTGTATTACCTATTAAGGAACCTTGTGGCAGTGGGTTTATTGTTATTGTAAATGGATAAGCAATGCTTTCACAAGTAGTACCGGTATTTTTTACATAGATAGTTCCGTTGTATGTTCCGGGAGTTGAAGGTACAGTTAGGCTGATTGGACTCGATACAAGGCTTGTGTATGAAATATCTGTGAATCCAGCATTTTCTGCGTCAGTATCGTAATCGATTCTGTATTGATTAGGGCTGCCGGTTGTTGCAGAATAGGGAAGATTTGCCGTATTGATACCACTACATACAGGATTCACAGATTCCAATAATGTTATGGTAGGTAATGCAACAGTTAAGGTTACAGCATTAGTTGTTGCACTAGAACCACAATCTCGGCATACAACTGCATGGTATGCATAACCGTTCATAGTAATTAATGGGTTGGTAATGTTTAATGTTGCAGTCGTAGCATTTGAATACACCCCTCCATTTGTAATATCATTAAAAGTTCCTTCAGTTCCTGTAATACTTTCCTGCCATTGATATGATAATCCGAGACCTGTTGCTGAAACCGTAAACGATGGTGAACCTACTCCCTCACAAGAAGATGCGGAAATAGGTTGGGTCTCGATAATAGGTGCTGTACATTCCGCCCCAACAGCAAAATTGTTGAAAGTTGTTATTCCCGTTGATGTGAAATTAGGACTAACGAAAGATGCTGTTAAACCAGTATTGGTTGTACCATTACCTTGTAGTATTTTGGCTTCTCCATTGCCAGGGGTAAAGGGAGATCCATTGAGTGTGAGTGTATAGGTGCGACTACTACTTCCGCTTTCTGTAATTGTCCAGTGACGGTCTTGCTGCACATAGGTGTTGGCAGGTAGGCTTCCGGGTAGAGTTGATTCAATCTGCTCTACCGTTACAGTACTTGGCGTTCCTGTTAATGCGGTATAATTTAATGTGAGTGGACGATAGTTTCCACCTTTACCTATGGGGAAATCTTTTGACCCTACAGCACAATAAATTCGGGCTAACTTGCCATTAATATAGCTTGTAGCGGTTGGATAGGAAGGATAATTAATATCTCCGCTGCAACCTACGGTTATTGTATTGCTTCCTGTTGTAATCAAACCACTGGTAAGATCAAGAGTTCCATTCACCGTTGCACCATTTGTAAGTGTCACGCCGGCAGCATTATTGACGGCCAGGTTGGTGAAGGTAGTTGCTGTAGTTCCTCCCAGTGTTTGCGCGGTGGTTCCGTTGAGGTTTACATTCGTTACCGATAAAGTGCCTGTTGAATTATTAGTAAAATTACCCCCTACGTTGAGTGTGGTGCCCGAAGGGCTTGCCGCACCCGCCAGGGTAAAATCGTGGCTCACCGACAGAGTTGCAGGCAAAGTTTTGGTGCCGCTGCCGCTTAAAACAAGACTTGAATATTTATTTCCATCTGGTGCAACTACAGTTTGAGAAGCTCCATTATATTCAAAAATATTTTCAAAGGTTGATGCATCCAGACCTCCGTTTTTTGTGAGTGGTCCGGAAATATAGATGTGTGAATTCAAACTGGCCGTTGCGCTGGCTCCGGCGTCGATGGTCAGGTTATCAAAATGTGGAATACCCAGAATTGGGGTGCTCCAATTTGGGTTGGAGAAAACAATGGTGCTGCCCACGTAGTTTGAAATACCTGACAGATCTTCCCATCCGTTTCCATATGTAGCCGGATGTACAGTCAGTGTCTGGCCATTGAAATCGACGTAGCCGTTAGCGAGGATTTGTATACCGCCAATTGTTTCGGTGGTTGTTAGTTTCGGATCATTTGGAGTAGTTCCTGCATCTGGTATAATGGCTGTTTCTCCCACACCCGGATGTCCCCAGGGATCCCAATTTGCCTCGGTCAACCAGGCATCTGACACACTTCCATTCCAGATTTTGTGACCGGAAGAAAAGTCGTGCAGCTTAAAAATAGTGTACCACTTATGGTTTGCATCTCTGATGAAATAAGAAATCGGCACCCCGTTCAGGCCAATATAATTATTTTCATTATCATAGCTTGAACGTCCGTGTTCATCGCCTAATGGATATCCGTACAGTGTTTGTGGTTCTGTATTGCCATCTTCACTGATGTCAAAGTCACCGGTGGTGAGCTTTTCCTCGGTATTACTGTTTAATTCTGAATCAAGATAGCGCAGGTTCATGGTTACACTTCCGCCAGTGCCACCGGTAGGAACCATTTCGTAGCTGCGTTTCACAGCTGAGGATTGACCCCAAGTAGAGCCATCTCCGTATGCTGTGCCTATGGTAACAATTACCATTACATTAGTAGGAGCTACCGTGTAGGCATAGGTGGTGTACTGGCTTCCGAAGGTGTATGGGGTATTGGCCGAAAGAGAGCTGCGGTATATTTTTCCCGTTACATCGCCCTGACCGATTGTAGTGGCATTTGCACCCATTGTTAATGTATGGGAAGTAATTGGCACATATATATTTTCAGCGGTTGTACGTGGATAATCGCCATAGCTGGTTACCATTTCCAGCGCCCCTTTTGTTGCAGAAGCATTGGCTGCGGCAAGGGTGAGCACGCCGTTTACGGTAATATTTCCGCTAGCCGTGGCACCGTCACTACCTCCCGCAACAGCATCGCCTGAGCTGATGGTAAGATTATTGTAAGTCCCGGCCATAGCTGTCTGCGCAGCAGTTGCGTTGTAATTCACCAGCCCGCCCCAGGTTTTGCCGGTGCTGATTGGAGACGCGGATAGGTTTTGCGTGAGCAGCGTCCCCGAATGGCTTACCGTGTTTACCAACAAGGCATTGGTGCCCATATCAAACGTGGCAACTGAAACGGTACTAAAAGTTCCGACAGACGTGATTTGATTTCCAGCTGTAACAGTGCCTCCTGTATTGTTTATTGTCAGATTATTGAAGGAGCTCGTTCCTATGTTTATGGTTTGAACACTTGTCCCGTTATAGGTTACAGTACCGCTGTTATGTGCGAAAGTGCCGCTGTTGGCTAAATTACCGGCAATACTCAGATTACCCGATGTGGAAGTAAGCGTGCCGGCAGTGATGGAAAGGTCTTTGAGCGTAACGGCCTGGCTGCCGAAACTGAGTGTGGCGGCTCCGGCTTTGGTGAGGCTTTTGGTATTGTCGCTGATCACACCCCCGAGGGTGAGTGTGCCGGCGGCAGTGGTTATGGTATAGTCGGCGCTGAGCGTGATGGCACCTGTTCCCAGGTTCAGGGCGTTGGTTCCAACGAAAGTGAAATTGCTGTTCAGTGCAAGCGGGTATGAGGAGGTGGTTATTGCACTTCCGCTTGTATTGTTGATGGATCCGCCGTTGATGGCGAAAGTGCCGGCAGCGTTACCCAACGCCGAAGCATTGTTGATGCAAAGCGTACCCTCATTCAGCAATGTTCCTCCCGAGTATGAGTTTGCGCCGGATAAAACCATGGTTCCGGCACCGGCTTTGGTTAATGTTCCGGTCGTGCTAACTATGCCGCTCAGGGTGAGGTCGGAAGCTGTGCCGGTATGCTGGGCAACAGTGAAAGTGCGGATGGCAGCATTGGTCAATGCAACCGGGCATGATACTACAGCTCCTGCTGTCCCGTTGTTGGCATCGAGAACGGTTACATCGCCGCCAAGGGTTAGCAATCCGGTTCCTGAAATAGTCGCACCCTTTGATGCTCCGCCGGTGTAAAGATACAGTGCATTAGGGGCTGAAACGGTATTTGCCCCCATGGCCAATTCGGCTCCATCATAAACCCGGAGCGGGCAGTTTGTCAGTGTTTTGCCAGCACTCAGGGTAATTACGCCGGTATTTTTCACTACCACACCGCCTGAAGAGGTGAATGTGGCCGGCCATTCCACCGAAGTGGGGAAAGCTGCCGGCTTGTTATACTGCAGGGTGGCTGAGGTACCGAAGGTTGGAATGGCACTGATGGTTCCGGTAGCTTCCATGGAAAGAGTTCCCAGTACCACAAAATTGGCAGTGGTAATGGTTTTGAGACCCGTGCCGCCCACGATTACATTGTAGAACTGGGTTTGCGAAGGTGTGACAGCTGTTTGTGCACCGCCGTTGAAATTTACTGTACCCGTGCCGGAACTAAAGGTGCCGTTGTTGGTAAAAGCGGCGATTGTGCTGCTGTTGAGAACCAATGTTCCGGTATTTCCGAAAAACGATCCGCCATTGGTGAAATTACCGGTTGTTGTGAGCGTACCGCCATTGGTGATAAAGCTGCCATTGTTGTTGAAAGTGCCGCTGGCAGTGAGGGTGTTGCTACCCGACAGCGTGACTGTGGCACCTGCATTGATGGTGATATTTAGGCATGCCGCTGCACCGGTGATCACCGGTTGGTTGCTGGCCGGAGCAATGATGCAGCTGGTAGATGAAGTAGGTACGCTTCCGCCGCACCAGTTAGTTCCCTTGAACCAGTCGGTATCTGTAGCTCCCGTCCAGGTACCGGCAACACAGCTTCCCAGGCTGATAATTCCTGTGGCTGTATTGGGGAAAAATGTAGCATTTTTAACAGAGGCAGGGGAACTGTTACCGCCATAGGTATTATTGGTCGACTGTGAAACGCCTCCCAGCGTGAGTGATGATGCTGTGTGGGTGAACCCGGTGCCCAGGTTGGCAGTGGAACCGGCGACCATAGAGACATTGCCTGTTATGGCTGTCTGTACCGTGAAAGTTACGCCGGAAGTATTTGTAATGGAAACATTGGCTGCTGCGGTAAGGCCGTTGCCGGTTGCCTGTGCCGAATTACCCATGTATTTGATATTGCCGGCCGAATAGGAGCGTGTGCCCGTGCACTGGATGTTGCCGGTGTTGGTACCGGTAGCTGAAATGCCGGCAGGGGAAGTAACGCCCAGCGTGGCTCCCGACTGCAGGGTGAACGATCCGCCACCCGTGATGGTGGATGGGCTTGCAGCTGTTCCCATGGTAAGGGTGGCCCCTGCATCCACCACGAAATTGACCGGTTTGGCGGCAATGGTGCCGGTGTACGAATAGACATGATTTCCTGCAGTGAAATGGATGGAACTGGTGGTGGCGTTTCCCGAAAGGGTGATGGTACCCACACTGCCGGTAAAGTCTCCGCCGATATTCACCATGCAAACTGCCGTGGTGGTGGTAAGCGAACTGATGTTGAAGGTTCCGCCGGTGAGTGAAAAGTTACCAGCAATGTTGATGTTACGCGAAACACCTGCAGCAGCTACACCGTAGCCTGAGCAATAGATTGTGCCACCCGTCTGAGAGTAATTGCCCCCGATGTTCAGGTCGCCGATGCCCGTGATGCCTACTCCCAGGCTACCGCTACCTGTGCTGGTCATGGTGAAGTTGCCTCTCACGGTTTTCAGGGTACCGCCGAGCGATATAGGAGTTGTCTGTCCGGTGCAGTTCCATGTAAAATTGCCAAATGATTGTGCGAAAATTGTAGTGTAGTTAGGAGGGTTGCCCGAAGTAGTAGTATAGCCGGTAATTTCACAAGTGGAGTTTATGTCCCATGTTGATATCGGTATAAAGCCTCCATTTGCCGCATGTCTGTATAGAGCATTAGACGAGAATGAAATTGTTTGCGCGGTAATTGTGCCCGTACTCTGGTTAATATAAGTTCCATTAACATTGATGTTGGTTGCACTTATCGTGGAATTGCCTGTAATAGTTATAGTGCCACCTGTATTCACAGTGATTGATTTCAGTGCTGCTGTATTGGCATTCACCGTAAGTTTGACGCCGGATGGTACAACAACATCATCATTTGCCGCCGGAACTCCCTGTGGTGTCCATATTGAAGCATTATTATAATTCCCTGTTGATGCAGTTTTTGTAACAGCCTGCACATTCGAAGCAGATAACACAAAAATTAGTGCTATCATTGCTGTTTTAAGAATACAGATTCGATTTTCCAAATGTTTACGGGTGATATTTTCTCCTTTTTTCATATAAGAGAAAAAATTCAAATTCACGGAAGCAATTTTATTACGGATGCTGCGTGCAAAGCACGTAAAGTTATTTCTATTCATATCAATATTTTTAAGTTTTGCTTATTCTCAATTATTTGTTCTTAAAATTAAATTTATTCTATTCAAAGTTGACAATATTGTAGAAAGTTTCCAAGCCGGAGGCGATATTGAAAATGGTTGTAATGATAGCAAATGTAACAGTCTGATTCGAGCCGGTGAGATATAAACAGCCTGTCGATTCAATGTTAAGGGATGTGATAGGATTGGTGCTCGCCAAACCTGTATTACTAATAGTTACCACATGCCCTGTCCTGATTGTAACTGCTCCATACGTAGCGCTACCCGAGGTTTGCCCCGGCCAGCCCTGTGTTGTGGTGGGTGTTACCCAATTCGTACCATCGAAGCGTTGCCAGGTGGCTAACGTAGTCCAATTGCATGTGGTTGCAGAAAGGTAATCACCGCTATTTTGAGCTGATCCACTCATTACTGTATAAATGAACAAAATAGAAGCAAGATTATATTTGCTAATAGTGAACGATAGTTCTTCATTTCATTATTAATTTATTCTAAAGTATGTTATATCTCATTATATGAACAATAAGTCATAAGTAAATCAGGAATAGTACGTCATAAAGTAAATAAAAAGAGGGAAGTAAACAAAAATAAAAATCTAAAAAAGTTTTTTTTCGAAAAGAATTGCAAAGATACAAAAAATACAAGTTGTAAAAATAAAAATGGTAAATAAGTACTTTATTACGTCTTTCTGTTATATTAATTTTTGCTGTTTATAAATTTTGCATGCAAAATGAAGTGTATCTTAACCTGATCTATTCACAAATAAATGAAGTAAAATTTGTGAATGAGCGCAGGCAGAGAGTCTGGCAGATCAGGTTAATCATTATATTTCAATCATCAAGCAAAAAAAATTGCTTGCAGTTTAAAAAAAACTTATTATTTTTGTTAGTGCTTTTATAATTAATAACAAATAAAATGAAAAAAGAAATACTTATTTGTAATATAATTATCTGGGGTCTTTTTCTCTTATTTTCAGGCAGCTGTAAAAAAAGCAGTGATTATAACAGACCAGGTGTTACTACATCGCCGGTTACCGAAGTTACCAGTAATTCTGCAATGGTAGGAGGTTCAGTCATTAACGATCAGGGTGAAGTTATTTTCGAACGCGGAATTTGCTATAGTACGCACCATCCTACCATTAATGATAGCAAAATAGTTGTTCCTGGAGGAATGTGGGAGTTTAATTGTAAATTGAGCGGTTTATCTCCTAACACCAGGTACTTTGTGAGGGCTTATGCCACACTCAGGCATGAAGATATAAATAATACAGGAACCGGTTATGGTAAAATGTTATCTTTTATTACACTGCCTTAATGATTAATTGCAAAATAATGAATGCTATGAAAAAAATTATACTTTTTGCAGCTATCCTTGGTGTTTATTCCATTGCAGCTGTTGCACAGCCAAGATACACTTTTGTTGATAACTGGCACCTGGGATTTAATGCCGGCCCTACTGTGTTTTTTGGAGATGTCACTCAAAGTGATGCAAGCAATAGCTATGGTTTTTCAGATTTAAGACCTGCATTTGGGATTTATCTAACTAAAGAGATTTTTTGTGCCTATGCTGTTCGCGGGCAACTTGGATATGGCTGGCTGGCCGGATCCAAAGATAGATACGATGATGGAACCCCCGCAGATCTTTCATTCAGGGCACATTATTTTCAATACAACCTGCAATCAAAAATCAGTTTAAGTGATTTGTTCTCAGGTGGAAAATGTTCTCAGAAAGCCAACATATATGGATTTTTCGGAATAGGTATGATTAATTTTCAAAACAAATTGTACAGAAAAGGAGATGAAGTGCTTAGTTGGGGTTATGGCCGGGATGGAAGCTATAAATGGGTAACTGAAGTTATCTGGCCTTTCGGGTTAGGGGTGGACGTTCGCGTAGGGGAAAAACTGAAAATCAACCTGGAAGTTGAAGCTATTTGGGTTGATAACGATAAATTAGACAGGACATTTGGCAAGGAACAGCAGGATGGCTTTGTATATCCCAGTATAGGAATTACATATAATATAAGCAAGTTTAACAGGATTTGTAATAATTAATACGCTACAAGATTCCGGTTATAAGCGTATTTAAATTGAAATATTCCGCTTGCATTAGGAGGCGGCAATATAGATTACAAGCCTACAAAGATTTTTTTAATGACTGAAGAGGATTGGCCTTGTGATTTTTAACAGGCCAGGATCAATGTGCCTTGAGAATTCGCGGCACAGCATGCAGTTTTATTGTTAAAATCCGTATTTAAAGCCAAAATTCCAAAGTAATTTTTCTCCCCACAGGTACGACGGGGTGTACATTTCCAGGTATTCTGCCTCGGAATGTCCGGCCTTTGCATAGCCTGTTGTTTTACTATATTCAACACCGGCATTGACAATGAGGGCAGCAGTTACAAAGTAACCGGCATTAAGGCCGAGGCGATTCCTTTCAAAAGTTTTACCACCGGTCAGTAATCCGTTAATGTCAGCATTGGTTCCAAGTACATATTGATGGTCGATACCATGAATAAGCCAGCCGAAGTATGCATCCAGGTGCACACCGCAGGGGAGTTTGTAACCGAGGGTAATATTCAGATCGGTGGAATTATCCCCGCTGTAATATCCAAGGTTATACTGATTCGATGCGTAGGTGAGTGAAGGAATATTGTGCTTATAAACAATCGGGAAAACCTGAGTGTATTCTCCCGTGAATGATAGATTTTTTAATGGCCAATTGTTGATACCGGCTCCCCAACGCATTGCAAAGAAGTTATACCGGTTTTTATCTGATATCCTGCGAATGCTGAATTCATCAATAAAAAGCGTGGTATAGAAATGCATATGCTTCAGATTACGGGTACTGATATTGAGAAACATCTGGGAGTTTTCATTGGAAATACCATGATTAATAGTATGATCAACGGATTTATAAAACAGGATGGGTATCAGATAAACCGGCATTAGTGATTTGTCGCTGTAAATAATGGAATTGCCTAAAGAAATATGGAATTTTTTCCAGGGAATTATAGTTAACATATTTGCCGCCATGTATTTGGGCTGATAAATCCCCCTGTACCTGCCGGGTTGAGAATAATAAGATGTGCTGCTGTCAATAACCTCTGATACCAGCCATCCATGAAAATATTGAAAATCGATCCATTTGAATGGTTTCATCTGCAGCTGAATCATTGGAAACGATGGATTACGTCCTGAAAGAATGGTTGATCCATTATAGTTATCACCCCATTGAACATGGTCTTTAACCAGGCCAATTCTTCCCCATTTCCACGAATAAAAAAATCCGCCGCGCATTTCGCTGTAATCGCCGCCGGCGCGCCCACTGTTATTTATTTTATAATTTCCTCCGGGGTCAGGGACAAGATATCCGGGCATGGCAGTAACTTCGCGTTGTTGATAATAATCACGCAGGCTGGAATAAAAGCTCCATTTTCCAATAGTGAAAAACATTTCAGCTCCCCAATAACGTTGGTAAAAAGGAAGCCCATCATAAATCGTTTGTTCATATCCTGCGACAGGCCGGAAAATGAAACTGCTTTTTTTATCATTATAACGGAATACAGGCGGCAGAAGCGAGAGCACAATACCATTGCCTTTCTTAGCCCATGCTGTTTTTCTTACATAACGATGACTGTCGTCAAATTCATCAAGATAAAGGCCCAGTTCATATTGCTGCCTTTTATTCAATTGGGATTGAAGAGAGTCGGCTTTTAATAACCATCCGGCTATTTCATTACGGCCATAAGGTTTAATCACTGAATTTATGTCAATGATACCTTCATTGGCAATTTCATCGACAAAAGCGTTAACTCCGCTGTTATAGATATGCACAGGTACAAATTGTGCCCTTAGAGATGCAGAGATAACAGTAAAAAATATTATAAAAACGGATTTAATTCTAACCATTTTTGAAAAGTTTGCCCTTTTAGAAATATGTTGTAATAGTTACTTTACGATGCATCTTTTGATAGCGTTTTTTACGTTTTGTTTAATGAATTCCATAAGCCATGGCCAGGTTTGATCATTCCAACGCTGGGGATGCACGGTAATCATCATTTGCCCTTTAAGCCTTTTATCTTCAATGGCCCTGATAATATCATCCGTGTTGTGAAAAACCAATCCCGTTTTTTCCCATATTTCCTGGAAAACCGGAATTTTATCGCGCCGGCTTGTTTTAAAGCCATCCCAACGGCGGCCTGTATCAGTGAGATAAAATACCCTTGAAAAATCAATGTCAAAATATGGTTCTCCAACGATGCCAAGATTTTTGTAACTGTATGTTTCCCATAAATCGCGGCTGTCCCATTTAGACCGCGGACTTCCATGCATACAAATACTTGTTACAGGCGCAAGGCTCCGCAATTTTTCAAGGTTCATGGTGAAATCATGGTATGCCTTTTCCGGATTTCCGTTACATGTGGCAAGGCTTTCATAATGATAGCCCACTTCGTGGCCCAGTGCAGCAATTTGTATTATTACCGGCTCCTCCCATTTACCATTGAATGAACGGAAATAATATGTTCCTTTTATGCCCAATTGATTTTCAAGTTTTGCTGTGGCCAGGCTGTTGAAAGGCATTTTATCCACATCGTGCCTGAGTATAACAGCCTTTCCGGCAGGTTGGTTTATAAAGTCAGAGAAGGCTTGAAATTCAAAGCCATGCGCAAGTATGCTTTCTAAAAATTTTTTATAAACAGCGATCGTAAAATCCATTTTCATTTATTCCCCAATAATTATAAACGCACGCCCGTCATGAAATTCTTCCGGGTTTTATCCTGATGTAATTTCAGATTTTGTATGTTAGTATTGTTTGCAGGCAGCGATGAGCGGTTTTTCCATCCCACAAATCCGGACGTGATTTTATGCGGGCTTGCCCGAGGGCCGTTTCAAATTCTTTTTTTATGATATTAATATCGTTACCCACCAAAACGCCGACGCCTCCATTCCTTTTTAATGACACAGGACGTTCTGTATTCCAACGCAATGTAAGACAAGGTGTTCCCAGAACCGTGCATTCCTCCTGCAACCCGCCGCTATCGGTAAGCATCACCCGTGCACCCATATTCAGGCGCAACATTTCGATATAGCCTAATGGTTCAAGCAAAATAATGTTCGGATGGTTTGCAACAGCTTCAAATAAGTTGAATTCTTTCAATTGCTTCATTGTCCTCGGATGTATCGGCCAAAGCAGTGTAATTTTTGAAGCCAGATCTTTGATGAGAAAACTTATCAGAGGCGATAATACTTCATATTGATCAACGTTGGAAGGCCTGTGCAGCGTCATCAAAACATATTTTTCGTCATGGGGAGCGACAGTCTTAAATTTGTTTTCGGACAATAAGTTTGTTTTGATGATATCTTCAATAGTTAATAAGGATGCTTTTTCATGGTGGGCTTCCATGGTGTCAATCATTATATTCCCGACAAAGCGAATTTTTTCCTCCGGGATTCCTTCATTTCTCAAATTTTGATATGATAGCAGATCGGGCGTTAACAACAGATCGCATAAGCGGTCAGTTACCAGGCGGTTTATTTCTTCAGGCATGGTAATATCGCCCGAACGCAAACCGGCTTCTATATGGCAACACCGTATCCATTCCTTTTTTGCAGTAACTGAGCAGGCCAGGGTGGCATTTACATCTCCGACAACTACAATCCAGTCGGGTTTTTCGGCCTGTATAACTTTTTCAAAAGCAATCATGGTATAGCCAACCTGTTCAGCATGGGAGCCTGAGCCTATACCAAGGTTAACGTCTGGTTCCGGAATATTGAGCTCCTGAAAAAAACGCCTTGACATGCAATCGTCATAGTGCTGGCCTGTATGCACCAACAGGTGTTCGATCATCCCGTCTTTTGATTGTGAATTATATTCTTTTATGGCTTGTACGAAAGGAGCAATTTTCATGAAATTCGGACGGGCGCCCACCACGGAGATTATTTTCATTTTGTTATCCTCTCCATAATTAATTCGATTATTGACATGACTTCCTCAAATACTTTCCTGCTATTATCCTGCTGAGAAGTTCTTCTTTTTGCCTGTGAAACATACCTGAATATTTCTTCAGGATTTCGTGACTGAAATTCCCAGCCCTTTTCCTTCATGATCCTGTCCACTGTGAGGAACTCGTTTCCGGGGAAGAAACTTACTGCCGGTGTGCCCAGCAGGGCAGCTTCACGAGCAAATGTCCCCGCACCGGTCAGCATGGCCTTTGTATAATAACATACATCAAGGCCATTCAGCGGGCCGTCAGGAATATAAATATTGCTGTATCCATTGGCATATTGCTCCTCTTCTTTGTAGCGCGGAATGAACAAAATATTTTCATTTTTAAATATATCAAATAATTCAGGAACAATAGTTTTGCTGCCTAAAGGCACATAGCTGGCTTTTAGATTTTCAGGCCTGATGGTGATAAAATCCTTAAAAGGTAAGCTGTCCTGAAATTTTTCATCGGGTATGTAGTCAGCGAGATAGATGTCTTCTTTAAATCCATCAAATTTAAAAATCTGGGAATCTTTAATCCTGTATTTTTTTCCCAGATGGGACGAATTAAAATAGGAAGGGAAAATAAAATAACTACCCAGCCTGTATGCAGGAGATTTAAATGAAATATCATTATCGCTGAATACAATTGATGGCTTTCGTCTGAAACGGCTTATGGATGCTGTATAATTGCCCCCTAATGACAGGCTTAAATCAAAACCGGGGACTGTTTTCTTCAATTCTATCATACGTGACAGTAGGCCGAATATTTTATTTATCCGGCTTTTACCTTTATATTTTCCCAGTACAATAGGGGTAATGCCATTCTTTTTCAGCAAGGGTATGGTTTCAGAGAAATCCCGTGCTGTTATTATCAGTTCATGTTTCAGTTCCAGGCGCCTGATGATCGGCATCAAAACATTAACATGGGGTGTATTGGTTATATCAATCCAGATTCTCATCTATTCAGGGTGTTCAAATGTTTTTATTACTTTGGCAGGCATGCCTACGGCAACAGAGTAGGGGGGGATATCGCGTGTGACAACCGAACCGGCTCCGATTACAGCTCCTTCACCAATAGTTACGCCGGGCAGTATGATGGCGCCGATGCCAATATGTGCACCATCTTTAATAATTACTTTTCCTTCTTTAAACGGGCAATGCATGGCAAACATTCCGGGTTTATATCCGCTCAAATCCCGCTGATGGCATAAAATCATTACACCTGCCGTTATGGCGACCCCCCGGCCAATCTCGATCATTTCAGGGTTACGCTCATCCAGGTAAGCGCCACGCGCGATATGAGATTTTTTTCCGATTTTAGTCCCCCTTAATTTATGCAGGAAAACAGTTACCTGATATGGAAAAGTAAACATGGTCATGATGCCCAGTATTCTTACCCATAAACCTTTTATTACTGAAAAAAAACTCCTGTGTTCTACGATTGACATATGATTTATATATATAACACCATTTAATTGTTCATAAAATATCTTCGTTTGCCATTTTGTAATGGTGCGAAACTTTCCACATATACAATATTGACCTTACAATCATTTCCGACATACTTATGAATCGTTTGCCTGATTTTACTTTCCTGTTCCTGGTTATATAATTCCCGGTCAGGTTGAATTTTTAATTCTACTTCAAGGCCACCGGTTTTATTTATTTCAAAAGCAATAACATCGAATGCTTTCATGGCCATTGAAAATCCTGTCGCAGTAAGATTGTGACCATTATCCAGGCGCATTACATCATTGGTTCTTCCAATAATCCGTGTAATTAATTGGCCGTTATAATGCGCACTGTTGTTAACTAATTGTGCTTCATCACCGTACTGGTATCGTATCAGCGGAAATGAATAATTTATCAGATTCGTGGTTATCAATGTTCCGGTATTTTCTTCAAAGGGATTTATTACTTCAGCAATAACATTGTAACCAATGTGATACTGCCTGGGTTTGATTTCATAGGCTGCTATACCTGCATCCCTTGCTCCGTAGCAATCCATTACAGGACACCTGTAGGTTTCACTGATTAACTTCCGGTAATTATCTGTGAGCATTTCAGATGTCGAAAATACAGCTTTTATCTGTGTCAGATCAATATTATTATTGGCTACATATTTTGTAAGGATATATATAGAGGCGGCATAACCGTATATATAGCAGATTTTTTTCTTTTTAATAATATCAACATATTGCCGGCATATATCATCTGTGAGGTTAATGCCGTTCAGTGGAATGCCACTCCGCATCAGATTGTATATCCTAAGTATGGGCGATTTCTTTTCAAACGGAAAAAGAGAGGAACTTCCAAGTGTTACAAACCTTTCGCCATAATGATATCCCAGTGTTTTCCAGGAGTATATTTTTAATGCAGTTACTACTCCCCATATATTTTCATCACAATAATAATGCATCGGCATTCCTGTGGTACCGCCGGTTTTTGCTTTTCGATGCTTGATAGAAGAAATATTTTTCGGAACTATTTCATCAAAATGCTTTCTCGCTATATCTTTTGTTATAACAGGCAGTTTTTTCAAATCATCAGCGCATTGAATATCTTCGGGTTTAAGGCCACGTTCATCAAATACACGTTTGTAATAAATTGTATTTTCATAAACATGAACCATGAGTTTTTGCAGTTGTTTGTTTTGCCAATCTGTGATTTCTTCCTTTTTCCAGGAATTCATCAGTTTAATTTGCCTATACCATTTTGTTGCACACGTACCCATAACAAAATCGGCAACAGGGAAAATTATTTGTAGTAATATAAACTCTTTTATTCTGACAATCATAATCAGTTTTGATATAGGTACAATAGTTTTGATTTAACAATTCCCGGGTGAAACTTTTTTATTTCATGATGCGCATTGGCGATGATCTCCAACGATTTTTGCTGTTCTTTAACAGCCATGGCCATTTTTTCTGTTAGGTCATCATTATGATTATATTCAAACAGATAACCTGTTCTTCCATTTTCGACCAGGTATGGAATTCCTCCGACATTACTGGATATTACTAATAACCCGGCATTAAAGGCTTCTAAAATTGAAACAGGCAGATTGTCTGTTGATGGCGCCGAAAGAAATATATCGGCTTTAGTCAGGTAATCATAAATTTTACTGTTAGCAACTTGTCCGGTAAAAATAACGTTGCTTATATTCATGCTTCTGACAAGGCTTTCGAGTTCCGGCTTTGAAGGTCCATCGCCCAAAATAGTCAAAGTTGCCAGAGGAAATTTCTGCTGTACTTCATAAAATGCCTTTATAATGCAGGGAATATTATAGAGTGGGCTCAGATGCCTGACACTTATAAAATTCGGTTCAATCTGATTTTTTTCACGGTAATGCTCCTGGTCAAACATAATGATATTGGGGATAACCACGCAGTTTATATTATATTTGCTGAATATCTCCTGGTGAAAATTAGATAAAACAACCACATGATTCGCTTTGGTCAGTATGAATTTGGTTAACCAGGGATGTGCCTTGAAAAAGTTGTCGGCACCGCCGCCATGATAGGTAATGATGATGTGTTTTCGTAATAATTTTCCAGCAATAACACCATATACAGCAGGAAGAAAACCCCAACCCGAACAACAATGTATGTGAAAAACATTGTATTTTCTACCAACAAAAAACAGCATAAAAAAAAGGAAAACCCGTTTAATCAATTTTGCTTTTAACGAGAATATTTCCGTTTCATATTTTTCGTTTTCAATGATTTTTTTTAACAGATCAACCTGTACCGAAATACCCCCGATGTTTTTTTTATAATTGCTGATCAATAGTATTTTCATGGTCAAAAACAATTAAATCAAATCTCTTCCGGCCAGTTTAAACCAATTCCAGGCAATGATTACAACAAAGATTATGATAAGATATATGAAATAATATTTTGTTGTGGATTTTTTAATTTTACTTACGCCAAAAGCGCCGAATAGCATTAGAAATGGCAATACGGGCATTTGAAATCTCCCGGATTGGGCAAAGGCGCTAAAGGCAATGATAATAAGATAGCCTATCGTGAAGGAACCTAAAAGAGTGAAATCCCGTATTCTTTTTTCCTTAAGGATTCTTAAAAAAGCAAGCATAATAAAAAATGCAAGGATATTTTTCACATAGTATCCGCCGTTGATGATCTCAATATTTTCTTGTCCTTCAACGTGGACCATCGTGGGCAGTGGAATTACAAGTATTCCGGGTGCAAAAACAGCTGCCGAGGCATAATCTGAAAATTTATTGATTCTTGCCTTGTTTTGTATAGACAAAGACTGATTTTCATCTTTTTTTTGCCATACTTCAGTTATTTCTGAAGCAATTCGTCCGCTTATAAAGTAAGTGATTATCAAAACCACCCAAAAACCGGCAAAAATCCTCTTCCAGGCTTTTATAGGATTCCTGGTTGGAAATAATAGCACCGTAAGCAATGAAAACAAAGCTGTCATACCGAGTACGGTCCGGAAAGTAAACAGCACACCTGCTAATAATAGCGGTATTCCTACTGTTGCCAGATTAAACTTTTCGCTTCGGAACATAAAATCTGCACGATCAATAAAAAGGACAACAAGAAAAACCATTTCCGTTTCTTTTGCATGAAGGCCGCAATAGTAAACGAGGTAAGGCATTAACATACAAAATATCCCTGCTATCCTGGCAGTTTTATCACCAAAGTTACGCTGACCGATCCGGTAAACCAATATACAGGTATATGCACTAAGTAGGGCCTTTAATAAACGGGTAATAATTATATCGCCGGGAATTATTGTTTTAATGAGAGCCAGGTAATAGATATACCCGCAATCGTCTAATCCCATTTGGTCCCTGATATAACCGATGCCTATGCTGCCATCGTGTATCCTGTCGGCATTCCAATTATAAAAAAATGTATCACCTGCATCAAATTCAAAAGGCTGTCCGGTTATTATGGTATAATAAATATAGCTGAAAATAACCCAGCCGACGCGAATGAATAATGACAAAGCGAAAAGCTTTTTAGGAAATTTTTTTTCAGATATTGAAGACCATCGTTTGGTTAAAAGATTTGAAAGATAAAAAAAACCTGCTGCTTCAACCACACCAATGATTACCATGAATATTGGCAACGAATGATTATAGAAAAGCATAAAAAGCACTACAAGTAAAATAAAGTACAGGGCAATTGCTTTTGCCGTAAAATACCTTGGAAAAAAATCAAGTTGATTACTCATTATACCTCTGAAATACTTGTTATATGAAGGTTTATTACTTTCTTTACCTTAATTGATATGGTAAACACAATTAATTAGGCAATCAGTAAAAAAATTTATTCCATTTTTTGTTCAACGTCATATACTCTGGAGCCAATTTTTCTGGCGGGCACACCGCCCACGATGGTGTATGGATCAACATTTTTGCAAACAACAGCTCCGGCAGCTATTATAGCTCCTTTTCCAACGGATACACCCGGAAGGATGGTTGCGCCGGCACCAACCAAAACATCATCTTCAATTATAACATCAGCGATTTTATATGAATTTTTTATTCCCTGCTCTTTGGAAAAATGATGCGAAAAACTAAAAATTTTACAATATGGAGCAATGGCCACACCGTTGCCGATGGTTATTTTACCCTTCGAGGCATTAAGTATTGAACCTGCACCAATCAATCCATTGTCGCCTGTTACAATAAAGCCATTACCCACGGATAAAATTGCATTATTCCATACTTTAAAATTACGGCCAATTCTAACCCTGTATGGGTTTCCACCTATCACAACTCCCGGTTTCAGACAAGATCCTTTTCCCAAATGCCCGATAAAAGGTTTGCGAAAAAAGTGAGCAATAATGTCTCTTGATTGCCTTTTTATTTTAAAAAGGTTATCACTGAATTTTATCCACATTGTATTTGCTTTTTATTGCTGATAGAATTTTCTTTCTGCTTTTATATTCAGTAGGCCGAATCATTGATTTTATATTTTCCCAGTGCTGTCCGGCAATTAATTTGAGCTTTATAAAACGTATACTTCCATGAGAAAATCCAAAACGCGGCAATGCAAATTTATTACTGTTTTTTGTTAAAAATCTGTTTGCGGTTGTAACAGCAATGGTGATACCATTGTCCTGTAAAATTGAAATTTCTCTTTTACCGAAATCCATTCCGGGAATCCCATTTGGATATGCAAAATATTTAATCTTGTGACTGAGCATATTTTCAAGCTCAGTGATGGAACCGGTAATTTCCAGTTTGCAATTTTCATCATCTTCATTTTTTAAAATCGGATGGTGCAGTGTATGTGCCCCAATGTTTATTAATCCGGAGTTTTCAACTTCCAGTATTTCCTCTGCACACATATTCATAAACGGCTTGGCCTGGGTGTTGGTTGTTTTCTGGTAGATGGCGATAATTTCGTGAATTCTATTCAGGGGAAGACACTTCAAAATGTTGGCATAAGGTGTTTTATTCAAAATATCTCTGGACAATCCTGATTCACCGGCTAAAATACCGTACATAATTCCGGCATCATATCCCCTGATTTCCTGAAACCAAAAGTTTTTATGATTCGCAGCAATGTAAGGCGATACAAACAATGTAGCAGGAACCATGTGCTTTTTCAGCACCGGATAGGCTATAGTATAAAAGGTTTTATCACCATCGTCAAATGTAATATGACAAAAGCCCTTTTTGCGAATATCCTGAATATTCTCGAAGAATGCCATGTCGGTCATTTCATACCTGGATTTCAAAAACAATATCATATTTTCAAACCATGCCACGTCTTTTAAAACATGAAAATTTATGATCAGATTATTTTTCATCATGATTTAAATGTTTACACAGCATGTTCAAAGTCAGTATCAATTAATTGAAAATCCCATTCAGGCTTGTCCATATGTTCCACCATATGACATGCACCTGAATAATAAACAAAGCGGGGATGCCTTACACATGAAAAAAGTCTGCTTTTAATATACCCCGATATGTTATGGTTGTTAGTGTAGAATCGTAAATATGAAATCTTGTTTTTTGCGGCATATATACCTAATGTGGCAAGCATTTTTTTGATTTCAGTTTTATTACTCGTGTCTGTTACCCATAATACATCAATACTGTTTACGGCATCACCCTGTAACGCAATTAGCGCATGGAATGACGGTGTTTTATAGAGATAATAATTTTTCAAACGGGGTGAATTAAAGATTCTCCAGCTAACATAATCCGAATCCCTGGCTGGTGATATTTTATTTGATAAAGCCTTGTCGGAGGACTCATAAAACCTGGTAAAATCCCGAAATCCTGTTTCAGAAAACCTTTCGATTTTGAAGTCCGTTTTTGAATAGGACGTAATATTATAAGTCAGTAAATAAAATGGGAGGGAGGCAATATTTAATATTTTACGCAAAAAGACAGGCACTTTTTTATTGAAGCCCGGGTAATTAAAAGGTTTGATAAAAATGAGGTGCATATAGGTGCCTGAAACCTCATCAAATCCATATTTCTTTAAATGATTTATTGATTTTTCATTGCCTATCAGGCCAATCAGAACATCGCATAACCTCTGGTATTCACTTGTAAGAACTCCACCCAGGCCCATCCTTCGATATTCAGGCAGAACAAAGAAATCCATCAGAAATCCGGAGTTTAACGTGTTTTCCAATACGTGGATTTTAAATGGTATCATTCCAAAAAAAGCAATAACCTTATTGTCATGGACAACAACCAGCGGTATTTTATCATCATAAAATGCAGAATGGTACAGCCACTTCCAGTTGGCGCACAATGAATCAAATCTTTCAGGAAATGCTTTCCTGAAAAAATCCATTAAAAGCGTAGAATCAATATCACAGGCCGAATGTATGCTGATGTTATTTAAATCCATTTTTGTTATATGTAAAAAACAATTAACTGCCGAGCTGTTTAATTCATATATTTTGAGAATCTTTGTGCAGGCCCTGCCAGACCGCACCAGCAGGCAGGCTTTGTGTTCGCCGCGGCGGACTCAGTAATATAAATTATAAATACAAATGATTCGTATAATAATGATTTAGGTATCAAAATTTACCTTCCTTAATTTAAATTTTATCTAATACAGGTTCGAGTTTGTTCTTGATGATATTTTGCCAACGGTATTCATCAAATGATTTTTTAATCAAATCTGATTTGTATAAATGAGTATTTTTTAATATTTCTTCGATGCCCATAGCAAATGATTGAGGGTTGTCATCAATAAGTACACCGTATCCGGGCAATACCGATGCCGCACTTTCTTTGGTTTTAGTTGCAATTACAGGCATACCTGCCAAAAAATACTCATATATTTTCGTGGTGGGCTGGCATGTGTAACCTTTTGTTATTGGAACATAGGCAACACCTACATTTGACTTTTCCAAAATGCCGGAAATTTCATTGTGATTTTTTCGTCCATGGAATATTACAATATTGTCCAATCCATGATGGTGAATGCATTCCCGTAGTTTTGTTTCCGTGCTTTTTTGGCCATAGCCGACAATATTATATTCAACGTTACTGTGCTTGTTCCTTTCCAGAAAAACAGCCAGGCCTTCAATCGTCTGATAAATATTTCGTGCATCAAGGATACCGATATATAACAAATACAGTTTTTCGAATGTCTTGTCCGGCAACATTAATAGTTCAGCTCCCAGGGGAACAATACTGCATTTTTTTGTGGGTAATCTCAATAATTGCCGCAGATTTTCAGAGAGTATGATTATATGCTTATAAAATAATGATGAGAATAAGATCATTAAGTTATAGGTTGAAATATATTTTTCGCCTAAAAAAACGTCGCCGGTGCGAATATCCAAAACTGCCTTTCTGAAAAGATTGCATAAGCGTATTAACAGGCTGGCCTGGCAATCAACAATGATCAGCAAGTCGAAATTTTCTTTTCGGATGATTCTGTTTACTTGCTTCAGGTAAACCCAATATCGTTTTATTTTGTTTGAAAATAACGGGACATAGTGGACATGTACCTGTTCAATTTCACTTTTGGGCCATCCCAGATCAAAACCGGCATAATGAATTTCATATTTGCTTTTATCCAGATACTTACAATATTTGGTGACGGCATTATGATAACCAAACTGAGAAATTTTACTGATTAATATCTTTTTTTTCAATTTCAAATTCAAGTTTTAGTTCAAGTATTAATTTAAATTCTGCAGTAGAGTAGGGAAGTCATTTGCCGGTTTGTCAGCATGGCTTGAATTCCAGGACATTTTTTCTGATTCGCGAAGCAGATTCAGGTTCAGCAACAAGCGAGAATCCCGAACTTGTTTTTTGATAAAAGGCGCCCTCCACCGGCGATCCGGCGTATTCATTGGAGCCTTCAATGAGCAGTCCGCCATCGTTGAGCCCGTGGTATAAATTATTCAGTACTATATTCAGGCTATCATGCGTGAAATACCCGAAATGCAAGATGTTCATTGCCCTTACTACATCATATTTGCCGGGTAATTTTTCAAGCAAATTGTAGTTTATTAATGAAAATCCGGGGTGCTGTTTTATCAGATTATTAAATTCAGGGTGCACCAAATCAATAAATTCATTATTTAAAAATTCCCCATTTTTAAGGCGGACCTCATATTTTCTCAAATAGTATTGCTTCAAAAAGTTATTTAAAAAATAAAAACGTCCTTCTTTTCTTGATAAATTCCATACAAAGGGCGGCACTACTATTTCCTTAATGTTATTATCATGATCGGTGATTACATAATATTTACTGTTTTCTGATTTTCTGTGCAACAGATAACTGACGGAAAGATCGGTTGCAGTGTATTTAAGATCATTAATAAGGCCCGATAATCTTTGTAAAAAATAACAGGAAGCCCTGCCATCAGAAACGGCAATATCAATGACTGCGTTTTTTTGAAATTTTCTTTTCGAAATTTCATCCGCTGCAATATTGTCAAAATGATCAAACCTGTTCATATAAGTTCTTTTGACAACATTACGATCAGAATTGAAGCGGTTTAGTATTATTTCAAACAGCTTTTCATTTTGCAGAACATTGTTTTCCTCTGCCAGTATTTTGTATAAATAAATTGAGATATTTTTTTCCTTACCAAAGTAATCTTTCAGATTTTTTTCTCTGAGTTGCTGAAGTTTATATATTCCTGTCCTTAACATTGTTATAGTAGGTTATTTCAGGCGTTGTTTATTTTTTCAGGTTAAGCCAAAATTTGAACAGATGTGGAAATCTGAACTGGAGGCGTTTTGAAAATGGCTGACATGAAAAATCTATTTGATCCAGAATTCTTTTAACATCCTTGTCCTTTTTGTTTTTAAGGTAATATGGGTACAATACGGCCAGGCTAAAGCGGTCGATAAATCTGCGAAAGGAAATATTGCCGGCCCGGTCATCTTTATATTTTTCGATGTAATAGGGAAGTATAGCAGAAAGAGGCCTGTTTTTATTCATGGCCCTGTTTTCAGAGTCCATAGTATAATAAGCCAATGTGTTATTGTAGAATACAACAGGGAAATTCAGAATGATGCGATACCACATATCAAGGTCTTCTGCATAGCATATTCTTTCATCAAAATTTCCTGTAACAGAAAATGCATCTTTTTTTATCACAACAGCTGATGCGCAAAAAATATTTGTTGTTCGTTTTATTTCCCAGAAATCAGTGATCAATCCTCGGAATCCTTCAGGTAAGGAATGATTAACCTTTTGTTTATTGGAATTATTTAAAACACCCCAGGCGCAACCCCACATATATGCCATAGGAAAATCATGAATCAGCTTAGCCTGTTCTTCAAGGTAGGAGGGCTCCCAATAATCATCGGCATCAAGGAAGGCGATGTAGTTATATTTTGCTTCTTCAATAGCCCTGTTGCGCGCCGAACTTACCCCGCCATTTTTTTTTTGAATCAAACGTATACGTTTGTCCTCAAATTCCTTAACCTTCAGGATACTGTTATCCGTTGAACCATCATCAATTACGATAATCTCAAAATCCTTAAAACTCTGTTGCAATACGCATTGCAGAGTAGATGATATGGAATTTTGTTTGTTATATAATGGAATAGCTACCGAGATCACGAAAATAAATTATGTAATATGTATTGGATTTTCAATAATTATCAAAAAGGATTTTAAATATTTATTGTCAGAGTGGAACCACTACTTTTTTCAATTATTTTGCTTTAATCAGGCCATTTTTTTCCATTTTCCTGCCTGTTTTGAATATTAAAACAAATAATTTGTAGAAAAACTTATGTTGTTGCAGCCAATCCAGCCTGTAATTATCCAGACGGTTCCTGCTCCATTTTTCGTAATCAGCCATCACCCTCGGAGGTAATAGCTCCTGCAATACCATTTTTTTTTCTAATTCGCACTGCTTTTTGTTAACAGAGCTAACACCTGTATTGTCATAGTTGCATATGGTTAAAGGTAAATGCCTGACAGAGCAATTATTCAGGATGATTTCCCTGACGGTGAATTTCCAATCACCAGTAATTTTTAATGATTCATCAAACTTACCGTTGCCGTCAAAAAGTTTTCTTTTGATAAAACTTGCCGGCTGTGGCATACTTTGAAATAGCATATCATACAGGCTGGGATCAACAACAGGTGTTATATAGTCGGCTATCAGCACTTCATCATTTTTGGTAAGGTTTGCATTCCCAAAAACATAGTCTTCAGTGAAACCGAAAGAGAAGGCTTCATCCAGAATATTTTCATGGATCAGATAATCGCCGCTGTTCATAAATAGTATATACTCACCCCGTGCTTTATCAATTCCTTTGTTCATGGCATGAAAAATTCCATTGTCGGGCTCGCTCACCCAGTAGGTTATTTTTTCGGAGAATTGTTTAATAAGCCCAGTACTGCCATCAGAAGAACCTCCATCTATAATGATATATTCAAAATCCTTAAAAGACTGTATGACTATGCTGTTTATTGTATTTTGCAAGCCTTTGAGATTATTGAAATTTATAGTAATAACTGATAATTTCATATCAAAACACTTTCTGTTTTATTTTTACCAACTTCAAAATAATGTACCCCACCAACCAGGGCGTTCCATAAATCAGGCGGTACTTACGCGATAAAACACTTAAATCCATTTTACGTTTAATTTCAATGGCTTCCTTACGTTCGGCTTTTGTTTCAAAATAATAATACGATAACTTCGAAGCACAAAAGCTGTTAAAGTATTTCCAAAAATCAGCATTTATTTTAAAAGGAATGTATTTATCAATAAAGTAGGGTAAAAACCTGTTGAGCTTTGGATGCGTGATTAACGACCTGTTTTCTGCATTATGATTATAATAGACCAAAGATTTACTATAAAAAGCCGTCGGGAAATTTAAAATAATCCTGTACCACATATCAAGGTCTTCGCTGTATTTTATGCGGATGTCAAAGTTTCCGGCCACATTAAATGCCTCTTTTTTTATGATGACTGATGATGAGCAATACAAATCGGAAACTCTTTTCATCGTGAAATAATCATTCACATACCCGCGAAAATTTTCCGGCAGTCCCGTATATAGCATCAGAGTTTGATTTCCGTTGACAATGGTAAAATTTATTCCCCACATGGCCGCTTCGGGAAAATCATTTATGAAACGTATTTGCTCTTCAAGATAATGTGGATCCCAGTAATCATCTGCATCAAGGAATGCGATTAATGGAAAGAGAGATAACTCAATGCCTCTGTTTCTGGCTGAACAGACACCCATATTTTCCTGGGAAACGAGCTTAATTCTATTATCATTCAGTTCCTGTACCCTCTCTGCACTTTTATCTGATGAACCATCATTAACTACTATAATTTCAAAATCACAAAATGTTTGATTCAGAACTGACAATAATGTTTTCTGAATCGATAATTCCTTGTTATATAATGGAATAACTATGGATATCACCTCGAAAAATCTTTGCGTTCAAATGCATCAATAAACGAACCTTCGGTATAATTAATAATTTTTACACCATACCTGTCCGACAATCCTTTCAGTTCCCAATACGATTCAAACATTGGAGCAAGCATATACAGAACTTCATGCATCTTCATATTTTTTTTAAATACAGTCCAGGAGACTTTTTCATTATCATAGAAATGATGGTCGTAAATACATGTTTGATTTCTGTCATTAACAAATATGAATTTTGTCCAATCATGTTCAACACCAAATAATTCGATAGTCTTGTACCTTATGGCAAGGCCAATGGATATTGCGGCAACCACCACATTTTGCACATTCGGCATTGCCAAATTGTGATCGTAACAAAAAATGCGTTTATCTTCCGGCCCGTAATAATTATAGTGATTAAAATAATGCAGCTTGATTTTAGAATTTGTAAATGTTCTGTTTAGTTTTTCACTTTTAAATTTATCAGGGACAAAAAATATCATGTCCCAGTCGGTTCTGTCATTGATTTTTTCAAAAATTTTAAAATATTCAGGAATGAAAAAGAAATCCGGATCGGCAATTACATAGTATTTTGGTTTTATACGATCATATGTTTCTGATAGAACAAATCTATTTACAACTATATAATCAATACCGCTATCAATATTGAATTCATAGTTATTAATGGATGAACCATTACCTAATATACGCAGTACCGGAGCATGAGGTGTATTTGCCAGCAAGTTTAATTTATCCTTTAAGGCAAGGTTGGTACCTTCTTTTAAAAAGTTTTTATATCTTTTTCTTAACCTTCTGATTCGTAATATTATTCGTAAAAGCTTCATTAGTCTTGGTTTTACAGAATGTCCCTGATATCTGTATGATTAATACCGGAAAGGATATATTCAACAAATTCCCTGAAAACACCTTCGCCACCTTTTTTGGTAAGAATTACTTTTGCATGGCTTCGGACATAATCGGGTACTCCTTTGGGAACGGCAGTACAACTTAACGAATCCAGAATACAAATATCGTTAATATCATCTCCAATATAGGCCACCTCATCTTTTGAAACACCTTCGTTTTTGCACAGCTGATCGAGTACATCCAATTTGTTTCCGACTCCCTGGAATAAAAAGTCAATGTGTAATTTTTTTGCGCGGTTTTCAACAATATTTGTTTCTTCACCTGTAATAATACCAACTTTTATCCCGGCTTTGTGGGCCAATAAAACGCCCACACCATCGGAAGTGTTGAATTTTTTCCATTCATTACCGCATTGATCATAATACATCCCTCCGTCAGTCCATACACCATCGATGTCAGTAAGGATAATTTTTATTTTATTCATATCTTAAATAAATTGCCTGTTATTTAACCTGAAAAATTCATAAGAATTTTTCACCCTTCGGGCCGACAAAAGAAAATTAAAATATTTTCTGTATCAGGATTACCTGACCTGCTGCCCATATTGCCAATGCTTATTCATAAAATGCATTTCATTTTTTTATGAATAGGTCAGGTTAATATCTTCTTCATAAATAATGGAGTCTTCTGGAATATCTTTTTGGGCAACTTTTCCTATTATACTATCAAAATATCGTGGCGAAATTCCTCCTCCCGGACATTTGACCGTAATATCTTCTCTTTGTAACACCTGTCCTTTAACAATTTTGTTTTTTGAAACAATGCTTACACCATATTTTAATTTTTGAGGTTTTTCGGCCTCAAGAATGGTCTTGTCGGGTGAGCCAAGTCCCTGAAATACAGTTTTTGCATATTTACAAATTAATTCCAGTCCACGGGGTTCAACCGAAGCAATATGATCAGGGCCAATCATGGTACGGTCCAGGGTAAAGTGTTTTTCAATGATACACGCGCCATATGCTACAGCAGCGGCAGGTAATACCACGCCCTTATCGTGGGAAGAATATCCAACAAGCGTGTTCAGTTCTTTTTTTAATGTAAGCAAAACCTTTAGGTTTGCATCTTCATTTTGGCATGGGTATAATGTTGTTGTCTGCATCACAACTATTTTGTCGTTATATTGCCTGATAAAATCAACCGCTGGTTTAATTTCATCCAATGAATGCATGCCGGTAGACAGGACAATAGGTTTCCCATATTGAGCAACTTGTTTTAAAAGAGGAAAGTGATTAATAAACGGGGAAGGTATTTTATGCATGGGAACATGCAATTGTTTTTCAATAAACTCAAAACTGGCAAATTCAAAACCACTTACAAGAAAATCAATATTGAATGACTTTGCCATTGCTTGTAACTCAAAAAATTGTTCATCAGACAGCTCAAGAAATTTTTTATGTTCTCCATATGTTTTTCCGAAGGAATAATCTTTTAAATATTCCCGGTTCAGAAACTCTTTTGTGTACATGTCATCGATGGTACGTTTCTGGAATTTTATGGCATCAGCACCTGAACGTGCGGCATGATAAACCAGTTGCTTTGCAATTTCAAAATCACCGTTATGATTAATTCCTGCTTCTGCAATTACATAAGGAGTAAAATTTTCTCCAATACACCTGTTTTCACTTATTTTGATACTATTCATTTTATTTTACTGTTGAGAATTTTGTCTACAAACCATGATGTAATAACGCGTGGCCGGGTTATAGCTGTACCGGCAATTATGGCGTATGCGCCTGATTGAATTGCTTTTTTAGCCGCTTCAGGCGTATTGAGTCTTCCTTCAGCAAATACAGGAATTGAAACATCATTAGCCAGCTTGTGAATTAATTCAAAATCGGGTTCATCACATTTTGTTTTCGTTTCCGGCGTATATCCGCTCAAAGCTGTTGAAATACAGTCAGCGCCTGAATGTTCGCATGCAATACCTTCTTCAGACCTTGCAATATCGGCCATTACCAAACAATTATATTCCTTTTTTATTTTACTGATAAACTCCGGGCCGGTCAATCCTTCTCTAAGCCTGAAAGTACCGTCAACCGCAATAATATCGCATCCTGCTTCTATCAATTGTTCTACTTCATTGATGCTCCCTGTGATTCTGACAAAGCCATCATCGAACATTGATTTTATCAGGCCGATTAATGGAAGATCGACGGTTTGCCTGATTTTTTTTATTTTTTCCAATCCTTCACTTCTGATGCCTTTGGCACCACCCATTTGTGCTGCTTTGGCAAATAAGGCAATATGCTCCGGATCATTAAACGGATCATTTTCCTCTGCCTGGCAGGAAACAATAACTGTTTTATTCAACGATTTAATAATATCACACATCATTTTCTCTTGACATAAAATATGCTGCTAACTTAAAATCATCCACTGTATCAATGTCTATAGTTCCAAAAACATGATCCACAATTAAGGGAAACATATTATTCCCGACAATTTTTCCGGATAGAATTATATCTTTTCGTGTTATATATAATAATCCATTTTCGTAATATAATGGCTCCATGTCCTGGCTCCTTTGTCCAAAGCTATAATTCCATGGAATAAAAGTATGGTCTTTAATTCTGCCTAATTTACGATCGGAAGGACTGACAGTAAACAGACTGTCAACGTCATTTTCTTCTATTATTTTAATGGCGTCTGACATAAGTGAATCGGGGCGTAACGGGTTGGTAGCCTGAAGAAGTACCATATAATCGTAAACAATACCATCACCGGCTAAAATCTCTGCTGCATGCTTTAGTACTTCAGCTGTTGAAGTTTTATCAGAGGATAATTCTAAAGGCCTGTTGATGATCTTAGCCCCATATTTTTTACTAATGGCTGCAATTTCTGATGAATCAGTCGAAACATACACTTCGCTTTGCGGTAAATATTTTTTTGAGTATAAAATTGAATAAGCAATAAGCGGCATGCCGTTTAATTCCAAAATATTCTTTTTGGGTAAGCGGACCGAGCCACCCCTTGCAGGAATAATAGTAATATATTTATTCATTTCAGTTGTTAATTCTCCACTTCCGGATTAATAAACACTAACTGACATTTTTCGTTTTATATCTTATTAATTTTGCGGGGACGCCTCCATAGACTGCATCGGGCGGAATATCTTTTGTGACAACGGAATTGGCTCCGATAACCGAATTTTTTCCGATGACAATCCCGGGATTAATAAATACATTAGCGCCTATCCACACATTGTCCTGAATTTCAACATCAGCTTTATATTCCTTTTTACTCTCAGAATTAAATTCCTGGTCGGCAACATATGATAATGTGTATATCCTTACATTATGGCTTATTGCGCAATTTTTCCCTATGGTTACCTTACAACCACCGGCAGATTGAATTGTTGAAAAGTCGCCGATATATGAATGATCACCGCCTGTAATGTCACCTTCACCATAAAATTTTATTCCTTGTCCGTTTAGTTTAAAATTGCCATCAATGTTATATTTTGCACGATATATTTCATAAATATAATTCTGATGGTTTGTTTTGAGATGTTCAAAGAGTTGAAACAAACTTTTTTTTGACGAATTCAGGAGCGCGACTTTTAATAACTTAAAAACAAATTTTCCAATATACTTTTTAATAAATTTTTTCATTGTTCGCTCTTTTTAATAAGTTCCCATTTCAAAGGTTGAAAAACATAGCCTTGTCTTTGGCGTGTCCTGAAAGAATCAACATCAGAAATTTCAAAGCACAACACATTATATTTATGATCATCGACCCATGTTTCGGCGCTGGCGCAACCAATCGTTATGCTGTATTTGTCGGGGATTAATAACGGGTTGGGTATTTTAAGGGTGGTCTCATAAATTCCTTTTTCAACTTTAGCATAACTTTGATAATAATCAACCCTGTCGCAAAAAAGAATCGTTTCACCTTTACTGTTCCCGATTAAAACAGTTAAATGCACTTTCGATATATCATGTTTGAAAGCATATTTAATATTTAAATAAAGCTCAAAGTTTACGTCTACTGCATTTGAAAGGGGAACACCATTTTTATCCGTTAGTTTTGCTTCCAGTACCTGTAACTCTTTGTCATTTTCTTCATATTTTACATGGCTGACAATATTTTCGCTTTGAAAAACCGATAGATATTTATTAATGGTTTCATCCATCGGGCCTGTAAATTCAATGAGTCCATCTTTCAGTAAGATTCCGCGACTGCATAATCGCCTGATGGAATTCATATTATGACTTACAAATAATACTGTTCTTCCATCATTGGAGCTTACATCCTGCATTTTGCCTATGGCTTTTTTCTGAAACTCAGCATCACCAACGGCGAGCACCTCATCTACAACCAATATTTCGGGCTCGAGATGGGCTGCCACAGCAAATCCCAGCCTGACAGTCATTCCTGAGGAATATCTTTTTACAGGTGTGTCGATATAGCGTTCTACTCCTGCAAAATCAATTATTTCATCCATTTTCCGGCGAATCTCATTTTTGGTCATTCCCATAATGGCGCCATTCATAAATATATTTTCTCTGCCGGTCATTTCGGGGTGGAAGCCTGTACCTACTTCAAGTAAGGAAGCGATACGTCCGTTTGCCTTAATGCAACCTGTTGTGGGAGTAGTAACACGGGATAGAATCTTCAGCAATGTAGATTTTCCCGCACCGTTTTTTCCAATAATTCCGATTACTTCCCCTTTTTGAATTTCAAAATTGATATTGCGTAAAGCCCAAACATATTCACTTTCTCCTTTGGTACTGCGGTCGTTTTTTTCTCCGATTTTCAGATATGGATCATCTTTTCCCTGAATGTTGACAATCCACCAGCGCTTTAAATCGTGGCTCAGTGTGCGCGTGGACACAAGGCCAAGACGGTATTGTTTGGATATGTTTTCGAATTTTATTGCAATATCACTCATGATTTTTTGTTTATATAGGCCGACAGGTCATAAATTTTAGCCTTATCATTAAACTGTTTAAACAGGATGAAAGGCTAATAATGACCTACACAGTGTCCATGAAGCTTCTTTGAACTTTATTAAATATGACAATCCCGATTCCTAAAATGGTCATCATAAAAATGAAACTATACATTAGGTAATACCAGCTTAATGTTCCAACGCCCATGGTAGCATATTTAAATGCCTCAATAATAGATGTTACGGGGTTTAGCGCCATGATCCACTGCCTCTTGGGCGAAAGTGTGCTGAGAGGGTATATGATCGGTGTGGCATACATCCACAACTGAATAATAAAATTGAAAAGGAAAGTAAAGTCGCGGTACTTGGTTGTCATGGATGAAATAATGATTCCAAAACCCAGTGAAAGCCCGGCCAACATCATAATAAGCACAGGAATAAGCCATACATATGCAGTTGGCATCACCTGAGCTCCTGTGATAATATAATAAATATACACAGCCATAAATAATAAAAGCTGTATTCCCATACGTACCAGGTTGGATGTCACTGTGGACAGCGGTAGAATGATCCTTGGAAAATAAACCTTGCCAAAAACAGACTGATTTAGAATAAACGTGTTTGAGGTTTTATTGAGGCAATCTGAAAAATATTGCCAGCACACGATGCCCGCAAGGTAAAATAACGGCTGGGGCAGGCCATCGGTTGGAATTTTTGCAATGCCGCCAAAGACCACCATAAACATGATGGTGGTTAAGGCCGGTTGAATAAAATACCATGCCGGACCCAGGATGGTCTGCTTATATTGAGTAACTATATCGCGTTTGATATACATTGTAAGCAAATCGCGATATTCCCAGATTTCTTTTAAATTAACCTGAAGTAATTTTTTTCGTGGTTTAATTACCAGTGACCATAATTCGTGATCGGAAGACATAGTATAAATTGATAGATACGTTGACTTAATCAGTTAATTACTCCTTGCATGCCTGAAAACAATATTACAAAAGGATTTCCGGAAATATTTACAGTCAGTCAGGAATTTATGTTTTTTATAAGCGTCGATATATTTCTCCTCGGAAGCAATTATTTCGGGGAGAGTTTTTGGCATATCTGCATAGAAAGGTGGTATGAGGCCGGGTTTTACCGTAGATCGTTTCTTTTGAAATTCTTCGGGATATAAACTTAAATAATGCTTACTTAAAGGACGTATACCGACGAGTTTTAAATCACCCTTGATTAAGTTGACAATCATAGGCAGTTCGTCAATCCATGTTTTGCGCAAAAAATGCCCCCAGATACTTACCCGGAAATCGTTTTTAAACTTACCGCCTGCAGCAAGATTATTGCGTTTCATTACAAGTTCCTGCAAAAACTCGCTGTAAGGATGCATGGTGCGGAACTTATATACTTTAATAGGTTTGCCGCCCTTTCCTGTGCGGTGAAGATGAATTATTGGTCCATAGGTTACTTCGTAATTAAGTGCCGGCATATTTTTTTTGCACAAAACAAAATACCATTTATTATTAATTTCTTTTTCTTCAACTAATTCAAATCCGCAACTGTACAACCTTCCCAACGATTCGGCATAGCTCAGGGGTTTGTTCCAGTGGTTCCATATACGGAAATATATTTTGCGCAGGTATGGTAAACGCGGAAAAACACGGTGAAAACAAAAGTCATAAAGACGGAATATATAATTTATTACCGGGGGAAATTTATTATTTAGTCTGATATTTCGCTGTTCAAGTGTTTCAACACAAACGAGATAATAGCCATTTGTCCGGAGTTTAATATAAACCGATTCATGAAATTTATTGATATAACGTATCCTGTTTATTTTCGACAGGTTTATTATCTGGTCGAATGATTTATCCTTGTATATAAGTAGATTAAATCTCGAATAGGTAAACAGGATGAGTCGCCTCGCATTTTTCTTTATGGTGTTTTTTTGAATCAGATCAATGATTTCCTCGCTGTTAATGCTTTCTAACCAGATATCGGAAAAATCTTCATCCTTCGCCTGTGCTGTTTTTTCATCGGCATGTATGCCTTTGCGGATTGTTTCAAGATGCGCAAGTTCACGTAATTTATCAACATCTGTAGAATACCTGAATGAATATTGCACGATCAACATTACAAACTCTTCAAGGATCAGGCAACTGATACCGATTAATATCCATTTATGATAAAACGCATTAATATGAAACAGGTATAATATAATGAAAAAGAATGAAGTAGCGAGGAGCCATGTTATAAAATATTTTTTTACAGCTTTAACAAACCCGAATTTTACCCTGTATTCATATTTTTTGAAAAATAATGAAACTATAAAGAGAATCAGCCAATAAATTGAAATCTGCAACCAGAAGTGTAGCAGGTGCTCCAGATAATTATTGCAATAAAAAATGCTCACCAGAATTGCCGCAATGCAGATAAGAAAAACTTCTCCCAAAACATTTTTTAAGAAACGCCTTAATGACTTTGAAGAAGAAATGTTTTTATCAGGTGAATGCTTATCCATAGAGTTCATGATCGAAACGGGAGATAATGAATTAATGTATTTTACCGTTTAAATATATCTGAATAAATACTGATAAGAAAATATATTGAGTAATTTCAATAGTCTGATTCTTACTTTTTTTTCCATATTTTTATTTTTTTCCTTCTTTTTTCTTTTCCTCCTTCATCATCTGAATCATATCCGTAACCGTATCCGTAACCGTATCCATACCCGTAACTATATCCATACCCATAACCGCTGTTCTTTTGTTGTGGTAAATCATTAATGATAATCACGGCTTTCAGCTTACGTTGTTGTAAATCATTTAGCATATCTCTGAGAAGACGGCGGCGTGTTTTACTGATACGTACCACAATGGCATTAATATCAGTAAGGTTCATGATAATTTTAGCATCCGTAACGGTTGCGGTAGGAGGCGTATCGATAAAGATTACATCATATTCTTTTCTTAGTTTTTCGATCAGAGTAGCAAAAGATTTAGTATCGAGCAATTCTGAAGGATTAGGTGGCATGTGCCCGGCAGGAAGGATAAACAGATCTTTATTTTCAGAAGGGTAAATTGCATTTTCATATTGAATAGCATGGGCAAGTATATCGCTGAGCCCCGGGCTTTTTGGAACACCGGAGAGTTTGTACATTCTCTCTTTACGCATATCAGCGCTGATAATTAATGTCTTTTTTCCCGACAAAGCATAGGTATATGCAAGGTTAAAAGTTATAAATGTTTTACCCATTGATGGCAGATCGCTGGTGATAAGCATAACAAATGATGGCGCATTACGTGAAATGTAGTTGATGTTTGTTCGTAAATTACGAAAACTCTCTGCTACTGCGCTTTTTGGATTGTTAAGAAAAATATTTTCATTGACAGAATCACTGTGCATTACAAATCCGGCAACCGGATAAGGTGATATTTGTTCCACCTCTTTTACATAGGTGAACGTATCTTTGAGCCAGATAGGCAGAAAAATAATTCCCGCAGCAAGGATAAAACATATCAGCAGGGCAATTGTGTACACCATTTTTTTATTAGGGCTGATCAGAAAAACATTTTCAGGTCTGCATTCATCAATCACATTGCAATCGGCTGTGTTTGTAGTCGCAGTAATACTTACTTCTGCCCGTCGTTGTAATAAATAGGTGAATAAATTATTATAAAGGTTGTAATTTCTCTCGTAGTCCAACATAATTCTCTGATTAGTCGGTAGTTCATCAATACGGTTTCCGGCACCTGCCGATCGTAAATCAATTTCTTTTAGAGAAATATTGCTCAAATTGATAATGTTAGCGACATTTTCCAGGATACTTTTACGGCTCTGTTCAATTTTAGCATCCAGCATGATCAAAGCAGGATTCTTTTCACTGGCGGTCTTGCTAAGAGAAGAACGTTCGTTGATGAGCTTGATCAAATCCCCGATCAGACCTGAAATTAAAGGATCGTCGATGCCCATAGATGAAGGGACAATAAGAGCGCTTGGATCTTTTCTTGTATTTAAATAATCCTGTACATATACATAATACTTGTGCTTTAAGAGGAGTTGGGATTTCTGTTCGTCAATTTCTTTCATGTTGTCCAATACCTGCTGAGCTTCTGCATCGAGTTGAAAAAACTTATTCTCTTTTCTGTAATTCTCCATGTTCATCTCGGCTGAATTGAGCTGTAAGCTTATATCATTTAATTGTTTGTCAATAAAATTTACAGTACGCATCGATGCTTCATTTTTTGTAGCAAGTTGCGAATTCATGTAGGCGGTTCCCAGGCAGTTCAGGAAATCCAATAACATTTCAGGCTGGAAATACTTTAGGGTAACACGAAGTACTGAACCTTTCTGAGCTGTTGGTTCAACTTTTAGCCCGTTGATAAAGGTATCTGTAAACCCTTTCAGCGTATTGAGTGAAAAGCCCAGTTCGCTGGGGTGCCCGGGATCGGGAGTATTGTCGGTTTTTTGTATAACAAAACAGAAATCAGAGGTACGTATTGTATCCCCAAAATGGAACTGCTTTATAAATGGTAAGGAGATCGCCGGTTTAACGGAACGGGTTTTGGTGATTAATGAAGGCTTCTTATAACTGCTGATGAATCCATCTTTGTTATCCATCTCCAATTCAAACGTGTTGGAGCTTTTTACAGTTAAATGAAAGAAACTACCAGTCAGCTGAACATGATTGGTATCGGGAATGACCAAAAAGGGCGGGTCATTGTACAAAATGTTTGTACGCAAACGGCCTGAAGAATAATAACTCACCTCCCAGCGCATAAGCTTGACAGTGCTTAGGGCCATGTCATATGATTTCAGCACTTGCATCTGGTTGTATAAATTGTTTGCTGTTCGCCCGAATTCCAACCCCACCAGCGCTTGAAATTCCTGAGGTTTGTCTTTGGAATCCATAATTAATATCATACTGCTGCCTTCCCATAAACGCGGCGCTTTCTTTAAGTATATCCAGCTTGCAGCCATGGCAATGATAAGAGCGGCAACAAAAATGTACCATTTGCCGATGATCTTGAACAGGATAAAGCGTAAGTCAAATGATTTTTCTTCAGGATCATTTTGTGAAAAATTAGTAAATTCTGTATTGGACATAAATATGATTATAATTGAAATGTAAAAATTATAAAATAAAGGGATATATAGAATAAAACTGCATCAACTACGGTGTTATTCAAAAGATATAAATGCTTGGCGTACAAGCAAGTATTTTATCTAAAGATTCCATATAATGACAAAATGGTACTTATGACTGAAAATAACACTCCATATGGAAATTTTTCAGGTACCCAGAATTTTGATCGTAAAGTTTCAAAATATATCTGGTCATTCGGGCGAAGATAATAGTATTCTGAATTTATGATATCGGTTTTAGTAAGGTCTATCCTGGTAACGGTAACCCTGTCACCCGGTCCTGTACGCGTGATGGTAACATGTTTACGATCTGCATAAGCTCCCGGCCTTGCTAATGCAACAGCATCAAAGATGGTGGTGCGATGATTATAAAAAATGAAAGATCCTGAATTCTCAACTTCTCCAAAAACACTAACTCTGAAATTGGCAAGTTTTACGCTAACTACAGGGTCCAGGATAAAGTTTTTAATTTTATCAGTAAGCAATTTGGCGATATGATCCAGGTCCATCCCCTGAACATAAATACTGTCAAGATAGGGCAACTTTATATAACCATATTTATTGATTTCATTGCCATTATAATAAAAATAGGGTTCTGTAATTCCAACCTGGTAATCTGACGGTTGATCAAGCGGCCCGTAAATAAATGCCGTTGCTTTTTCATCCGTTGATTGTACCCGGATATAAAGAACATCACCATTTTGTACAAGGTAATTTGGCGGGGGCAGTGTATGAGTAACAGTATCGTTTTGTGACGGCTGGAAAAGAACCGTTTTCCTTTGGCTTACACAGGATGTAACAATCAGCAAAATCATTACAGGAAATAAATAATACAAACGATTTTGAAAGCAGGAATGATTAGACATAAGGGTAAAAAATTTTGATAAAAAATACTATTTAAAATCTCAAATCATGATCAGATAATTACAAAAATGCGCATCAGGTATTTCTCACTTTCTTACAGCTTCGCCCCGTCACTCCCAATGTGAGGAGTGAAAAGGAGATAAATATGAAATGATAAGAATCAGTTTTTCAGATCGTTAAATGGAAGTACGAGATATTTACCCCATTCTTGTATTTCTAAAATAAACTGAGTCTTACCTTTTAACCTGACGATGGTTCCTTCAATACCTTTAAACATGCCGAAAGGAATAGTATATGGATCCCCAGGGGCAGGTAAAGTGTTGCAAAGCTCAAAACATGCACTATTATCAACAATTTTCTTTATATCCATCATGTTTTTATCAGAGATAATTACCGTAGAGCCACCAAATGAAACGTATCTCACCATGCCCGGTAAATTAAGCGCAACATAATATTCAGATCGATCAACATGTAAAAAAATATAAGAAGGAAAAACAGGGACACTAACCTTTTTTAAGCGATCTGACCATTGCCGTATTTCTGTACGTAATGCCAGGTAATATTCAATTCCGGCACGATCTAATTGCTCTGAAATGCGCTTCTCTGCTCTTGGAGCCGTATAAGCAACATGCCAGTGCCGGACTTTAGTATTAGTATCCGTGCGTTTATCAAATATTTCTAAATAAGGGTTAAGTCCCATTATTTAACTAATTTTTAAAAGACAAAATTATAAAAAAAAAGGAATCTCATATCATTAATTAATCTAAAACCATACATTATTAAAATAAAAATAAATATTGTAATAATACCTATATAGTTATTTGTAAAGTTGATAAGAATTTCATTTATGATTAGAATTCTTATGTTTGGATAGTAAAACCCCAAGTAAATCATAATTTGGATATTATTAACATTGGCATCACATGTCAGCCAGTCAAGGTAAAAACTAGGATATGCAGTTCTTTGATAAACTCACCGGCACATGCTATTTACAATTTTACTTTGGTATCAGGAAAAATATCCGCCAATAACAGTGCAAAACATTCCCAAAGATGTATGAAAAATATTTTAAAAGGCCTATAATTCAATTACTTTCCGATACAGAAAATGCTTAATATTGAAGGTCAGTGTATTACAAGTATGAGGTACAAGAAAGGTACAAGAAAACTGATATATCTATATCTTATTAAAATATGAGAAATGAAAGTAATAAAACAATTATTTCTTGTCCGTAAAATTTTAATTATTCAGTAATTATAAGTGTGAAGCCTTTGCAAAAAAAATAATAGTAGCTGACTCAGAAACGAGATAACCTTTTTTTGAGAAATTGAATTTAGCTTAATTCGAAATATCCCTTTTTTTAATATGGATAAAAATATTTCATAATTAATTGTGAATTACATTTAAATTTATATTTTTGATCTGCATAGTTTTCAGCAAATTATTGTAATTTACTTAAAATAAAATTGCAATTAAAAATGACTGTAAAAAATTAATTTATAGCTTAATGGAGAATTTTACAAGCCATTCCATACAGACACTAAGTTCTGATGAAATCAAAAAGATTGAAAAATATAGAAAAGCGAAAAAAACTGCAGTTCTGGCTATTTTATTTTCGGATATTGTAGATTCAACTTATGCTACAGAATATTTAGGAGAACTGACTTATTCAAAATTAAGGCATGTACATGATGAACTCTTTATTAGAATAATGACTCGTGATAATGCAGGATTAATTATTAAGGAGATTGGAGATTCATTTTTATGTGTTTTTGCTGAACCATCTGCAGCAGTGCTACGAGCAATTGAATTTCAACGAGCAATTCAGATTAACAAAGAAAACCTGACATCAGGAAATTATACAATTACAGTAAAAATTGGTATTCATTTAGGACAAGTGGCTGTAGAAAATTCTTTAGCGTTAGATATATTTGGAGGCCATGTTAATCGTGCTGCAAGAATAGAAGCTTTAGCTAATGGAGGGCAAATCCTTACATCGCACTCAATTTGGGAAAATGCTGTCGGTTGGCTAAAAGAAAATAATGAGAAAAACATAGGTTGGGTTGCTTATGGTAAAACAAAACTAAAAGGCATTGAAGATAAGATTGAAATCTATTCCTTTTTTCCAATCGAGTCTGGAAAACCATTGATGCCAAGGTATTATAGAAAGCAAAGAAAAAGAAAGGTTTTCTATTTTCTTTCTAGCATCGTTCTTCTATTATTATTCTTATTATTTGCAATAATAAAGTTAAATCATTTGCGAGACTCTGAATTGGCATGTATCAGAAAAGTATATTATGTACAGTTTAACTTTTCAAATCTTTCAAGGAAAACTTTGATGTCAGATAAGCTTGAAAATTTTATTGCCGATACCCTTTCTCTCAAAGAAAAGCTTATGGCTCAAGCCTTCAATCTGTTTTATCCTGATTCAGTTGTTTCAGAATCAGATTTGATTGAATCCTATGAAAAGGATGGTCGAGTTTTTGTTCGGCATAATAGGTCTCAATATACATATTATCGGGATACTCTTAATCTGTCAGGGACAATATTTATTGACGCAAAAATTTGCAATACTGAAGTAAAAGATTCCATTTTATTAATATTTTATATTGAAAAATATCCATCCGCAAGAGAAAGAATTTTATCAGTAGGTGATGAGTCAGTTAGTTTAGAAAATATTTACTATGATTTTCGTAATGTGTTACTTGAGGAGTTGATGGCAACAAAGCTTGCTACTGTTCAAGGATTTGTTTTAAGTTATAAAGATAGCATCGTCTTATTCAGGTTAAATGATGGTGCCAATTTAAGGAAAGGTATTTCTATAATAATAAACAGACAATATCACGGAAAACAAGGATCGGAGAATTGGCTTGCAGATACACAGGAAGAAATTGATTTTTACCAAAATAAACCTCAATATTCTGAAAAGTTAAAAGAAGCAATCAAAAAATACAATCAAATTAAAATGAACACTAATCTTATTCGTGGCGGTACTTCAGCTGAACTTATAACAGGTAGGGGAAAAGTAATTGAATTGAAGAACTCTATAGGAAAGGCTTTATTTATTAGAAAAGGAATAATGCCTTGGGATGTTCCCCGAAAAGGTGACCAAGTTATTATTGCATACTGATGGCTGATTTAGATGTTTGTTATTGGAAATATTTAAATGAATTAAATCAATCACTAAACTTCCTCAATTCAATTAATAAATATATTGATAAGCTAAAATAGATGAAAAATATTCACGTATTTACATTTCAGTTAAACCATATATGAAAAAACATAGGTTAAAATTACATGCGCTACTGGCAACTTTGTTTGTTTTTATCATTACCGGGGGATTAGGCTTGATAGCTATCAGTCTTAAAGTTTTTGATCCTTTTGAACAAGCTTTTCGTGATTTTGATTATACTAATATTTATTATTCAAAGTTTCGGAAAAACTCAAATAAAATTGATAATGATATTATAATTGTAAATTGCGGAAATCTTCAGCGTGATTCAATTGCCTTAATGCTCTCAAAGATTAAAGATCAACAACCTAAGGCCGTCGGGATAGATCTCTATTTTAAAGGCAGAAAAGATATTTTATCAGATTCTTTATTAAAATCGGTGTTAAATGAAATGAAAAATCCAATACTCCCATACATTGTTAATGATAATGATGGTATTGTTAATATAAAGGATTGTCCCGATCCCTATTTTGGCAATTTTAATGAAGGGTATTCAAATTTTATTGGTGAAGATGACACCGCGGAAACAATTCGTTCATTAAAACCTTATATTTTATTTGGAAATGAAATATATTTTTCTTTTGCTGCTGCAGTTGCCATTGCTGCTGATTCAAACATATACAATAACTTATTGATCCGCGGAAATAAAACCGAAATTATTCATTATAGAAATGCAGAATTCAGGCACCTTGATGTGAAGGAACTCTTTCGTATTGATTCAAGCCAGCAGGTTCTGAAAAACAAAATTGTACTTGTTGGATATATGGGTAAGAGTATTTCTGCTTTACCTGATTTGGAAGATAATCATTTTACCCCTATGAATCCGAGGGTCAGCGGGCGAACATTCCCTGATATGTATGGTGTGGTGATTCATGCAAACATCATTTCAATGATGCTTCATGGCGATTATATTAATCTTGCACCAAATTGGTTAACTTGGCTTATAGCTTTTGTCCTTTGCTATTTTCATATGATATTTTTTATATACATGTTTGCCCGACATCACAAATGGTTTCATTTCACCGGGAAATTGCTACAATTTGTTTCATCAGCTCTTCTGGTTTATATTTCATTATTACTTTATGAGCATTATAATTACAAAATCAGTATAATCTTGGCTATAGCAAATATATTGCTTTCTATTGATCTTATATACTTCTATGAGGGTTTAGCGCTTTGGGTTGCAAAAAAAATGAAAATTAAATCATACTTCTTAAAATAACGTAGCATGAAAAAAAGATATTTACTTTGTTTCTGCCTGTCACTCATTTGTTCCTTCAATATGGCACAGGAACATAAATATACGGTATACTTTGATTCCGGTAGTGGAACATTAGTCTACAAAGAAACTGTGAAGGATCTGACTGAAGGAATGGTGGTATATGATGGCCAGGTTATTAAACTTAAAGAAAATCATTACGTTCTGATATTTTCAGAGGATGGAACACCTGTATTGTTAGATAAAAAGGGGACCTACTCTTATGAAGACATCAGAAATAAGGAAAAACTTGCAAAACAAAGTCTTACAGCATCTTTTTTTAAATATCTGTGGGAAAATATTGTAAAAAGTAAATCCGTGGAATTAAATAATGCTCAAGGAGGTGTATACAGGGCTGATATTTTAATGAAAATTCCACCTGATTCATGTCTTGTATTAAATGACACAGTTACCCTAAAATGGAATACACTTTCTGCTACTCAATCAGTATACATATTGTTTTTTAATAGCAAAGGAGATAAGATTTATTCATATAAAACAATTGGTTCTTCATTCTTAATTAATAGAGGTTCAAATATAATATTTAGTGAGCCTGATATTAAATGGTTAGTAAGCCTTTCACCTGATCCCGATAAAAATTCTGTAAAATATTTATTCACTTTTGCTTCTGATGAGCAAAAAGAAATATTGACTGCAGATTTGCAAAAATTTAAAAAAGGCCTTGTTTATAATGATGAATTAAATCGGTTGCTTTTAGCCACTTATTTTGGGAATCATCATCTGTATTTGGATGCTATAAATGAATACAAGGTGCTGATGAGTAAATATCGGAACAACGATTTTATAATAAAACAAGATAGCATTTTTAAAAAGTTACATAATTTATATTGAGTAACGAAATTGTCATAGTAACGAGGATTTAATGAATCATTAAAAACTAATATAAATAGAGTGAAAATGATTGGCATAAAAAAAACAATTCTCGTTTTTTTCCTTTTCCCATACACCTCATTCTTATCAACAACATTTGCTCAGCAGGTCCGTCTCGGTATGCCGGTTGGACATTCTGATGAAGTTACCTCGGCACAATTCAGTCCCAATGGTAAACAAGTAGTAACAGCTTCATCGGATAATACGGTTAGGATTTGGGATGTAAATAGCGGAAAACTTTTACAAAGTTTAAAAGGTCACACAAATAAAGTTATTTCAGCCATTTTCAGTCCAAATGGTAACTATATATTGTCAACTTCTGAAGATAGGACAGCAAAAATTTGGAATGCAACCACTGGGCAACTTTTGCTTAATATTGAAGGTCTTTCTGATTATGGTTGTCCAGCCGAATTCAGTTCGGATGGAATTTTTTTTGTTACGAATTATGATGATAATACTGTGAAAATCTGGGAAACAAGCAGTGGAAGATTGATGCAGACACTTGTTGGACATAAAAACATTCTTACATCTAATCAATTTAGTCATGATGGTAGATACGTTCTCACAACATCATTTGATAATACTGCAAAAATTTGGGATGCGAAAAGCGGACGACTTCTGCATAGTCTCGAGGGGCATACAGCAGTTGTTAATTCAGCTTTTTTTAGTTTTGATGGAAAATATATTGTGACATCCTCGGATGATAATACGTCCAAAATTTGGGAAGTTACCAGTGGGAAATATTTGTATTCATTAATAGGGCACGCAGATGGTGTTGTCTCAGCACAATTCAGCCCAGATAGGAAATACATTGTAACAATATCAAAAGATAATACAGCTAAGAAATGGGATGCAAGCAACGGCAAATTATTAAATAACCTTTGGTCTGATATGTATTGGGTTAGTTCTCCCCCAAAATTCAGCCCTGATGGAAAAAATATTTTATTGTCATCCTCCTCTTTAGGTTATAATACAGCTATTATACTTGACGTTGCTAGTGGAAAACTTCTGCACAAATTCGTAGGGCACTTTTTGATGATTAACTCAGCAACCTTCAGCCCGGATGGAAAATACATTGTGACATCATCAGTGGATCAATCAGCCAAAATTTGGGATACAAACAGCGATATGATTTTACATAATCTTGGGGGACAATATATGTCGCTTTATTCAGCAACAATCAGTTCTAACGAAAAATACATTGTTTCAGTTTCTGTTTATACTGCAAAAATTTGGGAAAGCAGCAGTGGAAAAATGATTAATTGTTTAGGAGGTGATACAAACTTGATTTCTACTGCTGAATTTAGTCCTGATGGGAACTATCTAATAACCGGATCATTGAGCGGAAAAACCAGAATCTGGGATTCAAAAACCTTGAGTATCATTCATTGCCTTGATGGACATACAAGGGAGATTACATCAGCTCATTTCAGTTCCGATGGGAAATATATTGTGACTGCCTCAAGGGATAGCATCGCCAGAGTATGGGATGCAAGCTCATGGAAACAGATTTGTGTTCTTACCGGCCATACAGGTGAAATTACATCCGCACAATTTAGCCCCAACTGTAAATATATCGTTACTTCAGGGAATGATAATATAGCAAAAATTTGGGATGCGAAGAACGGAAAACTTTTGCAGAACCTGTTAGGACATGTAGATTGGCTTAACTCATCACAGTTTAATTATGATTCTAAATTAGTAGTTACAACATCAAGGGATAATACTGCGAAAATATGGGATACCGAAAGTGGTAAATTGATTCATGACTTAACTGGCCATAAAAGTTGGGTTAATGAAGCTCAATTTAGCCCTGATGGGAAAAAAATAGTAACAGTTTCAATTGATAGAACAGCAAAAATTTGGGATGTCGAAAGCGGTAATTTATTTGCGAACCTTTATGGTCATTCAGACAGGGTGTGGACTGCTCAGTTCAGTCCAGATGGAAAAAACATCATAACAGCATCGGATGATGGCACTGCCAAAATATGGGATGAAATAAATGGTAAACTTATTCAGACTTTAGAAGGGCATAAAGGCACAGTCACTTCAGCGATATATAACCCTGACGGAAAAAAGATAATTACTGCTTCATGGGATGGAAATATCATTGTCTGGGATGCTTTAATCCAAAAGGAAATTGTGAGAATGATTGCTTTGGATGATAAAGAATGGCTGGCAGTTACATCAGACAAATACTATTATGGTTCGAAAAATGCAACATCACAATTATATTGGATTATTGATAATAATAAGGTCTTCACTTTTGATCAGTTTGACCTGCACTACAACCGCCCTGATAAAGTTCTTGAATACATTGGTTTGGCGGATACTTCACTGATTAATGCATTCCGTATGGCTTATTTAAAGCGTTTGAAGAAGATGAAGTTTGATGAACATATGTTTTCGCCTGATTATCACATGCCTGAAATAGCCATTCTCAACAGAGGTGATCTTCCCATAACTACCGATAAGTCTGTGATGACTATAAAAATAACAGCAATTGATAATAAATATAAACTGGACCGTATTAATGTTTTTATCAATGATGTGCCTATATTTGATATGGATGGTATAAATCTGCGTACACTTAATTCTAATAACATAAAAAAGGATATAAACCTTGAATTATCTCAGGGCGAAAATAAAATCCAGGTATCCTGCCTCAACGACAAAGGTGCGGAATCATACAAAGAAAGTGTGTATGTAAAATATCAGCCTAAAGAGCCTGTGACAGGAAAAAATTACCTTGTTGCCATCAGCGTTTCCGACTACCAGGAATCAAAATACAACCTCAAATATGCTGTTAAAGACGGAAAGGATATGGCAAAAATGTTTGCGGATAAGGGTTTTGTTGTGGATACATTTTTTAATTCATCCGTTGCCCGAGATAGCATTCTTTCGCTTAAACAAAAGCTCATGCAAACAAAGGTTGATGATCAGGTTATTATTTATATTTCAGGTCATGGCCTGCTCGATAAGAACTATGATTTCTATTTTGCTACCTACGACATGAACTTTGAAAATCCTGCTGAGCACGGAATTTTGTACGATGATTTAGAAGGGCTATTAGATGGGATACCTGCCCGAAAAAAGCTATTGTTCATGGATGCATGCCATAGTGGAGAGGTTGATAAGGAAGACATCTGTACATCTGATTCATTACTTGCTAATAATCAAGTAAAAGGCGATTTAAAAGTATATAAATACAAAGGAACCATTATTGAGGGCGAAGTAAGTTCCGGCCTTGGCTTGCAGAACAGCTTTGAATTGATGCAGGAGCTTTTTGCCAATCTTAGCCGGGGTTCTGGTGCAGTAGTTATATCTGCTGCCTCGGGTGTGGGATATGCACTTGAATCAGCAGAATGGAACAATGGTGTATTTACTTATTGTATTCTAAATGGCTTAAAAAATCTTGTTGCCGATTTAAACAACGATAAAATTATAACTGTATGTGAACTTAAAGAATACATTAGCAAAGAAGTGGAAAAACTAACCAATGGCAAGCAAAAACCTACTTCCCGACAGGAGAATTTGTCTAATGATTTTGAAATATGGAGAAATTAAAACTATTAAATTATGAAAAAAATAATTTGCCTTTTATCCTTCACTCTTGCCTTTAGTCTATACAATTATACATTTTCTCAAAATATAAACCCAAAAAGTTGGCATGCAATTAATCAGAAAGTATTAGAATACTACAACGCCGGTGATTATGAAAACGCCTTGATTTACGCCGAAAAAGCTGTAAAGCAGGTAGAAGAGGAGTATGGAAAAAACACTGCAAATTATGCGACGAGTTTAAACAATTTAGCAGAGCTATACTGCGCAATGGGCAACTACGAAAAATCCGAACCACTATTTCTTGAAGCTTTAAAAATCGAAAAGGAAGTGTTGGGCGAAAAGCACCCTGGTTATGTTACAGGTTTAATCAATATAGCAGGGCTATATCATGATAAGGGCAACTACGAAAAATCCGAACCACTATACCTTGAAGCCTTAAAAATCATTAAG
>CAZVKJ010000011.1:54148-90275 GCA_964626855.1 uncultured Bacteroidales bacterium
GGGCAACTACGAAAAATCCGAACCACTATACCTTGAAGCCTTAAAAATCATTAAGGAAGTGTTAGGCGAAAAACACCATTATTATGCTGCGAGTTTAAACAATTTAGCAGGGCTATATGAATCAATGGGCATGTACGAAAAAGTTGAACCACTATACCTTGAAGCCTTAAAAATCATTAAGGAAGTGTTAGGCGAAAAACACCCTGATTATGCTACTAGTTTAAACAATTTAGCAGGGCTATATTATGATATGGGCAAGAACGAAAAATCCGAACCACTATACCTTGAAGCCTTAAAAATCAGAAAGGAAGTGTTAGGCGAAAAACATCCTAATTATGCTACTAGTTTAAGCAATTTAGCTGGGCTATACGAAGCAATGGGCAAGTACGAAAAATCTGAACCACTATACCTTGAAGCCTTAAAAATCAAAAAGGAAGTGTTAGGCGAAAAACACCCTGTTTATATTGCGAGTTTAAACAATTTAGCAGGGCTGTACAAAGCAATGGGCAACTACGAAAAATCCGAACCACTATACCTTGAAGCCTTAAAAATCATTAAGGAAGTGTTAGGCGAAAAACACCCTAATTATGCTACTAGTTTAAACAATTTAGCAGGGCTATACAAAGCAATGGGCAACTATGAAAAAGCCGAACCACTATACGTTGAAGCCTTAAAAATCAATAAGGAAGTGTTAGGCGAAAAACACCCTGATTATGCTTCGAGTTTAAACAATTTAGCAGGGCTATATGAATCAAAGGGTAACTACGAAAAATCCGAACCACTATACCTTGAAGCCTTAAAAATCAATAAGGAAGTGTTAGGCGAAAAACACCCTGATTATGCTTTGAGTTTAAACAATTTAGCAGGGCTATATAAATCAATGGGCAACTGCGAAAAATCCGTACCATTATGCCTTAAAGCCTTAAAAATTTGGAAGAAAAGGTTGGGGAGAAAACATCCTTCTTATGCTTTGATTTTAAGCAACTTAGCAGCGCTATATGAATCTATGGGCAAGTATGAAAAAGCCGAATCACTTATTATAAAAGCCAACCAAAATATTTCGGACCAAATAAATACTAATTTTTCATTTCTATCTGAAGATGAAAAACAACAATTTTTAAAAACAGTATCATCTAATTTTGAAGTTTTTAATTCATTCGTTTTGCACATGAAACAGTACAATCCATCAATTACTGCGACCACTTTTGATAATGAATTATCTTTAAAAGGAGCACTGCTGCAATCATCCTCACAAATGAGGCAAAGCGTATTAAACAGCAAAGATACTGTTCTAATTAGTAAGTTTAATATATGGTTGGAAACAAAAAAAAATATTACTACGCTTACCATGCTTACCAATGAACAACGGCAAAAAAGGGGAATTGACCTTAATACACTTACTGAAAAAGCCAATGTGCTTGAAAAAGAACTCACAGTAAAATCAAATGTTTTAAAAGAACAGGTAACACCTATAAACTGGGAGGATATAAAGAAATCATTAAAACCAAATGAAGCTGTTGTTGAATTTATTAATTTTGATTATCACAATAAAAATTGGACAGATTCAAATTTATATATTGCACTTATAATCAGGTCTGATTCAAGATATCCAGAGATTATTCCACTGTTTGAAGAAAAAAAATTGCAACAATATTTGTTTGGCTTTTTTTCTAAGGACACTTTACGAGGCACTGAGATTATAGGAACTGACTCCTCAAAAACGAGTGGGCCGTTGAATCCTGAAATATACAATCTTGTTTGGAAACCCATCGAATCATACTTAAAAGGAGCAAATACTGTTTACATTACACCGTCCGGTCAGTTGCACAATTTGTCATTTGCAGGATTAAAGACTGATAGCACAACTTTTTTGTGTGATCGTTATAATATTTATACCTTGTTAAGTAGTCGGGACATTTTAAAATTAAAAAATGAATTTAAAGAATCCGAATCATTTAATTACACAGCTTCAGTATATGGTGGTGCTGATTATGACCTGGCTTATGATAAAATTAAAAAACAGGATGCCGTAATTTTTAATAATAAAAGCGAGGGGAGCACCAAGCGTTCCATGCCTTCAAATCTCATGCGCAACGGCACCTTCAATTATTTGCCAGGAACAAAAACAGAAGCAGATAATATAGCTAATTTATTAAAAGGTAATAAGTGCATTGTGTCAGTTTATTCAGGTAATACATTCACTGAAGGACAATTCAAATCGCAAAGCGGAACCAACGCACCACAAATTATTCATATTGCCACACATGGCTTTTCGCTGCCCAGTCCTGTAAAAACAAAAAAAGAAGGCTTTAATTTCATCGAAACAAATAAATTTATACAGTACGACAACCCGCTATTACGTACAGGTCTTATATTTTCGGGCGGTAATCAGGCATGGTCGGGCAAAGAAGTACCAGAAGGCATTGATGATGGCATTCTTACAGCTTATGAGGTGTCAAATTTAAATTTAACAAACACCAGGCTTGCTGTGCTTTCAGCCTGTGAAACCGGTCTTGGCGATATCAAAGCAGGCGAAGGTGTTTTTGGTTTGCAGCGGGCTTTTAAACTGGCAGGCGTAGGTAAAATAATCATAAGCAAATGGTCTGTTCGAGATGAAGAAACCGTAGAACTCATGCAAGCTTTTTATTCAGAATGGATGAGTGGAGCAAGCATTCATGATGCGTTTAGCAAAGCACAGCATCAAATGCGTTTAAAATACCCTGTTGAGCCTGTAAAATGGGCTGCGTTTGTTTTGATAGAATAATATTAACTGAAATTAATGAATTTTAAACATGGCTGCCGACATACATAATTGCGAAACTGATACTGTGAGTGAACTTAAAGAATATGTAGTAAAGAAGTAGAAAAACTAACCAACGGCGCCCCAAAACCCAAAAGCAGGAGGGAGAGTTTAGAGTTTGACTGGAGGGTGTTGTAAAAGAAAATTATACGGTTATTAAATTAAAAAAATACAATAATGATAGAAAAAAATAAAAAAGGCAACTTTGCACGTAAATCCATCATTATAGTTGGGATTCTTCTTGTTTTTTCCCAATTATCACTTAATGCCCAATCCAATGTAAATGATGAATTTATTAAATCGGTCAAAGACAATAATATTGAAATAACAAAAAAATGCATAAAAAACGGAGCTGATAAAAATTGTTTAGGTGAAAACGGCTGGACAGCTTTACATTATGCATCTCATCAAGGAAATTACGAGATGGCTAGGTATCTCCTGAGCTTGAAGCCCGAGATAAATATTCAAAATTTTCGTGGAAGTACACCTTTAATAATGGCAGTAAGTAATTACCATTTTAATGTTTGTGAATTATTGCTTGATAATGGAGCTGACATAAATATTCAGCGTCCAGATGGGATGTCAGCACTTTTGTTCGCGTGTTCTAGGGGCTGGGATGAAGATATTAATACCAAGATATTCAATGGTCCTAAAATGGATGATGATGATTTGAACTTTGTTTTAAGGAAATCCATCGACAACCAAACACGAATGATAAAACTTCTTTTAGAAAGAGGTGCAAATCCTAATGCTGTAACCGAAAATAGCTTTTCGGCTATTCACTTCATCGATAAAGCAAATATCTCATCCATTAAAGCCCTTTATCTCTATGGGGCAAATCTAAATATTAAGGACAATAAAGGTTATACGGCCCTTGATTATTTGAATCAATATTTTGCCCAAAATAAAACAGCATTTATTGAAGAACGTATCATGGAAACTCAGGCTTTTCTTAAAAATCCTAACATAAATATTTTTGAACTTTTTGACCTGGAACTTATACCTCTACTCAAAGAAAAAGTAAGCAAAGACCAATCACTGAATATGGTTACCAATGAAATTGGCCAAAACCTTTTACATCGTGCTGTTTTGTATGGAAATGAAGACTTAGTGAGGCTTTTTATTAATAAGGGCTTAGATATAAATTCCAGAGATTATTATGGCAGGACACCGTTATTGCAATCTGTTTTAATAAATAACAACAAAGTAGCAAATATTCTAATAGAATCAGATGCTGACGTTAATATTACCGATAATAGCGGTGAAAGCCCGCTGTCAATTGCTCTAAGAAGAAATGAAAAGAATCTGGCAGCACTATTGATTAAAAAGGGCGCCAAACAAACTAGTAATAAACCATTCACTCAATTGTTATTACCTATTGGCCATTCAAGCGGCATAACTGCAATAGCTATATCTCATAGCAGCAAGTATCTTTTTACCGGGTCATCTGACAATAAAATTATTTGTTGGGATATTGAGTTTGGCAAGCCTGTAAGAACTTATAAGGGCCACAGTAATCAAATTAACGTTATTGTTATCTCACCAAATGATCAATTCATGATCTCCGGATCCAATGATCAAACAGCTATAATGTGGGATGTTTTTTCTGGTGAAAAAATCCGCATATTCAAAACTGGTTACAGGGGTGTTAACTCTGTTGTTTTTTCAAAAGATGGTAAAACCCTTCTCATTGGTTCTTATGATGGGGATCTCCAGATAGTAAATGTTGAAACAGGCAGGCAGGAAAGAAATATATTGGGTGAAAAAATTCCATTTTGCAGTTCTATCCTTTCATCTGACAATAAATATATTCTCACATCTAATATTGATACCACTGTCACATTGTGGAATTATGTCACAGGTGATATTGTCAAAACCTATTCGGGCTTTAAAGCGCCCATTTATTCATTATGTTTTTTATCTGGTGAAACAAGTTTTGCAGCCAGCAGCCTTGATGATAATATAATTGTAGTCCGCGATATTCAAACCGGCAATGAATTGAAAAGAATCAGTTGTCTTGAAAAGATTATGCAGGTAAAATGCTCTGAGGACGAAATGTACCTTGGGGCTTCTTCATACACCGGAGTGGAAATATTTGATGCAAAAAGCTATTATAAAATAAATTCTTTGCCTGGTGGCTTGATAACCTTCCCGAGTGAAAAAGGCAAAATAATCATCTGCAATAAAAAACCGGCGATCTATGATATTCATTCAGGAATGATGACTTCAGAATTATATGCACAAAACCTAGTTGTAAGTAAAGCTATGTTCCTGCAAAACAATGACTTTTTTATAGAAGCTGTTTATGGTGGAAAACTATGTATTTGGGATTATAAAAATTGCAAAATTCAAAAAATGTTAAATGGAGAGCAATCCAGTATAGTCTCAATGGCATTATCAAGTGATGGAAATGAATTACTTACTGGTTCCATGGACAACAATATTAAACTCTGGGATATTGCATCAGGCGAAATTCTCAGACAATATCCCAAACAAGATTATCCTATAACCTCACTTTGCTTTTCACCTGATAATACGACTTTCCTATCCGGCGATTTAAATAACAGCCTCAAACTTTGGGATAAAACCAAGGGAACCGGAGTAAAAAAGTTTTTTGGGCATACCAGTCCGATTTTTTCTCTTTCATTTATTTCAAATTCAAACATTCTTTCCAGCTCATGGGACTGTACCACAAGGTTGTGGGACATTAATTCGGGTAATCAGATAAGAGTTTACAAAACAGATAGTATTAGCGTGGTAGATAAATGGTTGTATGCCCAGCTTGGATCAAGTATTTTGTCTCCTGATAAAAAGTACTTTGCTTCAAATATTGATTATAACTCATGGAATAATCTGAATACCGAATATGGAATAAGAAAACCGGAGATTGACATTATTGATTTATATACAGGGCAAACATACCGCAGATTGATTGGGCACGAAAAAACAGTAACTGCTATTAATTTTTCAAATGCTGAAAACAAGCTTGTATCAGGTTCAGATGATAAAACTGTTATTTTATGGGATATTATGAATAGTAGCCCAATTAAGGTTTTAAAAGGTCATTTGGATGGTATTACTTCGGTTAGTTTTTCAAACAACGACAGTATTATCTTATCATCATCAACAGACAATACTGTGAAACTTTGGAATGCAAATAAGGGTGCCGAAATTGCAACATTTATTGCCGGAGAAAATGAAAACTGGATATGTATTTCTCCTGATAATTATTATTTTGCAAGCAAAGGCTTTGCAAAACAACTTGCTTTTTGTACTGGTTATTTAAATGTTTTCGCTTTTGATCAGTTCGATCTTCAATTTAACCGTCCTGATATCATTTTAAAAAGTCTTGGATGTTCAGATAGTACACTTATCCGTGCTTATCATGTTGCTTATCTGAAAAGAATAAAGAAAATGAGGTTTAATGAAAGTATGTTCTCAACAGATTATCATGTTCCGGAAATTACTATGGTTAATGCTGATTCATTGCCACTTCGAACAAATAATAATAAATTAAGCATTCAAGTTCATGCAAGTGACCAAAAATATTATCTCGACCGTATTAATGTATGGGTTAACGAATGTCCCATATATGGAATTGGAGGTTTTGATTTAAGAGCCTTGAAAACTAAAGCCATCACTAAAACATTTAATATTAATCTTTCCGAAGGAAAAAATAATATTACTATATCATGCTTTAATGAAAAAGGTGTGGAAAGTTATAAAAAATCAAAATGGATCATTTGCCAACCTGAAAAACCAATAATTTCCAAAAAGTATATTGTTAGTATCAGCGTTTCAAATTATCAGGATTCCCGTTTTAATCTCAAATATGCTGTTGAAGACGGCCATGATATGGCAAAAATGTTTGCTGATAGCGGTTTCATTGTGGACACGCTGTTCAACCAGAACGCCACCCGAGAAAATATCCTTGCAATAAAACAAAAGCTGATGCAGACAAAGGTTGATGATGAAGTTATACTTTATGTTTCTGGCCATGGCTTGCTGGATAAAAATTATGATTTCTATTTTGCTACCTACGACATGAACTTTAAAAATCCAGCAGAGCGTGGAATTCTTTACGATGATTTAGAAGGGCTATTAGATGGGATTCCTGCCCGCAAAAAACTTTTACTGATGGATGCATGTCATAGTGGAGAGGTTGATAAGGATGACATCCGTATATCTGATTCATTGCTTGCTGATAATGAGGCACAAGGTGATTTAAAAGTATATAAAAAGGGAACTGACCTTGAAGGAGAAGAGGGTTCCGGTCTTGGCCTGCAGAACAGCTTTGAACTGATGCAGGAACTTTTTGCTAATCTTAGTCGTGGATCAGGCGCGGTAGTTATATCTGCTGCCTCGGGCGTTGGATATGCTCTTGAATCAGCAGAATGGAACAATGGCGTATTTACATACTGCATCCTGAACGGGTTAAAAAACGAGGACGGAAAGATTCCTGCTGATTCAAACAAGGATGGACAAGTTTCGGTTTCAGAACTTAAAGATTATGTGAGTGCAGAAGTGGAACGCCTGACCAACGGAGCGCAGAAACCAACGAGCAGGAGGGAGAGCTTGGAGTTTGATTGGAGGGTGTGGTGAAATGAAAAGTAAAAATAATACTCAAGTGATATAAACCTATAAGTCTTATATCCATGAAAAAAAGTTTTTTGTCCGTACTCATTTTTCACTCTTTACTGTTCACAGTTTCTGCGCAAAAGCCTGAACTTATCATTCCGATTGGCCATACAGCAGACATCCTGACCTGTTGCTATTCCCCGGATGGTAATTATATTCTTTCTGGTGGCTGCGATAATATAATGATCCTTTGGGAAATATCCAGTGGTAAGCAAATCAGGGTTTTTTCCGGACATTCTAACTTCATTACGTATGCCTGTTTTTCACCTGACGGCAAACAGATAGTTTCGTGCAGCGATGACGGGACGGCAAAATTATGGGATGTTGCCACCACCCAGGAATTATTTACGTTTCATGCAAAAAGTGCAAATTTCACAAAAGCCTGTTTTTCCAAGAATGGTCAGCGGCTGGTATTATGCGAGGAAGGGTATAATGTTTATTTATTTGATTTGCCTTCAAAAAAGATCGTATGGGAAGAACTGGAAAACAAAGCAATCTATGGTCCTTTAAACTTGCAGTTTGCTCTTAATGAAACGAAAATTTTTATTGCCTGTCCCAATTCTTTCCCCATGCTTTTTGATATTGCAGACAACAGCATGGTATACGCCGGCGAGCATAACGGAATTGCAATCATGTTTCCCGACGGTGAAAGAATGATCAGTACATCCGGAATTTTCAATCTGAAGGGAGGAACTATTATTCCAGGCTACGCAGATGCACCTTTTTTAAAAGGTCAGCAGATCTCAGATCTCGTTATGTTGGACGATTGGGGCTATTCAGCAGCAATCTCCTCTGATGAAAAGAGCATATTTGTTTTGGAGTCGCCAAATTCTTCCTCCGGCCAAAATTCCATATTGCGATGGAATAAAAACGATACCTGTTCCTTATCAAAAACGTTTGAATTATCATATAGCTACAAAGGAGATTCCATCATTACAGATACGATTTTCTCCAACCGTTTGAACTATTTGTATATTCAGTCTCCCAATTCTATTGAAAATTATTCTACCGAAGAAAAAATATTTTGTATGTCAATCTCAAGCAAAGGAGATACATATGCTACAGGAGGGTCGGATAATATTCTAAGGCTGTACGACATTGAAAGCGGGAAGCTGATCCGCGAATTGAAATCCCATTCCACACACGTAAATGCCGCTATATTTTCGCCAGATGGAAACACCATAACACAAGGCAGCACCAATAAAACCATTAAGTTGTGGAAATTCAGGAATAAGGTGGAACTGGAAAATATAAATACTGATAATCCTGTCCACAGCCTTTGTTATTCCAGGGACGGAAAACGGCTACTGACCTTGCTTTTTAAGGAGGGTTCAGAGTCTTTTCCCCAATATGATTATTTTGCTGAATGGAATGTGCAAGATCATAATATAATAAGAGATGGGGGGACAAAAATATTATTTGAAACCCTGAATAAAAGGGGGAACTATCCTGTCCTGCAACCTATAGGGAATTTGATAAAATCATTGTTATACATTCCCGGTGAAAAAGACATTTTATGCCTTCAGAATTTTAACATACTTTCTATAATAGGCGACACAAACTGTTCTTATTTTAAATTTAAAACGGGGAATAAAATAATATTAAAGAAAACGCCTGATGCCGGCAAGTATGATGATTTTACCGTCAGTGTGGGCAATAATTATTTAGCCTACAGGAAAAAAGACCACTTTTTTCAATATGATAATTTACCAAGAAAAATTGATTCCCCTTATGACGCGGCAAACAAGGCAGTATTGTCGCCCGATGGCAAACAAATTCTTACCGGGAGCGATCAATGGCGGATGAAGTTTTGGGATATAGCATCAATGCAGGAGATAAAAAGTTTTAAGACTTCTTCGGAGTTTGTTACGGCAGTAGCCTTTTCTCCTGATGGATTCTCCTGTCTTTCAGGAGGCGGAGGTAGCGGAACGATTGAATTATGGGACACCAGAACCAACAAAAGAATACGTAAAATAGAAGGTCATAATGGATTTATCATTAATCTTGAATTTTCACCTGACGGAAAAACGTTCCTGTGCAATTCCCAGGATAATTCAATAAAACTTTATGACGTTGCAACAGGAACCCTTATATACACCCTGACCGGTCATGTCAGGTGGCCGTCACAAGTGAGCTTTTCTCCCGATGGCAAAAAGTTATTATCCGGAAGTGTGGATAATACCATGAAATTGTGGGATGCAGAAGCGGGAAAAGAAGTGGCTACCCTTATCAGCATTGACACATCTGATTGGGTCATTACGACACCTGATATGTATTATTTTACCTCCAAAGGGGCGCTCGATCTTATGGGTTGGAAGATGGAGAACAAGGTTTATAATTTTGATCAGTTCGATTTGCAGTATAATCGTCCCGATATTGTTTTAGAACGTATCGGCCTGACAGACTCGGCATTAATAAATGCATACAGAAAAGCCTATTATAAGCGCCTGAATAAAATGAAGTTTGATGAAGGCATGTTTTCGCCCGAATTTCATATGCCCAAAACATCAATTCTTGATTCAGGGAAATTTGCAGTCATTACAGATTATAATAATCAAATATTAAAAGTTAAATTTACCGACAGCAAATATAATCTTGACCGCATAAATGTTTGGGTAAATGAGGTACCTGTATTCGGGACAAATGGAATTGACTTGCGCCCTCTATCTGCTGATTCGATTGTAAAAGACATACCGGTGGATCTAGAGCGAGGTGAGAATAAGATACAGGTCTCCTGCCTTAATGAAAAAGGTGTAGAAAGCTATAAAGAAATTGCATGGGTGAAATACGAACCTAAAGATACCGTCATTTCAAATCTTTATGTCGTTTCAATAAGTGTGTCCAATTATAAAAATACTCAATATAATTTAAAATATGCAGCCAAAGACGGCCATGATATCGCCCATCTCTTCATATCCCCCCATGAGGAGGGATTAAGGGGGGTGACCATAGATACTCTTTTTAACTCCTCCGCTACCAAAGAAAACATCCTCGCCCTGAAACAAAAACTCATGCAAACCCAGGTGGATGACGAGGTCATTCTCTATGTTTCCGGTCACGGCCTGCTGGATAAAAATTATGATTTCTATTTTGCCACTTACGACATGAACTTTGAAAATCCCGCAGAGCACGGAATTCTTTACGATGATCTGGAAGGCTTGCTAGACGGGATCCCAGCGCGTAAAAAACTTCTTCTTATGGATGCCTGCCACAGCGGTGAAGTAGATAAAGAAGAGATTGAAGTTAAAGATACTTCTGTCATCTTGGCCGATGGTCATAAGGGCGACATCAAAACATACGGTTACAAGGGAATACAATTAGATAAACAAAACAATTCCGGACTGGGATTACAGAACAGTTTTGAACTGATGCAGGAACTATTCGCCAACCTTACAAGAGGCTCTGGAGCGGTGGTAATATCAGCAGCGGCAGGCACAGGCTTAGCTCTGGAGTCGCCGGAATGGAACAATGGCGTATTCACCTATTGCATTCTGAACGGTTTGAAAAATCTGGCTGCAGATGCCAATGGTGATAAAATGGTAAATGTTAATGAACTTAAGGATTATGTGAGCTCGGAAGTTGAACGCTTGACTAATGGAGCCCAGAAACCTACGAGTAGAAGAGAGAGTTTGGAGTTTGATTGGAGGGTTTGGTGATTGGCAATTTGCTGTAATTTACTGAGCATGAAAGAAACATTTATAACTTTAATTATTATTGTCTCACATACGCTGAGTAATAATGCACAGGAAATAAGACTTGGATTACCGATTGGTCATACTGTTATAGTTGTGTCGGCAAATTACAGTCCTAGTGGAAAACAAGTTGTAACAGCATCTTGGGATAAAACTGCTAAAATTTGGGATGTTTCCAGCGGCAAGCTGCTTTTTTCTTTGGAAGGTCATACTGGGTACGTTTGGTCTGCTAACTATAGTCCTAATGGAAAATACATAGTTACGGCATCAAGTGATAATACTGCTAAAATATGGGATGCTTCAACAGGCCAATTGCTTCATTCTTTGGAGGGGCATACTGATATAGTAAGATCAGCTACATATAGTCCTGATGGAAAATATATTATAACGGCATCATATGATAATACGGCTAAAATCTGGGATATTTCAACAGGTCTATTGTTTAAATCATTGGAAGGAAACACTGGTCTTGTAGAGTCAGCAGTATTCAGTCCTGATGGAAAATATATTGTTACGAACTCTTCAAAAATTTGGGATGCTTCAACAGGTCAATTGCTCCATTCTTTGAACGGGCATACTGAACTTGTGGAGTCAGCAAGGTATAGCCCTGATGGAAAGAACATTGTGACAGCATCTTGGGATAAAACTGCGAAAATATGGAATGCCTCCAACGGAAAGATGCTTTATTCTTTGGAAGGACATACGGGCCCTTTAAGTTCAGCTAATTACAGTCCAGATGGGAAATACATTGTGACAGCATCAGGAGATAAAACAGCCAAAATATGGGATGTTTCCAACGGAGAACTGCTTTATTCTCTGGAAGCGCATACCGGTGAGATTGGGTCTGCAACCTTTAGCCCTGATGGGAAGTATATTGTTACAGCATCTTATGATGAAACAGCTAAAATATGGGATGCATTCAGTGGCAAGCTGCTTTATTCATTAGATGGTCATACTGGGCTTGTAGAATCAGCAACTTTCAGCCCTGATGGAAATTATATTATTACTGCCTCATCTGATAAAACTGCTAAAATATGGTTTGTTTCAACAGGTCAATTGTTCCATTCTTTGGAGGGATTTACTTATCCCGTATATTCAGCTATTTTCAGCAACAATGGAAAATATATTGCTACAGCTTCAGCTAATAATGCTGTTAAAATTTGGAATGCTTCCACAGGAAAATTGCTTCACTCTATAGTGGGGCATTTTGGTCATATAGAGTCAGTAACATTTAGTCCGAATGGAAAATATATTGTTACCGCATCAGGAGATTATTCGTCTAAAATTTGGGATGCTTTGACATGTCAATTATTTCATTCCCTGGATGGACATACTGATCTTGTAAGATCAGCCAGCTATAGTCCAGATGGGAATTACATTGTTACAGCTTCATCTGATAATACTGCTAAAATATGGGATGCTTCAACAGGCCAATTGCTTCATTCTTTGAAGGGGCATTCTGGTAGCGTATGGTCTGCAATATACAGCCCTGATGAAAAATACATTGTAACTGCATCATCTGATAAAACTGCTAAAATCTGGAATGCTTCCAATGGAAGACTTTTTCATTCTTTGAAAGCTCATACTGGTCAAGTTATGTCTGCAAAATTCAGTTTTGATGGGAAATATATTGTTACAGCATCATGGGATAAAACTGCTAAAATTTGGAATGCTTACAAGGGTAAATTGATATATTCTTTGGAAGGCCATTCCGATATTGTTAATTCAGCAACATTTAGTCCAGATGGAAAATACATTGCAACAGCATCGATGGATAAAACTGCTAAAATCTGGAATGTTTCAACAGGATATTTGCTATATTCTTTGGAGAAACATTCTCGTAATGTAATATCTGCTGCCTATAGTCCAGATGGGAAATACATAATAACTGCATCTGATGATAAAATTGCTAAAATCTGGGATAGTTACAGTGGCAAATTAATTTTTTCTTTAGAGGGGCATACGGCTCCAATAAAATCAGCCACTTACAGCCAGGATGGTAAAAATATAATAACAGTTGGTGCCGATAATAAAACTATCGTTTGGGATGCAGAAACCGGAAGAATTTTAGTTGAACAATTTATTATTAATGAGAATGACTGGTTGAATCTGACAGAAGACAATTATTATTCTGGCACAAAATGCGCAATAACCGAGCTTTATTGGATAGTTGAAAATAACAAAGTCTACCCATTTGAACAATTCGACCTCAAATACAATCGCCCTGACATTGTATTAGAAAAGATAGGACTAGCTGATACTTCGCTTATTGCAGCTTATCATAAAGCCTACCTAAAACGCATCAAACGAATGGGCTTCACCGAAGAACAACTCAGCGGGGAGTTTCATATTCCTGAAACTGAAATTGAAAAATTTGAATACATGCCTGTAATTGAAGAAAAGGATATTAATATCGAATTGAACTTCAACGACAGCCTCTATAAACTTGATCGTTATAATATTTGGATCAATGATGTCCCGATATTTGGTTTGTATGGAAAAAGTATCCGGGAACAACAAACACATTTGTTCAGGGTAATAGAAACGCTGGAATTAACGGAGGGCAAGAATAAAATTCAGGTGTCATGTCTAAATGAAAAAGGAGCAGAATCCTATAAGGAAACAGTTGAAATTACATACAAGCCTATAGATACAGTTCGCTCTGTAGATTATCTCATTGCAATAAGCGTATCCGACTATAAAGATGCCCGCTACAACCTCAAATATGCAGTTGAAGACGGCCGTGACATGGCAAAGCTGTTTTCCTCAAAAGGGTTCTCCGTTGACACTCTCTTCAACCGATCTGCCACACGTGAAAACATACTTGAATTGAAACAAAAACTCATGCAAACCAAAGTTGATGATGAAGTGATACTTTATGTTTCTGGTCATGGTCTATTAGATAAGAGTTATGATTTCTATTTTGCTACCTACGACATGAACTTTAAAAATCCAGCGAAGCGGGGAATTCTTTACGATGATTTAGAGGGGCTATTAGATGGGATACCTGCCCGAAAAAAGCTATTGTTGATGGATGCGTGCCATAGCGGGGAGGTTGATAAGGAAGACATCCGTATATCTGACTCATTACTTGCTAATAATGAAGTGAAAGGCGATATGAAAGTCTATAGTTATAAGGGCACAATCATTGAAGATGAAGAAAGCTCAGGCCTTGGACTGCAGAACAGTTTTGAGCTAATGCAGGAACTTTTCGCCAATCTTAGTCGTGGTTCAGGTGCAGTAGTTATATCTGCTGCCTCGGGCATTGGATATGCTCTTGAATCAGCAGAATGGAACAATGGCGTATTTACATACTGTATCCTGAATGGGTTAAAAAACAAGGACGGAAAAATGCCTGCTGATGCAAATAATGACGGACAAGTTTCTGTTTCAGAGCTTAAAGATTACGTTAGTGTGGAAGTAGAACGGTTGACTAACGGAGCTCAGAAACCTACGAGCAGGAGGGAGAGTTTGGAGTTTGACTGGAGGCTGTGGTAATTCATCTTATTCGGCTTAATAAAAATTAATCTATTTTTTTACTCTATTTATTTGTATTTTTATACAACGGTTTTCAATCAGATAAAGGTGTGGCTCAAAATGCAGTGGCCCATGGCCACGACACCTAAATTCATAAAACTGATATTTACAAAACAATCCCGACAAAATAAATTTCCATGATAGTAAAAAACATTTTATTTTATTTTTTCTTGCTGAGCATTGCCAATTGTTTTGCTCAATCCACAGACTTTTTTAAGGCCCTTCATTCTGACTCAAACGATGAAGTATTCTGTTCTGCCGTGAGTTTAAACGGAAAATATATGGCTCTGGCCGGGAATACAGACCTCAGTATTTACGACCTGCATTCCTATGCATTACTCAAGACAATGAAACTTAACAATTCTCAGCAAATTTCCGGAATTCAATTCGGGTTTAACGACAGTATTCTCCTGATCTCACAACAGGATTTTAGCAGTTTTTTATTCGACAGACCCAACAAAGTTGTCTATGCTTACAACTGGCAAACCGCAAATAAAACGAGCGACAGTTTCAACAACATTTTTTTTCAGTCGGTAACAAGGGCTAACGATGGATTGACGTTATTTATACAAAATGAATACTATTATTTTACTAACAATAGCGGGGAAAAAACAAAAGCCCCAAGAAAATCCTTAGTTTCGTCACAATTACAAACCACCAAAGAGAAGTACACAAGGGGCTTTGAATTTCAGGAGGCAAGGTGTTATAATATCAGCAATGACGGCAATTTGCTGGCTATCGGTTTCCATAAATACACATTGGTATTGGATGCCTTGACTCTAAAGACCATTGATTCCATCCCCGGTATTTCATCTATCAATCCTGCTCAGCAGGTAATGTTTAGCCCCGACAGCCGTTTTCTGTGTTATTTTTACCAGGAATCAAAAAATGCAATTATTTACGATATTGAAAATAAAACAGTTTATGCATATTGCACAAATATTGATAGGGACTCTCCCATATTGAATATTGATGTGAATGATTCTATCATTGCAATAAACGACGGCAGATATCTGGATATTTTCAGGCTTAATGATACGGCGCTGTTATTCAGCGAAAAATGTTATCTTTTAAAATCTGCAGGTCTGGATCATGTCAATACCATCCGTATTATTGATAAGGATCATATCCTTCTTTCAGGATATTATTATCAGCCTGGTGCAAATAAGGCCGTGAGTATTTTATTCGATTATAAAAAGTACTTTGAATTTTCTGAACTCACAAAACCGGCGGGTGCTCAGAGTGAGTTGTCCCAATTGAATGAATGTAAGGCAATGACGCAGTTGTGGCATGAAGACAATCTGACCGGACCCATACAAATCAGCAATAGTAATTTTATCACAGTTTCGGCAAAAAGTGTTTTTGTATGGGATAAAAGCTCATTGATGCGTGTTAATGCCTATGTATTTCCTGAGAATATTCAACAGTATGCTTTATCTGACGACGGGCAGGTACTGATTGTTTTTACAGAATATGGCAAGAACCTTGATTTGATATTTTTATCAAATGGAGAACAATTAACCATCACACGAACAAAAAAATTCAATTTTGAATTTTCAATTATACAGCATTTCGCCCTGTTTGGGTCGAAATACCTGTTTACTTATGATAATCACGACCTTTCCTATATTTACAACATTGAAAAACGGGAATTTACAGGATCATTTCAGATTCCGTTTAAAATAGCTGCGGTTCTCCCTGGATTTTCATTTCGGGAGGGTATAGCACAGTATATTAAAACAGAAGATGGACGGCTGCTGCTTTACGACCCTGTGAACAACAGAATTATTCAGGAAACCAAACCAAGTTTCGCAGATTTCAGGCTCTTTCAGTTTGGAAACGATAAATGCGCTATAACTGAAGGCGATAAAATATCACTTTATGTTAACAGTAAGAATGCTTTGGAGGAGTTGTACGATTTTAACCTGAATATTAATATTATGGGTGTTTCGGCAGTGAAACCTGAGACTATATTTGTTTATTATGAAGACAAAGCGACAAACACTGATTATGCATCTATCATAAACATCAGACTTAAGCAGGAAAATAATATAGTTGCACAACAATACACAGAGGAAGCCGGAATGATTAATGACCACACGATTTATTTGGTTGATTATTCAGATGGAATCAGTTTTTGGGATGTCAATTCCAAATCCATATTTTTTAATATCAAACGACTAAAACAAAACGAAGGTTCCGATGTCTGGCTTGATCACATCTCCCTGAAAAATCAATTCTTTTCCTCTGGTCGTTGCATTCTGGATATGAAAAATGCAAACATAAAATATACATCTGATATGCAGGAGATAACCATATCGGATGATAACTCTTTTCTCCAAAATCTGGTTTTAAATTTTTTAACAGAACAGGAACGTATTGGAATTGCAAAAATGAACTATGCAGGAGATACCATTGCAGTTGCAAGTATTCTGAAACCTAAGGACATTTTCTTCGGATTTGAATATACAGACGTATCACCTGCCGGAAATTATGCTGCATCCGTAACATCGGGGAGGATAGCATTCTGTGACTTAAAGAATTTCAGATTTCTAAGCACGTTCCCTTTCAACGGATCTACCTCCTATAAAGCAGATTGGAGTGAAAAAGGCGATAATTTTGTATTCCTTGAAAATACTGAAAGTGGTTTTGAATACAGTTTAAAATTATTTAAGCTATCGAAATCATCAGCTGTAAAAATAAAAAGTCCGGCATGTGATATCATGACTAATGTTTGTTTTACAGATAATGATTCCATAGTTCTTATCGGCAAAAATGTGATACGCAATTATAATATTTATACAGGAATTTACGGACAAGACTATTTCTATCATCCCCAGTACATTACAAAAATGCTATATGACCATAAAAATGATATTTTAGTATGTGGAATGGAAAATGGAGAAATATTTGTCTGGGATTATTTTAATAAAAAACTCCTCTACAGGCTTTGGATGCACAAAGCAGCCATCCTGGATTTAAAAAACGACAATGACAAACTTATCAGCAGCAGCGATGATCAGTCAATATGTATCTGGGATATGAAGAACGGGAATTTTCTGGCAAACTATTATCAGTATAATGATGGTGGAAAAAATCAATATTGTTTCATGACAAAAGAAGGGTTTTATAAATCATCCAAAAATGTGTCATCATTGCTTCATTTTGTGATAAAGAATACTGCTTATCCTTTAGAGCAATTCGACCTCAAATACAACCGCCCCGATATTGTCTTAGAAAGATTGGGCTATGCCGATTCCACTTTAATTGAAGCATACCACGGAGCATATCTTAAACGCATCAAACGCATGGGTTTCACCGAAGAACAACTCAGCGGCGAGTTTCATATTCCCGAAACGGCCATCGAGAATTTTGAATATATGCCGGTGATTGACGAGAAAGATATAGAACTGGTTATGAATTTCAGAGACGATAAGTATAAGGTGGATCGTTACAACATTTGGATCAACGAGGTTCCGCTTTACGGCATGGCGGGAAAGAGCCTGCGTACCTTCAATGCCCTGGAATATAGTATCAAAGAGAGCGTTGAATTAATGCAGGGAGAAAACAAGATCCAAGTGTCATGCCTGAACGAGAAAGGGGCGGAGTCGTATAAAGAAAGCGTGTATGTTACATATCAGCCTAAAGAGCCGGTGACGGGCAAAAACTACCTTGTTGCCATCAGCGTATCCGACTATAAAGATGCCCGCTACAACCTCAACTATGCCGTTAAAGACGGCCGCGACATGGCAACAATGTTTGCCGGAAAAGATTGCTCCATTGACACACTTTTCAACCAAAATGCCACCCGCGAAAGCATACTCGCCCTCAAACAAAAACTCATGCAAACCAAAGTTGATGATGAAGTTATTCTTTATGTTTCTGGCCATGGCTTGCTGGATAAAAATTATGATTTCTATTTTGCTACCTACGACATGAACTTTAAAAATCCAGCAGAGCGTGGAATTCTTTACGATGATTTAGAAGGGCTATTAGATGGGATACCTGCCCGAAAAAAGCTATTATTGATGGATGCCTGCCATAGTGGAGAAGTGGATAAAGAAGACATTCGAACTGCAGATTCTTTGTTAGCCAATGCTGAAGCAAAAGGAGATTTGAAGGTATATAGTTACAAGGGAACCGATATAGAGAGCGAAGTAAGTTCCGGCCTTGGCCTGCAGAACAGCTTTGAACTGATGCAGGAACTTTTTGCTAATCTTAGTCGTGGTTCAGGTGCGGTAGTTATATCTGCTGCCTCGGGCGTTGGATATGCCCTTGAATCTGCAGATTGGAATAATGGTGTTTTTACATACTGTATCCTGAACGGGTTAAAAAATAAGGACGGAAAAATGCCTGCTGATGCAAATAATGACGGACAAGTTTCTGTTTCAGAGCTTAAAGATTACGTTAGTGTGGAAGTAGAACGGTTGACTAACGGAGCTCAGAAACCTACGAGCAGGAGGGAGAGTTTAGAGTTTGATTGGAGAGTGTGGTAAAAAAACTATAGATGATAAGTATGTCTTCAAAATATTACATAGCAATTCTTGTTTTTGTTCTTTTCTGGATTCATTCTTCGGGTCAGGAACCTGAGTTAATTATACCTCTTGGCCACACTGATCAGATATTTTCTGTAAAGTATTCTAACAATGGGAAGTTCATTTTATCAGGTTCGGCTGACAAACTTGTGAAGCTTTGGGATGCGCGGACGGGCCTTGAATTAAGAAGCCTGAAGGGGCACAAAGGAGCTGTTTATTGTGTTGATATTAGCAGCAATGATGCAATGGCTGCTTCCGGTTCTCAGGACGGAACAATTATCATCTGGGATATTATGCTGGGAAAAGCCATAAAGACCCTGGCAGGCCATCAATCGAATGTAGAAGCCATTTGTTTTAGCCCTGATAATAAATATGTCATTTCTGGGTCTCAGGATAATACCATTAAAATATGGGATATTCTAACAGGTAAAGAAATACAAACACTGAAAAAGCATACTGACCGCGTGAGGTCATTGGCATTTTCAAGTGACGGTAAGTATTTCTGTTCAGGCTCGTGGGATAATACAATTTGCCTGTGGGATTTTCAAAAAAAACAAATCGTCGGAGTTTTTTCTGAGCATGTTATGCTTTCACATGTGGCATTTTCCCCGGACAATAAACAAATAATATCATGTTCAGATTTAGGAGTGATAAAGATATGGGATATATTGTCAAAAAATGAAGTGGCTGCTATTGATTGCGCGCAACCCGTGAGTGCGGCATTTTTTACCTCTGACTGTAAAAAAATCATAGCTTCATGTTGGGACGGGACAATTAAAGTGTTGAATGCGAATTCACAGGAATTGGTTTCTGAAATCCATGTTGATGGGCTTATCAGTTCACTTAGTTTATCTCCTGATGAAAAGTATATCGTGGCCGGTTTTGCTGAAGCCAGGTTGGAAATATTTGATTTTCGCGATGGTAAAAAAATACAAACCATATCAGGCCATTCACAATTAGCGACATCGGTTTGTTATGCAAATAGTGCTAAATATCTGGCCGGTGGTTTTGGATATAATTCAGGATATTATTCTATAAAACTGTGGAACCTGAAATCATATCCAAAACTGAAGACCTTTGGGGGACATAGTAACAGCATCTTTACTCTGTCTTTTTCGCATGACGAAGCCAAACTATTATCGGGCTCATGGGACGAAAGTGTCAGAATCTGGGATGTTGATAACATCATAGAGGTGTGGAAGTATGAAGATCCATGTATAAATGGAGTAAGCTGCTATGCGGTACGTGAAGCCGTGTTTGCGAATGATGAAAGTAATATTATTACCGGTGGACTTAAAGGAATTCCGCAAAACATAAATATTGCGACGAGAGAATTAACAACATTCACAGGGGGAGTGAAAAATGATATTACAGCAATCTGTGTTTCACCCGATGGGAAACACCTTGTCACCGGCTCCATAGATAATTTAATAAAACTATGGAATGTAGAAAAAAAGTCCTTCAGTAGAATGTATAGCAGGGAGCATGATGATTATATATCCTCTCTTGATTTTTTTCATCATACACCAAATTTTATTTCTGTTTCTGGCTGCACAATGAAGATATGGGATGTTGACAGGAACGAATCAATTTATACTATCGTGCACAATGGTTCACCATTTCAATCCGTATGCCTTTCATCTGATGACAGACTTGCATTGACTTCATCTTCTGATGGCAGCATAATACTATGGGATTTGTTTGAAAAAAAAGAAATAAGAACATTTTATAGGCATACTAACAGAGTGAATGCTGTGCGCTTTATTGAAAATGATAAAAAATTTATATCCTGTTCTGATGATGCCACTATCCGGATTTGGAATACTCTTAGCGATACATGCCTTGCCACTTTTATATGCATTGATAGCACTGATTGGATAGCGTATACGGCAGATAATTATTATATGTGTTCCAAAGCATCTGCAAAATTTCTTGGCTTCAGAATTGGGTTGTCCGCTTTCCCGTTTGATCAGTTTGATCTTCAGTACAACCGGCCTGATATGGTTTTGCAAAAAATCGGGGTGGCTGATTCTTCTGTTATCATGGCATACAAGAATGCATATTTCAAACGTCTGGAAAAAATGAAGTTTAACGAAGGCATGTTCAGTCGGGACTTTCATATACCAGAAGTCGTAATACTCAACAGGGATTCTTTACCCATGGCTACAGACCAGCCAAATGTCATACTGAATGTGAAAGCAAACGACAGTAAATATATCCTTGTTCGTATCAATATCTTAATTAATGATGTGGCGATTTTTGGAACCAACGGTGTTGATCTCCTTTTGCTTAATACAAATTCTTTAATAAAAGAGATCCCTGTTCATCTTTCTTATGGCCAGAATAAAATACAAGTTTCATGTCTTAACGAAAAAGGTGTTGAAAGCTACAAAGAAACTGTTTGGATAAGTTACCTCCCGGAAGTACCTGTAAATTCTGACAAGTATCTCATTGCTATATGTATTTCCGAATACCAGGATGCTCGATACAATTTAAAATACGCTGTGGAAGACGGGCGTGACATGGCAGCGCTTTTCACAGGCAAGAATACTCTGATTGACACCCTGTTCAACCAAAATGCCACCCGAAATAACATCCTTGCATTGAAACAAAAACTCATGCAGACCAAAGTGTATGATGATGTCATTCTTTATGTCTCCGGCCATGGCCTGCTTGATAAGAACTATGACTTCTATTTTGCCACGTATGACATGGATTTCTCTGACCCAGCTAAGCGAGGAGTGTTGTATGATGATCTTGAAGGCTTGCTTGACGGCATACCGGCCAGGAAGAAGTTGTTGTTGATGGATGCCTGTCACAGCGGGGAAGTGGATAAAGATGAAATCGTTGAAGTGAAAGAACAAAAAGAACTGGCAGACGGCTCAAGAGGACAAATAAAAACTTATGGGTACAAAGGCACTATCATAGATGAAAACCCAAACACAAAACTTGGATTACAGAACAGTTTTGAACTGATGCAGGAACTATTTGCCAACCATACAAGAGGCTCTGGAGCGGTGGTAATATCAGCAGCGGCAGGCACAGGCTTCGCTCTGGAGTCGCCGGAATGGAATAATGGAGTATTCACCTATTGCATTCTGAACGGTTTGAAAAATCTGGCTGCAGATGCCAATGGTGATAAAATGGTAAATGTTAATGAACTTAAAGATTATGTGAGTGCAGAAGTGGAACGCTTGACTAACGGAGCCCAGAAACCAACGAGTAGGAGAGAGAGTTTGGAGTTTGACTGGAGGGTGTGGTAACAAAAAAAAAGTTATGAAAAAAACATTATTTCTTTTTGCATTAATCGTTTTAGCAACAATAAAGATTTTTGCACAAAATGAGCCCAAATTGATGCTGCCGATTGGGCACACTTTTTATGTAGTATCTGTCCAATTCAGCCCTGATGGAAAAAAGGTGGTTACTGGCTCTTGGGATAAAACAGCAAGAATATGGGATGCCAAAAACGGGATTCTGTTGCATACCTTGGAAGGGCACACTGATTGGGTTGGATTGGCTGTTTTTAGCCACGATGGCAGCAGGATAATTACTGCCTCAAATGATCATTTAGCCAAAATATGGGATGCCTCAAGCGGCAAGTTATTACATACTCTAAAAGGTCATACTGATTGGGTCAATTCAATAGATTTTAGCCCCGATGACAGTCTAATAGTTACTACCTCTTCGGATCATACAGCTAGGATATGGGATGCTTCAAGCGGCAAGTTGTTGCGCATCCTCGAAGGGCACGTATGGATAGTTAGTTCTGGCGTTTTCAGTCTCAATGGCAATTGCATTGTTACTGCCTCTCGGGATAAAACTGCAATGATATGGAATACCTCAAACGGAATGCTTTTGCATACTCTGAAAGGGCATACTTCCGATGTGAACAATGCTATTTTTAGCCCTGATGGCAGCTTGATAGTTACCGCTTCTAAGGATAGTACTGCAAAGATTTGGGATGCCACAAACGGGAAACTTTTGCATACTTTAGAAGGGCATACTTCCGAAGTGAACAATGCTATTTTCAGCCCTGATGGCAACCTGATAGTTACCGCTTCTAAGGATAGTACTGCAAGGATTTGGGATGCCAACAGCGGGATTCTGTTGCGTACTTTGGAAGGGCACACTGATTGGGTCGGATCAGCTATTTTCAGCCCCGATGGCAACCGGATCGTTACTGCCTCTTGTGATAAAACAGCCAGAATATGGGACGCATCAAGCGGTGGGCTATTGTATGTTATGGAAGGGATTGCCAGCTCGGCTGTCTACAGCTCCGATGGCAGCCAGATAGTGACTTCTGGGTGGAATGATAAAACAGCAAGGATATGGGATGCTTCAAGCGGCAAGTTGTTGCATACTCTAGAAGGGCATACTGATGATGTTGAATCAGTTATATTTAGCCCTGATGGAAGATGGATATTGACATCTGGAAAATATGATAAAACTCCCAAGATATGGGATATTTTCAATGGTAAGCCATTGCTTAAACTGGAAGGGCATAATGGTTTTGTCCAATCAACAGTTTATAGTATAGATGGCAGCAGAATAGTTACTGCTTCTTGGGATAATACAGCAAGAATATGGGATGCTGCAACTGGTAGGCTTTTGCATACCCTTGAAGGACACTATAGTTGGATCAATTCAGCAGTTTTTAGCCCTAATGGTAGCCAGATAGTTACTGCCTCTTTGGATAATACAGCCATTATTTGGGATGCCGAAAGTGGAACGCTATTGCATACACTGAAAGGGCATAATAGTAGTGTTATAACTGCGCAATTCAGCCTGGATGGTAAAAGGATAGTAACAACATCAGAAGATAATACAGCCAAGATCTGGGATGCCGAAACCGGGAAACTATTGCATACACTGAAAGGGCATACTAGTAGTGTTATAACTGCCCAATTCAGCCCTGATGATAGAAAGATAGTAACAGCATCAGATGATTATACTGCCAAAGTCTGGGATGCAACAAGCGGTAAGTTATTGCATACTCTGGAAGGGCATACTTTTGTAATTAGCTCAGCTATTTTCAGCACTAATTGTAGCCGGATACTGACTGCGTCATATGATGGAACAGCCAAGATATGGGATGCATCAACTGGTAAGTTGTTGCATAACTTGGAAGGGCATAATGATTTTATCATTTCAGCATTATACAGCCCCGATAGCAACTTGATAGTTACTATATCAGGCGATAATACAGCCAGGATATGGAATGCCTTAAACGGTAAGCTCTTGCATATATTAGAAGGACATGTTTCGACTGTTTTATCAGCTGTTTTCAGCCCGGACGGAAAATACATCCTTACAACCGGTGATGATGACAAAACTATCGTATGGGATGTGGCTACCAGCAAAATCCTTTACACCCGTCTGCAACTCATAAACAACGATTGGCTAGTATACGATCAAGATTACCATTACGATGGAACAGAAGGTGCAAGAGACTACCTTTATTTCGTATGCGGTAACGAGATCATTGATCTGGCGCAAATGAAGGACGCGCTGTATGTGCCTGGGCTTGCGGAGAAGATAATGACAGGACAGAAGATCAACTACGAGAAGCTTTCTAATCTGCCTATCTGCGGTACGCTGCCACTTGTGGAAAGGGTGGAAAGCGATACATCCTGCTACCATTACCGTATTACTCCCCGCAAGCTAGGCGTCGAGTTCGTGGAAGTGTATGTCAACGGCAAAATGGTGTATAACTTTCCGATCAACGAATTGAAAGTTGATAGTGGGGTGTATATTCTGAAATTGCTGCATGAACAGGTTCGTTTACATTTTATTCCTGGTCAGGAAAATAGCGTAAAGGTGGTAGCCGTAGCCAAACTAGAAGGCAGCTTGCTGCGCTCAAGGGGAACTGTTATTAACGAACAGGACGAAGCAAAAACCTTTGTAGTTCCTCGCATGTTTGCGGTCATTGTCGGGGTGAATGATTATAAAGAAGGCATACTTGATCTGAACTATCCTGCCAAAGACGCTGCCGACTTCGGCAGTGCGCTGGAGCTGAGTGCAAAAAAACTGCTCGGCGATTCAAATGTATTCACGTATATGATCCAAAGCAATGTGAAGCCCGGCTCGGGATACACTACTCCCGAGAAGGAAGGCATACGGAAAGCCATGGAAGACATCGGAAAAAAGGCAAGAACCCAAGACATTGTACTGATTTTCTTTGCAGGCCACGGGGTGATGCAGGGCAGTGAGAACAAAAAGTTTACTTTTTTAACAGCTGATGCTTCAGGTGTCAGTCAGATTGGCATCAGCACTAAGGAGTTGCAACAGTGGTTGAGTTTTGAAGGCCCTTTTAAAATGAAAGCTAACAAAACCATTCTTATTTTTGATGCCTGCAACAGCGGTCAGGCCAGCAAAGAGCTTGCAGCCTTGGTACGCAGCGATGACGAAACCCGCCGCATACGCCAAGTGGAAGACCTTCGGGACAAATCAGGCGTGTTTATTCTTGCTGCATCAGCATCGGAACAAAGTGCTTACGAACTACCGCAGTATGAGCAGGGTTTGCTTACATACAGCCTGTTATCGGTGCTGAAAAATAATCCCGACATACTGGAAGAGGGCAGATACCTGAATGTGCAGAAATGGTTCCTTGAAAGTGAAAAATATTTGAAACAGCTTGTAAGCAGCCTCGGATTGAAACAGGATGCTCAGCCCTTTGGTACAGCCAATATCCGCATAGGTGAGGTGGATGAAGAAGTGAAGAATAGTATACATCTGGCAGATGAGAAACCCGTGGTTGTGTGCGCGAATGTGATCAATGATGAAACATTGGATGATAATCTCAATCTAAAAGGTTTGATCAATGAAAAACTATTGGAAATTTCCGAAAGAGGGATTGATCAGAAAATTATCTATGCTGGTAAGGAAACAGAGAGCGCGAATAAAATAAATATCCGTTATACTATCAAAGGCCAAACTATACTTTGTGAAATTCGATTATTGAAATCCGGTGAAACATTGCACGGTGCCAGCGCCACGGGAAATAAAAGCAATCTGGATGATTTAGTAATAAAAATTATTGATGAGGTGGTAAAGTATGCGAAATAGAAAAACGATAAAATCAATACTAAGGGCCTTAAGTGTCATTATTCTCACATACTTTGTTTCGGTTAAATCTATATTTGGTCAACAAGCAGAATTAATTATTCCTGTAGGGCATTCATGGGACATTACGGGTATTGCTGTGTCTAACAATATGAAATATATGGTTTCTTGTTCAAGGGATAATAACATCATTTTATGGGATTGTATTCAAGGGCAAATGATAAGAAAATTCAGTGTTTTTCCTGATGACGTTAAAAGTGTGTGCTTTTCAAAAGATGATAAATACATACTGGCAAGTGTAGGAGCTGATGCAGTAATTTATGATATTGCCAATTTTGAAGTTGTAAAAACATTTAAAGGTCACAAATATTATATTAATTGTGCTATTTTTTCGCCCGATGGAAAATATATACTTACTGGTTCTCGGGATAATACGATTAAATTATGGGATTTTGAAACAACCGAATTATTAAGAACATATATAGGGCATACTCGGGAAATTAAATCAGTTTGTTTCACTCCTGATGGAAATAATTTTCTATCCTGTTCTTTTGACAAAAGCATAAAGTATTGGTCTGTTTATTCCATATTGCCAATCAGAACAATGGAAGGTCATACGAGTTATATTACCTCTATTGATGTCTCACCTGATGGTGCTTATGCTGTTTCAGGAGGATGGGACAAAAAAGTTATTATATGGAATATTTTCAATGGGGAAAAGATTGCTGATTTTTCATCGCATCTTAATTGGGTAAACGATGTAAAATTCTCTCCTGATGGTAAATATGTGGTTTCTGCTTCGTTATATTTTTCAGAAGAAAAAGATACAACAGTTCGCATTTTTAATATTGCCGAAATGAAAGAAGTTACAAAAATGTTTGATTTTAATGAAATTCATAATAAAGTAGCTTTTTCGCCTGATGGTAATTTTCTATTTGCAGAGGGATCAAATTATATTATTGAAAAATGGGATTTCAACGAAATAAAGAAAGAGATTTCGTTTCAGGGAAGATCAAATAATATAAAATTTGCATCATTTTCAAACGATGACAGGTGTTTTACCGCCACATATACAGTAAACCCTCAACTTTGGGACATATCTCTTGCATCATTAAACAAAATATTTGGCTTTAATGTCAAACCACCACACATACCTGATTATTCGAAAATACAATGGGGTATTAAAGAAGTGAGTTTTGTGCCAAATAGCCAGAAAGTACTCTCGGCAGGTTGGTCTCTCTGGTTGTGGGATGCAGAGAAGGAAGAAGTAATAAAAAAAATATCTTACGGTAAATTTCATTCACTTAGATTTTCTGCGGATCAGAAATCTTTTTTGATCTGTGATAGTAACAAGATATTTATCTATTCTCTGTCAGATTATGAGAGAAAGTTGACATTGAATGCTGAAAATGAGCTAAGGTCGGCTGACTTTTCTCCAAATGGTAAATATATTGTTGCCGGCTTTGGCTCATATCTGGGAAGCACTAAAAATGGAGTAATAATGTGGAATATTAATGATGGCGGAATAATTAAAGGAAAGTTCAAAGAGTCCAACGAAGTAGTTGATGTGTGTTTTTCTCCAGATGGAAGTCATTTGGTAACAGCAGGTGCAGATTTGATTCTCTGGGATGTTCGCAGCGGAAGAAAAATTCATAAATTCAAAGAGCATAATAGTTCATGGAAAACACATTTAAAATATACTTCCGACGGAAAATATCTTTTAGTTGGAGGCGGTTTCGGTTTGAGTCTGTATGATATGAAAGATTTTTCTGAAATAATTAAATACGAAGGAATTGCAGGTTATATGCAATCCTTATCATTAAATTCAAAAAATAATAGAATACTTGGATGTAGCAGCGAGGGAACCGTGATATATTGGGACATTAGTCAAAAACAACCAATTGTGACATTCGTTCCAGTTGGGTTTTATGATAATTTTTCCATTACACCGGATCAGTATTATTTTACATCAAAAAGATCATTATCCAAACTTTCATACAGAGTCAATGGTCTTGACGTATATCCTGTAGAGCAATTCGACCTACAGTTTAATCGTCCTGATATTGTGCTACAGCGAATTGGTTTAGCAGATACTTCATTAATTACTGCTTATCATTTAGCATACCTTAAACGTCTAAAGAAAATGAGGTTCACTGAAGAAATGTTTTCCACGGATTTTCATGTTCCTGAGGTTTTTATTTTGAATAATGATTCATTGCCAATTTCTACAAATCTTAATAATACATCATTAAAAGTAAATGCTTTCGATAGAAAATATAAACTCAACCGTATCAATGTCTGGGTAAATGATGTCCCGGTTTTTGGGATAGATGGTATTGATCTTCGGTCATTTCAGACTGATTCGGTTATAAAAGAAATTCCTATTGAGCTTTCACAGGGTAAAAATAATATCCAGGTTTCCTGCCTGAATGAAAAAGGGGTGGAAAGCTACAAAGAAACTGTTCGGATAAATTACCTCCCGGAAGTACCTGTAATTCCTGTCAAGTACATCGTCGCCATCAGCGTATCCGACTATAAAGATGTCCGCTACAACCTCAAATATGCAGTTGAAGACGGCCGCGACATGGCAACAATGTTTGCCGGAAAATATTGCTTCATTGACACACTTTTCAACCAAAACGCTACACGTGATAGTATTCTGGCATTGAAACAAAAACTCATGCAAACCAAAGTGGATGATGAAGTCATTCTTTATGTCTCCGGCCATGGCCTGCTTGATAAGAACTATGACTTCTATTTTGCCACGTATGACATGGATTTCTCTGACCCAGCTAAGCGAGGAGTGTTGTATGATGATCTTGAAGGCTTGCTTGACGGCATACCGGCCAGGAAGAAGTTGTTGTTGATGGATGCCTGTCACAGCGGGGAAGTGGATAAAGATGAAATCGTTGAAGTGAAAGAACAAAAAGAACTGGCAGACGGCTCAAGAGGACAAATAAAAACTTATGGGTACAAAGGCACTATCATAGATGAAAACCAAAACACAAAACTTGGATTACAGAACAGTTTCGAACTGATGCAGGAACTTTTCGCCAATCTTAGTCGGGGGTCAGGTGCAGTAGTAATATCTGCTGCTTCGGGTGTGGGATATGCTCTTGAATCGGCAGATTGGAAGAATGGTGTATTTACATACAGTATCCTGAATGGGTTAAAAAGTAATAATGGAAAGCTGCCTGCTGATGCAAACAAGGATGGACAAGTTACGGTTTCAGAGCTTAAAGATTATGTGAGTGCCGAAGTTGAACGTTTGACTAATGGTGCTCAGAAACCTACAAGCAGGAGGGAAAGTCTTGAGTTTGACTGGAGGGTGTGGTGAATCCCCAAATAATGAAAAAAAGATTCTAATGTGATGATTAAAAGTGCATTTCTTTGTAACGTTTTGATCTTAAATGTTTATTATTATATAGCTATAGCTCAAACAGAACCGCATTTGGGCTTACCTTTGGGGCATTTGGCACAAGTGAATTACGCTGAGTATAATAATGCTGAAAATCTTATAGTAACAGCTTCTGATGATTTTACAGTAAAAATATGGAATGCATCGAAGGGAAAACTATTGCATACATTATATGGGCACAGATGGAATGTCGTTATGGCTAAGTTCAGCCCTGACGACAGTAAAATTCTATCATCAGCACAGGATGGTTCTTTAAAAATTTGGAATGTTATTGATGGTGCGCTATTGCTAGAATTGGACGGTCATGACGAAGAAATTGTTTATGCTGAGTGGTCAGCCGACAATGAGAGGATTTTCTCTGCTTCAGTTGATGGAATAATTAAAATATGGAATGCAAAAAATGGGAACGTCATTTATTGTATTGATGTGAAAGTGGATTTACTGTCGGTACAATGGTCTAAGGACGAACAGTATATTCTTATATCTACAGTTAAAGGCGATATTTTAGTATGGAACATTCATAAAGAATCAGCAATAGTTTTTCTGAATATTCCTAAGCTAAAGAGAGCAATTTGGTCACCGGATAATCATAACTTATTAGCTTATACATCAGAAGAAATATTTGAATATGGTCCTAAGGAAAATAGTCCTGAGCATAAAATCAATAACTTCCAGTCAGATATTACACTTGTTGACTGGTCACCTGATGGGAGCAAACTACTAATCACAACTTCGAATGGGGAATCTTTTGTTTGGGATGTATTTCAGAATAAACAAGTTTCTAAACATAAGGGTGATAGTTGTGAAATTATTGCTAATACATGGTGCAATGAAAGTAAAAAAATTGCTTGTTGCTATAGGGATGGAAGGTGTGTTGTCTGGAATTCTGAGAACGGGGAAGACCAGTTAGTAATTGAAAAACATAGGTTGCTTGTCAATTCCTTGAAATGGTCGAAGAATAATCAGAATATTCTTACTGCTTCTGCTGATAAAACAGCAAAGATTATTAATGCAGAAAGAGGATATATTGTTAATGATCTGACTGGTAGAGCATGGCAAATCAAATCATCTGCGTTTAACTCAACAAATACGTTATTTTATACAATTTCTTCCGATAGAAAGATTAGAATATGGGATAGGAAATATCTTCATCTTATCGATTGCATTGATGGCTATATGGCTTGTTTTAGTCCTTGCGGAAATTATTTATTAGTTGCCTCTGATGATAATATAGTCCGAATTTGGGAATGTGAGAAAGAGACGCTTTCAGATAAATTTATTAGAACGGATGAATGGGTTAATTCTATTGATTGGTCGGCAGATAGTAAGATGGCACTGATCTCTTCCTCCGATTGTATTACCAGGCTCTGGGATCTTACATCCGTTAATGATTGCAAAGAAATACATTCGGAGTTTTGTTTCTTGGTTTCATCAAAATGGGCGCCAGATGGTAAAAAATTTTTTCTCGTACAGAATCCCCAAAGGCCGGAGGTTTATTTTTTAAATGACATGATACAACCCCATGTAATTTTGGGCGCTTTTCGTTTTATTAATACTGTATCATGGAGCCCAAATTCGGAAATGATTCTGACAACATCATCCGGCTCAAAATATCTAAAAATTCATTATGTGTTAAAAGATTCTATCGTACAAATTATTGATGCCTATGATTCAGAATTGGCGAACGCAATATGGAGTCCGGACGGTAATAGCATTGTGACAACACATCTTGACGGGACAATGTGTCTTCTCAAAATAAATGAGAATAAAAAAATGCAGTATAAAAATAAGGCTCATGAAGGTGAAATTCAGGATATTGTCTGGTCGGCAAATGGACAAGAAATTCTCACTTCTTCCAGGGATCAAACTTCTAAAAAATGGTGTTCAGAAACAGGTAAATTGTTATTCGAATTGAAAGGTCACCGTGCCAGTGTTGTTTCATCATCATTTAGTCCCGACAACAAACATATTATGACTTCTTCTGAAGATGGTAGTTGTATTTTTTGGGACAATAAAACCGGAGAAATACTTATTCGATTAATCGCTATTGATAAAACAGATCGGATTCTTATGACACCGGATAATTATTACCATTGTACTTCAGGATTTATAACTAAATTATATTGGATTGTTAATAACACAAAAATCTACTCCTTCGAACAATTCGATCTGAAATACAATCGGCCTGATAAAGTGTTGGAAAAACTGGGCAGTTCATCTCCTGAACTCATTGAAGCATACCACAAAGCCTATTTGAAACGAATCAGGAAGATGGGCTTCACAGAAGAACAACTTGACGGAGAATTTCATATTCCTGAAACAGAAATTGAAAAATTTGAATACATGCCTGTAATTGAAGAAAAGGATATTAATATCGAATTGAACTTCAACGACAGCCTCTATAAACTCGATCGTTACAATATCTGGATTAATGAAGTTCCGCTATACGGCATTGTGGGTAAGAGCCTGCGTGCCTTCAATACCAATGAATACAGCATCAAAGAAAAGATAGAACTGATGCAGGGCAAAAACAAAATCCAGGTGTCATGCCTGAATGAGAAAGGGGCGGAGTCGTATAAAGAAAGTGTGAATGTTACATATCAGCCTAAAGACCCGGTGACAGGCAAAAACTACCTTGTTGCCATCAGCGTATCCGACTATAAAGATGCCCGCTACAACCTCAAATATGCAGTTAAAGACGGCCGCGATATGGCAACAATGTTTGCCGCGAAAGATTGCTCCATTGACACACTTTTTAACCAAAACGCCACACGTGATAGTATTCTGGCATTGAAACAAAAACTCATGCAAACCAAAGTAGATGATGAAGTGATACTTTATGTTTCTGGCCATGGTCTGCTCGATAAGAACTACGATTTTTATTTTGCCACCTACGACATGAACTTTGAAAATCCAGCAGAGCATGGAATTCTTTACGATGATTTAGAAGGGCTATTAGATGGGATACCTGCCCGAAAAAAGCTATTGCTGATGGATGCCTGCCATAGTGGGGGGGTTGATAAAGAAGACATTCGTATAGCTGATTCGTTGCTTGCCATTAATAATGCAAAAGGAGATTTAAAAATATATAGCTACAAAGGAACTGATCTGGAAGGTGAGGAAGGCTCCGGCCTTGGTTTGCAGAACAGTTTTGAACTGATGCAGGAACTTTTCGCCAATCTTAGTCGGGGGTCAGGTGCAGTAGTAATATCTGCTGCTTCGGGTGTGGGATATGCTCTTGAATCGGCAGATTGGAAGAATGGTGTATTTACATACTGTATCCTGAATGGATTAAAAAGTAATAATGGAAAGCTGCCTGCTGATTCAAACAAGGATGGACAAGTTACGGTTTCCGAGCTTAAAGATTATGTGAGTGCAGAAGTGGAACGCCTGACCAACGGAGCACAGAAGCCTACAAGTAGGAGGGAAAGTTTGGAGTTTGATTGGGGAGTGTGGTAAAGTACAATATATATTTTCAAGTGAATTACAATATAAAAAAAGTTAGTTTTACTGATAACAGTTTTTTTGAGGCTGCTTTTCTAAAGTGTTATTTTTCATTTTCTAATTGCCTGAGTGTTTTAAGCAATTTATAAAAAAACAGATTGTTATATTCCTTTTCGTTCGTATAGCAACTCATTGATAGTCCTGAAAACTTATTCATAAAATGGTTTTTTGGATTCGTTTGGTGAAATAATATTACGTCTTTTAAGATAAAGTCTACTATCTCATTTTTTTGCAGATGTAATGACGGATAATCTTCTAAATCAATATTTTCAAAAAATGAAATCATATCCCAATATCTTTCACCGCAATAGTATGAGTAAGTGGGGGTTTGAAGCAATTTTATTGGGGGGGTGTTGGAAATCTGATTTGAAAACATTTGTATTAAAACTTGCAAGCTATCAAGTTTGTTATTATTAATGATGGTGTAGGAATTATACATGTTATCCGCTTCATTTGCAACAATTATTTTTGCAACTTCATCACCTTCCATCTCAGGTCTGTTTGATAATTCAGCAAAAAGTCCATGATAGTAGTAATTTGGTGCTCCCAATTCTATTTGAGAACAAAGAGTATATTTTGCAACATCTTTAAATTCAAAAATTGGCTCAATTGAGCCTTTTGTACAAACTTGTAAAAAGAGCAAATCTATTTTATTACTTCCAACCTGATGACTGAATACTGATTTTAAACTGTCAACTTTTAGAAAGCCTGTTTTTGGATTTTCATCTAAACATAACTCATCTAATTTTCCACCATGGTCTAAAAAAACTATTGCTATTTTTTTATATTCGATTGAATTCAATACCCATTTCAGGTATTCTTTGTATGTTTCAGTTAATGCAGAATATTCATTTTTTATAGTATATCTGATAATACTATCATGCGTGATTACTAATCTTCGCATACCTAATGTATCACTAAAATCAGCTTGAACAGTTACTATGACTTTCTCAGTTCTCATGCTGTCTTTTATCATTTGAATTATCGGCTCTCCATATGTCGATAGATTATTGTCATATGGCATATAATAAACGAATAACCAATCTGCAACCATTTTGCTGTCCTGAGAAAATGCAAAATGATTGATAGTCGAAAATAAAATAATAGATAGAAGTATCCTTTTCATATAATTACGCATATCGTGATCAAATTAGCACAGGTAGGGGGTTTTAGCACTGATCTTACTACGAAGAACTAATTTTAAAATTTAGCATTGTTCAGTCCAACAAAGCACTAAGTCCCTGCTTGAGCTTATTTGCTGTATGTACCCTGCATGAGCAGTGCACACACCTATTTCAATAGGTCTATAAATATTTCAAAAATACAAATTAATATTTAAAAATTAAGGCATAGGTGTGTTTTTTTCAGAGAGTGAAAATCCCTCCCTTCGACAGCGCTCAGGGCAGGTATGTGCGGAGGTGGTACTCCGAAACATTAGCAAGCAGCAAGGTGGTTTACCGCGAGGTATGCACTGAAGGAAGCAGGACTGTCCGCCGGCGGATACTGACGAACAGTAACTATAGTATTTAGTTGGGAGTAGTAAAACTACCTTGGTTTCCATAGCCAATTCCTGCACTATTTTGAAGATGATCATTTACTAAGTTATGATTAATCAGAGAAAGAGTAACAACTTCTGGGAAACTACTTGCATAAATGTATTTTCTAAACGTTCTGTGTTTTTTTCACCATTGTTTGTCAATACATATTTTTTGAATGAATAAAACTATTTAATAGGCAATAACATCAGTTGTGATGTTCGGCTTCTGAAAAACGGGGAATTACTCTTTAAATCTTACCTTCCGGGTAAAAAAGATGATTTAGATGAAGTAGTAAAAAACATTATTGAAGAAATTGTAAATTATGCGAAATGGTGAAAACAAAAGCTCCCCCCAAAATATACAGGAGTGAAATTTGGAGGTTTATTGGAAGATTTGATGAAACAAATATAGAATCCAGTATTTTTCATGAAAACTAATATTTATTTTTAAATTTGTTTTGTGAAAATATTACAATGAATTGGTATACTATGTTATATTTTATGAAAAAGAATAAAAAATTTTTATTGACTCTCTTGTTGGGAGCAATAATGATAAGTACAAGCAATAAAGATACTATTGCGCAGTCATACGAGGACACCACGGCTTTTTATACTTTACAAACCTGGAATATCGAAAAAAAACAATTTGGCGCTCCCATTTGCTTCTATCCTTCTATCACTGATTTCTTTATAAATAGCGAGGGAAAGATTCTTGCAACAACGTGTAAAATAAAAGGTATTAAATATCATGTTGATGATGAACAATATGTTTATGACAATGATAATATAAAAGCCGTTATCTTCACTTTTAATGGAAAACAATATACTCTTGATACAATAATGCATTTTGGTTTCCCTATTGACGATGCCATTAGCTATGAAAATACTGACAAATTGATAATAATGACTAGCGATGAAGATATCTGTCCTGTTTTTGATCTCAGTAAATTTAGTTTTACTGATACTGTATTTCTTGAAAAGAGAATAAATTCTGTAAAGGACAGTAATAATATGCATGATTCCTATTACATGAACGGAAAACGAATATTAAGGTTGAATAATATTGACGGGAAAACAATCAGGTTTTCGAAACAAAGTCCAGATTCAAATTATGTTTTGGGAACAAGCTACGTCGATAATATTTTATACTGCATCAATTCGGCTGACGGACAAATCGTTTACAGGAAGAATTTTGATGTTTCAATAAAACAGATTGAATTTTTACCGGATGGAAAATCTATGCAGTTATTAACCGATAAATTTGTATATAAGCTAAATATTAATGATGGAGAAATTAGTGAGGTATTCAGCATTAATGATAAATTCCCTAAAATGTTAAAATGTTCTTCTGATGGAAAGACATTTGCCATACTGACTAGCCGGAACAGTATCCTTGTTTACGAT
>CAZVKJ010000012.1:0-38425 GCA_964626855.1 uncultured Bacteroidales bacterium
TTGATGCTTGCGAAGCGACAAAAAGCGGAGTTTATTGGTGTACATGAGCATTTTGGGCGCAAGCGTAACGAAAAAATTGGCGTTTTCTTACAAACACTAATTAATCAAAATGCCATAGCAGAAGCACAATGCTTTTCTTCTATGGCTTTATTTTATTTATACCTGAAATTTAAGAAAGAAAACGAGCGCACCCATTTTATTTTGCGGCCAGATATTGCATGCTGTCATATTTGCACAGAATTAATAATAAGCAATAACAAGCAGGCATATTCCTTTACATGGTTGTATAATAGTATTGTGGCTTCATCTATAATTTCTGTAATAATTTAATTCTTTTAATAATTATTTCGTTATTTTGCCTGCTAATGAGACAGTGGCTCTATGAGATTAACAATTAATAAGGTATCGGATTATGTTAGAAAAACTTCTGCTGTCTTTTTATTATTATTGTTTCTCTTCCCAACAATAGTCAGGGATTTCCATCGCCATCACCATTTTTTCTGCAACGCCGGTAAGGAGAAGCACATACATGATTATCATCCAAACTGCGAGTTATGCAAATATGAATTCTTGACCTTACATTCGAAATTCAATGATTCTGCCATTGGCAAAGTATGTTATACTGATAAATATTTTTCATTTTACCGCAGCCAAAATATAATTTTAAGGGCTCCTCTTTCCTTTTCGTTGCGTGCACCGCCTTTTGCAGGATAAAAACGGTACACTCTTAATCTTAACTTTTAACCTGACCTATTTATAAACAGGTGAAAAATCCTTGTAAATTTTTCAGGTTAATAAACTTAAAAATCTAATGATATGAAGAATATGATTATGCTTTGTGCATTGGCATTGTTACATTTTACTGCCATTGCGCAAAACCAGATAAAAGGAAAAATCACTGACCATAATAACAATCCTCTGGCCGGAGCTACGGTATTCATTCCCGAGATCAATAAAGGCACGGTGTCTGATACCAATGGATTATATATATTAAACAATTTACCCCGTGGAGAAATCAGGATACAATTTTCATTTATAGGCTATAATAATGAGATCAAAACCGTTTTTTTAACAGGGATAAAACAAGTTCTTGATATTACGCTTATTGAGGCCCCGCTTGAATCGGAAGAAGTAGTAATATCAGGCGGATATAGTTCCACACAACATGAAAACGCCGTAAAAATTGATGTTTTAAAACTCAACCAGAGTACAAATATCTCATCACCTAACTTCACTGAAATCCTGACCAGGGTTCCGGGAATTGATATGATATCAAAAGGTAACGGCGTATCGAAACCCGTGATCAGAGGCTTGTCAAAAGATAATGTCCTGGTTCTTAACAATGGTGTCAGGTTTGAAAACTACCAGTATTCAGACCATCATCCGCTGGGCATTGATGACGCCGGAATCGAAGGTGTTGAGATCATAAAAGGACCGGCCTCACTACTGTATGGAGCAGATGCCATAGGCGGAGTGATCAACTTTATAAAAGAAAAAAACGCTGCTGTCGGAAGCATTAATGGTGACTTTAATTCCGATTTTTTCTCCAATTCACTCGGCTTTTACAACAACCTGGGAATAAAGGGCGCGTCAAAAAAATTCTTTGCAGGTCTTCGTGCCGAACATAAAACTAATGCTGACTATTTGCAGGGCGGTGGGGATTTTGTCCCGAATTCAAGGTTTAATGAATACAGTATAAAAACCGATGGAGGCTTCACCAATAAGAACGGTGTTTTCAAAATATATTACGATTACAATATGCAAAAACTCGGGCTCGTTGAAGATGAGGCAGTTGAACAAATCACATCGCGTGGAAGAAAAAACAGTATATGGTATGAACAAATGAATAATCATCTTTTTTCTTCTCAAAACAAGTTGTTCATCAAAAATTATAAAATAGAGCTGAATGCTTCATACCAGTATGCCGGATTATTGCACTATGCAGGAGAAGACACGACTGAAATCGCCATGAATCTTTCTACCATCACCTATGAATCCAAAATATATTTTCCCTCAACAGAAAAGTCGGAATATATTGTAGGATTTCAGGGATTAAACCAGGTCAACAGGAATTATAAACATGCTGAAGTGATCCTCCTCCCCGATGCCAGAATCAGTAATTACTCAGCCTTTTGCCTGTTGCAGTATACATTTTTCAAAAAGCTTCGCCTGCAGATTGGAGGACGATATGATTATAAAACTACTGCGACCGAAGCTGTCGGTGATACCTCAATGTACAACTACCGTGAATCATTGAACATGCATTACGGAAGTTTCAGCGGCTCATTCGGCGCCACATACTCCGTATCAGATAAGCTCCTGTTCCGCCTGAACCTTGCCACGGCATACCGGACTCCCAATCTGGCAGAGCTAACTTCAAACGGACTTCATGAAACCCGCTATGAACAAGGCAATAAAAACCTGAAACCACAAAATACCCTCGAAACGGATTTAAGCTGCCATTATCATACCCAGGACATCACCTTAGACATCGCAGGTTTTTACAATTATATCAGAAGATACATCTACCTTGATCCCACAAATGATACTACAGAAGCCGGCGACAAAAATTACCGCTATATCCAGGCTGATGCCATGTTATTTGGCGGTGAGGCCGGAATGCAGATCCATCCCAAAAGAGTGAAATGGCTGTTGGGAGAAGCATCGTTTTCGACGGTTACGGGCATCAGGAACGATGGAATTTACCTGCCTTTCATACCCGCGAATAAACTATTCTTTGAAGTAACAGCTCAAAAAAACAAACTCGGATTTTTAAGAAATGCTTTCATAAAAATAAATGCTGTTACCGTTTTCCGGCAAAATCACCCGGCCCCTGAAGAAGATCCCACACCGGAATATTCATTACTCAATGCAGGTGTCGGAGCAAGTGTGAAAGCAGGAAACCAGCTTATATCGCTATCATTTGGCGTTAACAATATTTTCGATAGAAAATACGTAGACCATCTTTCAACATTAAAAGAATGCGGATATTATAATCCCGGTAGAAATTTCATCATCAGTTTAAAAGTTCCCTTTAAAATCAAGTAAGCCTGAATTAATATCACAAACATGGGTTCGGGATTGAAGTCCCTATTGGTTGAACTGTTTAATAAACTCCGTAAGAATGGGCTTTAGCCATTATTTGAGAATATTGCAGGTAAAATTTGTGGGTTGAAAATCTCTAAACGACCTATAAGGGAGCATTTAGAAGAAAGCCTATGATTATTCGGGACTTTAGTCTTTTATGGGAAAATCTGACAGGTATTATAATTTGAAAAATTTACAAAATAAATTTGTATTTTGAACGTAGGTTCATTATTTTTGCCAAAAATTTTTGTACTAATGAATGAATTTGATAAAAAAGCCGGGGAGTGGGATAAAAATCCGGTACACCATGAACGCTCCATATCAATAGCGGAAGGTATCGCAGGTTCGTTAAGGTTCACTCCTGACATGAGGGCGATGGAATATGGTGCCGGGACGGCATTGCTCAGTTTCTTGCTTCAGGATCACTTCCGTGAAATAGTTTTGATCGATAGTTCATCTGAGATGACCAGGATGGCCAACGAAAAAATACAAAGCGCGGGTATTACTAAAATGAAAGCCCTGCATTTCGATCTTGAGCAACATGAACTTAAAAACGAAAACTTCGATTTTATCATGACACAGATGGTGCTTCATCATGTTATGGATGTGGAAGGCATTATTAAAAAATTTTATGCATTGCTTAAACCTGGCGGATATCTTGCCATTGCTGATCTGTACCCGGAAGATGGCTCGTTTCACGATGAAGGATTCACCGGACATCACGGTTTTGATGTTGATCAACTTGCAGCAACACTAAGAAAAGCAGGGTTCAGCGAGATCAACGTAAGAAAGCAATTTACAATAAGATGGAACCTGGATAATGCCGGGTCAAAAGAGTATCCTGTATTTTTGATGACATCATTAAAAAAATAACAAGAATGCCACGACCTCAGCGTAACCGCAGGGTTTGCTCCCCGCCAAAAATGATCGGATTTAAGCCATACGGGCTTAAAAAATGCAAAACAGAATCCATCATGCTCAACTATGATGAGTTTGAAGGATTTAAATATATCAATTACGACAATCTTCAACAGGATGATGCGGCAGAAAAAATGCAGATTTCGAGGCCGACATTTACCCGTTTGTACAACAGCGCTTTAAAAAAAATTGCCACAGCCTTTGCTGAAGGTAAATGTATTGAAATCATCGGAGGTAACGTGGAATTTGAAAGTGAATGGCTCAGATGTAAGAGATGTTATAAACTTATCAATGGTAAAAAAAACCATGTCAGATGTAATGGCTGTAATTTTTTTGGAGAGGAAGAATTGGTTCATCTTAATAATGTAACTAAAGAACCTGCATTATGCCGGACAAATAAACATAGTACTATATAATTCCATAAACCTATGAAAATTGCCATAGCCAGTGACGGAAATTCTTTGGATTCGAAAATTGACAGATGCTTTTGTAAATGCCGGTATTTTATGATATATGATACAGTCAGCCACGAGTCGGACTTTGTCAGAAATATTTGCGGCTATTTTAATGTTAATGCAGGCAAGTCAATCATTAAGATGATGATCAAACACAAAATTGAAATGGTTATTTCATTGCAATTTGGTATTAACACGCTGAGAAATGCAGATAATTCAGGAATAAAAACGTTGACAATTAATGATGAAAACATCAACATGAAAAAGGTCATATCATTTATTAACATCAATAAATTTTAAACTATGGAAACAACAAATCAAATTCAATTCACGATGCCAAGAATTGGCGATGCCAGTCCTGAATTCCAAGCTGTAACCACCCAGGGAACAATCAATTTCCCGGGTGATTATAAAGGAAATTGGGTAATACTTTTTAGCCATCCGGCGGATTTCACCCCCGTTTGCACTTCAGAGTTCATGACTTTTGCAAGCCTTGAAGAAAAATTTGCCGAGGTAAATTGCAAACTTGTGGGACTTTCCGTGGATGGCTTATATAGCCATATAGCATGGTTACGGACAATTAAAGAGAAAATAGAATACAAAGGCATGAAAGATGTCGAAGTAAAATTTCCATTAATAGAGGATATTACAATGGAAATTGCCAGAAAATTCGGTATGATTCAGCCAGGCGAGAGCAGCACAAAAGCTGTCAGAGCCGTATTTTTTATTGACCCAAAGGGTATCATCAGGGCAATAATTTATTATCCATTAAGCCTGGGGCGAAACTTTGATGAAATATACCGTGCATTAATTGCAATGCAGGCTGCAGATGCTTTTTCTATTGCCACACCTGCCGACTGGCAACCTGGTGATGATGTTATAGTGCCAACAGCAGGATCTTGCGGGATCGCAAAAGAGCGAATGGAAAACAAAGAAGATATGCATTGCTATGATTGGTTTTTCTGTACAAAAAAAATTGACGGAAATACAATTATGGATAAAATATACCATAAAAACAAATAATGCTAACCAAATATTAATACATAATAAAGGGATATATCATGAATACAAAAGTAGCTGTTCCGACACGGAACGGACAGGTTGATGACCATTTTGGCCATTGTGAATTTTATACCATTTTTAATATTGTAAATGGAAAAGTTCAGAACGAAGAGATACTGAAATCGCCCGAAGGTTGCGGATGTAAGTCAAACATCGGGTCTATACTGGCAGGCATGAGTGTTACTGTAATGCTTGCAGGAAATATGGGCATGGGGGCACTCGGAGTGTTAAATCATTTCGGTATTGAAGTGATACGAGGATGCAGCGGTAATGTTCACAATCTGATTCAGGCTTACCTTGAAGAATCCATCACTGACAGCGGGCAAAGCTGCCATAGTCACGAAAACTGTGATCATAACCAAAAATGATGATCGTACATGAAACATCGTTTAAAGTAAATTATTCCGATACAGACCAGATGGGCATTGTTCACCATTCCAATTATGTGAAATACTTTGAAAATGCACGTTGGAATGCGATGGATGAATTCGGGCTTTGTTATAAAAATATGGAATTGAAAGGCATTCTCATGCCGGTAATCTCCATGAAGTTCAATTTTATCAAACCGGCATTTTATGATGATTTGCTCACCGTAAAAACAATGATCCATGAAATGCCGAAAGCAAGGATGAAATTTGATTATGAACTTTATAATCAGGGTGGTGTTTTGATTAATACGGCAGAAATCACCCTGGCTTTTGTTGAAAAGAAGACATTAAAAGCCTGCCCTCCCCCTGATTATTTTACAAAATCATTACAAAAACTTTTTAACCAAAATAAAATATTAATTCAATGAATACAAAAGAAACAGGTTTTAACACCAAACTAATTCATGCAGGTGCTTTTGAAGAAGAATTCGGGAGTGCCACGGTGCCTATTTATCAGACTTCAACATTTAAATTTAAAAATGCACAACATGGGGCTGATTGCTTTTCGGGTAAAAGTAACGGATATATTTATACACGTATTGGAAATCCGACAATACGTGCACTGGAGCAAAATATTGCAGCCCTCGAAAATGGATATGATGGAATTGCAACCAGTTCGGGCATGGGGGCGATAAACAGTGTTTATATGGCATTGCTGGGAGCCAACAGCCACATAATCAGCTCTGATGCTGTATACGGACCAGCCAGAGGTGTTCTCGAACAGGATTTTTCGCGCTTTAATGTAGAAGCTACTTTCGTTAACACATCAAATTTAGAAAACATTAAATCTGCCCTCAGGCCGAATACAAAAGTTTTATACATCGAAACGCCGGCCAATCCTACAATGGAGATTACAGATATCGCAGCCTGTGCAGAGATTGCAAAAGAACATCATTTAATTCTGGTTGTCGACAATACATTTTCATCTCCTTTTCTGCAGAAACCTCTTGATCTGGGAGCCGATTTAGTACTGCATTCCGTAACAAAATTTATCAACGGTCACGCCGATATTGTTGGGGGAATTGTGATTACAAAAGAGCCGGAAATATTTAAAAAAATTCGTCATTCGATGATTTATTCGGGCTGTAATATGGACCCGACACAGGCATTTATGGTACTGCGGGGAGTAAAAACACTTTCCCTTCGTATGGAACGTGCCCAGGAAAATGCCATGAAAATAGCAAAATACCTGCAGGCTCATCCAAAAGTTGCCTGGATCAAATATCCGGGATTGGAAACACACCCACAGTATGAACTGGCAAAAAGACAAATGAAAGGTTTCGGCGCCATGATGAGTTTCGGGCTTAAAGGTGGTTTTGAAGCCGGTAGAAGATTAATGGATAATGTACATCTTGCCTTATTAGCCGTATCTCTTGGTGGTGTAGAAACATTGATACAACACCCCGCATCAATGACACATGCAGCAGTGAGCAATGAAGACAAACTTGCAGCCGGAATCACCGACGATCTTGTAAGATTTTCAGTCGGAATTGAAGATGTGGAAGACATTATTGCCGATTTAGACCATGCACTGCAGCAGGTATAAGCCCTGATCATGGTTTCAACAGATCAAAACCGAACTGTTGAACATAATATTACTCCGATAAACATGAATAAGGCTTTGGTTATAAATGCAGCACGATGCAGCAAATGCAACAGATGTATTCAGATTTGTGATGTAAAGGCAATTATTGAAAAAGAAAACTACAATTGTGGTAAATGCATCAAATATTGCCTTACCATGGAAGTAGAATGCACTCCTGGTTCTTTTATAATAAATAATCTCCCTTGCAATCAATGCGATAAATGCATCGAAATCTGCCCTGAAAAAGCAATATATAAGGCTGTTTTACAATGAAAATCCACCAGGACACTCAATGGATATACCAAAATGACCTGAATAACTCTGTCAGATATGTTTTAGGTATAAAAGGAAAAAATCCGCTGATATGTATTGGAATAAATCCAAGTATAGCCGAACCGGATAAACTTGATAATACTTTGAGATCCGTAAAAAGGATTTCAGTATTAAATAATTTTGACGGTTGGGTTATGCTGAATATATACCCGCAACGATCTACAGATCCAGAAAAAATTCATATCAAATGTGATAACCGTATCCATGACAGAAACTGCATGATTATCGAAAACCTTTTAAAACAAAGCACTCAAAAATCTATCTGGGCTGCATGGGGTAACAATATCGAAAATAGGCCTTTTTTATATCAATGCTTAAGGGATATTTATAATATTACCAAAGTTCATCAATGTAATTGGATAATATTTGGGAAAATAACAAAAAGAGGACATCCGCATCATCCTCTTTACCTAAATTCAGCAGTAAAACCTGAATCATTCAATATGGGCTTGTATATCAATAATTTTTTGTAATTTAGTTAATGATTTTTTTATATTAAATTACAAATTTGTTGTTTGGTAAAGGATTAAGTTCTTCTTCAAATATTTAAATTAGTGTTTATTTGAAAATCCTGACGAACATTTAATTCTTTATAAGGAAATATACATGCATGGATGAGCAAACTCCAATCCCACACGAAGAGATTTGTTTTTGCCCCGTCGAATTTTAAACTTTCCTGCTGAAAAAGAATCTATCTATTGCAAAGCTCCAAAAATCAATTCATTGCAGAGTCTTTGAAAAAGACCCTTATTTATTTGTATATTTTATTAATTTTGAACATTCAAATGCAAGCTTTGAAAAATAAAGTATTTGGCATATTGTTGATTTTATGCTTCGTTACTCCAGCAGTAACAACTTTTGTCTTTCTCAAATATCAAAAAAAGCAAGTTAAAAGAGAAGTCAAACGTAAAATAATTGCAGGGATTGACAAAGAAGAACTTGTGTTATTAAAATTCACGAAAAAAGAACAACAGGCTGAACTAAAATGGGAACATTCAAAAGAGTTTGAGTATAAAGGTGAAATGTATGATGTTGTGGAAACCAAAGTAATTGGTGACACAACATATTATTGGCTATGGTGGGACCACGAAGAGACTAAACTGAATAAGCAACTTAGCAAATTGGTATCCTTTACAATAGGCAATAACCCTAAGAATCAGGAAAACCAAAAACGACTGAACAAATTTTTCAAATCACTCTATTTTACAGAAAAGGATAAAGAAAAAGAATCACCAATTTTTTTAGAAGTTAAAAACAATTATTGTTTTGTAAAAAACTTTTATCATTCAATTTTTATCAGCCCTCCTGCACCGCCTCCCAAAAAAAGTTAATAAAAAATTTTTGCAATTAATCAACTTCCAAATGTAGTAGTTGATTAAAGTTATATTAATTTTTTTAAACAAATTACGATGAAAATATTTTTTACATTGTTATTGTTGTTTGGATTGGTATATACTGGTCAATCCCAAATAATAACGATAACAGACGTTGAAACAGGGAGGCCTGTTGAAATGGCCACATTGATAAGTGAATCGTCCAAAGAAACTGTAATAACCAATGAGAAGGGTCAGGCAGACATTTCTGTTTTTAACAACTCTGATAAGATCCTGATTAATCATATGGTATACAAGCAAGCCGTGTTTACATACAAACAACTTGAACTATTAAAATTCAAAGTTGAACTGTCTCCCAAAATACTCTCTTTAGAGGAAGTATCTGTTTCGGCACAACGCTGGGAACAAAAAAAGATTGAAACCCCCAGCAGGGTTACTTCAATAAATATGAGAGAGGCCTCATTTCAAAACCCGCAAACTGCTGCTGATTTACTTGGTACCAGTGGTTATGCTTTTATTCAAAAAAGTCAGCTGGGCGGTGGCTCTCCTATGCTTCGGGGTATGGCAACTAATCGTGTTTTGCTGGTTGTTGATGGTGTGCGTATGAACAATGCAATTTTTCGCTCGGGAAATTTACAAAATGTAATTTCATTAGATGCTAATGCACTGGAAAACACGGAAATATTATTTGGTCCCGGTTCTGTAATGTATGGAAGTGATGCCATCGGAGGTGTGATGAGTTTTGGTACTTTAAAACCTAAGTTTTCTGGCATTGAGAAAAAAAAGCCAAGGGTAACAGGTAATGCAATGACACGTTTTTCGACAGCTAATCTTGAAAAAACAGGGCATTTTGATTTTAATATTGGGTTGAAAAAACTGGCTTTTGTAAGCAGTTTTACATATTCTAATTATGGCGACTTGCGTTCTGGTTCAGTAGGAGGCGACCCATATTTTTATCGGACTAATTATGTAATCACTTATGGTAATAAGGATTATATGGTGCCGAATGAGGACTCTACTCTTCAGGTAGGTTCGAAATACAGCCAAATCAACATTATGCAAAAGGTACGCTATCAGCCCAATAAATATTGGGAACTGGATTATGGTTTTCATTTTTCCGAAACCTCCAAGTTTAACCGATACGACAGGCTTTATGTAATGCGTGAAGATGGCCCATACAAAGAAAAACCCCGATGGGCGGAGTGGTATTACGGACCTCAAAAATGGCAAATGCATCGCTTAGGAATTACACATTCAAAAAGCAATATTATTTTTGACAATTTGCGATTGATAGCTGCCTATCAGTTTTTTGAAGAAAGTCGTTTCGACAGGGAGTTTATGTATAGAGAGTTGAGGATGCAAAAAGAAAATGTTGATGCATATTCTGTTAATCTTGATTTTGACAAAAAAATCAATAATAAAATTACAGTCTATTATGGATATGAATTTGTGCATAATACCGTTCATTCGGTTGCTTCTCTTACACATGTTGTTACCAAAGAAGTTGATTCAACAGTTACCCGATATCCCGATGGTTCAACATGGATGTCAAACGGTATTTACCTGACCGCCAAGTATCAAATCCATAAAAAATGGCTCATTACCGGAGGGTTGCGCTATAATCACTTCTTAATCAAAGCTGATTTTGATACAACATTTTTCCCGTTTCCATTCACAGAAACAAGGATGAGTACAGGTTCGATCATCGGTAGTTTAGGCCTTGTTTATACTCCTTATGATAAATGGCAAATTTATTTCAATGCAGGTAATGGATTCAGAGCACCAAATGTTGATGACATGGGGAAAGTTTTTGAGTCGGTTCCCGGATACCTTGTTGTGCCTAACCCCGGCCTGAAACCTGAAAAGGTTTACAATCTTGAGCTTGGAACAGTAAAATCTTTCGGATCATTTTTAACTGTGGATGCAACAGTATATCATACATGGTTAACTGATGCAATGGTGCGAAAAGATTTCACATTAAACGGCGATACTTCAATCCGCTTTTTAGGTAATAAAAGCAGAATTCAGGCTATTCAAAATGCCACTGAAATAAGAGTATTCGGAATTCAGGCAGGTATAGAATTTTACTATAAGGGATTTGGCTTAAAAAGCAATATTTCCTATCAAAATGGTAAAGAGCAAACACCCGATTCCCTGCTATTTTACCCATTACGTCATGCCGCACCGACCTTCGGAAGCACGCATATCACCTACGAGTACAGAAACAAGTTTAAAGCTGATTTTTATGTTGTGTATAATGCAAAAATGGACTATAAAGATTTGGCTTTAACTGAACGGACCAATGCTTCGTATGCACGTGATGAAGAAGGGAGAGCTTTTGTATTAGGATGGTACACATTGAATTTTAAGCTGGCATATTTTCCAAATCCTTTTATTGCAATTACAGCAGGTATTGAAAATATATTGGATTTGATGTATCGTCCATATGCATCGGGTATTAATGCTCCGGGTAGAAATATTATTACCTCTTTAAGGGTTAAATTTTAATTTTTAAAAAATAAAAGATGAAAAATATAAAAATTATAGCAACAATTTTGCTCCTCATTCTTGGATGGAACATAGCACTGAATGCGCAGAAAATTGCAGCAGGAGGTTGGCACTCAGTCATAATATGTAGTGACAGTACAGTAAAAGCATTTGGTGAAAATGCCACCGGTCAGTTAGGAAACGGAACTAATACCGACAGTAATATTCCCGTATCCACCGGCTTAACAGATGTTATTGCTGTTTCAGCAGGGGGCGACCAGCTTGAAGCACATTCCCTGGCACTAAAAAGCGATGGAACTGTGTGGGCCTGGGGCAGCAACTTATATGGTGGATTAGGTAATGCGAGTACAACCAGTACAAATACTCCCGTGCAGTCGCTTCTACTTAGTAATATCATTGCTATATCTGCAGGAGGCTGGCATTCCGTTGCCCTGAAAAATGACGGAACAGTGTGGACCTGGGGTTGGAATATGGATGGACAGTTAGGCGACGGTACCACTACTGACAAAATTATTGCAGGGCAAGTGCCCGGCCTATCAAACATCATACAAATTGCTGCAGGCACTTATCATGTACTTGCTCTAAAAAATGATGGCACAGTGTGGGCTTGGGGCGACAACATAAGCGGTCAAATTGGGAATGGCACCACAGGAACTGATGTAAAATCTCCTGTTCAGGTATCAGGATTAACCGATGTTGTGAAAATTGCAGCCGGAAGGTTTTTCTCACTGGCCGTAAAAAACGATGGAACTGTTTGGACCTGGGGCGAAAATCTTTACGGGCAGCTTGGTGATGGCACCAATACAGATAAAAATGTGCCGGTACAAGTAAGCGGGCTTTCAGGAATAACTTCTGCCGTTGCCGCTACAGGAGCCTTTCATTGCATGGCAGTTAAAAACGATAATACCGTTTGGGCATGGGGTAGAAATACCTATGGTAATTTAGGCGACAATACTGTAACACACAGATCATTGCCTGTTCAAATGATTGGAATTTCAGATGTGGCAGGTATGGCTGCCGGCACCAATTTTTCAATTCTGTATAAAACAGATGGAACTTTTTGGGGATGTGGCAGAAATTTGAGCGGTCAACTGGGCGATGGAACTTTCACGCAACATAATGTACTTACACAATCCAATGGCGTTTGCCAGATCACATCAGGCATTCCACAGTTACTCTTTGAAAATAATTTAGAACTCAGAGTTTTCCCCAATCCTTCAAATAACGGAGTATATCAATTAAACCTCTCTGAACCATCAGGAAATGTATCTGAAATTCAATTAGATATTTATGATGCTTTGGGTAAAAGAGTTTTAGTGAAAAAAACGGATTTTACGACCGGCAGTACTCCGGTTATAATCGATATTTCCTGTCAGCCGGATGGAATATATTTCCTCAATATTCAAATAAACGGATTAAGGGTTTCTCAAAAAATCATCAAACAATAATCACACAAACAATTAAAACTAATTAAAATGCAATCAAATATTTCAAGCCATTTTATTGTGGCAAATAAAATTTTCAATAAAACAAATCTGATAGTAATATGTGTTTTACTACTATCTTTCCTCACCAACAGTGCTTTTGCTCAAAAATTATCAGCAGGATGGTCGCATTCTGTTTTCTTATGCAACAGTGGAAACACGGTAAATTCATGGGGTGCAAATACATATGGACAATTAGGTGATGGAACTACCACCCAAAATTCACTTCCGGTTTTAGTTAACGGCATGACAGGAATAAAAGCTGTGGCAGCAGGTTATCAGCATACTTTGGTATTGCGCAGCGACAGCACCGTTTGGGCATGGGGTGACAATGCCGACGGACAATTAGGGGATGGAACAAATATCGGCTCAACTGTTCCTTTGCAAATACCCGGTCTTACTGGTGTAATTGCTATTTCAGGTGGAAAAGCCGGTTATCATTCTCTTGCACTAAAATCCGACGGAACTGTCTGGACTTGGGGAAGAAATACTGACGGGCAACTTGGAAATGGAACGAATACAAGCAGCAACAGTCCTGTGCAGGTTTCAGGCCTTACCAATATTGTATTTATCAGCGGCGGAGAATATCATTCATTAGCCATCAAGAACGATGGTACCGTGTGGGCCTGGGGTAAAAATGGTAATGGTCAACTAGGAAATGGAACTACTGTTGGTAGCAATGTGCCGGTGCAGGTCACCGGTGCGGCAAATATAATTGCTGTAAATGCCGGACGCTATTTTTCCATCGCTTTAAGAAACGACAGCACAGTTTGGACATGGGGTGAAAATCTATATGGACAGTTGGGCAACGGCACCACAACCGATAGCGATGTTCCTGTTCAGGTAAGCGGATTGAATGATATAGTTGCTGTTAGCGGAGCTGCATTTCATGTTTTGGCATTAAAAAGCAACGGAACATTAATGTCGTGGGGTAGAAATCAAAACGGTCAGTTGGGTAATGGCACCACAACCAACAGTTCAACACCCGTTGCCGTTTCATCGCTTACCAATGTCACAGAAATAGCAGGCGGAACCAACTACTCAATGGCCCTGACATCTGAAAACAATGTATTTGCCTGGGGTAGAAATGTCAACGGGCAATTAGGAGATGGAACATTAGCAGATAAAAACATACCCAATGCTGTTCAATCATTATGCCCGATTATCACCGCGCTGAATCAGGATAAAAAAATATCTGCCGGATGGTCGCATTCTTTCTATGTTTGTCCAAATGACAGCAGCATAAACGGATGGGGCGCAAATGCCTTCGGCCAGGTTGGTAATGGAGATACCACAGGGCAACTGTCGCCAGTTCCTGTTTCAGGATTAACCAACGTAAAATCAATTGCTGCCGGTTATCAGCATACATTAGCTCTGAAAAATGATAACACGGTATGGGCTTGGGGCGATAACACAGATGGACAGTTGGGCAATGGCACCAATACCGGCTCAAACATCCCTGTTAATATACCGACATTAACAAATGTTGTTTCAGCAATTACCGGAGGCACAGCAGGTTATCATTCTCTTGCTCTTAAATCTGACGGAACAGTTTGGGCATGGGGCAGAAATACGGAAGGCCAACTGGGAAACGGAAACAATACAAGTAGTAATGTTCCGATTCAGGTTTCAGGACTTACCGACATAATAGCAATCGGTGGTGGAGAATACCATTCCCTTGCATTAAAAAACGATGGTACGGTATGGGCATGGGGCAAAAATTCCAAAGGCCAGTTAGGAAACGGAACTATCGTAAACAGCAATGTGCCGGTTCAGGTAAATGGCGCAACAAATATGATTTCTCTGGCAGCCGGGCGATTTTATTCGATCGCATTAAGAAGTGACAGCACGGTATGGACATGGGGTGAAAATCTATATGGTCAACTTGGAAATGGAAATACTACAGACAGCTATGTTCCGGTACAGGTGAGCGGCTTAACAGATGCTATTGGCATTGCAGGCGGAGCCTTTCATGCATTGGCTATCAGAGAGAACGGAACAGCAGTATCATGGGGTAGAAATACTTATGGAAACCTGGGAAATGGCACTACAACAAATAGTTCTACTCCCATTGCTGTGAGTGTTCTGACTAATGTTGTCGCCATAGCAGGAGGAACAAACTACACACTTGCACTTACAGCAAATGACTCCTTATTTGCATTCGGCAGAAATCCTGAAGGACAACTTGGTTTTGGCAATACTACCCAGGCAAATATTCCTACGGCGGTTGATTCTTTGTGTTCTTCATCCTCAATTGGAATCAACGATAATCCAATCAGGGAAAATATAAACATTTTCCCCAATCCCTCTGTTGATGGCATATTCAATATTTCTACCGATAACAACCTGAAGCATATAACTGTTTATGACATTCTTGGTGAAAAAGTTTTTGAATCTGAAAATACTGAATCTTCAAAAAATATAATTGACCTTTCAAATCATCAAAGCGGAATCTACATTGTACAAATTGAGTTAAACAATCGTTCATATAATTTAAAGATGGTAAAACAGTAAAACCATTTATTTCATTAGCCCGCTGCACCGATTTTTATCGGTTCAGCGGGCTAATTACTTTCTAAACAAAAAAATTAAATCATTACTCACCGGTCTTTGCCTGTAGAAAAGCATCAAATAAACAGGCTGCAAAACATCTTAAAGCCTGGCAAACCCTAATAGTTATAACTTCATCACCACAATTACACCTGACAAAAAGCGGCGGTTCAATATTTTGTAAAACAGTTTTGCGTATATTTGCTATACATTATAAAAAATTATCAGCATAGAAAAACAAACCCAACAAAGGATGATCTAAAAAAAATTATCATTAATTTTAAAATAAAATACTAACAAATTACTGAAAGCTAACTTCCAAAAAAACAACGAAACATGAAGCAAAAACTAATTTTTCTTCTCGGATTGATAATCTCATTAAATGTCCATGCACAAATAGATAAAGACACTGTACGCCTGAAAGCCATTGAAATCAGGGATAGTCTGGATAAACGAATTCCTTTTGTAACAACTACTATCAGGAAAGAACAGTTAAACAGTGATGCCAGCCGGGATGTAGGCGACTACCTGCGAAGCAATATTCCGAATGTAGGCGGCGTAAAAAAAGGTGGGGTCGCCATCGACCCGGTGATCCGTGGATTTAAGTTCAGCCAGCTCAACGTTGTATTGGACGATGGCGTGAAAGTAGAAAACGGTTGTCCGAACCGCATGGATCCAGTAGCATCACATGTAGAAGCTGAAGACATAGAGCATATCGAAGTCATTAAAGGTCCGTATCTGCTCAAGTATGGCCCTGCCTTGGGTGGTGTTATTAACCTGGTTTCGGAAAAGCCCCACCCCTATGACAAATTTGAAATTCATGCCGATGCCCTCTATGGTTTTGAAACAAACTGGAACGGACAAAAGGAACATGTATCGGTCTATGGTGGTAATAAGAAGATATTCTTCCTCCTGACAGGCGGTTACAGGAATTATGGCAATTACGAAAGCGGAAATTCAGACGGGCACGACACCACATACAGTTCATCTTTTGTAAAATATAATTATGGGGCTAAACTGGGTTATGCGCCGAAAAAAAACCATATCATTATGTTATCATACAGTGAAATTCATGGCCGGAATGTTTTGTACCCCGCATTGCCCATGGACGAAAAAAGCGACGATACACGTATGATAGCCGTGGATTATAATGCCACAGACTTGTCGAAAATAATCAAATCACTGGATGTAAAAGCATATTATTCCGGTGTTGATCATGTGATGGATAACAGTCACCGGTCAAACTGGGCAAGCAGGCAAATGGTTGCAGAAGTGGATGCGTTGAATATCGGAGGCCGTGCTGAAATGAAAATGCAGATTAAATCGCACAAAATCCTCACCGGACTTGATTACGAAAATATATACAAAGACGGCGCACGTGCCATGACCATGAGCATGATGGGAACCACTTCAACCAAAATAACCAATCTATGGAAAGATGCACGGATACAAAACATTGGTCTTTTTGCGGGCTATGAAACCCTCTTCAGTTCATTTACATTTAATGCCGGATTAAGGCTGGATTACAACTATGCCGGCTCGGAAGATACGCTAAATCTTATTAAGGACGGCTTTGAATATTTCGGTGAAACAAGTTCCGGCTTGTTCAACATCAGCATCAACCTGGGCATCACCAAAGAAATCACGGATGGATTATTTGCATCAGTGACCCTGGGCAGGGGAACCCGAAGCCCCAATATGCTTGAGCGATATATAAAACTTATGGCTGTTGGGTATGATAATTTTGACTATTTGGGTAATCCCGGTTTGAAACCTGAAAAAAACAATGAAGCCGACCTGACCATCAAATATGCCAATGAAAAAACCGGGAATTTTTATGTCAATGGATTTTATTCCTATGTCCAGGATTATATTTCAGGAGTTATGCTGCCTTCATCGGTTGTATTGCCTCAGACTTCGGGAGCGCTCGGTGTTAAACAATTTGAAAATATCAAATGGGTTGGTTTTACCGGTGCTGAATTCGCTTATACTTCTCCCGAAAAGTATAAATTGGGGGGGAGCGTCATGGCAGCGTATACATATGGATATGTCCCTTCGACTGTGAAATATATCGTCAATGGCACAAATATCACCGGAGATACTGTTTTAAAAAACGACGCCTTATCTGAAATACCGCCTTTTGAAGCAACAATAAGCCTGTTTTATAAATTTCTGAAAGGAAAATTGGTCCCGAAAATTTCAGCAAGGTTTGTAGCTGACCAGCGCCATGTATCAGAAGCCTTTTATGAACCCTACACTCCGGGCTTTGCCCTGCTGAATTTTTCCATAAAATATGACATTGTAAAATACGTTTCGGTATCCTGCGGCGTTAATAATATTCTCGACCGCTCCTATTATGAGCACCTGAACCGCAAAGTACTCGGCACTTCGATAAAATTATATGAACCGGGCAGAGTTTTCTTTATAAATATCAAACTGAAAATATGAGCCTATTATCATTAAAACCGTTTTGCCGTTTATTACCGGCAATAACATTGATTTTTTTATTCAGTACCTCGTGCCGAAAGGATCCACCCATTCAGGAGCCGGTAACGGAGTATGGAAAAATAGGTTTTACGTTCACACACCAAGTTGACGGCATGCCGTTGGAAACGGATACCATGAAGTACACCAACGCCGCCGGAAATCTTTATTGTATCAACCAGCTGATGTATTTTATTTCAGATGTAAAGCTGCATAAATCAGATGGTACAGTCTTTCTGATCGATGACTGGAAAGACATTGACTATGTTGACATTGATATTCCTTCAACACTGAGCTGGGATGTTTATGACAAAATCCCGGCAGGCAGTTATGATTCTATATCATTTACATTCGGTATTTCGCAGGCAAAAAACCAGTCGTTCATGTTTGTTAACCCGCCGGAGGTAAATATGATGTGGCCCGACGTGCTGGGTGGCGGCTACCATTACATGATGATGAACGGAAAATGGCTCGACAATACCAGCCATGTTAATAATTTTGCGTTTCACCTGGGCATTGGACAACTTTATAAATCTGACTCCATAAATAATCCTGACTCCATTTATGCTTTTGTACAGAATTATTTTAATGTAAAACTTCCAAATTCGGCATTTACCATAGAAAAGGACAAAACCCGCCAAATTGAAATTATAATGAATATTGAAAGCTGGTTTGAAACACCGCATATATACGACCATAATTACTGGGGTGGCGCCATCATGCAAAATCAGCCTGCAATGCTAATGATAAAGCAAAACGGTTTCGATGTTTTTTCTGTTGGTACGATCAACTAAACTGGCCGGACATTTTCAGGAAGATTAAATGCACCTTATTTTTTCTTGTTCATAATAGCTGCCACAGCCAGGATAATGCCGAGGGCTACACCGAGTATAGCGGCAAAAAGCACCCTGAAATGGCCCGGTAATAAAAATGTGATGGTATGAGCCGGTATCCAGAAAAAGGGAATGGTCTTTTTATAAACAAAATTCCACTGTACATTCCAGTTGATGCCGCTGAAAATCTTAGCAAAAGGAATCGGCGTGACCAGACTTTTTAATTTACCGCTATTCATCCCGATGTGCGTATCGGTAATTTTATGGAATGTCATCATTACAGGGGCATACACCAGGTTCAGGCAGAAACTGATACTGAAAGCCGTTAAAAGTTTTAGGCCCGAAAAATCACCCGTCATGGACTTTATTGCATCAAAAGGGGTATAATGATTCAACGCTATGGGAACGCCTTTTGAAAAAATGACAAAGGCAATGGCTATGGTCGCACCCAGCAATGCCCAGACAACAGCACGGGGTATAATGCCGAAACCCCTTTCAAAATAATTTCCGGTCTTGATCCTGAGGCCTATAAATTCACCAGTTGTAGCAAGTATACCAAATTTAAACATCGCAAGAAGTATCTCATGAGATTTGTTTGCCTGCAGATAAAACTTATATAAACCAGGAAAAATCACAAATGGCAGGAACAATGCCACCAGGAACAATATCATGTATAAGTCTTTAAGCTTCATAAAATTGATTTTTGTGCTAAAATAGATAAAAATAACATGCTGATAAAAAAACTTAGGCCAAAAGCGTAAAGCAGGATGTATGGGTGAAAAATGAATGACTTATAAAAGAGTTATTCAGGACATTAAATGATCGGCTTATGGATTTCTTTCCGATAAACAACAATTTCAGCCTACTACGACCGCGGATGATACTGAATGATAGCATCACGCAGGAACTCCCTGTCAAGGTGGGTGTATATTTCGGTGGTGGTAATGGATTCGTGTCCGAGCATATCCTGAACTGCCCGCAGGTCGGCGCCGCCCTCAATGAGGTGTGTGGCAAACGAATGGCGAAAAGTATGAGGCCCTATTCTTTTTTTCAACCCGATCTTTTCAGCCAGACCCTTGATGATCAGGAATACCATCTGCCGGCTCAGCTTGCTGCCCCTGCTGTTCAGAAATAATATATCGGTATTTCCTTTTTTGATCTCTATATGGTTGCGCACATTTTCAAGGTAAAGCCGTATTTGCTTCATGGCAACGTGGCCAATGGGTGCAAGCCGTTCTTTATTGCCTTTGCCGATAACCCTCACAAATCCATCATTGAAATATACATCTGAAATCTTCAGATTTACCAGTTCAGAAACACGAAGTCCGCATCCATAAAGGGTTTCAAGTATGGCTTTGTTGCGCTCACCTTGCGGCAGGCTCCGGTCGATGGCATCTATCAGGGCATTGACCTCCTGTATGCTCAGCACATCGGGCAACTTGCGGTTTATCTTGGGCGATTCAAGTAATTCTGTAGGATTGACTTTAACAACATTTTCGATGATCAGGTATTTGTAAAATGCTCGGATGCCTGAAATCACACGGGCTTGGGTGTATGGGCTCATACCCAGTTCATTGATCCATTTTATGAAGCCCTGGATTTGTTTCAGCTCTACCTGCTCAGGAGCCACAGACTGTTGCGTGTATTCAAGGTATTGTATTAATTTTTCAACATCATGCAAATAGGCATCTATAGAATTTCCTGAAAGTGATTTTTCAAGAAGCAGGAACGAACGAAAACCTTTTATGTAACTGGTCCAGTTCAAAGCTTGACCTTTTTAATAACGAATATTAAGTCTACCATCCGCTGGCCAGAACATCAGCAATATGAATGGTTTTTATAGGCAGATTATGCTTTGAGATATACCCTTGAAGGTGCATCAGGCAGGAAGCTTCGGTTGAAACAATATAGTTGGCCCCGCTTTCAATGGCATTCTGAACTTTTTGCTCACCCATTGCAGTAGATATAGGTTCGAATTTCACAGAAAATGTACCGCCAAAACCGCAGCATACTTCATTATCCTTCATTTCGTTCAGCTGCAAACCCTTAACATGCCGTAAAAGCCTGCGTGGCTGCTCTTTTATTCCATATTCGCGTAATGCAGCACAGGCATCGTGATAAGTTACAACATTATTGAACTCAGCACCAAAATCATCAACATTAAGAACATTAGTCAGGAAATCGGTAAACTCAAAAATATTCTTTTGTATCTGCTTATACTGGTTATGCATTGAAGTATTATTAAATAATTCACCGTAATAATTCCGCACCATACCGACACAAGAAGCCGAAGGCGCTACAATATAACGGTTATTCGAAAAATCATTAATAAACTTCTCTCCCATCTGGCGTGCATCTTCCCAGAACCCGCTGTTAAAAGCCATTTGACCGCAACAGGTTTGTTCCGTATTATAATCAACCCCTACACCAAGCTTTTGAAATATTTTAACCATGTTCATACCAACCTGTGGATACACCTGGTCAACAAAACACGGGATAAACAAATCGATAATCATGGAAATTATTCTTTACAAATAGCAAATGTAGAAATTAATTTGGTTATTTTGTATTTTTGACTCAATTATAAAATTAATATTTTCCTGCAAAGGATGCAGCATTGATGTGCATCAGGAAGGGTTGGTAATTCCATTCTAGCTATGATGTTCTTTGCGAAAAAACATTGAAAAACCATGCTTATGCCACAGCGCTATTTCATTAAACTTGCCTTTGACGGGAGCCAATATCATGGCTGGCAAATGCAGCATAATGCACTCAGTATTGAGTACAGGATTAATGAGGCGCTGAGCACCTTGTTGAGGCAACAGATAAAAGTCACGGGCTGCGGGCGTACCGACACCGGTGTGCATGCAGAAATATTCTATGCTCACTTCGATTCAGAGCAAATCATAACAGACGAATCAAAGGCAGCTTACAATCTGAACAGCCTCCTGCCCTGCGATATTGTAATTGACAAGATATTTAAAGTCAGGCCCGACGCTCATGCACGTTTCACTGCCGTGAAAAGAACTTATAAATACTATATTAATGCTAAACACAGTCCGTTCAGCAGGAACTATGAATACTTTTTCAACCGTGAACTCGATACCGGGCTAATGAATGAAGCCTGCGCCCTGCTGTTGCAGCATAAGAATTTTTCGTGTTTTTCAAAGTCACATACCCAGGTCAATAATTATTTGTGCAACATATTCGAAGCCCGCTGGGAAACCATTGACAGCAGGCATATATTTACCATAACCGCAAACCGTTTTCTGCGAAACATGGTACGTGCCATTGTAGGTACCATGCTCGATATCGGAATGCATAAGATCAGCCTTGATGACTTTAAAAACATTTTGGAGAATGGCTCACGTTCTGATGCAGGCATGTCGGTGCCTGCGCAGGGATTGTTTCTGACGGAGGTGATGTATCCTGATGATTTTTCCAATAAGTGTGTACAGGGATAATAATTCGTTTATAAAAAATATTTCTCTGAAGCTAACCTGTAAGCATTATTTGCTCAAATTTCCACACTACATTTTATGTGGCTGCAACCTGAAAGTCTAAATTTTCACCCTGGAAAATGAATTTATTTTAATATTATCATAAAAATACTTGCGTTTATCATCTACAATTATATATATTTGTTGATAGCCTGTTTTGGTAACTTCTGAATTCATCAGATAACCTGATCATTATTTCATATGAAAAAGCTGTTACTTATTGCTATTACGCTTTTCACTCAGATGCTTGCATTATGCCAAAATATGATCAGGCCAAATGTCCCATTTGCAATATATACACAACAGGCACCGGGCCAGTCAGGCGATAGCGTGCTGTTTAACATATATATAAAAAATGACACCATTCAGCTATCAGGGAAAGCAGGCCGGAAAATAATAAACAGCTACAGCCAGATTGATGATTATTATTGCAAAACAATAAATATTATCAATAAAAAGAATTATCCAAATTTAAAAAATAGCTTTCCGGACTTTTTTATTGCTCAATATGATATAATGCTGATCATTGATTCGGCAACACCGTTCCGGAAAGTCGATGAACTATTTGAGGAAATAAATACCCTGGGCTCCGGAACTATTTATCTTGACACAAAAAACGACAAAAAATCCGGTTACGGCTTTTACTTAAATTTATCAGAAAACCCCGATAGCAGGCAAAGTATTGTCAAAGAATTATATGGATCCAATTATTACAAAAAGAAACTTACGAATGATTGTCAGTTATTTAACTTCATGTATATAGACAATCCAGAACTAGAATCCGGGGAAGATCCCTTGGATGTATTTCTGGCTCATAAAAAAAACAGAACTGACACGAATTATTATTTTATCCGTTATGTGGATGATAGATTGATGATTAATAACAATATCGGCAATGCTTTTACCATCGCTGAATTAATACTAAAAAATGATAGTGAATTTTATATCAGCCTTTCAGGCGATAATACATTTAATGATTTGATAAGGCTATTGGATATTATTCATCATGCTCATAAAATCGCTGTAAGAAAAGCCGCCATTAAAATGTATAATAAGACATTCCATGATTTGACTATGGATGAATTCGAAGAAATAATCGACACCTATAAATTATATTATCTGGTTCTAAGTTTAAGTGAACAAATTTACCTGGACAGAAGCAGCAAATAAACCTGATATTTCAATAAAGAACTGAGTAAAACACTATAATGAGAAACAAATTAAAAATAACTACAGTTGCTTTCCTGGTTTTGTTTTTATTTACCGACAGGTGCTCTGCTCAGTTTATATCAGATGATCCGATACTAAAAAAAACCGGGTTAACGATTTATGAGTTTTATAACGACAAAGACACTAACGCTTTAAAAAGCACAATAGACCGTATCGACAGCCTCATACAAAAAGAGAAATATAAACAGGCGCTTGCTATTGTAAATAATATAATTCACAATGACTCATCGTTCTATCCTGTTTTTGGTTATTTGGCAGTTATTAACCTGGCGCTTGGCAACTTTGATGAATGTGTCCGTGCCTGCAACTATATCCTGAATATGTCGGATCTTCCTGAATTATATATCATCCGGGGAATAGCCTACCTTGCAAAGGAGGATTTCCGGCATGCAAAAACAGATATTGATAAGGTAATTTCGCTTAGTGATAAATACTATTTTTTATACGCTATCTGGGGTGCATACCTTGCTTCAATCGGACATTGTTCCGAAGCATCTGAATATTGCCGGCTGGCCCTGAAAAAAAATGACAGTGCCCCTACTTGGTTTTATGCGGCAAAATATTACCTGTATTGCGAAAATGGCGATTCGGCTTTATATTATGTTGATAAAGCCCTTGACTCATTGCGCAATGCTGATGTGTACCTGCTCAGGGCACAGATAAAATACGAACTTGATGATTACAATGGCTATATAGAGAACTTCGATTCAACGATAAGAATTATTGACAGATTGATTTTAGAACAACCCGACAATATTGAACTTTTTGAGGCCAAATACAAAATATTCATTTCTTTTTCGGAGCCATACCTGGCATTAGGTATACTTGATGAAATGATCACCCGTTGGCCTTCAGCCGGGCTCTACATGGAAAAATTCCATTTAGCCCAAAATATGGGACTTGACGATAAAGCCGACTCATGCATAAACCTGGCACTTAAAATGGATTCGACAAATGCTGAGATTCTATTTTATTTAATTGACATATACACTGAATTGCATAACTATGAAAAGGTTATTCATATATGCAACAAAATTATTCAATCTACCGGGGATTTATATCAAATCGGGGATATCGCCTATGCTTACAGAAAAAGAGGAAATGCAAAATATTTGTCGGGGCAAAAGGAAGAAGGTTGTGCCGATATTGATAAAGCGGCATCAATGGGGGATATTCCTGCAAAAGCCATTCGGGAACAAACATGTAATTTAATCAGGAAAGGGACAAAATAAACATCCGGTAGCTTGGATTTCAATTACATACTTTATTGACACTTATCACAAAATCATCAATTACTTTCAGATCCCGTGCTGTCTGGCTACCCGAAAAGCCTGAAATATCATCATAGGTGACATCGCTTTTATATTGAAGCAAAAACAATTTTGCTGTCGGGATATATGACCAGTGCCATTTTTCTTCCTGGTAACCGGTCATGCGATCTTCACTGAAAGCAGTATATGGCTGGCAAAATCCATATTTTGAAGCATTACTGCAAAGCCAGTCGTATACTTTTTTCCCCACACCGGTTTCAAAATACTTCGGGTCCAGACTGTTCAGGTCAACATCCGTACCCCAATGGTGGCGCGATGTTCCCGGCATAGAACTGTATTTAAGTATAATGGCAGCACGTGCAGCCGGGTCTTTTACCGTTGCGGCCAGGTTTTTACCCTCCACAAGCCGGCTGCCATTCCACTTTGCCTCCCATATCGATTTCTGATATGAAAAATTCCTTGTTCCGGAAATTATTTTCAGGTTTACACCTGCATTTTTGGCTGCATAAAACATTTTTATAAATGCTTTGTAAGTTTCTACCTGTACGTAAATCCCTGTACGGCTTGCATATTCAGGGTCACATTCGGTGAACGACTTATCTCTTGAAGGATCAAACTTACCGATAAGATATTTTTTTTCAATTGACGTATCATTTAGGGATTTATTATCTGAAGTTGCAGCCAACAGGGTATTCGTGGTCACAGAAGGCTGTTCAGATGCAGTTTCGTGATTTTTCTGATTTTGTAAAACAAAATAATAAACCAGCAGCAGTATGATTAAAACTGCCATCAATAGCGCACTGCCTTTTAATTTTTTTATCACGGCATCAGGCATTATCACTCAGGAATTTCAAAGTGGTGTCACAAATATCTTCGGCATTTAGTCTGAATTTTTTCATAAGCTCGGCAGGCTTGCCTGATTCTCCAAAACTGTCATTCACCCCGATGATCTTCATCTTCACCGGACAACTCTGAACAACAACTTCGGCTACTGCGCTTCCAAAACCTCCGAAAACCTGATGTTCCTCCACGGTTACGATTTTCTTTGTTTCGCGGGCAGCCTCAATAATGATTTGCTTATCAATCGGTTTTATTGTATGGATATTGATCACCCTGGCATTAATACCGGAACCCTGAAGCAGATATGCAGCCTGAAGCGCTTCCCACACCATGTGTCCGGTAGCAATAAGACTTACATCGCTCCCATCTTTTAGTAACTGGCCCTTTCCTATTTCGGTTTTTATTTCAGGTGTTATAAAATCGGGGACCGCTTCACGTCCAAACCTTATATATACAGGCCCTTTCAACTCGCTTACGGCCATTTGGGTTAAAAGGCTTGCCTGAGTTGCATCGCATGGTGAAAGTAATGTCATATTTGGCAGGGAACGCATAATGGCAATATCTTCAAGAGCCTGATGTGTAGCACCGTCGGGGCCTACAGAAATACCAGCATGGGCACCTCCTATAACAACATGCAAATTATTGTAACATATCGAAACCCTGACCTGGTCAGCCGAACGTAAGGCTGCAAAAACGCCGTAAGTAGAAAATACAGGTATCTTGCCGCTGAGAGCTAATCCCGCGGCTACTCCTGCACAATTCTGTTCGGCAATTCCCAGAGAAAAAAATCTTTCAGGAAATTCTTTGGCGAATAAATCCAATCCTACCGAAGCAGTAATATCTGCGCCAAGAACCATGAGTTCATCATGTATCCTTCCGGCTTCACGTACACCTTCTCCAAAGCCGGTTTTGGTAGGCCGGCTTCCTCTGTTAATAAATTTCATTTCCATAACCATTTTATTCCAGCATGGCTATAAACCGTGCAGCTTCCTCCTTTGTGGGCGCCTTACCATGCCACCGGTAATCATTTTCAATGTCTTTCACTCCTTTTCCCATGATTGTATGAGCCAGTATTACCTTGGGGTTTGAATTGTTTTCCTTCAGCATGGCAAAAGTTGATAACAAAGCGGCATGATCATTACCATTGCATTCAAACACCTGCCAGCCAAAACTTTTCCATTTATCAGCCAGCGGCTCCAGTTCCATCACATCAGAATTTTTCCCGTCAATCTGAAGTCTATTCCGGTCAACGATAACACAGAGATTATCCAGTTTGTAATGGGCAGCGCTCATAGCCGCTTCCCACACTGATCCTTCCTGCAATTCCCCGTCTCCCATAACACAAAAGATGCGGTAATCCGCCTTATTGAATTTGGCGGCAAGCGCCATACCTACGGCAACAGAGATGCCCTGACCTAATGATCCTGCTGACAACTCTAATCCCGGCAATCCATGATCTCTTCCCGGATGGCCCTGCAGACGCGATCCCAGCTTCCTGAGTGTCAGCAATTCTTCTTCTGGAAAATAACCAGCATGAGCCAGTGTGGTGTATAAAACAGGAGCTACATGACCTATTGAAAGCACTAACCTGTCGCGACCGTTCCACGAAGGGTTTTGCGGATTGTGGTTCAACACGGCAAAATAAAGGCAGGTAAAAACATCGGCTAATCCTAAAGAACCGCCGGTATGGCCCGAACCTGCCTCTGCAAGGCTTAATATAATATCCTTACGGATATTGAATGATATTTTTTTCAATTCATCAACATCCTGAGTTCTCTTAAAAATCATAACGATTGAACTTATTCCTGCTCATCCTTTTTAATAACAACAATAGTAAAATCATTTACTAGGGCAGCCAATGCCCCTACGGCAGCCAGAACAGGAAGTAAGGCTGCACCAACAACACCTACCGTCACCGGTATCTCCATAAAGACCCGCCCTTTGTCATCTTTAATGATAATACGCCGGATATTGCCTTCATGGATCAGTTGCTTGATTTTCTCAAGAAGGTTCTCCCCTTTTACCTTAAATTCTGAGGTCTTCTCTTCCATACATTCAATTTTTTTCAAAATAATATTATGAATCATTCAGCTTGATGCATTCTGATTCACATTAATTTTCACAACACATTACCTGACTAATGTAACGATACCCCTAAGTTTAAATACTTTTCCAGTTAAATTCCGGTATAAAATATAATACACATAAAGGCCTTCTTCTACCATCTTTCCATTGGATACTCCGTTCCATCCTTCATTTAAATCTTCTGTATAAAATTGCTCTTTGCCCCAACGATCAAATATATAAAACTGGTATTTTTTTTCATCAACGCCCGTAATACTGGGCTTAAACTCCTCGTTAAGGCCATCGCGATCGGGAGTAAAGGCATTAGGTATATATACAACGACCTGTGGATATATAATCAACGGCTTTTTAACTGTATCCGAACAATTAAAGCTGTTATAGGCAATTAATTGTACCTCAAAAGTTCCGGTATCGGTATAAATATGTGTAGGGTTTTCTATAGTTGAATAGTTATCATTATACGAAGATGGGTCATTAAAATTCCATAGCCATGAAGTAGCATTATAAGATAAATCAATAAAGTCGATGCGTCCGTTATCAGCATAGGCGAATGGCGGGGTAAAATAAAAATCTGCAGTCGGCCTTAAATATACATAAACCGTATCAATAGCGGATACCGGACATCCGTCGATGGTACGCGCGCTCAAATATACAGGATAATTACCGGCAATATTATACAGATGAGAGGGAACAATTTCTGTTGATGTATTATAAGGTGAAGCCAGATCGCCAAAATTCCAATACAATGTATTTGTATCAACCGATTCTAAGGGAGTATATCCGAATGTTACCAATAACGGGCTGCAACCATCTTCAGGTATCGGGATAATGGACAGCACCGGAACATTGTAAATGCCCACGGCCACAGAAGTAGAGCCTTCACAGCCATCAGGGTTGCTGCCGGTGATGGTGTAAACTGTTGAGATGCTGGGTGTCGCAATAACATTGGCCCCTGTGGTGGACGAAAGTCCGATTGAGGGTTGCCAGTCGAAATTAAACGCTCCGTCAGCTGTAAGCAAAAGGCTGCTTCCTTCACAAACATAAGGATTATTAGGAGTAACTGTAATTGTCAGGCCGGTAGAGATGACAATTTGTGCGCTTGATGAATTTGGACATCCGGTATTAGGGTCGGTATAATCATATGTAATAATGTGGGTTCCTGCTCCTGCGGCAGCAGGGTCAAAAGAATACCCGGTCACTCCGGGGCCGCTGTAGGTTCCCCCTGATGGCGAAACATGAGCAAGAGACAGTACCGGTGACGTTATACATAATGAAGGTAAAGGTGAAAAAGTAAGAACCGGTGGCGGATTCACAGCGATAACATATGATGAAGAAATTCCCTGACAAGAATTAGCATACGGAGTAACGTTTATTGTGGCTACCAAAACACCTGACCCCGGATTAACTGCCGTAAATGATGAGATATCGCCGGTTCCACTGGAAGCAAGGCCAATAACAGTATTTGAATTGGTCCATGTAAAGGTTGAATTGGGCAAAGAACTGGTAAAATTCGTTGATGGAATAAGCTCTCCATTACAAACACTGATATTGCCGGGAACAATAACAGTCGGCGCTGCATTAACAGTAATATTGAATGCAGAAGGTGTTCCCGGGCAACCGCTCACCGTTGGTGTCACCGTAATGACAGCGCTGATTGCCGCTGATCCGCTATTTGTAGCAGTAAAAGGTGCTATATTTCCTGTGCCACTGCCTGGTAAACCTATTGAAGGATTGGAGTTTGTCCATGCGAACGTTCCTCCTGGCGGGGTACTTGTAAAATTCAGGGCAGGAACAACAGCAGCAGGACACACTGTTATATCGGCAGGCACCGAAACAGTAGGTATTGAATATACTGTTATGGTATACGTGGAAGGAGTACCGACACAGGTATTTACCGTTGGAACAACAGATATTGATCCGGAAATGTTTGAAGAGCTTGTGTTTGTAGCCGTAAATGGCTGTATGCTCCCTGTACCGCCTGATGCCAGGCCAATAGCAGTATTGGAATTAGTCCATGAGAAAGTACCTCCTGATGGAATACTGACAAAACTCGAAGTTGGCACAGTTCCATTGTTACAGACAAAAATGTTGGAAGGTACTGTAACTGTAGGAGTCGGATTTACTGTGATGGTGTATGTCGTTGGTGAACCGACACAACCGTTTATGGTTGGATACACCGATATAGTAGCAGTAATGGGGGTAGATCCGGGATTTGAAGCAGTGAAAGCCGGCAGATTACCGGTTCCGCTTGATGTCAGGCCTATGGCTGTATTTGAATTGGTCCACGTAAAAGTCGCTCCCGCAGGGCTGCTCGAAAAATTTGAAGCAGCAACAGAACCTTGATTACAAACGGTAATATTTGCCGGAACACTTACCGTGGGGTTGGGTGATACTGTGATGGTATACGAGGAAGGAATGCCGGTGCAGTTATTTACAATAGGGGTAACCGTTATTGTGGCAGTAGCAGGTGATGATCCGTTATTTGTTGCAGTAAAAGCCGGAACATTTCCTGAACCCAGAGCCGGAAGGCCAATGGATGTATTTGTATTTGTCCAGGTGAATGTCCCTCCAGGTGGATTGTTTGCAAAGTTAGTCATAGCGACTCCGCCATTGTTACAAATGGTGATATTTGCAGGTACGGTAACCGTTGGTGAAGGGTTGACAGTAATGGTGTAGGAAGAAGGAGTTCCAACACAGCCACTAACAGTGGCAACAACATTAATTGTTGCTGTTATTGCCGAAGTTCCGTTATTGACAGCCGTAAAGGATGCCACATTACCTGTACCACCTGAGCCTAATCCAATAGAAGTATTTGAATTGGTCCATGTAAATGTTCCTCCCGCAGGGATGCTTGAGAAACTCGTTGAAGTGACAGTTCCACCATTGCACGCCGTCAGATTTGACGGCACTGTAGCCGTTGGTGTGGGATTCACAGTAACTGTAAGGATAAAGGTAGCACCCGTACAGTTGCCGGCTTTAGGTGTTATGGTGTAATTGACATTTACAGGTGCGTTGGTTGAGTTAGTCAATGTGCCGGCTATACTTGCCAGATTATTTCCCGATGTAGTTCCCGAAATTCCGGCAGCTGTTGGCGCTGTCCAGCTATATAAGGTTCCTGAAGGGATCAACCCGTTAGTGCCATCTGCAGGTGTTACAGAAAAAGTGCCGCCGCTGCAAATCGTGGTGCTCATATTGAAAACTGCCGGGGCTGGATTCACAGTTACAATAACAGGAAATGTTGCACCGGTGCAAGACCCGGTAATCGGAGTAACGATATAGGTAACAATTATTGAGGCATTTGTAGTATTGGAAAGAGTTCCGCTGATATTTGCAGCATTTGTCCCTGCAGTGGCTCCTGTTATGCCGGATACTGAAGGTGCTGACCAAGAGTATGTTGTACCTGACGGTACCAATCCATTAGTTCCATTGACAGGTGTTACTGTAAATGTTCCTCCGCTGCAAATGGTTGTATTCATGCTTGTAATGGCGGGTACCGGGTTGACAGTAACGGTAATGGTGTTGGTTGTTGTGCAACCGGGATTAACACCTGTGACAGTATATGTGGTGGTGGTTAGAGGCGATGCAGTAACATTAGCTCCGGTAGTGGTATTCAGGCCTGTGGAAGGCGCCCATTGAAATGAGTTGGAGCCGGTAGCCGTAAGGTTTATGGAACCTCCGGTACATATGGTCGGGTTGGCAGGTGATAAACTGGTATATCCTCCTGAAAGAGAAACGGTAATTTCATCATCGACTGTAACAGTCTGACCATAGCAGGTGCTGTAGTTTGCCTGGGCTGTATAAGTCGTCATTCCTGATGGACAAACCCATATTGAGGTGCCTGTGCCTACCTGGTTTAGTCCATCATACCATACAATATCCACAATATTTGATCCCGTTGGGGTAAAACGCCAGGCCTCGTTCTGGGCAGTCCATTGTGACGTATTCCGGCCAGGCGGCGTGAGGCCCTGCGTTCCTGTAGCATCCTGGATTCCCACCAAAGCATAGCCCAGATTCCAGGTAGCACAAAGCGGTTTATTCTCTATGTATACCTCAATAATATTAGACGTTTCATATAATACAATCTGATGAGTCGCAATCATATAATTGCATTCGGGTGAAAACATGGGTACCTGGTACCAACTAACAATAAATGTACGGCACGGAAATGTTCCCAGAATTGCATAACACATAAAACCACCTACGGCAGGATCTATATCATGATAAGGTCCAAAAATAGCATTGGTAATTAAGTTCGGTGAAGGACAAGTATCAAAATATTGCCATGGACAGTTTCCGGTAGCTGCGGCTAAATTAAAAGAAACAACACCATTGGAACCGGCTATTAACTGATTATATGCCTGGCCATAAAAACAAAAGGTAAATGGCAGGGTGATCACGCTGCTCCACCTGTCATCAATATTAACAAGAATAGGTGTGCCGGTATCATAAGGATAGGGTGGCGCATAAGGTATGGCCGAAACCGAATAGGTACTGGTCTCACCACTCGTCTGGGTAGCTATGGCATCTATTGTTGTACAAGGCTGAGTGCAGGGTAAGCTAAAATCCTGACCCCCATTGGTTGTTATAGTGACATTGACACAACCCGGCTGCCCGAATACACTAATTTTCAATATTACCAGAAAAAATATCAGTAAGAAAAATCCTTTTTTCATGTTAAGTTGAGATTTTCATATTTCTTCAGCAAGACTTACAGATTTATTTGCGTATATGATCATAATAGAAATTTTACCTTAACAGCGTTACTGTGCCCTTAAGTTTATATTCCTTTCCTTCAAGTGTCTGATAAATGATCAAATAAACATAAACACCCATCTCACTATTATTTCCGTTAAATGTACCATCCCAACCTTCATCTACATCACTGGTAAAGAACTGTTCCTTGCCCCAACGGTCAAAGATGTAGAATTTATACTTTTTCTCATCAATTCCTGAAATACTGGGTTTAAAATCTTCATTATACCCGTCTCTGTCAGGTGTAAATGCGTTGGCAATATATATCAGAGGTGAAGGTATAACTGTAACAGGCTTATTTACAGTATCTGAACAATTATGGCTGCTTGTAACAATCAGTAGAACATCATATGTTCCCGAATCAGAAAAAATATGGTAAGGATTCTGTACATCCGAATAATTATCAGCAAAAGACGGCGGGTCGCCAAAATTCCATGACCAAAAACTTGCACCTATCGAAAGATCATAAAAATGCACTGTAGGATTATCTGTATAAGCAACCACCGGATTAAAATAAAAATCAGCAACAGGAGTCAGATAAACTTCAAAAGGCTCATAATCAAAAATATCACAGCCATTGATATCTTTTGCAGTAAAAGTAATCACATAATTGCCTTCATGCAGATACAGGTGTGAAGGAAACTTGTCAGTCGAAGAATTGTCATTACTATAATAATCCCCAAAATTCCAATGCCAGGTGGAATCCATTACCATGCTCTGAGGAGCAAAGCTCATGTTAACTTCCACAGGATTGCACCCCCAGTCAGGTTGACTTGTAATACTTACCAGGGAGGTATTGTAGAAATTTATCGTTGATGTTACAGACCCGCTGCAACCATTGTCATTTGTTCCTGTAACTGTATATACAATATTTGAAGGTGGAGTGGCTACAACAACCGGGCCTGTTGCAGTATTCAGGCCAACCTGCGGTGTCCAGACATAGCTGTCTGCCCCACTGGCATTCAGCATTATACTTGAATTAGGGCAAATATAAGCACTTACCGGATTAACATTGACAATAATTCCCGGGTCTATTGTAATCGACTGGTCTATTGTATTTGTACAGCCCGTGACAGGATCGGTATAGGTGTATGTAATTGTATGCACTCCCGTACCTGATATGCCGGGATCAAAAATATTGTTTGCCACGCCCGGCCCCGAATAAGTACCTCCTGCAGGTGTGCCTTGGGTTAATGGCAAATCAGGAGAACTGGGGCATAATAATGGCAAGGGATCAAAACTCAAAACCGGCAGCGGATTAATAGTAATTATAAATGATGAAGATATGCCGATGCAACTGTTTGCAGATGGCGTAACAGTAATAGTCCCGGAAATCGCTGTGATCCCGCTGTTTGCAGAAGTAAATGCAGGCAGGTCGCCTACTCCACTGGAAGACAGGCCTATGGCTGTATTTGAGTTCACCCAGCCAAAAGTGGCGCCAGCCGTAGGACTTGTAAATGTTATTGCTGGTAATAATACACTTGGGCAGGCGCTGAAATCAGCCGGAACAACAGCGACAGGTGTAGGATTTACTGTAATGTTATAATCTGATGGCGTTCCTACACATGAATTTACGGTAGGCGTCACACTGATAGTAGCAGTAATGGGGTCTGTCCCCGTATTAATAGCTGTAAATGAAGCAATATCACCTGAACCACTCGACGCTAAACCAATATCGGTATTTGAATTTGTCCATGTATAGGTACCACCCGTCGGAATACTTGCAAAACTTGTTCCGGGGACAGTCGCCTGGTCGCAAAGCGTAATATCAGTGGGCACCGTTGCAGTCGGTGTTGGATCAACGGTAATCGTATAGGATGAGGGTATTCCAATACAGGTACTTACAGTGGCCGTGACCGTGATCGTTGCTGAAATAGGTGCATTGCCTGTATTTGTTGCAGTAAAAGACGGAATATCTCCCGATCCGCTGGAAGCTAAGCCTATTGCAGTATTGGTGTTGGTCCATGTAAAGGTACCACCGGGCGGGTTACTTGCAAAGTTTGTCGCAGGAACAGAAGCACTGTTACATATCGTGAAGTTAGCAGGTAATACCGACAATGGGCTGGGGTTGACCGTGATATTGTAAGTAGACGGTATGCCACTACACCCATTAAGGGTGGGCATTACCGTAATGGTCGAAAATACGCTGGTGGTTCCCGTATTAATTGCAGTAAATGACGGGACATTGCCTGTACCGCTTGCAGCCAGGCCAATAGTGGTATTTGAATTGGACCATGTAAATGTGGCTCCTGCTGGTGTGCTTGTGAAATTGGTTGCCGCAACCGTACCATTATTGCAAATGGTAACAGTTGCAGGGACAGTGACTGTGGGTGTTGGCTTAACATTAACGGAAACACTGGCAGTAGAAGAGCAATTGCCATTGGCCCCTGTCAGCGTATAAATGGTTGTTGCTGTCGGATTTACTACAACAGGATTTCCGCTTAAGCTGCCAGGCATCCATGCATACGTTGAAGCGCCGCTCGCTTGCAGTGTGGAACTTTCACCCGAACAAATGGTGTTCGGTGTAGCTGTAATAGAAAGTGTCGGGTAAGTATTAACATTTACAGTTACCGAACTTACAGCCGGGCAACCTGATGTAGAATATCCTGTAACATAATAAGTAGTTGTTGTCGTCGGAGATACAACAATATTAGGATTTGAAGAGGTACTTGTTATGTTACCCGGCATCCAGGTATACGAAGCAGCACCTGAAGAAGTCAGTGTAGCAGATTGCCCCACACAAATGGTTGTTGGGTTTCCGGAAGATGTCACGTTTGGTATCGGGTTCACAACAACCGGAATCACTGTTGTATCACCACATGGAGGTGTCGAAGTAATTATCAGTGTAACATTATAAGTTCCGGCATTGGTATAGGTATGTGTGGGATTTTGGGCAGTGCTGGTCGGGCTACCGTCTCCAAAATCCCACAACCAGCTGGAAATGGCGCCATTAGGTGATGTTGAATGATCTGTAAACTGTGTAGCCGAACCCTGGCATACTGCATTAGTGGTAAAAGTTGCATGATCACCTAAGGGGGTAATTGGTGAAAGACAATCAATCATAATATAGGGTTGAGGAGCACAGCCTAAATCATGTATAGAAAAAAGCATGTGGCCCCAATTTTGGGTTGGCGTAAAGGTAACAGTATGCAACACCCACTGGTTCATATGTGCTGAATTATATACATCACCGGAACTCCATAATAGAGCAGTGTGGTCACATCCACTATTGCCGCCCATATTCCCAAACACCTGTAATTCAACGCATCCCGGCTGAATACCACCGCCGGTTGAACTTGTTGCAGCAATAGCAATCGTAAAAGTATATGTCACCCCTGCAATCATCGGGCTGCTTAATGTCTGGCTTGCACCCTCCTGGTAGCTACCTTGCTGAACTAAACCAATATATGTACTACCACAATATGCCGGAAGACTGATACCCCAGGAATTAGGCTGGGTATCAGGAGTGTTCCCCGGCATACAGATATCCCAACCGGACGGTGTAACATGAGGCGCAGGGCTTCCCTCGAAATCAGGATTATTAACAGTCAGTACGGTTCCACCACATTGTTGGGCATATATCCTGATAAACGTTGAAATTATAAGAACGAAAAATATTAATAATCTTTTCATTAATTTAAATGTTACTTCATCACTTCGATGTCTAATACCTTAATGTATTATGTCAATTTTTTTAGGCTAATGGTTGCAATATTAACAAAAAAACATTTTCATCATACAATATTTTTAAGTCTTTAAATATACAACTTTATTTATTATATATAACTTTTCTTTAATTAATTTTTAAAAATCAATATGTTAATAACGCGTACAATTTTATAAATCTGATAATCAATAATATATAAGCCTGAAAAACAATGAATTAAAAAGTCATTCATTTTTGTTTAATTATTGCCTTAATATAACGGCTTATGCATCCAATAAACTTGGTTGGGATCATCAAAAAACTAACAATTATTCTGATCTCCTGGCAATAAAATACGGGTTGGAAAGATCCTTTTTGTTGTATTGTAAAGGCATCAAATCGACGACATTACCAATGTGCCCGCCTGCATTCCTCAAAATAGCATCTCCGGCAGCGGTATCCCATTCCATTGTTCTTCCAAAACGGGGATACTCATCAGCTTCGCCTTCAGCTATCAGGCAAAGTTTTAAGGAACTTCCCTTTCTTATAAAACGTTTGGGATTAGTGTCGTTATTAAGGTAACGGCGTGTTTTGCCATTAATATGAGATTTACTTACTATGTATGTGTAAGTATCTGTTTTTTTATTTGGTAATAAAGTACTTAAAGAAATAAGATTTTCAATTCCATTGGCGGATTCAACATTGACAAATTTTGAAGCCTGTTCGAGTTTATAGGAACCATTGATATCTCCGGTGAAATAAAGATGATCATACGCAGGGGCATAAATAACTCCGATAACCGGAATATTATTTTTAATCAAGGCAATATTAACCGAATAATCCATACTTTTAGAAATGAATTCCTTTGTTCCATCCAGAGGATCAATCAGCCAGAATGAATTCCAACTTATCCTCTGTTCATAGGCTGTAATTGCAGATTCTTCTGAAATTATTGGAATCCCTGAAAGGGATAATCTATCAACAATAAGCTGGTTTGCAGCTTTATCCGCATTTGTCACCGGGGTAAAATTCCTTTTGATACGGATACGAACCCGGTCATTACAGATTTCCAATATCTTCAGTCCGGCTGCAACAGATGCTTTTATCGCTTCATTTAATAGTTCTGTCATTCAATTAGCTTTTGTTGAAAGCAACATAATTTTAAAACATATTTCATCCTGACATATTTCAAATGCAGGTATCAAACTATACAGACTGATACACAGAAAAATCTGCCTTCATTTTAATATAAACCTTTGACTCATCTGTAACTATAACATTAAATGCCAATGGGTTATCAGTATTGGTACGTTTTTTAATTTCAATGGTCAGTATTTCTGAAATCAGGGGGTTGACAATATTTAGAAATTTTACTTCATCTGCGCCATCAAGCCGGAGCTTCTGATTTTGAAGCACTTCAATAACTTCACGTATCATTTGTATCAGGCAAACGCCGGGAACAACAGGATTGCCAGGAAAGTGGCCATCATAAATGGAATGATTCCTTTTAAGCTTTACCTTCACAAGTATTTTATCTTCGTGGTTCGAAGTGGATAATATTTCAAAAAATGAGTTTAGAAGCATAAGCCATCTATTTTATAATAAATTTTTCATCCGGAATATCTATATTGATTTTCCTGTCATTGAACCATATATCGGTTTTATCGCCCGAAACCTCATTTAATGTTACCCGTGATACCGAAAAAAGATCTTTACCAAAATACAGTACTATTTCCTTAAAGAAAACTTTAATATCTTTTGATTTGGGTGCCAGCACAAGCTTGTAATTCAAATCATTCTCAAAATAGCTGCAGCTAAAATCATTTTTATCATTCAGAACGTCGCCCTGTAATATATTACCAAGTATGGTATTTAATTTCTGAAACGATTCGCTCGCCGTGAGATCATATGAATTTTTCCTGTTTTCATCTTTAATAAACATGCGTCCGTTATTGATGATAATTAGATATTGAAATGGCGAGTTATATTCCCACCTGATCATCAAACCATTTTTGAAACAGAAATAACCCTGTGAATTAA
>CAZVKJ010000012.1:38525-42043 GCA_964626855.1 uncultured Bacteroidales bacterium
TATTCCCACCTGATCATCAAACCATTTTTGAAACAGAAATAACCCTGTGAATTAACGGGTTCAATGAAAATGCTCATATATTTTTTCTGGACAAAATTGGACTCAATAGTACTAAGCCCGGAAGAGTATGCTTTCAGCTTGTTTTTAAAGGAATTTGAATCTTTCATGGCTCTGTATGCCGTATCGGTAACCGCGGCAAAGGCAACATTTGAGCAGAGCAAAACACATAAAAGTAATTTAACAGAAATATTATTCATAAGCTTCCATTTTTAATGCTTCATCCAAACGAATAAAATCAAGGTGTTGCTGACGGCATGAAATGATAAAATCCTCTAAAACATGCTCTATTCCCTGAACCCTGTCGTGAAAAAGAACAATATCTCCTGCTTTAACCTTTGAAATACGCTGCGATAATTTATCGAGATTTGATTGAACAGTATCCAGCGACCGGAGACTCCACCCAACAGCTATTAATCTCAGTCTTTGTATTGCAATTTTCATATTTGGATTGGTGACCCCGAAAGGCGGCCTGAAAAACCTGGGCCTCAGTCCGATAATATTCTTTATTATTTCCTGGGATTTATCAATATCAACCATGACTTTCTGAGAGGGATAAAATCCATATAAACTTCTGTGGCAACAAGAATGGTTCGCAATAATATGCCCATCATCAAATGCTTGTTTAACAAGCGAAGGTATACTTTCGGCTTTATCACCTATAATAAAAAAGACAGCCTTGACATTATGCTTTTTAAGTACTTCTAGAACTTTAGGCGTTACAAATTCATCAGGCCCGTCATCGAAGGTAAGCACCACTTTGTTTTCGCTTTTTATTTTACAGATAACATCAAGATAAAACGATAAATCAATTCGAAAAGAGCCGAGGGTAATGAAAAATAGCAGTAAGCCTAGCGGGATCAGGTACCACCAGAAAGAAATCCCAAAAACAATATCCAGGGTGCTTAATATCAAAAAAAACACCATCACAAATACCAGGGTATATTTTAGCTTTAACATGCAGAAAGTAAAATAAGTGAATGCTCACTATTTTTAAAGTGATTATAAATAAGTATCCGTCTAAGCGCATTATTTCCATTATAACGGATTTTCATTGCATCAGGGCAAACATTAAGTTTAAGAATATTGGCTGCGGCCCAAACAGCAAATGAAACAGAGGTAAAATATTCGCCACAAAGAGGTTTATAATTCAGAATGTTATTGTCTGCAAACAGCTGGTCTGATATTAAATCATAAATACCATCAGATTCTTTGTCAGCGCTATAGCCCATGATAACAGCATCAATGTCTTGAGGAATCAGTCCGTGTACTTCAAGAAAGTTTTTAATAAACTCCTTTGTCTGATCAGTTGAAGCCGGTTTATAAAGTGTTTTTATGGCATCCACAGAGGCATAAGCATCTTTTGGTATTCCTGAAGCCGTAAAAAACACGGCGCCCTCACCTGCTATGCTGCCTTCAGTCCGGTCAGTAAAAATATCCGGGCCTTTCTCAGAAACATCCTTATAAATGCCCAGACGCTTCATGATGGTCCAGGAAGTTTTTGTCAACTCGTCTACTCCGCCAAGCAACACGTTGTAGCTGTTTTGTTCATTGATCATCATCATGGCATCCAACAGGGCATTTTCAAATGAAAAACAACGGTGTACATACGCATAGTTATAACTGTTGCACTTCAGCAAAAGAGCTATCTGCCCGGCAATGGTATTATGTGTTGATTGAATAAAAGATGTCGGCGGTAAAAACTGCTCTTTGTTTTTTATTATTTCATTTAAAAACGACTCGGTATCTTCAATACAGCCCAGGCCGGTACCGGTGATAATGGCATCGGGGCTTTCAATGCCTGCATCCCGCAAACAGCGTATTCCTGCAGCAACGCCCATTTTCACCACACGTCCCATCCGGCGGATCAGGACAGGATTGATATATTCCTTATAATCAGGCTCAATGCATCTGAGGTATTCCGCCTCATATTTAACCGGTTTAATAAGTTCAAAAGGCTTACCAAATGTGGGTTGCGGACTGATAGCCGCAGTTGAATTTATATAAATTTTCATATTTTCATGAGGTTAAAAAAAATTGAAATTACCATACCGGCCGTGACAAGATCAGGGTGGAATTATTACCGCCAAAACCAAATGAATTTGACAGAACATGATCGACCTTAACATTCTCAATCAGGCTTGTAACCGGAGATATATTAATTTCGGGTATCGGCTCTAAAAAATTTAAATTAGGAAAAATCAGGTTGTTCTGTATTGCTAAAACAGAGATCACAGCTTCAACACCACCGGCCGCACCTAAGGTGTGGCCGGTAAAAGCCTTGGTAGAACTGAACAAAGGGGTTTTTTCACCGAAAATACGTTTCATGGCAATACCTTCTGACAGGTCATTATTGCCGGTACCGGTGCCATGCACATTTATATAATCAATATCGTCAGGCCGCAGGCCGCTCACAGCAAGCGCTTTGCTCATAGCGAGGAAAGCTCCCTGACCGTCGGGCGAAGAAGCCGTTTGATGGTAGGCATCGTTGGCATTGCCATACCCTGCTACTTCGGCCAGAGGCCTGGCATTGATCTTATTCAGAAGGCGTTGTGACACCAGCACGACAAAGCCTGCCCCTTCGCCAAGATTCAGGCCTGCGCGGTTGGCATCAAAAGGCCGGCAGTGATTTTTATCAAGTATCATCAGGGTGTTGAACCCATTTAAGGTAAACCGTGTCAATGAATCGGTTCCGCCTGCAACAACCACATCAACAATATCATTCTTTATCAGCCTCGAACCAAACATGATGGAGTTTGCCGAAGATGAACAGGCGGTACTGATGGTACCCAAATAATCTTTGATTCCCAGAAAGTCAGCAATATGTTCGGTGCTGTCAGCACAATCGTGACCTTTTATGCCATTAATATCACCGGCATTATTATCCGAATAAAATTCATCGTAAAACCGCTCGCTGAGATCCATACCACCAACTGATGTAGCTGATACAATGCCACAACGGAATTGTTTCACATCTATACCGGAATTTTGCACTGCTTCATGTGCGGCAATCATCCCGAAAAGGCTGGTGCGCGTAATGGTTTTGTTTGCATCCAGACCCAGTTGAATTTTCAGTTCTTCGTTGGTTTTTTTTACTTCAGCAAAAGGGATTTTGTCTTTATAAACCGTGTCAATATTTTCCAGCCGGCCTACACCATGCCTCGATGTTTTCAGGGATTCAAGCGTTTCGGTAACATTTTGTCCTATGGCAGAAATCATTCCGATACCAGCTATATAAACTTTATCGTTCATTCAGTATTGTATTAAGGACAGCAAAAATAAGCAATTTTTGGCTTATTCCATTATCACTGTCTTCGCCGAAATCAATGGAATATAATAATGTTTGTAAAACATAAGAGCCATCCATAGTTCAGAAATCCTGTATTTTCACTATCTTTGCAGCGATAAAACAACAGTTCGGTCTGTCGCTCCACTTTGTGGGGAGGAAAGTCCGGGCAACA
>CAZVKJ010000012.1:42053-76541 GCA_964626855.1 uncultured Bacteroidales bacterium
CACAGGGCGCCATACTTCCTAACGGGAAGGATTCCGGGCAACCGGGAGACAGACAGTGCCACAGAAAATAACCGTTCCGGCCCAGGCCGGAACAAGGGTGAAAATGTGAGGTAAGAGCTCACAGCTTGCTATGGTAACATAGCTCGCGGGTAAACCTTATGGGTTGAAAGACCAAATAAACCGGAGCCTGAGGGCTGTCCGCCCGAATCCGGAGGGTAGGTCGTTAGATTCCGCAGGCAACTGCGGAACCAGATAAATGACAGACTAAAACAGAACCCGGCTTACGGAACTGTTGTTTTATCTTTTTTACATTTCATTTTCCTGAAAAAGAACGATCCAAAATTTCATCTGAGTTGCCAAAAAATATTTATTTGGTTCTTTATATTAAATAACTGGTATTTTTGCTATAATTAAGAATCTCAGAAAAACACAGGACAAAGTATGGCAGCTGTCAGCGACACTTCATTTGAAAACAAAACCCGCATCGTTGTTATCATAACGGCCATCACCATGATCCTTGAGATCATTTTCGGGTACCTTACAAAGTCGATGGCCTTGCTCGCCGACGGGTATCATATGGCTTCGCATGCTTTCGCGCTCGGACTTTCGTGGGGTGCCTATGTTTTTTCGAGAAAATATTCCAATACGCCAACATCATCGTTTTCTAAAGAAAAGCTGCTCTCACTTTCAGGATTTTCCAGCGCGATCATCTTATTGATCGTGGCCGTCCTGATGGCATATCAATCCATAAGCAGGTTGATCAGGCCGGTGCCGATACATTTTGACGAGGCCATAATCATAGCTATAATCGGGCTGTTCGTAAATATCATCTCTGCCATTATATTGCATCATAAACATGACCATGGAGACCACAATATACGCTCAGCATACATGCACGTGCTGGCCGACGCGCTGACCAGCATCACCGCCATTATTGCCCTTACACTGGGTATGTTTTATAATTTGTTTTTCCTTGACTCCCTGAGCGGAATAATAAGTTCAATAATCATTACCAAGTGGTCGGTTGACTTGATCAGAAATTCGGGCAAAACACTTATTGACTACAAGAAAAAATAATTGTTCCTTTTTCAGAAATAAGTATAGTTAATACACGTTTTATACTTACATTATTTTAGGTATATTATTTTAACAATTCTTAAATAAAAAATTCACATAAGACCTTTTTTATTAATTGTTTGCATTGTAGATTTGTTGATTATTATTATATTATTGAATAAGCAAGCCTTGTATATTATATAGACAATTTTAATTTAAAATATTTCTTATGAAAAAATTCAGACTCTCATTGATAGCATCGCTGGTTATCATTATTTTGTCCACCGGAAACATATATGCACAGGCACCGGCTGAGTTTGGTCTCACAACAGGTGGCTTTACCAATTTTCCTGCTAATCAGGATTATCTTAAAAGGAACATTAAAGCCCTTTATATAGCACCCTATGTCAGAACCGGCAACCATGAGTTTTCAGCTGGTATCAGTGTACCACTCCGGGCACACTCTTTATGGTATGATAATGAGTATATCAATCCCTCCATTGGAGCCAGGGCCAGTTATAAGTTTTATTTTTTTAAACTCGACGAACGGGAAAATCTCTTCATTCATTATACATTCCAATATCTCAGACTTGCCGTTGATTTTGAAAACGAGTTAGGTGACGAGATTTATAAAATTCACGAAACTGATTCATACATTAATAACACAATCGGTATTGGATATAACCTTTATTTTGATTCAAAAAAAAGATTCAGCCTGTATTACACGCTTGATTACATTATTTCCCAGGCGGGATACAGGCTTGGTCAAGCCGGAAATAATGATTTATGGACCATGCATTATATCTGGAATAATTTAAGTACTCATGTCGGGCTTTCATTCAAACTGGTTTCGTTGGATAAAAAGGAAAAGAAATAAAGCCGCCTTAGCGAAACTCCTTAATATAATTTGATTGTATAAAATACTCAGCCAGATTAGTCAAACGCTTCGGATATTTTCGTAAACCTTCCGTCAAATATTCCTCACTAATTGCCAGACTGTTTTTACTGGATAAAATACACCTTTCGCTAAATGGATGTATTCGGCTAAAATTTGCCTTCATAGTTTTGTGGCAAAAACCAAATTATGTATTTATTAATTTATTAAAAAAAAGGAGTTTTTATGGAAATAAGCTTACCGAAAGAATTGTATTCAGGCAGTTACATGACTTATGCAAAAGGAATTTCAGCTATTAAAGCTGACACATGTAAAGATATTGATTTTGATGAATTAATCATTATCATGCGTACATATTATTGGCACATAGAAGCAGCCGGATTTCAGGATATTTATGATCTGAGCGTTGAAGTATATAAAATTCTTTCAGAATGTGTAAAGAAATCCGTATTGGAAACTGATGATTATGATTATGGATTTGTCAGGAGTTTTATTATAGCTTTTGATAAAGGTAATTACACGGGTAATACATCGAATATGATCTATTCATTAGAAAAGCTTAAGAATACCATACAACAGCACATATCTAATGATGATTTACAAAAAACAGAAGACCTCATTGGCATTTTTCAACAAATGCAACATACTGAACAAGAGTGTTATTATTTATTAAGAGATATTATACGCGAAGATCACTTTGATAACCTATTTAAAGTGATTAAAACTTTTGCGCCGGAATACCTTGATTTTGTACTACATACACTTGATCATTTTAAAGGAAATCAAAAATTAATTGAATTTTACCAGGAAATGCTAAGCACCGTTGATAGCGGAACTTATGCAGAAGAAATCGAAAACTATTTAAGCAGGGTACATTAACCGAAAAGTTTTTAATGATATCCTGAAAAATCAGGAATCATCATATTGTGTGTGAAACCCCGGATTTCATCAATGCTATGAGGGCTCTGCACATCATCATCTTTGTTATCTGAACGGGTAACAGCATCCATTCAAAATCAAAAGTAATAGTGTCAAACTAAAAACCTATGGAGTAGAAACCATAGGTTTTAAAATTGAAAAACGAAGCTCTTGCTGACTTTACCTGCTATTGCAATGCTGCAAATAATTAAGTTATGATTTAAAGTTTAGAACATGATGAAAACAATTACGTAATATTATTTGTGCTAAAGGCAAAAGGAAGAAGTATATTTGAACTAAAATTCCGACCACTTTATATTTTTTATCAAAGCACAGCAACATAAATATAACGTCTTTTGCACTTAACAATAAGTAATTGTGAAAATGTTTCCAAAAAAAATACTTCTAATGTCAGCCCTGTGCTGGCTGTTAAGTATTGGCTGCAAGGCAACAGTCTGGTATGTAGGACCTTCAAGAACCTACACACTGCCAAGCCAGGTAAGGCTTCTGGTACAGGATGGCGATACGATATACATTGACGGCGGCATTTATCAGAATGATGCAACCAAATGGGTTAAAAAGAACCTAACCATAATCGGGCTTGGAACAGGCAGCAACAGAACCGTTTTGCAATATTCAGGCGATATTCCCAATGGCAAAGGAATATTTGTTTTTGAAACCCCCGTCACATGCGATAATGCATATATTGAAAACATTGTTTTCGATGGCGCACAGGTTTCCGATGCCAACGGGGCCAATGGTGCCGGTATCCGTTACCAGGCCAACAATTTAACCGTTAATAACTGCAAGTTCATGAATTGCCAGAATGGCATACTCGAAGGTAACGGCAGCGTTACTACAAGCAACGTGGTCATCATGAATTCCGAATTCTATAACAACGGATACCAGCTTCAGAATGACCCAACATATTCTGGTTACGAACACCACATATATATAAGTGCAAGCACAGATACATTACTTGTTCAGAATTGTTATTTTCATCATCCCAGAGGCCAGGCTAATTCTATCAAAACAAGAGCACAACGCAGTTTTATCTTATACAATATGGTTGATGAGGAAGCAACGGGGTATGGCAGCTGGGAATTAAATATTGCCCAGGGAGGGTTAAATGTACTCATGGGAAATATCATCATTCAGGGCCCTGCCGGAGCCAACCACGGGCTCATCGGTTATGACGCTGTCACCAATGCACTTGAAGATTTCTATTTTATCAATAATACTGTCATTAACCAGTACGCCGGAAACATCAGGTACTTCAATATTGCTCCTGCTTCAGGAATCAATACATTTAAAATCTATAACAACATTTTCGCATCAACAGCAGGTGCCGCCAATACTATGTTTTCGGGCAATATTCCCGCCGCGCTGGATTCATCAAATAATATCAGCACAGCAAATTATACTACGCTCGGATTTATAAATCCTCCTGCAAATAATTATGCATTATCAGCAGCTTCTTCGCAGGCAATAAACCACGGAACCACTGCCGGATATACCAATACGTCATTCTCATTGACACCCGAATATGAATATCAATCTTTTACTACTTCCCTTCAGATACGAAATATTGCGGGCGGGATAATTGATATTGGAGCATATGAATATTCCGGAACTACCAGCCTACCCGAAAACAAGCCACAACAGGAAATATCTGTCCGGCCCAATCCGTTCACCTCACAAACTGCCATCCTGTTTGGTCAGGAACAAAAAAACACCTGCATACAACTGATAAACGCTGCAGGTGAAGAAATAAAAAAATTTGTAATTAATGAAGGCTCACAATTTATTCTTGAAAAAGGGAATTTGCACGATGGCATCTATTTCATTAAAATAACAGATGACCGTAAAAATATTCAGATAAAAAAAATAATAGTGGAATAACAGGCCGCCGAAAAACAAAATAACTGACAGAATAAAATGAAAAGAACTTGCCTGCTGTTGATATTTAGCCTTACCACGATTTATGCTCATACACAAATAAATCTTTGTAGGCCGGGAATCTGCCTCATTGACTATAATTACCACGACGACAGCTCTCCCAACGCCGATATGGCTGCAATCAAAGCTGCTCTGCCGGATATCCTCATTGACAACACGCCAGGTGGCTATTGGGGCGGTGGTTGCTTACCTGCGGAATACACGCCGCTTGGGATACAGGTTTTTTCATATATCACCGGTGGTTATGAGGGAACAAAATACGGAACTTCCGAAGATGCGTTATCAGCAAACATAGCACGGGTCGATCAAATTGCCATTGATGGTGCCACCGGGGTTTTTCTAGATGAAGTCAGCAGCCACCCAAATAGTTCAGGGAAAGCATATATTACAGCCATCTATAATGAATGCCTTTTGAAAGGACTTAAACTAATAGTAAATCCGGGAGTTTCGGATTTCGACTCCTGGCTGATGAGCCACTGTGATTACCTGATGTCAAATGAAGAATACAACGGAACAAGAGCACCGACAGTGTCGGAGAGCCCATTTGCAGACCGTATCCTGGTGGTATCGCAAGGGATAAACAGTGCATCAGCGGCAGCCTCCGTCTCTGAGGGTGCACAAACAAACGGCTTTGGGTTTTCTTATGCATGCCATGAATATGTATCATTACCATCATGGTTGAGCAATTATATGGTGCTTATCACCCATGCACCGCCATCTGCTGCAATAACAATAAATAATAATATGTTGCAATCGAGCTCGTCCAGTGGTAATCAATGGTACAACGATGCAGGAATCATTACCGGGGCCACATCACAATCCTACTTACCAAATGCGTCAAGCCATTATTACGTGATCGTTCATAATTCTTATGGTTGTTCTTCCGACACATCCAACATTATTTATTTCGAAACCGGCCATACTATTAATGGCAAAACAAGGTATGCCGGAAAGGCAATACCGGGCAATTCAACAACCAGCTGCGCTTCATACAATTCAACAATATATAACATAGATCAGGTAATTGTCAGGTTAGTATCATACCCTGGAAGAAACGAATTATCAAGAGACACAAGTGATCCATCGGGGAATTTTCAATTTCAAAATACTCCTGACGGCACATACATATTGTCATATAAAAAATACACTCTGGATACGATGCAATGGGGCAACGGCATCGATGCCATTGATGTTTCATTACTCAAGTACTACATAGGCGTTGACACCCTGAATGACGGTTCGCGCTGCTTTTCGGGAAAATATAAAAAAGCGGCAGATGTAGATAATAATACCATGATCAATGCTATTGATATTTCACGCATTAAAGCCAAGATAGGCGCTCCATACAACGCAACTATAAATTTCCCCAAAGGCAACTGGATGACACTGGACACAGTTTTAAATGTAGCTGGTACCGACCTGAATATAACTCTTAAAACATTATGTTATGGGGATTATAATGCATCAAGCAGCAAATACATAGATTCTGCTTCGTTATGGAGTAATAATAAATACCTGAAACAAGTCAACAGCATTTTCGGCCAGAGATTTTATGAAACGATATATGGCTTATTTTTAAAAAATGAATTTATACAAGAAAATATTGAATACAATCAGATTTATTATATAAAAAATGAAAAATGTATTTTCAAATCCTTAAATACTTTTTTCATTCCTGACCATTATTGATGAGCAGGTTTTATATAAATTCATTTGAAACGTTATGAAAAGATCAATATTGATTTATTGTTACCTTTGATGATGACAATTTGATAAATACATTTATAATCTCATTTTTCTAAATGTCCAAATCCAAACAAAGGCACCATGTCGGAATATAATCAAATAAAAGAAAAGATTGCTCCCTGTGGATTGAACTGCGGAAAGTGTTTCGCCTTTTATAACGGTGACATAAAAAAACACAGCATAGGATTAAAAGAATCATTAGGCAATTTTGAGATATATGCAAAAAGATTTTCCGAATTACTTAATGAGCCTTTGTTTAACCGGTATCCTGATTTTTATAGCCTCCTCTCCTATTTCGTATCGGTAAAATGTATGGGATGCAGGAACGAAAGCTGCAAGCTGTTTTCAAGCTGCAAAGTTAAGGAATGCGCCATCACAAAGGGAGTTGATTTTTGTTTTCAGTGCAACGAATTTCCTTGCTCAGAAACCGGTTTTGACGAACATCTTTATAACCGCTATGTCGAAATAAATAAAAAAATGAAGGAAAAAGGTATAGTTGATTATTATGAAACCATTAAAGATTTGCCGAGGTATAAATAATCTGCGATATATTAAACAGCTAAAATGGGAATAAAAGTTATTATTACCGGAGCAACCGGCTTTGTTGGCGAAGGTGTTCTGCTTGAATGTCTTGAACATCCTCAGATTGATCAGATATTGATCGCCGGCAGAAGGCCATATAACAAATCACATCCTAAAATAAGGGAAATTATAATTCCCGATTTCATGGACATTGAGGCCTTTACAGAACAACTGAAAGGATATGATGCGTGTTTCTTTTGTGCAGGAATAAGTTCAAGAGGTTTGTCGGAAAAAGAATACCGTTATATCACATATGATATTACTTTACATTTTGCTGAAAAGCTTGCCAGTTTAAACCCGGGCATGATCTTTAACTACATTTCCGGCGCTATGACCGACAGTTCTGAAAAAGGAAAAATCATGTGGGCCCGGATCAAAGGCAGAACAGAAAATGCGCTGATGCAACTACCGTTTAGAAAAGTATATAATTTCAGACCGGGGTTTATAAAACCATTAAACGGGCAGCAAAATGTAAGCGGTTTTTACAAATTCATCGGAAACATATTTCCGTTTCTACGTATATTTATTCCTAATATGCTCATTGACATGCATGATGTCGGACTTGCCATGATAAACACTGTCCTGTATGGTTATTCCAAAAATATTCTCGAAATCAGTGACATGAAATTGCTTACCAGTAAATGAAAGTAGTCATTAATTCAGACAACAAAGTGGAAAAAATCATTGCCTGCTGCGGGCTCGACTGTTCAAAATGTGACGCACATATAGCAACAGTAACAAACGACAACGAGCTGCTTATCAAAACCATTGAAAAATGGAAAGCTCATTACAACATTCCGGATATTGCCCCTGAGCAACTCAAATGTACCGGTTGCAGAGAAGAAGGCATTAAAATGATACATTGCAGCCAATGCGGGATAAGGAACTGTGCGGCAGCAAAAGGCCTGCAAACCTGCGCCGGATGTGAACTGCTTGAAAAATGCAACCTGATTGAAAAAATTCACAATTATGATCCAACGGCATTGGCAAACCTCAAATCATTGAATTGACCGGATACTGCACCGGGAATTACCGATGACAAAATCACATGTGTATATGAGGCTCGGAAAAAAGTACATAATTACCGCCTAAATATTGTTTTTCTTTCTGTGTAAAAGGATATCTTTTTAAAGATTACAATCAATATTATTTCTACTTTTATATATTAAATAATTGGTTCTTCATTGAAACTGCGGTTCATCATATTATTGTTCTTGTTATGTTCACCACATATTTATGCACAAGAAATATATTCGAGCCAAAATGGCATCGATATATATCCAAAAGTCAAAATGCGGATGCTGAATATCATGATCAATATAATTTATGATCAGACACCGGAGCGTGATCCGTTAATAAATAAAACCGAACATCCCTGGCAACCCGGCAAACCCAATTCCATTAACTCAAATGTGCCTGCATTTCTTGACAAATACATGGACCCTGATCTAATAAACAGGAATCCTCAGGGCATGATCACACGCTACTATTACGAATCCAGCCTTGGAAACTTTATATGCCTTGGTGATTTTATAATGGTGGACATAGCTCAGTCGAGGCTCACACCCGACAGCCCCGGCAGTAGTTTTTCAGCCAATGATCTGATTATTGCTGCTGTAATACTTATCAATGAAAAAGGTGGTGTAAAAACTATTTTCGGGCATGATTCATTAAGTGACTTTGATTTCATGGAACATGGAAGGGCAGGCTTGCCCAAAAGCACAAAACCAAACGGTAAATTGGATTTTATCCAGTTTATTTTCCGCAACTCTTGCAGTGTTGTTGATCAGGATGGCAAACAGTTATATTATTATGGCCAGAATAATCCCGGCGAAGGTGTTTTCAAACCCTCCGGCTTAGGTAAAAGTAATCTGGTGCGATTTAATAATAAATATTATGAAGATGAGATGCTGTCCTATCAAAACCTGGGTATGGCCGAACTTTTATACCTCACAAAAACAATAGTGATCCATGAGTTTGCTCATTCCTTGCTGGGAGGAAATGATTTTCATACATCGGGAGGAAATCATTATGGCACGTATTCAGCTTGTCCGTTTATCGGATTGCAGGGTGGCTGGGGCCTGATGGGCGGTTATGCCGCCAGCCTTGTAAGTTGCAATGCTTATGAACGCTGGCGCCTGGGCTGGACCAGCGCCGAATACAACCCGCAATCTTTTCCAATTTCGGTCGGTGGCTTAAATTCAGATATTACAAGGGATATGGGTGATAAAACCTTTATTCTGCGGGACTTTGTTTCTACAGGAGATGCGCTCAGGATTAAACTTCCCTATATTGATGAAGGCGCGTCAAATCAGTATATTTGGCTCGAAAACCACCAGATAGGAAAAAACGGCAAATTTGACTTTCTTAGTTTTTCTAATATTGCCGAATGCCGTGATGCAGGCCTCCCCGGAATTTACGCCTATTTGCAGATAGGAAGAGACAAACTGCAGGGAAAAAAATATGATGATGTTTTTCCATCGGACGAAACAGACAATCTGAAAGTACTCAGTGCAAAAGGAAACTGGGACAGGGAACTGGTTTCCATGAGCGACACTGTGAATTGTGTCGCATGGCGCTCTGCCCATTATTCAGAATCATATTACAAACCGAACCCATTCCTTGGCTATGTTGATGAACAAAGCCATTTTTTTGAAACAGAACAAAATCACATCAATGAAAAAACTTTCTCAGAATTACCATATATTATTTACAGGAAAGGCATAAGATATGACAACCTGCCCTATATTGGTGACAATTACGATGCCTTTACAAACGGGTCAGAACTCAACATGGGAACCAACCCTGCAGCCGTTAATGCTGTTACCTTTTATTTAACACAGCCGGGAAAAAAATACAAATCGTATAATAAGACCAATACGCGCCATATATACCTGAGCGGGCTGGGTATAACAATGACAGACCTTAAAAATGGCACATTTAAAGTTCAGGTTACCTGGAATAATTATGATGTGAAAAATAATACCCGTTGGACCGGAAATATTATTCTTAAGGAAAAATTGATTCTGGCAAAGAACAAAAGCATTCTGCTTGATCAGAACTATACTCCCGATCAACTCGACCGTGACAGCCTTTCCGGATATTTTTCACCTCTAACCCAATTAACAGCTGAAGCATCATCGGAAATAGTTTTAGAACCCGGAGCGACAATTGTTTTGGATAATGGAAGCTCATTAATACTTGAAGCATCAAGCAAGCTGGTATTAAATAAAAAATCAAAAATTATTCTTAAAAAAAATGCACGTGTTATTATTAAGCATGGCGCTGATGTCATCAATAACGGTGGCAGGTTCGTTAATAAGGAAAAAGGAAAAATAATCAATGAATCCTGAATAATAAATGACCATACCTGATTACTATAAAATTCTAGGAATTTCCCGTGATGCACTGCCTTCAGAAATAAAAAAAGCATATAAAGAAAAAGCCAGGCTGTATCATCCTGATGTATTTAAAAATGAACACGCTGTTGAAATCTTCCAACTGGTCAATATGGCTTACCACACTTTGATTGATCCGGTTCTTAGAAAAAAGTATGACCTGATATTAAAATATCCTGAAAGCTTTGGCAGCAAGACAGATGCCCGCTTCAGGCATCCTGCCGACATCAGGTATTATGAGCGCAGCGAACACAAGCCTCCGGTTTATCCCAAACATTATGCACGCAATATCAGGAGGCTGAACAGATTTATGCTTTACTCCATCATTGGCATACTGGGCTTTGGAATTATCATGGGAATAATCGACCTGATTGTGAATTTTGAATTCTCGGGAATTCTGATAAGTCTGGGAATTCTGGCTATTCTGTTGCTCGGCGTAAATATCATAAAGTATCAAAAAAAATCAAAAAATAAAAATTGATTTTTAACAAAATCCACAGATAGCGTTTCTTCTGTCACGTGAAAACCTTATCTTTGCAGCTATATTATGAAAACTGTAGCTTTCCATACTCTTGGCTGCAAGCTGAATTATGCTGAGTCTTCAACCATTATCCGCCGGTTTGTCCAGAAAGGATATGAGATTAAAGGCTTTAAAGAGGTAGCCGATATTTATGTGATACATTCATGTATGGTTACCCAACAGGCCGAAAGAAAATGTATATTCGCGCTGCGCCAAGCAAAAGCCCGTAACCCCGAAGCGCGCATTGCCGTGATTGGCTGCATGCCACAACTCAATGCCGGACGCCTGCAGAAAGAGGGCGCTGATCTGTTGCTTGTTGGCAACGATCACAAATTCGATTTGGCCGATATTATTGAATCATCCGGTTTTCCCTCAAATAATAAAGAACAAATATTTGAGCCATCGTGGTCATCAGAAGGCCGGACACGCACTTTTTTTAAAATCCAGGATGGCTGTGACTATTTCTGCGGATACTGCACCATTCCTCTTGCCCGCGGGCGCAGCCGGAGCATGACTATAAAAGAAACAATTACATCTATTGCAGATGCTACTCGCGATGGTTGTAAGGAACTCGTTCTGACCGGCGTCAATATCGGCGATTTTGGAAAAAAAAATAACGAATCACTTTATCAGCTTTTACAGGAAATAAAAGACCTTAAGCATATCAAACGGATACGGCTATCATCCATTGAACCAGATCTGGTATCAGATGAAATCATACAACTTTTTGCTGAAAACCATAGCTTCATGCCGCATTTTCATATTCCCCTGCAATCCGGCTCTGATGAAATATTGAAGTCTATGGGCAGAAAATACAACACTTCACTGTTCTCTGATAAAGTCAAAGAAATAAAAAAATTCATGCCTCATGCCTGCATTGCAACGGATATTATTACAGGCTACCCTGGCGAGACCGGCAAACTCCATGAAGAAACCCTCTGTTATTTAGAGAAAACCAACATTTCTTACATGCATGTTTTTACATATTCAGGACGTTTGAATACCCGGGCAAATAAAATGAATGACCACGTTTCACCTGAAATAAAAAAAATCCGGAGCAACCAGTTACATGAGCTTTCAGAACATAAAAAACACTTTTTTTATATGCAAAATATCGGGAGAAAATGTGATGTTTTGTTTGAATCGGAAACTACGCACGCCCATATTTTTGGTTATACCGACAATTATATCCGGGTAAAGACCACGACTGACCCCCATTTTGCCAATTCATTCAGGCATGCTGAGATAACTGGAGTAGCTACCGATGGAATTTGTACCGTAAAAATCATTTAAAAATAAACCTTACCAATGTTTCCACAAGTAAGCGATATCATCAACTATTTATTTGGAACACATATCAATGTTCCTATACAAAGTTACGGGCTTATGATGGCCTTATCCTTTATCATTGGTATTTATTTTATTAATCTGGAGCTAAAAAGAAAAGAAAAAGATGGTTTGCTGAAACCCATTATAAAAAAGGTAAAAAAGGGAGCGCCGGCAAGCATCCCCGAGTTGGTAGTTGCCGGTATAGCCGGATTTCTTGCAGGTTATAAAATTTTAGGTATTATTATCGATTACCGGGAATTTGCTGATAACTCACAGGAATATGTTTTTTCTTTAAAAGGGAATATAATAGGCGGTGTGATTCTGGCTGCTGCATTAGTTTTTCAGAGGTATTATTCAAAGCACAAACAAAAGCTCAATAAGCCTGTATGGGAAAATATCACTGTTCACCCTTACCAGTTGTCAGCCAATATATTAATTATTGCCGCGGTAGCCGGGCTTTTCGGGGCAAAGATTTTTCATCACCTTGAAAACTTCCGGGATTTTCTTGCTGATCCTGCAGGCCAGTTCTTTTCCTTTATGGGTCTGACATTTTATGGGGGGCTCATCTTTGGGAGTATTGCTGTTATCTGGTATATCCGCAAATGCAGAATACCGGTTCCCGTGTTTCTTGATGCTTCAGCACCGGCAATAATTCTTTCATACGGCATCGGGCGTATCGGGTGTATGTTATCGGGTGATGGATGCTGGGGTATTGAAAACCTATTGCCCAAACCGGAATGGATGAGCTTTTTACCCGACTGGATGTGGGCATTCAAATTCCCGCATAATGTTGTTAATGATGGTATTCCATTAGATAATTGTACCGGAAAATTCTGTACAATACTGGAAAATCCTGTTTTTCCGACTTCATTTTACGATACGGTGCTATGCCTGATTTTCTTTTTATTACTGTGGCTGATACGGAAAAAAATCAGGATTCATGGAACGCTTTTTTCAATCCTACTGTTTATCATTGGTATACAACGTTTCTTTATGGAAAAGATTCGTGTCAATAATAAGTTTTCATTTTGCGGTTTGCAGATCACACAAGCGGAAATTATATCAGTAACGCTGGTAATCCTTGGTATTTCCTCATTCTTTTGGTTTTATAAAATTTATCGAAAAAAATCAAAAATTTCTTTTGATAATTGAAAAAAAAGTGGGTTATTTGTATCCCTTTTTTGAGAAAACGCCTCATCCTGCAAGTACTGTCAAATAAGGACTTTAGATAAAATTAGAAAAATAAGACACCTGTAAAAACAAAGCAATGACAAACAGGATATATATAGCTTTTATATTTATGATTTCAGGTGCTATATTTTCATCCTGTTCATCGCCTTATTATTTAATTGATGAAAAAACAGAATTGTCTACAATTAAAGTTGATTCTATCAATGTTCCCGTAATTGACAGTGTTTGTTATAAAATGATTGAACCGTATAAAAAACAACTGGATGCCCAGATGAATGAAGTGATTGCATATTCGGATGTGGCGATGAAAAAAAGTTTGCCTGAAGGATTGCTTAATAATTTTGTGTCAGATATTGTTTTAAAATCCGGTAATCAAGTACTGAAAAAGCTTCAAAAAGATACTGCATCAATTTGCATACTGAATTCGGGCGGCTTGCGCAGCGACCTGCCCAAAGGAAGTATTACGGTACGAAACATATTTGAACTGATGCCATTTGAAAATGAAATGGTGGCGCTTACTATTGATGGAAAAAATGCAAAAAAAATGTTTGATTATATTGCAAAAAAAGGCGGACAACCTATAGCAGGCGCTGAAATGGGCATCAATTCAGATACAGCCAAAACCGTCATCATCGGCAATAAAGCATTTGACATTTCGAAAAACTATACTATAATCACATCTGACTATTTAGCGCTAGGCGGTGATGACATGACATTTTTCACATCACCGGTAGCCTACTTTCCTTCAGCAGCCAAAATCCGTGATTTGATCATTGATTATCTCAAAGCCGAAACAGCAAAGGGAAAAACATTATCCTCAAAACTCGACAAACGAATTTATTATGAAAAGTAGAAAATTATATATTTTTCTTCTGTTTGCCTTCTTGTCAGGGATATTTGTATTCCCACCGGAAGTCACGGCTTCTGCCCGAAAGGTAAAAATCACGATTCTTTTCACTAACGACACACACAGCCGCATTGAAGCATTTTCGCCAAATGATACAAAATTTCCCGGATTGGCAGGTTATGCCCGGAGAGCTGCATTGATAAAGAAAATCAGGCAGCAAGAACCCAACGTTATGCTTTTCGACGCAGGAGATGTTTTTCAGGGAACACCTTATTTTAATTTTTTCGGTGGGGAACTTGAATTTAAATTGATGAGCTACATGGGCTACACAGCAATGAATATGGGAAACCACGATTTTGATGCAGGCTTGGAGGGTTTTTTAAAACAACTACCAAATGCAACATTCGATATAATTTCTTCTAATTACGACTTTTCTGAAACAGTACTGAAGGATAAAATTCTTCCATATAAAATTTACAATGTTGCAGGTGTTAAAGTAGGCGTGTTTGGCCTTGGGATAGGGCTAAAAGGCCTGGTAGGCACCCAAAATTATGGAAATACACGCTATATTAACCCTTTGGAAAAAGCTGCAGAAATAGCACATCTTCTTAAAAAAGAAAAAAAATGCGACCTCGTGATCTGCTTGTCACACCTTGGATTTTCATACGAAGACAATCAGGTCAGCGAAGTTGTTCTTGCTAAACAATCGAAGAATATTGATATTATCATAGGAGGCCATTCACACACTTTTATTGATAAACCATATATTTTTAAAAATTCAGATAACAAAAATATAATTGTCGGGCAGGTTGGATCGGGCGGAGTGAAACTTGGAAGAATCGATCTGTACTTTTCGAAACGGATTGGTATGAAAGTTGAGGATTTGAGCGCTTTTTAAGAACACAAAAAATAAATTAAAAAAATCTTTTTTTTTGTTCTTTTTTTTATAATATTTGTACAATTGTTCTTTAAAAATATTTTGACCATCTGAAAAAAGTTAGTTCTTTAGATAAGAACGAATTAAAGAAATTTGAGAAACAATTAAAAACATTTGAAGAAATTGAAGGAGTCGAGGATGAAAAAAAACCATATTGAAGTATGGAACAGTTGCCTGGATATTATCCGGGATAATATACCGTACCAAAGCTTCAAAACCTGGTTTGAACCGATATTGCCCATAAAACTCAATGAATCAGTACTTACTATTCAGGTTCCCAGCCAGTTCTTTTATGAATGGCTCGAAGAACATTATATTGATTTATTGAAAAAAACCATTTCAAAAGAACTTGGTTCCGAAGGACAATTGGAGTACAGCATTGTTATGGAAAACAGTTACGGTAACTCATCACCGGTTACTGTTAAAGCTCCGGGAGTTGCACGTAAATCTACCAAAAATCCCGTTGTTTCAATGCCTATTGATATTAATAACGGCAAATCAAAAGATATTCCCAATCCGTTTATTATTCCAGGTTTAAAGAAGATACAAATACCTTCTCAACTGAACGAGAATTATTCATTTGAGAATTTTATTGAAGGTGATTGCAACAGGCTTGCACGCTCCGCGGGTTTTGCCGTTGCAAACAACCCCGGAAAAACCGCCTTTAACCCATTGCTCTTATATTGCAACTCCGGCCTTGGAAAAACACATTTATGCCATGCCATTGGTCTTCAGATCAAACAGAATTTTCCTGATAAGATCGTATTATACGTACAATGCGAACAATTCATCACTCAATATATTGATGCCGTAAGAACCGGAAACCAGAATGATTTCATGCACTTCTACCAGATGATCGACGTGCTCATCATGGATGACATTGAATTCCTCGCCGCTAAGGAAGGAACTCAAAATGTGTTCTTCCATATATTTAATCACCTGCATCAGCAGGGAAGCCAGATCGTGATCACATCCGACAAAGCCCCTATTGATCTCAAAGGTATTGAACCCCGTCTTCTGTCAAGATTCAAATGGGGATTAGCTGCAGACTTGCAGGTTCCCGACTTTGAAACACGCGTTGCCATCATTGATAAAAAACTTTACAACAACGGCATTGAAATGCCACGAGAAGTCATCGAATACCTGGCATACAGCATTACGACCAATGTCCGCGAACTTGAAGGCGCCCTGGTTTCATTATTGGCTCAATCATCGCTAAACAAAAAGGCAATTACAATTGACCTTGCAAAACAGATCATCGATAAATTCATCAGAAATAATTCACGGGAAATTTCTATTGATTATATTCAGAAAGTTGTATGTGATTATTTTGGCATCAACATCGATCTTCTCAACTCTAAAACGCGTAAACGTGAAATTGTACAGGCACGCCAGCTTTCAATGTTTTTTGCAAAAAAACTCACCAAAGCTTCCCTGGCATCCATCGGTTTGCATTGCGGCAAAAAAGACCATGCAACAGTATTACATGCCTGCCGTACCGTCAACAACCTGATTGAAACAGACAAGCAGTTCAAACATTACGTAGACGACCTGGAGAAAAAGATAAAATTATAAGACCTTCTTATTCCGCTTTTGAATATAAAAAACGTTTGATTTTTTGCGTGGCAGTCTTTTTGAATGGATCATCCTGTGACACCACTAACTGAACTTTTGAAAATTTATTCACACGTTTATTTACGTAGTTTTTGAGTTCTATTTTCAATTCTTCAATTTTCTGATCCACATATTCGGAAATCTCAGTTTTCAGATGCTGATATTTTAATTCAATTTCTTCTTTGTTAAAATATACAAGAGCCACCAGTTTCCCTTTGTCTTCCATCACCAACGAATCATTAACATAATTAAAATTGTTGATCACGGTTTCTATTTCTTCGGGATATACATTTTCGCCGCTGTTCATTACTATCATGTTCTTCAAACGGCCTTTTATATATAAATAATTGTGCTTATCCAGAACACCCAGATCGCCGGTTTTAAACCATCCATTTTCATCAAGCACTTTCTTTGTCTGTTCTGGATCTTTAAAGTATCCATGCATAATATTTTCACCCCTCACCCATATCTCACCCTCGCCGGTAACTTTATCGGCATTTACAATTTTAATTTCTACACCTTCCATAGCCGGACCTGTTGACTGCAAGCGCGTGATTTTCGGACTTGAGCCTGCGCACAGCGGAGATGTTTCCGTAAGACCATAACCAATAGCATATGGGAAACGGGCTTCAATAAGGAATCTCTCAACAGTTTTGTCAAGTTTTGCACCTCCGATGCCAAAAAATTTAACATTATTTCCAAAGGTTTTTTTAAGCTTTCTGCCTGCCAGGTAATGTAAAACTTTTCTAAAAAAAGTAGTCTTGTATAAACTTCGGATTATTTTGCCCTTTGTAAATTGAGGAAGAACAGAATTGCGGAATATTTTCTCAATAATCAAAGGAACCGTAAGCATCAAGGTTGGCCGTACCATCTGCAGTGCAGGAATCAGAACAGCCGGAGTCGGTGGTTTTCTCAGATAATAGGTGCATGCTCCGCTGATCATGGGCAATATTAAACCCAGCGTATTTTCGTAAGTATGTGAAAGAGGCAATACAGAAAGAAACCTGTCCTGTTCATTAACCGGTTGAATTAACCGCGACTTAAGGGCATCAAAGCAGATATTTTTATGTGAAAGCATCACGCCCTTGGGTTTTCCCGTAGTTCCTGAAGTATATATAATGGCAGCCAATGAGTTCTCATCTACTTCATATTTGTTATCAGGTTTTGCTGAAGGATCAAAAATAGCATGTTGCTTTTCATGATTTATGCAGGAGAAATCATCTATGCGGATAATATTTAATGTATTCTTTTCATCAACTCCCTTCAGCTTAAAACGCAGATCCTCGGAAACAAATAACACTTTCGCTTCAGAATGCAATATGAACTTTTCTATTTCATTAACATGAAAATCCGGCAATAAAGGCACTGCCACAGCGCCCATAAAAGTTATTGCAAAATACACAACACCCCAGTGCGGCATATTATGGCTCAGAATAACAACTTTATCACCCCGCCTGACATTAAGTTTTTCAAGATATGCCATAACAGCATATACTTTTTGATTCATTTCATTGTAGGTTATGGGTGTTTCACCAACAAAGGCAAGTGCATTATGATGCGGATACTTTTTTACTGTATCTGAAAATAAGGCAGGAAATGTTAAAGGACGCGTTGAATTTGGCATTTAAAAGATATTACACCACAAAGATAGGAATTATAATCCATGTGGTCATGATATAATTTCACAAACATTGTTAAAATGAGAAGTTTACACTTCCTGAACTGTTTTCCTGGTGCGTTTACGCTGGGTCTCGTCAAGGATAATCTTTCTCAGGCGAATAGACTTTGGCGTTACTTCAACATATTCATCTTCTTTAATATATTCCATGGCTTCTTCAAGTGAGAACTTTACTGATGGAATGATCACTGCTTTATCATCCGAGCCGGAAGCGCGCACGTTGGTAAGTTTTTTTGTTTTTGTCAGATTCACCACAATATCATCGTACCGGGTATTTTCTCCCACGATCTGACCTTCATAAATTTCAACGCCGGGGTCAACAAAAAAACAGCCCCTGTCCTGAAGTTTATCCAATGCATATGTTATTGCAGTTCCCGTTTCACCAGAGATCAACGATCCGTTTCTGCGGCTGACGATTTCTCCTTTCCAGGGTTCAAAGGCTTTAAACGTATGAGCAATCACGGCCTCGCCTTCAGTAGCGGTAAGCACAGAATTGGTAAGCCCGATCAGCCCCCGGGCAGGTATATCAAATCTTAACTCCACCCGGTCATTACGGGTTTCAATATTTATGATCTCTCCCTTTCGCTTTGTTACGATTTCAATGACTTTGCCCGAAAATGCTTCAGGAACATGAATGGTAAGAGATTCTATAGGTTCATGAATGATGTCGTTGATTTTTTTGATGATCACCTGCGGCTGTCCCAGCTGAAACTCATATCCTTCTCTCCGCATGGTTTCAACGAGTATAGATAAATGTAATATTCCCCTTCCGAAAACAACCAATTTATCAGGCGAATCGGTTTCTTCAACACGAAGGGCAAGGTTGCGTTCTGTTTCATGGAAAAGACGCTCACGGATGTGGCGGGAAGTTACATACACACCTTCTTTCCCAAAAAATGGAGAATTGTTCACGGTAAACAACATGCTCATGGTTGGCTCATCAACACTGATAGGCTGAAGGCCTTCCGGAAATTCAAGATCAGCAATGGTATCGCCAATATCAAAGCCCTCCGGCCCAAGCACAGCGCATATCTCCCCTGCCCCGACTTCATATTTAACCTTTTCTTTGCCCAGCCCTTCAAAAAGATATAGCTCTTTGATAAATGTTTTGGTAATGGTTCCATCGTTTTTCACAATAGAAAGTTGTGTCCCTGCTTTGATGCTGCCTCTAGAAATGCGGCCCACGGCAATACGCCCGACATAGGATGAATAATCAAGAGATGTAATTTGTAACTGCAAAGTTCCCGGCACCTGCCTGGGCGCAGGAATATGTTTTATAATCACATCAAGCAGATAGCTTATATCCTGTGTTGGTTTTTGCCAATCTTCAGACATCCATCCCTGCTTTGATGAGCCGTAAACCGTTGGAAAATTCAGCTGGTCCTCACTGGCGTCCAGGTTAAACATCAGGTCAAATACCTTTTCGTGTACTTCATCGGGCGAACAATTGGGCTTATCAACTTTATTAATAACTACGATAGGCTTCAAACCCAGATCAAGAGCCTTTTGCAGTACAAACCTGGTTTGTGGCATCGGACCCTCAAAGGCATCCACGAGCAATAAAACTCCATCAGCCATATTCAGAACACGCTCCACTTCCCCTCCAAAATCAGAGTGTCCCGGTGTATCAATGATATTTATTTTTACACCTTTATATCTTACTGAAACATTTTTTGATAAAATGGTAATGCCCCGTTCACGTTCTAAATCATTGGAATCAAGGATCAGCTCCTTCTTCTCCTGGTTATCCCTGAATAATTTTACCTGATATAAAATACGATCAACAAGCGTGGTCTTACCATGGTCAACATGAGCAATTATGGCTATATTTCTAATTTCCGTCATCTACTTCGGCTTTTACAGTTTAAAAAAAAGATTTGCAAAGGTAGTTTTAATAATCAACAAATAATGGATGCATCAAAACATTTGATATTATATTTGCGTTTGATATAAAACTTAATCATATGGTCACAATAAAAGCATCATACGTTGGTGTCTTGTTTGTTTTAATTACGAGCATATCGGTATTCTCAGGCAAAGCACAGCAGGCGTCTCCGGATATAAGACAAATTGAAAAATCTCTTGTAAAAATTACCGACAGCTTGTATGCTGGAAAATATGAAGTGTCTAACAATTTATATTCATTGTTTATAAAGTATCTGAAAGCAAATAATAAGGCAGATGAATTAAAAGTTGCTGCAGTTGATTCAGCAAACTGGAGGGATAAATTAGCCTATAACGAGCCTTACGCAGATTATTATCATAGCCATCCGGCTTATACGGAGTATCCCGTTGTCAACATTTCCTATGATGCTGCGGTGCTTTTTTGTAAGTGGTTAACAGATCAGTATAATGCATATCCAAAACGCAGGTTCCAAAAAATTGTATTTCGCCTGCCGACAAACAAGGAATGGACATACGCTGCCCGCGGCGACAGCTCAGATAGTCCATATCCGTGGGGTATATACCTTATAAAAGATTGTAAATATATGTGCAATTTCAGACATTTTGGTGACGAAAGGGTCACATTCAGGAAAGACCTGAGTATTTATGAAATTGTAAAAAATCCGGGCAGCCCGGGCTCTTTTGAATATGCGGATATTGCAAGTATTACGGCTCCGGTATTCGCCTATGAGCCAAATAAATTAGGACTTTATAATGTCTGCGGCAATGTTGCCGAAATGGTAAGTATGAAAGGCAAAACAAGAGGGGGTAGCTATAAAAATTCCGGGTGGGATGTACGTATCGATGCTTCTGACAATTTTACAAAATCAGCTACTGACATCGGATTCAGATATTTCATGGAGATCATTGAAAAATAGGAAATAACCTGTCTTTTTGAATCTGTGATTGGGGCGCATTTATCTTAATCCCCGGAACGCCGTTCGCCCATCAAATGATAATTCTTTTCCTGTATTGCCTTTAAAGGAAGTTCCCGGTTTTTATACATTGATTTTAAATGATAATTGTGATATGCAAGGGTAATGTTTGTGATACTACCCGAAACCAGCATTATCAACATAAGGTACGTAAACCATTTTCTTCGGAAAAGCGGCTCCCAGCAATAAAATGAATAAAACATTACCAAAGGAAACAACACATAAAATGTATGCGACGAGGGGCCTTTTACACTGAAGAAAAAACTGAAATATGTGATCAGCAGTGCGATGAATATAATCCATTTTACAATATAAAAATCTTTTTTAGGATTATGAAGGAAAAACCCCGTAATAAGATATGCCACCTGCAAAAACCCTATAATAATGGTAAATAAAATGAAAGGTGTAGCTAAATAATAATTATTGAAAAAATTTATTTTCGAACCACCGTCAGTATCGATAAATCTTGGGATTTCATTTGATGCCAGTGATAAATACCTCAGGAGTAATGTAATGAATTCTTTTGCATTTGAGAGATTCAAAACAATATTGGAGGAGGTGTTACCACTCCCCGCATTTACACCATATATGGCAAATGTAGGAATAAGCGTGGATGCAGAAATAAAACAGCCTGCAAGAAAATACAATAAGGTGAATTTATTTTTACGGAATGAAAACCAAAACGCTGCAATAATAAAAGGAACAAGTAATACCCATGACATATGTAGCTGTAATACCCAGAAAAGGGCAAATCCCATCAGAAAAAAGGACAGGCTTGGTTTAATAAACTTAATACTTAAGCGGGGAATAGATTCGATGAAACCAATAAAGAATAATATTGCACCAAACAGAATATATGAAGGATTATAAATATGTGTTGAAAGGTTCATTGTCCATGGGCATGTCATTAGCCAAACCCATATAAACCACCGCGGTGTTTCGGTGAATCTTTTCTGAATGTACACTGCAAACAATGATAAAGATGCAATCGACAACAGGTTTAGGAGTATATAGGGCGCCTCCGGAATCTTTAACAAATAAAAAGGCAACCCAACCAACAGCCCTAACAATGCGCCCGGAATCTGAGAACCTGTATAAACAACATCAGGCCCGAAAAACGGAAACTGACCTGTTGAATAAAATTTCAGCCCAATAAGGTAGACCTGTAACTCATCCGGGAACCAGAATTCCGAACACAAACCATATATAAGCCGCAATGCAAAAAGCAATACCAGCAAAAAAGGCAAATAATTATTGAATCTGTCAGGTTTAAAAATCACCATCCAAAGATAAATAATCCCTGCCAACAAATTTTAAGGTTTTAAAATTCGGGCAAATATTTTTACATATATATGTTAAACCGGGAAAAGTCAATTTTTTAATGGTAAAAAATTAATCAGGGCAGCTAATATGAAAGGATGTTTTACCTCACATTTATAACCCTTGTTTATATTTTCAGGATTATTTATAATGTCTGCCATGTGTAAAATTGTACTTTTGCAATAAATAAATCCATAAAATGGATATTGATAAAAACACTGGATTTAAAATAGTATTGATCTATTTTGTTAAGCTTTTCCTTTTCTGGATGCTGCTTTTTTTTATACAGCGCTGCCTGTTTTTAGCTTTTAATTATAAAGACCTGGTCAATATTCCGGCAAGCCAAATAATGCTGGCCTTCTGGAAAGCCATACATATGGATATTGCGTCAGCATGTTATCTGATGCTGCTTCCTCTGATTATTATATGTATCGGAATTATTACACCATATAGCCTGAATTTTTTCAAAGCGGCAAAATGGGTTAATTATGTCCTTATCGTTATTTATATGTTCATCAGTTTCACCGGGCTGGGGCTTTATGCCAACTGGGGAACTAAAATCAATTCAAAAGCCATATCGTTTCTGATCTATCCTAAAGAGGTGGCGGGAATAGTTTTTAATCTTTACAACATTATATACTTTGCAGTGATACTTGCAATAATAGCCCCTGTCATACTTTTTTTTAAATATTTGTTCAAAGATGGCTTTGCTTTTAAAGCGGGAATCATAAGAACAACGATGTTCTTTGTTATTTTCTCGGGATTGATGCTGGTTGGCGCCAGGGGCGGATTCCAAAAATATCCCATCAACAAAAGTTCGTGTTTTTACAGCCGGTATCCTGTACTTAATTTTGCCGCACTGAATGATTTCTGGAACTTTTCTGCCGTACTTACCAATCCCATGATAAAAGCAAATCCATATGTATATTTCAATAAAACCGATGCTGAAAAAACGGTAAAAGAGCTTTTTGAGATTAAAAATGACAGTACTGAATATTTGCTTAAAAAGAACAGGCCTAATGTTGTTCTTATTGTCCTGGAAAGCTTCAGTGCCGATGCCATTGCATGCCTGGGCGGTGAAAAAGGGATAACACCATTATTTGATTCTTTGGCTAAGGATGGCCTTCTGTTTACCAATGCCTATGCGACAGGCTTTCGTACCGACCAGGGCATTGTGGCTATTCTTAGTAGTTTTCCTGCTCAGCCCAGAACATCTATCATTAAAAATTTTGAAAAATTCGACAAGCTTCCCAACCTGATAAAAACACTGAACGAAAGTAACTATAACACTTCTTTTTATTATGGCGGCGACCTCTCCTATGCCAACACCGAAACATACCTGCAAATGGCCGGTACCCGCACCATCAAAGACAGGGATGACATTCCGCATAAACGTAATACCGACTGGGGCGCTTATGATGAAGATGTGTTTAACTATCATCTCGGCGAATTGAATGCAATGAGCCAACCATTCTTCTCCACTGTTCTCAGCCTCACGAACCACGAATATTTTGTTGCGGATGTTGAAAAAGTATTTCCTGATAAAACCGAAAACGACCTTTTTCATAATACAGCTCATTACACAGCAAAATGCCTTTATGAGTACCTGCAAAAAGCCCAACATGAATCATGGTATGCAAATACATTGTTTATTATCACAGCCGACCATGCGCACAAACATCCGCTCGAACGCAAGTACAACGAGCCCGCGCGCCATCACATACCACTGCTTTTGTATGGTGATGTTCTAAAACCTGAGTACAGGGGTAAAACCATTTCAAAGACTATATCTCACCTGGATATTGCCCCCACACTTCTTGCTCAGTTGAAGATAAAAAATTCAGAGTTTTCATGGGGCAAGAATATCATGAACAAATATGAATGCGGGTTTGCATTTTACACGTTCGATGACGGGTTCGGGTTTATTACAGACAGTAATGAAGTAGTATATGACAATAACCTTAAAACTGCCATAACCAATAAAACGACGATCAATAATATTCATTCAGATCGCTCTCTCAGGCAGGGCAAAGCCTTTCTCCAAATGATGTTTCAGCAATATATCGAATTATAATCCTGATTTTTCATATTTAATATTTGCTTAAAAAACTGTGTTCCTATTCTGACACTGTTTGCAAAAAAACAAAGTGAAGTTTATTGATGAATATGAACAATGTGGAAACAGGCCAGAAAGCCCCTGCAATAAATTATCAGATGCAATATAATATTTTTGAACTATAAGATATTATATGCTGACCCGAAGAGTAAAAAATTCTATTGGATTTTTCAGGCTATACAAAACTGTAAATAATTGGTAACCATTCAGCCCATTGAAATAAAAGGGAACATTGAGATTCCTCATTTCGCTTCACTCCATTCGGAATGACATTGTGGTTTGTTATTGGGGAGGAGGAAGACAGCGGAGCGCATGGCGCTCCGCTGCCTTCCTCCTCCTGTACCCACCAAAATTGGCATGTCATTCCGAACAACGTGAGGAATCTATTTTTAATTCGCGAGATAAAAAAAACATGCTGAATAACAAGAATATCAAACCGTATAGAACCTTATTATGATAGTTACTTTAGGGTGAATAGTTACAATAATTGCAATACTTATTATTCTTATACATTACTTATATTCATGAGCTCTTGGGCATTGTAATTAAAAATTAACCTCATATTATCAATTCATTAATACTTTGTACGTGTACTCCGCACTCTTACAAAAAAGAATGAATGTTTTGATGACATAAAACCAGGTGCCTCGTGTGCCATTTTATTTGAAAGTTTTCTGTAATACCGGGCAGCATTTCATCAAACTTCATTATCCATAAGCATTACAACATATTAGTTGTTGGCACTCCAATATTTCAATTTGTTATATTACTTTTAGATATGAGAAATTTTTGTACTTTTACAGCAAACTGTTTGGGGCACTTTTTATGTATCCTGGATACATAAATCGCAAACTGAATAGCAAACATGGTTTTTAAATAATATACAGGACAATTCACTTTTTGAGCAAGTAATTAATTATCTATGAAGAGTAGCATTTACAGCGTGATAACGGGAACAGGTTGTTATATTCCGACAAGAAATATCAGCAATGAGGATTTTTTAAATAATGAATTTTACACTGCTGAAGGTCAGAAATTTGACGTTACCAGTCGTGAAATAATTGATAAATTTCTTGAAATAACAACAATTGCTGAAAGGCGCTATGTTACTGACGATTTAGTTACCTCCGACATTGCTGGTTTCGCAGCTGAAGAAGCATTAAAATCTTCAGGTATTGACAAAGAAGAGCTTGATTATATTATTGTAGCCCATAATTTTGGTGATGTACGCAGCGATAATAACCATGGCGATTTTGTTCCATGCCTGGCAGCACGCGTAAAACACAAGCTGGGGATTATAAATCCATATACTATTTCGTATGATCTGCCTTTTGGCTGCCCGGGATGGCTTCAGGCCATGATACAGGCTGATTATTATATACGATCCGGCGATGCAAAAAAAATACTGGTTATTGGTGCTGAAACTTTATCTAGAGTTTGTGACCCCCACGACCGTGACAGTTTATTATATGCTGACGGCGCGGGAGCTGTGATTCTTGAAGCTAAAGAAAGCCCGGAACCTATCGGAATAATAGCTCACAGCACACGTTCAGATACATTGCAGTATTCCAAAATGCTTTGCATGGATAAATCCTATAATCCTGAATACAAAGATAAAAAGCAGCTGTTTCTAAAAATGAACGGAAAAAAACTGTACCAGTATGCACTGGAAAAAGTTCCCCAGTCAATAAAAGATTGCCTGGACAAAGCCATGATACAGATTACAGAAATAAAAAAGATATTGATCCATCAGGCTAATGGCAAAATGGATGATGCCATATTAAAAAGGCTTTTTAACCTGTATAATATTAAAGATGTTGTTAAAGATATAATGCCCATGTCAATTTCGTGGCTTGGTAATTCATCAGTTGCTACATTACCCACCTTGCTCGATCTTATTCTTAAAGGGAAACTGGAGCCTCATACCATATGTGTTGGTGATATGATTGTATTTGCTTCTGTAGGGGCAGGAATGAATATTAACACCATCGTTTATAAATCATAAGCCGGTTTGAATAAGCTGTTGAAAACAGCAAAACGAAACAATAATATTACCGAAAGTAACCAGGGCCAAATTTACCGATTGGCTCAAAAACTATTTTACAGATTTTGAAATAATAGCTTGGAGCTTCATGAAATATGCCTTATCAAGAGGGTACTTCATTCTGCCGGCGGTATTAATATCTTCCCACGCCCTCTGATAATCGCTTTTATCAAAAAATGCAACAGAACGGTTTACAAAAGCCGACGCATCATTAGGATTCATTTGAATGGCTGTTGAATAATCCTGTATCGCGTCATCTGTCATCTTTAGATGATATTTTGCCAACCCTCGCCATGAATAGATTTCAGCCCTTGACGTGTTTAGTTTTATTGAATTATCAAGGTTTTCAAGCGCAAGTTGATAATCGCCCTTTTTGAAATATGCCAGGCCATACCAAAAATAAAGCTCATAATTTTCAGGATTGAGTTTTTTACTCAAATCAAAATTTTGTAATGCCTCATCGTACCGTCCGAGCTGAACAAGCGCAGTACCTTTTTTCAGAATAGCATTGGCATCCTCAGGCATGATCTTTAAGTAATGATCATAAAACGGAAGCGATTCTTCGAATTGCCGCAAAGCGCTTAATGAATTTGCTTTCCCGATAAGGGCATCCTTATCTTCAGGATTTATTTTCAGACACATACTGAAATCCCGAACAGCTTCATCATGCTTCTCCATATTATTATATACCACACCCCTGTTGCTCCATGCCTGGTAATAGGCTGAATCAACCTGGATTGCTGCATTATATTCATTAATGGCCTTATTATAATCTTTTGTCCAGTGATAATAGTAATACCCAAGATTATTGTATGAAAATGGCAAATATGGAAATACCTTTGATAAGTCACGCATCAGAATCTCCCCGTTTTTCCATTTGCCAATGCGCTGCCAGGTCAGAACGGAAAAGAAAATTATAAACAATGCAACAACAATATGAAGAAACGGGCCTGTTTTTCTTAGCTTTTCAGATTTGCTCTGTATGGCATTATCATACATTTTTCCCAGGATAAAAAATAACCCGATATAGGGAACATAAGAATATCGCTCGGCCAATGCGGCACCGCCAACAGGAATTATCTGGATGACCAAAGCAATAGTGACAATGAAAAACAAGGTTCCGAAAATATAATCCCTTCCGAATTTCTTTGAAAAAATGATCAGTCCTGTAAATGACAAAACAATAAATGGTGCAATAAAATAAATTACCGGGAAGAGCCCATCTGTTCTGCCCGGATAAGGATACATTGCCGCAAGGTTGACAGGAACAAACAATTTCCAGATGTATGTCATGGTTGAATGGCATACGATCAGGAAGCGCTCAAAAATAGTAAACATTGGCGCCAGATCATGAATGGCTCCCTTTTCATTTTGCGAAAACACCGCAATAACACCAAAAACAATGGAAAGTGCAATAAATGGAACTTTTTCAAGGATAAGCTTCAAATTCAGCTTTCGTTTTAAATAATAGTCAACCACAAACATGACAATTGGCAAAATAACAGCTGCAGATTTTGACAACATGGAAAGGAAATAAAAAATAAAAGCCAGTATATAATATCGTCGTTTGGACTGTTTACGTTCAATAAAATAATAATATTGAATCAGCGACAGCAGAAAAAAGGCTGTATACAATACGTCCTTGCGCTCGGATATCCAGGCCACAGATTCTACATGCATAGGATGTATGCCAAATAGTAATGCAACGAAAGCAGCTATTGAGATACGCTTTGAAATCAGCTTAATAAATACAAAAACAAGCAGCACATTTATTAAATGAAGCAATAGGTTATCCAGATGATATAAAAATGCATTTTGCCCGGCTATGGAATACTCTAACGCCCATGAAAAAGTTGTAAGGGGGTGATAATTTCCTTTATAAAAAGTTGTCGGATTTAAAATCGTAATAAAATTACCCCAGTTTATTTTATGTATCAGCTCATATTCGTGTATATATCCGCCATCGTCCCAGTTGACAATAAAATCATTACCTAATGAAGGTATATATACAATCAGTGTAATAATCAATGCGGCAGCGGCAAAGATCAATTCCTTTTTCCTATCGCCTGCAATATTTATTTTAATACCCGGGTCAGAAGTTGGTGCTGACACCTGATAACGTTTGCCTGACGGAGAAACCTTAACTGTTTGTTTATTTTTTTTGCCCATAAACAGAAAGAAATTTATACCAAAAACTACCTCATTTTCATTGCAAGCCAGTTACCGAAAAACATCGTAAATATAATAAGAATTATTTTCCTCATAAATCAATTCCTTTTTAATAATTGCATCAAGGCTTCTCTGAACAGTACTCGGCGCACCCAGCCGGTGCCTGTTGATAAAATTCTTGCATAAAATTGCATATGCCCTGCGATCTTTTGCATTTGCTGTAATCAAATCTCACTGGAGTTGCGAAATCAGTTTACGAATGCTGAAATAATGCGCTTCATTTTCAGTCAGTATTTCTAATAATAGGCTTAATGGACATATTTCAGGATAAAATTCTCTGGAAGTATTATTATTGCTGTATTTAATTCAATTCAAAGGTTATGAATCAAAAAAATATTTATTAAACATTACACATATCGCGTAATTCAAATTAAAAATAAATGTTCAAGCTGAAGAATAATAATTGATTTTTTTCAGATTATATTTTAAAAACGTAACTTAGCAAAAAAACCATCAGGGTGACAATACAACAAATCCTTACAAAATACTGGGGATACTCTTCTTTCCGTCCGATGCAGGAAGACATCATCCGTTCGGTGCTGGATGGCAACGACACCCTGGCCCTGTTGCCTACCGGTGGCGGAAAATCACTTTGTTACCAGGTTCCGGCATTGGCAAAAGAAGGATTATGTATCGTGGTATCGCCATTGATTGCATTGATGAAGGACCAGGTAGATAACCTTGAAAAACGCGGTATCAAGGCCATTGCAGTGTATTCGGGCATGAGCCGCTATGAAATTGACATAGCTTTTGATAATGCCGTTTTTGATAAAAACGTCAAGCTGCTATATCTTTCACCGGAACGCCTTACAACAAGCCTTTTCCGTGAAAAGCTGAAGCGGCTTAATGTGAACCTTTTTGCAGTTGATGAGGCTCATTGCATCTCGCAATGGGGGTATGATTTCAGGCCACCCTACTTGCAGATAGCTGAAATCCGCGAGTATATTCCAGGTATACCCATACTCGCCCTGACTGCCACAGCTACACCTGAAGTGGTAAGTGACATACAGAAAAAACTGCTGTTCAAAAAAAGCAATATAATTCAGGCAAGCTATGAACGCAAAAATCTTTCATACTTCGTCAGAAAAGAAGAAAACAAGCTGCAAATGCTGCTTAAAATTGCTGAAAAAAATAAAGGATCGGGCATCGTTTATGTACGTAACCGAAAAAAAGCCAAGTTAATTTCAGATTTTTTAAGCCAGAATAAAGTTAGTGCAGATTTCTACCACGCAGGATTAGAGCCGGCCCTGAGGGATAAAAAACAATCTGCCTGGCAAAAAAATGAAAAAAAGGTGATGGTATGCACCAACGCTTTTGGTATGGGCATCGACAAGCCTGACGTGCGATTTGTAGTACATCTCGACTTGCCCGATTGTATCGAAGCTTATTTCCAGGAGGCCGGACGGGCCGGCAGGGATGAAAAAAAAGCCTTTGCTGTATTGTTATATGAAAACGCGGACATCATTGATGCATTTAAAAATTTCGAGACAACCTATCCCGAAAAGGATCTGATCCGGAAAGTATATAACTGTCTGGGCAATTTCTATCAGTTGGCTGTGGGAACGGGGGCCGATACCACTTATGTTTTTGACATTAATGAATTCAGCGAGCACTATGACCTATCGCACATTATTGTATACAATTGTCTGAAATTTCTTGAAAAAGAAGGATATATCAGCCTTTCTGATGCATTTAATGATGTTTCCAAATTGCATTTCATTCCTGACAATAAAGCATTGTATAAGTTTCAACTGTCCAACCCCAAATATGATCCGTTCATTAAACTCATATTACGCCTGTATAGCGGGCTGTTTAATGATTTTGTAAAAATTGATGAAAACGAAATTGCAAGAAAAATAAATACCGATACTGTGGCAGTTGTAAAAACTTTGAACGAACTCGTTAAGCAGGATGTGGTATTATATAATCCCCGAAGCAGCCTTCCGAAACTGACTTTTTCATGCGAACGACTTGATGATCGCGGGTTGATGATCTCCGACAGGAATTATAAGGAGCTTAAAGATAAAGCGCTGGAAAGGCTCGAAGCCATGACAGAATATGTAGCCGGCAATACCAAATGCCGCAATCAATTTTTGTTAAATTATTTCGGTGAAAAAAACGGTAAACGATGCGGTATATGCGATGTATGCCTGAAACGCAACGAACTTGGCCTCACGGAGATGGAGTTTGATAAAATTGTGGACACCCTCAGGCCGCATATTAATAATGAAGCATTAAACCTTGAAGAAATAATTGAAAAATTAAAAGGGATCAATGAAGACCACCTGATAAAAGTGCTGCAATGGCTTGTTGATAACGACAAGATAGAGCTTAATGCACAGGGAAAATACAGATGGTATTAATTGCCGGAAAATGTAACCTTCATATTATCAATCCATACATCCGGAATTATTACAAAGAGCAGACAATAAATCAGTAGAAAAATGAAAACAAATCTTGAATTTGTCGGCTATACTGTCCTTAAATAGCTTAATGTTATTCCTTTCAGCATCTCCAGTTTATCATGAACCTTTCCGGCTAAAAGTTTTCTTACGGAAAATTCAATGCGGCAACTGTTATCAAAATTCTGCGATAGTGGTTTAATATTATCTTCCTTAAGTATCCTCATCACATCATTCATCTGCTCATAACTGAATATTACTTCATAAACATCATTTACCGTCTTTTCAATGATGGTATTGCTTTCAATAGCCTCTTTTGCGGCAGTTTTATATGCATTGATCAGCCCGGGAACCCCAAGTTTGGTTCCTCCGTAATATCGGACAACCACAACAAGAATGTTGGTAAGATCTTTTGACTGTATTTGTCCCAGGATAGGCCTTCCGGCACTGCCTGAAGGCTCCCCGTCATCATTTGCCCGGAAAACGGATTTATCATAGCCGAGACGAAATGCATAACAATGGTGTGTAGCATCAAAATACTCCTTCCGTATCTTGTCAAGCTCCTGCTTCATTTCATGTTCGTTGTTCACAGGAATCGCCAGTCCTATAAAACGGCTTGCACGGTCGCGAAAAACACTGTCTGATCTGGCCGTAATCGTAAGGTATGTATCTTCAAAAAGCACTTACTGAGTTTTATGCAAATGTATAGTTTTTTTATAAAAGGTTAATGATTCGGATACCTGGCCTGTTGTATAGATTCACCGGGAATTGTTGATAAAAATTTCAGGCAACAAGCTACTTACATGGAAAGTATCCGTAATTTTGCATAAATTTTTTTCAGATGAATACCGGCATTTATAATGATGACGCCGTACGTACGCTTGAGTGGAATGAGCACATCAGGCAGCGTCCCGGAATGTATATTGGCAAGCTCGGTGACGGAACATCACCCGATGACGGAATTTATGTTCTTCTTAAAGAAACCATTGATAATGCCATTGATGAGTTTATCATGGGCAACGGCAGAACCATTGAAATAACCCTTAAAGACCAAACTGTAACCGTACGCGATTACGGGCGCGGCATCCCATTGAACAAGGTGGCCGATTGTGTGTCAAAAATCAATACCGGGGCTAAATATGATTCCAAAGTTTTTAGCAAAACTGTCGGTTTGAATGGCGTGGGATCAAAAGCTGTGAATGCGCTTTCATCATATTTTGTAGCCCAATCCATAAGGGAACAGAAAATTAAAACCGTTGAATTCCAGGAAGGTGTTATTATTAAAGACCATGCAATAACAAACACCGAATTATACAACGGCACACTGATCAAATTTACTCCTGACGAAAAAATTTTCGGTAATTTTCATTTTATCCCGGAATACATCGAAAAAATGTTATGGAATTACGCTTTCCTGAATAACGGGCTTGTGATTAATTTTAATGGCCAGCGGTTTGTTGCAAAAAATGGCTTGCTTGACCTGTTAAATAACTATATCGACGGCCCAACCCTCTACCCTATTATTCATATCAAGGAAAACGGATTCGAATGTGCTATTACACACAGCGCAACTAAGTATAATGAGGAGTATTATTCTTTCGTTAACGGGCAGCACACAACTCAGGGAGGTACACACCAGCAGGCATTTCGCGAAGCGGTTGTTAAAACAATACGTGAATTTTACAAGAAGGATTTTGAACCCAGCGACATACGTGAATCAATAGTATCAGCAATCAGTATCAAAGTACAGGAACCTGTATTTGAATCACAGACCAAAACCAAACTGGGATCGCAGTACATTGAACCCAACGGCCCTACCGTCAGGAACTACATTCAGGATATCCTGAAAAAGCACCTTGACGATTTTCTGCATATGAACTCTGATACAGCCGAAACCCTGTATAGGAAGATTCTGCAGTCTGAAAAAGAGCGCAAAGAACTTGCTACCATTAAAAAGCTGGCCAAAGACAGTATCAAAAAAGTCAGTCTTCATAATAAAAAACTCCGCGATTGCCGCATTCATTACAATACCGATGATGAACGCCGTTATGAAAGCACCCTCTTTATCACCGAAGGTGACTCTGCAAGCGGCTCAATTACCAAATCGCGCGATGTTAATACACAGGCTGTATTTAGCCTTAGGGGCAAACCACAGAATTGCTATGGAATGACCAAAAAGGTCTGTTACGAAAATGAAGAATTTAACCTGCTGCAATCTTCGCTGAATATCGAAGATGGTGTTGAAAACCTGCGCTATAACAATATTGTTATGGCAACGGATGCCGATGTTGATGGCATGCATATACGACTTTTACTGTTGACCTTCTTTTTACAGTTTTACCCTGAAATTATCCGTACCGGGCACCTGTATATATTGCAAACGCCGCTTTTCAGGGTCAGGAACAAGAAAAAAACCATTTACTGTTACAGTGAAGCTGAAAAAAATAAAGCCATTGCAGAATTAGGAAGCAACCCTGAAATAACGCGTTTTAAAGGGCTTGGCGAAATTTCACCCGATGAATTCAAGCATTTTATCGGCCAAAACATTCGGCTTGAACCGGTAATGCTTACCAAGGATTCACCTATCAACGACCTGCTTTCATTTTACATGGGAAAAAATACTCCGGAACGGCAGGAATTCATTATTGAAAACCTTAAGGTTGAGTTGGACGTTATTGAAATTCAACCTAAAATATAGAAGCCAATTTTGAAATAAATTTGATATAATACTGAGCTCTGAAGTGACGTATTTTTTATTATTAAAATTATTGGGATTAAGAAACTGTTTTGATTTTATGTTAAATAAGATTTATGATGGATTTTTTAGC
>CAZVKJ010000013.1:0-73082 GCA_964626855.1 uncultured Bacteroidales bacterium
TCTTCACATTACGTTGTTAATTTCAGACTAAATTATAATGGCTAATGGTATAACATCCAAAACTACCTGATCATCTTTAAAACAGCATGTTCCGATTTCTGGGCACCTTCAAACTCCAGATTAAAAGAGTACATTCCCTGTGGCAGGTTAATACCCGAAAAATCCAATGTATGACGGCCCTGTGGTTGCACTTCATTTACAAGTGTTAAAACCATATTTCCGATAGCATCATACACTCTAATACTCACATTACCATCTTCCGGAATATCGTAAGTCAATGAAACTTTGTCGTTGAACGGATTGGGGTAGGCGGCAAGATCAAAGCCCTGTCCTTCGACGGTTCCCTGCACAAATAATTTGGGCATTACCAGGTAAGCATCTTCAATTTCTTCGCCATACATATCTCCGACTACTCCTGTACCTGATAACGTAAAATTAACCTCGCCCGGCTGTAACGCCTTATTGGGACTGAAACCCAGGACAATAACATTATCATTGGCATGAGCATCAAACTGATTGGTTGTAGCATACACCACCCGGATTACTCCGTCAATATCGGTTACCAGCAGGTCGTTGTCGTTGGTGATGATTTCATCCAGCGTCGGGTTTATCTTTACTGATGAACCTTTAACACCCGGCAAATACGCCGAAACAAGCCTGTAATCAGAAGCGGGATATTTTAATTCTAATCCCAGGGCAGATAAGTCCTTTACATTAGTACTCAGGCTTAACGGCACTTCGAAGTATTGCTTATCTGACATAACTGTTGATTCTCCGGATGTCACAATGATTTCGCGGGGCAATGATTTCGGTGTGCTCCAACCATTGGTGGAATCACGGTATTGGGTGCTGGACGCGTTATAATCGCCGTAACCAATTGTTTTCAGGTTTATATTCACATTTGCACCGGAAACCGTAATCAGGGTATCATAGGCGACCCAGTTACCTTTCGGAAAATTTTTGGTAACATTATAAGGCGCACCTATTTTGGCTTTAAGCCTGGAAACATCAACAGAATTGATCGATACATTATTGTCAACATTGGCTGCCTTCTTATAAATCTTTGAAAAATCCCTGGAAGGATTCATGGTTGTATCCGAGCCAATAAAATATTTTATTAAAGAGATATCGATGGCATCGACTCCATTGCACCACTGCATCGTATCAACAGTATATTTATCGTACGACAACGTATAGCTACCATCAAGAATCCCTGTAAATTGATATACACCAAGCAGGTCACTCGTATCCCTGGCTAATTCAACCCCTGCAGGATAACTCTTTAAAATAACGATTACATTATCTATGTTATATATCATTGCATTATAGGTGGGTGGATTAGGTACAGGGCTCCCCACATTAGCCTTTCCGGCATATTTGGTTTTTCCGCTGATGCTAAACGTGTTGGTAACCGAAAGCGTTCCTGAAATATTGTTTGTCCCGTCCCAGAAACCGTTGTTATAGCCGCCATAATAGTATATTCCACCATTCAATTGAAAACGGCTGGCATAATAATAAGAACCTGTCGGAAGCCCGGTGCCGATATCAGCTTTATATTCATCATTATTGCCGAAATCGGTGTTATAACTTGCCGGAACCCAGTTAGTCCATGTATCGGGATTTGTATTGGTATTGCTATAACCTATCCATGCTTGTATACCGGTGCCCTGTCCGGCCTGATCGGTGATACCAGGCACATATACCTGTGCAAATACATCAAATGAAACGCCGGGGTTAATACTGCCACTGGTCGGATATTGCAGGTTGCACCAGTTTATTGTATTTACAACATTTACAGTATAAGTAAAATTCTGATTACTGTTATTAAGCAGGCGAAGCGTGAAATAATCAATCGATGCCGGGTCAGGTGTGGATTGCGTAGTCGTAAACACATAATAAAACACTGATGTGCCGCCGGTCTGGCCCGGAATAACAGCAGTTCCCTGAAAACTTCCATCGAAAGAAGTAATTTCAATAAAATTTGATGTTGCCCAATTGTCGTTTGTGTATCTGACAAATACTTTTTCATTTGCATTTTTGGCACCGCTAAGCGTGACCAAAACATTCACATCCTGCAGGGGCATAATATTAGCTGCCGGCGTTTGAGCCACACCGCTGATGTTAACAGGGTTAAATGACGTTTCAAGGATAGACAAATCATTATTTGATCCTGCATTTTTTCCCACAATCAAAGTATAGTAATAGCCTGACTGTACATTACATGTAAGATCGGCATCCCATCCACCGGAGGTATAATAATAAGCTCCTCCCGAAATATACTGGTTTACATTTCGTGTATAGTCCGATGTAGAACCGCACCATTTGGGGTTATAGTTACCGGCAGCGGTGTTGAATAAAAATGAAATCGTGCCGGAAATCGGCGATTGAACATTCCCCGACATGGTAATGCCTCTGTCTGTTAAAGGTGCATCACCCCAGATGCCCATTATGCCATAATGTACATTTCCAGGCTGGCCGAAAGAAACATTTCCCAAAGCAAAGAGGAAAATGATCATCAAAAATGCTTTAATGTTTTTTCTCATCGTTTTTATATTTTAATGGTTAAGTAAAATTATATAATTACGCAACTGTTATACAAAATTAAAATTAAAATTTAATTTACAAAAGATATTTAAATAAAACAATACATCTTCCAGATAGACAATCAATTTGTCACTCTTTTTAACGACTCAAACAACTTAGTTTTTCAACACCTTAAAGTTTAGTCCATTAAACAACTTCCGCAATGAATAAAAATGTACCCATTTTTATTCAACACATTATCTAACATAAATATTTCAACAGGGATTGACTCCAGCAAATTACCGGCATTTAAAATCCTGTTAATTTCATTTTTTACATATTTTTTCAAAAATCACTCAGAGGTTTGTCTAAACCCCATTCGGGTAAAAATCATAAATATATATTTTTATTATATATGAAGTTAAAGTATTGTTAAACACTTGTTTTAAGGTATATTATCACTAATTTTAATTGAATTTTGTTAAACACAAAGTTGATAAATACAAATTATATAAATTAATACAATACAAACATGAAAAAAGTTTTATTCTTAATTGTGCTGTTGTATGCAACAGTCCTGTTAAATGCTCAGACACTGGTCTTTCATGAAAATTTCGACCCCACAAGTAATGCAGATAGTGTTACCGCAAGCGGAGCATCATTTTTTGCGCTTAATACGAGATTACATTATTCCGGAAGTCAATGCGATACCCTGAGAGCGCCGATTAATGATTATTCCTATCTTACGACCCAATCTTTCAGTACTATTGGATTAAATCATGTTTTACTAAAGTTTGCACATATCTGTAAAATAGAATTGATGGATACCGCAAAAATTGAAATATCTGTCAATGGAGGCCCATGGATAAAACTTACCACAGAATATATCAACCCGGGCAATTCGCAGTTTAGTAATCAGTCGTTTCATTTTTGCGCTGCCACTTATGCTGTTGACTGGGCTGCCAGCAGCGATACTATGAAGCCAAAGCAGAGCTGGTGGAAAAACGAAATCTTTGACATCTCATCTCTGGCAGCGAACAGCAGTAATGTTCAGATTCGGTTTACGCTGCACGGCAATATCAATAATGATGCAAACCACGGCTGGTACCTTGATGACATTACGGTTACCGGAGGCACCTCCGAGTTATTCCCTCCTTACATTTCTTATAAAACCCCAGTGCTGCAAGATACGCTTGTGAACAACACCGGACCTTTTGATATTTATGCATTCATCACTGATGCCTCAGGTATAGATACAGCTTATATTGTGTACCAATTGAACAACGGCACCAACCAATATGTACCTATGTTATGGGTGTCCGACAGCACTTACAAAGGCACTATACCCAGTTACACCTATAACAATCGTATTGATTACCATGTCTTTGCGCGCGACAATTCGGCTAATCACAATTCAACTAACGGAATTAACAAGTGGTTTTACTTAAAAAAGGAGACATTTATTTCACTTGGGGATGGGACGTCCAGTTCTTATACTTATGGCCCGATATATAGATTATCAGCATCAAGTACTACTGATTTTTCAAGGTATTTCTATTTATTTCCTTCCAGTGAACTGACTCTTGCCGGATTACCATCGGGTGCAGATATTTATAAAATTGAATGGTACAAAACAGATGTCAACAGTACATTGGGAAATGCTAATTTCAGTATTTACATGAAAAATTCTGTTCAAACCGTGCTGGCCAGTACACCATGGGCCACTCTGATTACCGGGGCGACACAGGTATATAATTCAGGTACGCAGACTATTCCTGCTGTTGCAGGCTGGTTGCCATTTTATATTACCCCATATACTTATACGGGAGCAGGATTGGAAATCGGTACTGACTGGGATATTTATTCTGTTTCAGGCAACCCCACAACAGGCCCGTTCAATTTCCAATACACAACCGGCTATCCTGTCTATAACATAAGGGCAACAGGAACAACAGCAGCCCCGACGACTTTATCAACCACCAGCACTTACAGGCCCAATATAAGGATTTATTATTTGGCTTCACCAACATCCAATGATGCCGGTGTTAACCAGATACTTTCGCCAACAAGCTCTGTAATTGCAGGAGTAAACATTCCTGTGGAGGTTTCCATCAAGAACTTTGCTTCAGATTCCTTGAAAAAAGCAACTATCGCCTGGAAATTAGACGGCACTCTTCAAAATCCCTTTGTTTGGACAGGTTTACTTTTAGAAGATGTGGTATCTTCCACAATCAATATCGGGAACATTAATGTGCCCGTTGGAAGCCATACTCTTGAAATATGGACAGAAAATCCCAATGACAGTTCAGACCATAACGCAACAAATGATACGGTGAAAATTTCGTTTTATGCATGTAATGGTACGTTGAACGGCACATACACTATTGGTCCCTCTGGCGCCGACTATACATCATTTTCAGCCGCCGTTACCGCATTGCAAAATTGTGAAATCAGTGGCCCGGTGGTATTTAATGTTCAGCCAGGCACATATACCGAACAAATCACCATACCGGAAATAAGCGGTGCTTCGGGAACAAACACCATTACATTTCAATCATCGAGCGGCGTTAATACCGATGTCATCCTGAAGGATACTACAGATGTAACAAACAATTATGTAATAAAACTTGATGGTGCCGATCATTTCATATTCAGGAATATGACACTGCAAAGCCTTGCAACAACAGCATATTCACACGTTGTAGAAATGGATGGAAATGCCATTAATAACCGGTTTGAAGGGAATAATATAATTGGCCCGGTTGCAACAGCTGCTTCTACAAATACTGCATTAGTTTATTCTGCCTCCGGCACAACGTCACTGGATTCATTGACCGTCTTTAATAATAATACTATTTCTTACGGATCTTACGGTATTTATTTGTATGGCGGGAGCTCATCAGTTTTGGAAAATAAAACAACGATTACAAACAATACTTTTGCTGATCAATATGGATATGCAATAAGGCTTGGGTATCAGAACTCACCCGTAATCAGCGGAAATACTATTTCAACCTCCTCTGCAGGCACCTACTATGGGATATACGCTTATTACTGTGATAATGCACTGAGAATTTTAAAAAATACTATTAACATTACAAATGGCGGATATGGCATTTATGTTTATTATTGTGACGGAGCTTCCGGTAACGAAGGGTGGACTGCAAATAACTTTGTCAGTATTGGAGGGCTTTCCTCAACCTATGGTATATACGATAGTTACAGTTCATTCCAGAATTTCTATTATAACAGTGTAAATATTTATGCTGATAACACTACGGCAAGGGCAATGTATACAGTTGGAAGTACGACATATCCGAATCACAACTTCCTCAATAACATATTTGCTTATACCGGCGCCAATACCAGTGGTATGGCATTTTATGTCAGCACACCAGCAAACATAATCGTTTGTGATTATAATGATCTTTATTCAACCGGAACCAATCTCGGATACTGGACTTCTAATCAGGCAACCCTTGCAGCATGGCAGACTGCCTCAACAAAAGATACCAACTCTGTATCCGTAGATCCTAATTTTATTAGTCAGGCCGACCTTCATACCTTTTATGCCGGATTAAATGGGCATGGCACTCCAATTACAGGTATCACGGATGATATAGACGGAGAAACGAGAAACCCGGCCACGCCGGATATCGGTGCCGATGAGTTTACTCCGCTGGCCGATGATCTTGGATTATTATCCATAGTAGAGCCAGATCCTATTTCATGCGGGCTGGGAATTTCTGAAAATATTACGGTAAAACTAAAGAACTTTGGTGGAACACCAATTACTACAGCTGATGTTCATTACACCCTTGACAACGGAACGCCCGTTCATGAAATTTTTAATGGCAACATAGCACCCAATGCAACATACGATTATACTTTTACACAAACAGCGAATTTATCGGTAATTGGCAATCACACATTCAATTTTTATGTTACATTACCCGGTGACCTGAATCACTTAAATGATTCTATTCTGAATTATACAGCTTCAAACGGATGGGATTTTATTGCATCACCTTATACAATGGGGTTTGAACCTGGTGAAGAAATCAGTAACTGGTCAGTGATTAATACCGACGGCAGTTCGTACAAATGGGAACTTCCTTACTCAAGTACCACGTATTCGCATACAGGATCTTATTCTGCCCGATTTTACAATAATACTACCAATACGGGTGAAGACTGGCTGTTTTCAAGATGTTTCTATCTGGAAGCCGGCAAAACATACTCTGTAAGCTTTTGGTACCGTTCATACAGCACATCATACCCGCAAACCATAAACCTGAAATACGGTCAAACGGCCTCCATTGCCGGAATGACTACAACGCTTACAACACTCACCGCATTTACAAACGCCACGCATCAGCAATCTGTTTCTCAGTTTATGGTTCCTGTCAGCGGAATTTATTATTTCGGTTGGCAAGGAATTGCCGGCCTTACCAATTATGCCTATATTGATGATATCAATATTTCAATGATCCCGGAACAGGAAGCTGCTATTGTCTCTCTGGACACACCCGTTTCGGGTTGCGGACTTTCTGATGCCGAACCCGTTACCATTAAAATTGTAAATACCGGTGCAGATACAATTGCCGGCAATCTGACCGCCTATTATAAATTCATTGGAAGCATACCGGTCTCACAGGTAATCACTAATACTATTTTACCCGGAGATACGCTGAATTTTACTTTTACTCAGGCTGCTGATTTATCTGTAACTACTGTGGACTCGACATTTAATATCACTTCGTGGATCAGCCTGATCCACGATCCATTTCAGGGCAATGACACATTGAATCAGCAGATTATTTCTCTTCATGTTCCTGCTGTGCCTGTTACTATTGATGATACAATACTCTTTGGGCACACGGCCCAGCTCCAGGCACTTTCTCCTGATAATGTTTTTTGGTATATCAATGATACAACTTCTGCATATTTCAATCAGGGCAATTCTTTCACAACGCCACCGCTTTTTGATACAACCACCTATTATGTTGCTGCTGTAGGCGGATCCCTGGCCCAATATGTAGGCCCTTATGATTACTCTATCGGAACTTCAAGCAGTTATGCCAATACGACATATTATTTGTATTTTGATGTTTTGGCCCCAAATGGCATTAATATTCAAAGTATTGATATTTTCCCATCAACAGCGCCGGGTGCAGCGTACTCCATTCAGCTTTTAAACAATAGCGGTGTTGTTTTGCAAACATATAACGGAATCACAACTGTGGCTTCGGGACAGCGGGAAACAGCTCCGGTAAATTTTACGGTTCCTTATGGTAATGATTTTCGCGTGAAGTTTGGAGTAAGTTCAGGGTTTTACAGAAATACCACAGGTGCCGCTTTTCCATATGTAATACCTAATGTAATTTCAATAGATGGCAACAGCTACACAGGATACCCACAATACTATTATTTCTTTTATAACTGGAAAATCGGCGGCGGCGGATGTGCAAGTTCACGGGTACCGGTTACTGCAAATGTAGTATTGCCGAACAATGAAATCTATGTAAAACAGATAAAAACCCCGGTGGATGGTTGCTCCTTTGGAACTGAGGTTGTCGGCGCCACATTTATTAATAATGGTACTGCTGCAATAAACACTCCGTTTACTGCCGGGTATTATATTTCCGGAAACCCTGTTCCTGTTACCGAAACTGTGAACATTACTATTTTGCCCGGAGATTCAATTCTTTATATTTTTACAACTCCTGCTTATATGCCTGTACTTAGCGGCGATTCCGTTTATACGCTCAAAGTATTTGCTTCCGTTGCCGGAGATCCATACCAGGTTAATGATACCGTATTAAAAAGTGTAACCCTTAATTATTCACCCAATGATCCTGTGGTTACCGGAGATACCGTTGCTTATGGAACTTCTGCTACATTAACGGCACTTTCTCCTGACCTAATAAATTGGTATGACACTCCTACCGGAGGATCAGTGCTTGATACCGGCTCAACCTTTACAACTCCTGTGCTTTACGGTAATACCATATATTATGCTGAAGCCCAGTCCGGAGGTCCTGTACAATTTGTCGGGCCTGTTGACAATGCTTTTGGAGCAGGTGTTTATGCGGCATATGATTATTATATGATCTTTGATGTTTTAGCCTCTTCCATGACATTGCAAGGTGTGTATGTATATCCGGAAACCGCTGGTAATGTCATATTATACGTTGCTGACAATGCCGGTACGATATTAAAAACCATTACTTATCCGGTAACAACAGGCGGAGTAAAAACTTATATCCCTATAGATTATAATTTTCACGCAGGAACAAATTACAGAATAGGATATAATAGTACAAGCGGCGGAGTTGCTATGTATAGAAATTCAGCAGGAGCATCATATCCATACACATTGGCAAACATTGTTTCTATTACCGGAAACAGCTTCAACAATGCTGCGTACTATTATTATTTCTATGACTGGAAGGTGGGCTCCGGATCATGCCCGAGCCACAGAGTTCCTGTTACGGCAATGATAACAGGACAGCCCAATGTGGATGCCGGATTGATTAATTTCACAGCACCAGATTCAGTTGTCTCATTAGGATATCATGAGGTAAAAGTAATTTTGAAGAATTATGGCCTTGACACTTTACATTCTGTGCAGATTGGTTATTCTGTGAATGGAACCATCCAGGCACCGTTTAGCTGGACAGGATCACTGCCCACCAATGCCATCGATACTGTTACTATTGCCAATTACAATTTCACATTCATGCCCTTTCCCGGCCTTAACGACCTGATGGCATGGACAGAAAATCCAAATTCTGTTGCTGATCCGACAACAAATAATGATACAATCAGTACAGTTATTGATGCACACGATCCATTAAACGGAGTTTATTACATACTAACCAACACTCCCGATTTTAATAGTTTTACTGAAGCCATAACCGTTCTGGGTGCATGGGGCGTAGACGGGCCGGTAACAATAATAGCTGATGCCGGAACCTATAACGAGCAAATCGCTATCGGAGAAATACCGGGAGCTTCAGCAACAAATACCGTAACCTTCCGATCTTTAAATAATATCAATACGGAGGTATCATTGGAATATGCCGCAACAGGAAGCGCTGATAACTATATCGTACAATTGAATGGAGCTGATTATATCCGTTTTAAAAATATGACACTCCGATCAACTTCAGCATCCACTTATGGAAAAGTTGTCGAGTTAAACAATGCAGCCACCAATAATATTTTCGAGGGAAATATTTTGGAAAGCCTTAATACCACTTCAAGTAATTCTGCCCCGATTTACTGCAACAATGGTGATTGTGATTTTAATACATTTATAGGAAACGAATTGCTGTATGGTTACTACGGGGCCTATTTTAATGGTTCATCATCCAACAGGTTCCAGGGCCTTCAATTCATCAATAATATCTTCACCGATTACTACTATTATGGTTTGTATACCAATTATACCGACTCCCTTAAGGTGATAGGAAATAATCTTTCAACTAATACTACTTCGGGCACCAATTACTCCGTTTATTCATACTATCCTAACAATAATGCCCGGTTTGAAAGAAATAAGATTGAATACGGTGGAACTGCGACTTTCTATGGATTGTATTTATATACTGCCAATTCCGGCGCTTCAATCCCGAATTGGGTGGTCAATAATTTCATCAGTAATACGGGAAGTTCCGGCACAGCCTATGGCATCTATTTATCTGCATGCAATTATGTAAATATTTATTACAATTCCGTGAATATAACCGCAGGTAGTCTAACAGCTTCACGTTGCCTTTACCAGACGGGCGGGACAAATAATGTGAACATTATGAACAATAATCTGGCTAATGTTGCCGGAGGTTATTCTTTCTATATTGGAACGACTGCTGCTGTTAATGTATGTGATTATAATAATCTTTATTCTACCGGCACGGCATTGGCTTACTGGGGTGCCGACAGAAGTACTCTTGCACTGCTACAGGCTGCAAGCGGAAAAGATGTACATTCAAAATCATTACAACCCTTATTTTTATCTGTCACAGATTTACACACCTATCAGTTTGGGCTTTATGCAAGTGCAAATCCTGTCACAGAAATTACTACAGACATTGACGGCGATACAAGAAACGTCCTTACACCATGTATTGGTGCTGATGAATTTGATCTTCCTAAATTGGATGCGGGAGTTAGTATAATCAATGCTCCTGTAAATCCTGCTGTCGGCGGCACACAACCAGTTAAAGTTACAATCAGTAATTATGGTATGGATACCATCCACAATGTAACAATCACCTACGAATTAGATGGTGTAGTTGCCGGCACTTATAACTGGACAGGGACTTTATTGTCAAATGATACCATTATGAATGTGTATGTTGGTGATATTACTCTTGCTGCCGGCAATTCGGTAATACGCGCGTGGACATCAATGCCAAACTTTGTTATGGATACCATTAATTTTAATGACACGGCCTCAATAAGCGTTATTGTCTGTGCCGGACCATTGGCTGGCAATTATACAATCGGCGGAATGTCACCTGATTATTACACATTCAATGATGCGGTAACTGCACTGAATTATTGTGGTATCGGCGGACCTGTAGTTTTCAATATTGCCAACGGAACATATACCGAACGCTTCAATATTGATTTTATAACAGGGATGTCTGCCATAAATACAGTAACATTCCAATCTGCCAGCGGCATAAACACCGACGTAGTGTTGCAGGCCGCAGGTACGGGCAGTGCAAATAACTATGTTGTTCAGTTGAATGGAGCAAAATACACCATTTTCAAAAATATGACCATAAAATCGATAACCCCATCAACATACGGAAGGGTCATAACGGTATTAAACAATTCGGACAATAATGTGTTTGAAGGCAATATAATTGAAAGTATTGTGACTACCAGCTCCAATGCGTCTGCTATATACTCTACCGGTGGAAACATGGATTACAATAAGTTTATTAACAACGAGATCAAAGGAGGATATTATGGTGTTTACTGGTATTCTGTTTCTTCAGCGCTTAATAAATCCAGTGAGTTCAGGAACAACAGCATCACCGACTGGTATTATTATGGTATGTACCTGTATTATAATGATTCCATAATTGTTGAAGAAAATACGATCCGTAACGGATCAAACAGCAGTACCGGATATGCCGTTTATTCCTATTATGGAGATAATGGTTGCCGTTATGAAAAAAATAATATTTACTGCACCAACACAGGCACTTTCTATGGACTGGGAATTTTATCCAGCGATGGAACTGCGGCTGAGCCGACCATTATCGCCAACAATATGATCAGCAAAATTTATGGTACAGGAACAGCTTATGGGATATATATTTCTTCGAGTTATTATGCAGACCTATACTACAATTCGGTTAATATAAAAGGTGGTTCATCTTCGGCGGGCAGATCGCTATACGTAACAGGCGGAGGAAACATCAGTTTGCTGAACAATAACCTGGTAAATTCAGGGAGCGGTTACGCCATTTATGTTTCTACAGCAGCAGCTATTGTACAATCAGATCATAATAACTATTTCAGTGTTTCACCAAGCGTATTTGGTTATTGGGGTTCAGCTGCCGTAGCCAACCTTGCCGCTTTACAACTGGCTAACAGCATGGATTCAAACTCCATCTCCACCGATCCGATCTTTGTATCCGTTTCGGATTTGCATGTGCATGCCGCTAGTATGGATGGCAAAGCAATACCTATTGCCGGGTTTAACGATGATATTGACGGTGACATCAGGGATGCTTCGACTCCTGACATTGGGGCGGATGAATATGATGCATTACCACTTGATCTTGCACTCATTGGTTTTGTTCAACCCACTAATGTTTATGGTTCGGCTGGAAGCAATGTAATTGTTGGTGTTAAGATACGTAATTTTGGATCCGATACTGTAAATACCTTTGCTATTTCCTACAAATATGCCAATGAGGCACCGGTCACACAAACATGGACAGGTGTTTTACTTCCAAATGAAATAATAACACATACATTTGCTATTCCGTTTAATACCATTGCCGGCCTCAATAGCCTTTGCGCTTATACAGGGCTTGCCGGTGACGGCGACCTTACCAATGACACCTTGTGTATGAGTTTCACCGGCGTACCCTTATATTATGTACCACACAGTGATAATTTTGAAGGCCTTATCACATGGTTTGCCACCGGCACAGGTAATATCTGGGAATGGGGTGTACCCTCAGCAACGCTTATCAATACAGCTCACAGTCCTTCTAATGCCTGGGTCACCAATCTTGACGGCGCATATACAAACAGCTCAACAGAGTATCTGTATTCACCATACTTTAAATTTACCGGCGTTGACAGCGCATATCTCGAATTCTGGCACTGGTATAACACAGAAAGCGGATACGACGGCTGCCGTATTGAATACTCAATAAATGGCGGAACGTGGACAATATTAGGGACTCAGGCTGACCCCAATGCTGTTAACTGGTATAATTCAACAATATCCAGCTATCCATGCTGGTCGGGAAATTCCAACGGGTATGTATATTCTAAATTCAGGTTGACTTCAATACCTGCTATTGTAAATTCTTATTATCCTGTACAGTTCCGGTTCAAGTTTTTCTCAGATGTATCTAATGTTTACGAGGGATGGGCTGTTGATGATTTTGCAATTACTGTTCCTCCTATACCTAACGATGCGGGTGTCAGCGCCATTCTCCTGCCTAATATCGCAACAGAAACGGGCAGTTCAGTGACAGTGCAGGTAACCATCAAGAATTATGGAACAAATAATTTGACTTCTGTGCCTGTAAGATTTGTCATTAATGGTGGAGCAGTTACCGCCGAAACATGGACAGGTCTCATGGCCCCGGGTGCAACAGCTAATTATACATTTACCTCGCCCTTTACTTCTCCCGGCACTACTTATGATCTTTGTGCTTTCACCAAACTGGCCGGTGATATTTATACCTTCAACGACACTACATGCGCCTCATTTAACACCACACCGGCACCACATGATGTTGGCATATCCGCTATTCTTTCACCGGGCCTGACGACGATATATGGTGAGGCCGACACGGTAAAGGTCCGGATAAAAAACTATGGCTACAGCCCTGAGACATCAATACCCCTGGTGTTTTTAAGAAACTCCGTTCAGATAGGTGCCGGGGTATGGACAGGTGTGCTGAATGGAAACGATTCTATTGATTATATTTTCACTACATTGAATGTTTCTCCGGTAGGTAATTACAGCCTTTGTGCCAAGACAACTTTTGTAGGTGATGCTAACCCGTTAAATGATCAGGTCTGCATTTACCCATACGGACAGGTAGGTATTGAAGATTATGATTATACGGCTTTTGCACTGTATCAGAATACTCCCAATCCGACAAACGACAAGACCGTTATTGAATTTTATCTCCCTGAGAGTGCGCGGGTGCATTTCGAAATGAATAACATTCTTGGAATGGCAATACGGACAGAAGATATTGATGCTGTGAACGGCAAAAACCATATAGCACTTGATGTTAAATCCATGCCTGAAGGAATATATTTATACTCCATTGAATATAAAGGACAAAAACTGACAAAGCGTTTGGTGGTAAGCAAATAGACACTATGAGTTCTTTATAAAAAATGCAGGGTCAACATGATTACGGATGTTGATAAAAGTAAAAAAAGAGGCAGTTTCAAAATGACTGCCTCTTTTTTGTTTTCAATATCTATATCTATAAAATTCTATTGTTACACAAAAATAAAAACATTATTCTGCCGATAATATCCCGTACTTATTGGCAATGAAGATTGCTTCCAATGAATTCTCCGCTTGTAATTTTTCAAGTATACGCTGGCGGTGCGTATTCACCGTGTGCACGCTGATGTATAGCTCATCGGCAATTTGTTTACTCACCAGCCCTTTCGATATCAACTTTAATATTTCAATCTCCCTGTTTGACAGCTTTTCATATTCACCAACTTTGGGAAATCTGAATATTTCCCCAGTATCAGACCTTATCAGACGGCTTTCAACAGGCAAATCATGATCCTGTTTGGGTGAGATATCCATGATACCCATGGCCAGCCAGGCATTTCCATGTATATCAACTTCAATACATATTTGCTGCTCGATAATACGAATGTATTCATTTTTCTCAGTAAGTATTCTGTACTCACTTACCAGTTTGCCGTTTTTCTTCTCGTCACCCGGCAGCGACAATCCATACTTCAAAAAATAAATGCCGGCTTCGGTCAATCCCAGAACATCATCGGGATGTATTCTTTTTTCAAAATAGCTATCATCTTTTGAAGCATTCTCAAGACTCAGATTAAAAATCCTTTCAATATTTCCGGAAATATATATATGCTTCTTTTTATAAAGGTCAAAAATAGTGATTCCGCTATTGCTGTATTCTTCTATCTTTTCAAGGTAAGGAATGATTTTCTGCAAAATGCCGTAATCCAGATCTTCTTCGATGAACCTCTGGGAGTTCAGAACTTTTAACTGCTCGCTGAAAAGTATTTCAAAACTGCTTTGCATAAAATACTGATTTTTCAGTATTGTGAACCCTTTTGGATTCGTCGATTTTTGCAAAGGTAATTAATTATAAAAAAATATGAAAATCAGATTATTTTTACTTGCAGTAATGTTACTTTCATTAGAAGTTTTTTCGCAAACACCTGAAAACAACATTACGGGAAGAGTGATAGACCGTGACACAAAAATATCAATACCCGGAGTTAACATTGTCGTACAGGGTTCGCAGCCATTACTTGGCACAACTACTGATGTCAACGGGAATTTTATTTTATCAAAACTTAAAGTAGGCCGTTATAATCTGAAAGCAACCTGTCTGGGATATAATCCTGCCGATGTAAATGAGGTGCTGGTTTCATCAGGAAAAGAAACCTTTATCACCCTTGAGCTTTCCGAGCAAATTATTACAACCAAAGAGGTTGTCATCTCTGCCAGCCAGGACAAAAACAAAACTGTTAATGAGATGGCCGTCATCAGTGCCAGGAGCTTTACTGTTGATGAAACGCGCCGTTATGCCGGAGCCAACGATGATCCTATGCGTGCTGTTTCAAATTTCGCAGGTGTTTCGGGAGGTTCGGATATAAATAACAACGGTATCATTATTCGTGGCAATTCTCCAAAAGGCCTGCTTTGGCGTGTTGAAGGGGTCGACATGCCCAATCCCAACCACTTTGGCATGATCGGTCAGTCGGGTGGTGGAATCACGTTATTCAGCTCTCAACTGCTTACCAATTCGGACTTTTATACTGCGGCTTTCCCCGCCGAATACGGCAATGCAACCTCGGGAGTATTTGATATACATTTCCGTAACGGCAACATCAATAAAAATGAATTTACAGTGCAGGCCGGACTTCTCGGGCTGGACCTGTCAGCTGAAGGGCCCTTGAAAAAAGGAAGCGGAAGTTCCTTCCTTTTCAACTACCGATATTCGCTATTGGCACTGGTATCACTGTTAAACAAAGAAATGAAAAATGACATTCCCTCCTACCAGGATCTATCATTTAAAATAAACATCAACACTAAAAAGGCCGGAGTATTTTCTGTCTTCGGTATTGGCGGTACCGACAAATCCGGAGCATGCCCCAAAAAAGACAGCAGCGTGTGGAAAACCACAGAAGACCTGCAAAGTACTGTTTTTAAAACAAAAGTTTTAGCAGTTGGCATTTCAAATACTTTTTTATTAAGCAAGCGGACATTTATTAAAAACACCCTATCGGGAACTACAAACATCATCAACGGAAATAACGGTCTTATTGGAAATGATTATAACATTATCAATCATGATGAATATTCATACCAGAATTACCGTGTAAGCCTTGTATCAACATTGAATCATAAATTTGGCAAAAAACATTTTAATAAAACAGGCATCATAATCAACTCAATTTTCCTGCGTAGTAACATCAAAACTCAAAATCCGCTGAATGGCATTTTAACTCAAATTGTTGATGTCAATTGCAATAATTACTTATTACAATTTTTTTCAGAATCAAAAATTGAATTTTCGGAAAAGCTCAATATTAATGCCGGTTTCCATCTGCTCTATTTTTCTGCCAATAACAGTTTCTCCCCTGAGCCAAGGGTGGCCATAAAGTGGAATATGACACCGGGACACAGCCTGAGTCTTGGATATGGCCTGCACAGCCAGATTGAAGACGCCAGTATATATCAGTTCAAAGACAGCCTTGGAGAACCGGCCAATAACCACCTCACGCCCTGCAAAGCACATCATATAGTGCTAAGCTACGATTATCTCATCAGAAAAAATCTGAATTTCAGAACAGAAATTTACTATCAGATATTGTTTGATGTGCCGGTTATAAGAAATGATTACTACTCAACCATCAATACTTCCGGTGGATATACAAGTTATCCGCTGGTAAACACAGGCAAAGGGAGAAATTATGGTGTTGATCTGACATTGGAACGCTATTTCGACAGGCGGTTTTATTTTCTGATTACCGCTTCATTCTTTGAATCAAAATATAAGGGTGGCGATGGTATTGAGAGAAATACGCGTTATAATTCCAATTATGTGGGCAATTTGCTTATAGGAAAAGAGTTTATCATAAAACATAAAAACATACTTGGCCTGAATATGAAGTTCACCTATACCGGCGGAGAATACTATATTCCGGTAGACCTGTCAGCATCTGTTGAACAAAATAACGAAGTATTGGATCTGTCGCAGATATACACAAAAAAGCTGACCGACATTACCTATTTAGATTTTACCTTTACCTACAGAACTAATTACAGGAAGTTCTCCGGAGTCTTTGCTGTTCAACTGAAAAACTTATTAAATCAGAAAGCCATTATTGGTTATGCCTATAATCCTTATACCCATAACATAGATGCTCAAAAAAACTGGGGAATACTACCGAATATCAGTTATAAATTTGAGTTTTAAAGCTTCTTAAGGAATACACAAAAAACAATTGCTCTTCGGTTTATCGTTTTGAACGTGGAAACAAAAAAGGTTTCAGAAAATGAATAATCTGAAACCTTATACTTTTTGTGGTCCCACCTGGACTTGAACCAGGGACCACCTGATTATGAGTCAGGTGCTCTAACCAACTGAGCTATAGGACCTATTGCAAATAACGCAACTTTCTTGATTTTGTGGCGGCAAAATTACATCTTTGCAGGAAATTTTCCAAATAAAATTTTCATGTCCTCTCAAAATATTAAAAACATAATCTTCGATTTCGGTGGTGTTATTATTGATATCGACTACAAAAGAAGCATCGATGCATTTGTAAAACTCGGCTGCAGCGACTTTGGCAAGATTTATTCCCAGGCCAGCCAAACAGAAATATTTGACAAAATTGATAAAGGGCTTATCAGCAATGATGAATTCAGGAACGAACTAAAAAAGTATTTTCCGCCGGAAACCACGGTTCAAATGATTGATGATGCCTGGAATGCAATATTGATAGGTATCCCCGAACACCGTATTCACCTCCTGGAGCAAATACGGAAAAATTATCAAATCTTCCTGATGAGCAATACCAATGCAATCCATTATATTGAGTACACCAAAGAGCTTAAAGAAAAATTCGGATATGACGACCTGTCCTGCCTGTTTGAAAAAGTATATTTATCCTTTGAGCTTGGTATGCGCAAACCAGATCAAAACTTTTTTAAACTGATACTGGAAGAAAATCATCTTTCCCCCAGAGAAACTGCCTTCATTGATGATCTTGACCTGAATCTGATCCCGGCTCAAAACCTTGGCATGAAAACGATATGGCTTAACAATGGAAATGATGTTACAGACCTCTTCGAAGATGGTTTAATAAAGAAATCTTTGTAATGCACTTTTATCCGAAGCTTTTTGATTCTTACTTTTTTACGACACAGACATTTAGGACACAACAGAAAATACTATGTATCCCTATATGTCTGTGTTCTCTCTGATTTATAAAATAAGGTAATTACCCCAACTACTTTTTTTCCTTCAACGTCAATGTTGAGGTAAATACTATTTGTGAAGATTCAGAAACCATAAATGAACCGTAGAACGTCACATCTCCGGTACCGGCTTTTGGCGCCTGCCATTCAAAAGACCATGAATTGGCGCCATCTTTAGCCTGAGAGCCCTGATCGGTGTGCGTAATGTATTTCCCCTTAGAGATAAGTCTAGTCCTATCGGAATCAGACAGTATCATAGTTCCTAACAGGGTCCCCATAGAATTTTGCGGTGAAATTTCAAAACCAATACGCTTAACTCCTGCCGTCCCTTTTGCTGATGCCCGTATTGTATATTTCTTTCCCGGCTCATAAAGATTGTTAGTTGCATTTGAAGTAATTAGTCCTTCCTGGGTTTTTAATGTTGCCTTATGACACGAAATACATGTATTACCATCCGAAGGAGAACCGCTCTTTCCGGCCGGTGCACCACCGGGAAATGAAAAAAGTTGCAGGCTTACAAACCCTGCCAAAAATAAAATGGTAATTAAGATAATAAATGCTGATTTTTTATTCATAACAATTATTTTTATCAAAGATAACAATGTTACGGGTAGAACGCAAGAATCTCGTTAAAAATACCGGCGACTTCAGCATAGCTGTCTGCCGTTACAAGTTTCATACGAAATTGTTTAAAATCGGGTAATGCCCTGAAAATACAGCTGTAATGCTTTCTCATTTCCAGCACGGCTAAACGTTCCCCTTTATTATTGATTGAGCTTGTAAGGTGTTGCCGTGCCATGGCTATGCGCTCATCTATTGAAGGCGGTTCTGATATTTTTCCTGAATCAAGAAACTCTTTTACATCTTTGAATATCCACGGATTTCCAATGGCAGCCCTTCCTATCATCACACCATCGACACCATACATCTCTTTTACCTCCAGGGCTCTCTGCGGCGAATCCACATCTCCGTTACCTATAACAGGAATACTTACCCTCGGATTATTTTTTACTTCACCGATCAAAGTCCAATCGGCACTGCCTTTATACATTTGTGATTTCGTCCTGGCATGTATTGTTAATGCACTGATTCCGGCATCCTGTAATTGTTCGGCAAGCTGGGTTATTACAAGGTTTTTTTCGTCCCACCCCAGGCGGGTCTTGGCAAAAACAGGTATACTGGTATTTCTCACAACCGCTGTAGCAATAGAAATCATTTTGGGGATGTCCTTCAGCAGCGCTGCTCCGCCGCCTTTATCAACAACTTTTTTTACCGGACAGCCAAAGTTCAGATCAAGAAAATCCGGTAATGCCTCCTCTGCAATCTTTGCAGCAGCAACAATTGAATCAACATTATTACCAAACAATTGTATTCCGATTGGTCTCTCACCCTCATCAAAAAGCAACTTTCTTTTACTTTTCTCAGCATTCCTAAGCAAGCCATCCGCAGCAACAAACTCTGTAAATACCATATCGGCGCCATATGATTTGCAGATTTTACGGAAGGCGCTATCAGTTACATCTTCCATAGGTGCTAAAGCAAGGATAAAGTCGGGAAAAAGAATATTTCCAATAGTTTTCAAAATAAAAATTGATTAAGATATTGCTTGTTAAAAATACAAGTTTGCAAAAGTATCAAATTTAGCCTAACCAATCATGTCATGTGAATTTTATAGGATGACGATATTGTCAAAAAGGACAACAATAAGGGAAATGATCCGGCACAGCAAAAACTATTTTTTTTGCATGATCATCAATCCGTCACGAAAAGGCAGTAAAAGATTGTCTACCCTTGAATCATCATGTATATATCTGTTAAACGCTTCTATGGCAATGGTTCCCTTGTAATTCCTATCATTTTCGTCAAAAATTTTTTCGTGCCACAACACATTGTCTGCAATGATAAAACCGCCGCTGACGACCTTATCAAAAACGAGTTCGTATATTTCAAGATAAATTTCCTTGTCACAATCAATGTAAACAAGGTCAAGCGGTTTATCGATGCTTTTAATTACCTCACGTGCATCACCTATGATCAGTTCTATTTTACTGCCTAGCCCGCTGTCCGAAATATTTTTCAGGCAATATTCCTCCAATTCGGGATTCGACTCAACGGTTATCAATTTCCCTTCGTCGCTAAGGCCCTGCGCCAGGCATATAGCCGAATATCCCGTGTATGTGCCTATTTCGAGGGCGTATTTCGGCCTGATCATAGAACTTATAAGGCTCAATAGCTTTCCCTGCAGGTGTCCCGAAAGCATAATAGGGTTCATGATCTTAAGGTTGGTCTCCCTGTAAATACGCTTCAGAAGCCCGGATTCAGGCTTGGAAATACTTTCAGCATATTCAATTATCTTCTCTGTATGACTCATTGGACTGATAAATTATCTGCGAAAAAGTATCAACATTAAAAATTTCATTAGCGATATCCCATAATTCCTGAGCTGTGATCCTGCCGATCTTATCATTAATCTGCTTAATGGTATCAACTTTATTAAATATCATGTATGCTTTTCCAATCGACATCATCTCCGCTATCTTTGATTCATAAGAAAGCGCCACATTGCCAATCAACTGCTGCTTTGCCCTGGAAAGTTGAAGTGTTCCCAATTTATCAGTTCTGAATTTTTTCAGAACATCATAAATGATATTGATCGTTTTATCCATACTGTCATTCTCAGTACTTACATAAATCCTGAATAAACCCGTATCCGAAAATGAAGTATAACCTGATTCGATATTGTAGGTTAACCCGTGTTTTTCCCGTACAGCCATATTGAGGCGTGCATTAGAAGCCGGCCCGCCGAGCATATTATTCAGAAGCACCATTCCCAGCCTCCGCTTATTATAAACCGGATAGGCCGTCCTGCCCATCACACAGTGCGACTGGAATATCTTTTTTTCAAATTGCTTTTTCACGGGTTTATAACCTTTGAAAGATTTTCGTTTTGAAGGCCTCACATCTCCCAGGTCAGGCTGTTCAAAATATTTTTTTAAAATATTTAAAACCTGAGAATTTTCAATGCCTCCAACGACACTGATCACCATTTTCTCCGGCACATAATTCCTGTGTATAAAGCCCAGGATATCATCGCGCGTAAACTCTTTTATCCTGGCAGGCTCGCCCAGAATATTCCATCCTAAAGGATGATTGGGAAAAACAAGTTCATCAAAATCATCGAGGATCACCTCCTCCGGTATGTCCTTATAATAATAATATTCATCAACAATGATGTTCTTTTCCTTCTCCAGTTCCTTATCGGGAAATATTGAATTAAAAACAACATCCGAAATGATTTCCGCAGCCTTTTCAAAATGCTCTTTTAGCACCGAACAATGAATACAGGTTTCTTCTTTCGCCGTATATGCATTCAGGTCTCCGCCAAGGTTCTCGATTGCATTGAATATCTGGCTTGACTTTCGGGTTTTAGTTCCTTTGAAAATCACATGTTCAATAAAATGTGCTATTCCCTTTTCTTCCAGGGTTTCGTCACGTGAACCTGCATCAATAAAAAAGCCGATATGAACAATAGAGGTGTTGCTGCTCTTATGCACCACGCGAATACCATTGCCCAACGTAAAAAAATTAAATTCCTTTGTATTTTCCATAGGTGGCAAAGTTAGGTTTAATTTCAGAATTAAAGCCGCAGAATTCCGAAATCCATTAGCTTTGCATAAAATAATAATCGATGAAAAATATTGCTGTTTTTTGCGGCTCGGCAGCAGGAGGCCGGAGTATTTACGGAGAAAAAGCACGGCAGCTGGGAAAATTATTTGTTAAAAATGATTTCTCGCTGATCTACGGATCTGGAAACATAGGACTGATGGGCATTCTGGCAGATTCTATCCTGGAGGAAGACGGGGAAGTAATTGGAGTTATCCCGCAACGGCTTGTTGATGTAGAAGTAGCGCACAGGCATATCACGCGTACACATATTGTAGCTTCGATGAGTGAACGTAAAACATTTATCGAAAAGCTCTCTGACGCATTTATCATCATGCCCGGCGGATTCGGGACACTGGATGAATTTTTTGAAATGGTGACCCTGAACCAGCTCGGAATGATGAAGAAACCTATTGGAATTTTCAACATCGACGGTTATTTCAACAAACTTCTGGAACTGTTCGATCATTTTGTTGAAGAACGTTTTATACGCACTGAACATAAAGAGCTTTTTTTTGTGTGCGACGATGAAAACCAGCTCATCGAACAGCTGAGAACATTCGAACCCAAAGAAACCCACAAATGGCTTGAAAACTTTAAACATACCAAATTCTGATATGATCATAACCGACAGAAAACTTCTTGATGAATTATCCGCTAAAGCCTGCCATACTGAGCGTAAAAGATTAAATCATAATTTTCACAAGGGAAACAGCGACATCTTGCAGCGTATGTTAAATGCACTGGAACCCGGCACCTACGTGCGCCCGCACAAACATGAGAACCCCGACAAGAACGAAGTATTTATTGTGCTCAGGGGCCGTACCATGGTTATTGAATATAATGATGACGGAAGTATTGCCGAACATATAATCCTCGACAGGGAAACAGAAATATTCGCGGCTGAAATTCCACCGGGACGTTATCATTCGATGATTTCACTTGAAAAGGGTACCGTAGCTTATGAAATCAAAGAAGGTCCCTATCTTCCCGATACGGTAAAAATATTTGCCCCATGGGCGCCCGAAGAAGGAAGCCCCGAAACCATTGACTTTATTAAAGATTTAGAACAACTTATTTCGTAAAGCTGCATGCGCACGTTGCTGCTGATATTATCAATATGTATTATGAATCCTGTTGTTTCACAAAATAATACAAACGTTAAAACTCTGGTGGTAGCCCATCGCGGCGGAAGCCTGCTGGCGCCGGAAAACACACTGGCGGCTTTTAAAAACGCACTGTCGCTTGGCGTCGACCAGATCGAACTTGATGTTCACCTGAGCAAAGACAATGTGGTGGTGGTGATTCATGATGAAACACTGAAAAGAACCACCAGCGGCACAGGTTCTGTTGACGCTTATTCATATGATGAATTTTCACAGTTCGATGCAGGCTATAAGTTTTCGGAGAAATATAAAGGAGAGAAAATCCCCTCACTTGAACAGGTGCTGGAACTAGTGGATGGAAAAGCAAAACTGCTCATTGAAATAAAAAAATCCGGTGATAAAAATCAGGATATCGAAAAAGCAGTGGTTGATCTGATACAAAAGCACCACGCCGGATCATGGTGCATTGTGCAATCATTCAGTTATGAAAGCATAGAAAAAGTGCACAAACTAGACGCTTCGATCACATTGGGATTATTATTTGTGAAACCACCTTCCGAAAAAATTGAGCATGGAAAAATTGATATCAGTTTTATTTCAGAAATTAATTTCTGCCATGTATTTGCCGGAAAACGTACTGTTGAGTTTTTTCATAAGCTGAATAAAAAGGTTTTTGTGTGGACCGTTAATAAGCCCGAACAAATGCAAAGACTCATAAATCACGACGTTGACGGCATCATCACCGATAATCCTGCAGAACTGATAAAAATCATAAATAACTTTAATCAATAAGGCATTTCTTAGGGTTTTATAAATAGCGACTTCGGCACTGCTGCTGTTGATTTGTAAATATTTCTTTACAAATTATATAACCTTTTGTAAAGGAATTATTACAGTGACTCAGGGGTTGTTTAAAATTTAGTTTACTGAATTAATAAATGCCACAAAGGCACGATCTGCCTATGGCGGACACAAAGACACACAAGGTTTATCCATTCATTTTCAAAGCTTTGTGTTTCTTAGTGTCTTTGAGTCTTAGCGGCATAGGTTTTATTGTTTACTTTTATAATTAATTTTAAACAACTTCTTAATTCACTATTTATTTTTTCCGATGACGACCTGATTTTACGAAAGTCATGTTGATCAGATAAAAATAAAATACTAAACGCCGAAATAATTAATTTTACAAAAAATTTTGAGATGGCAGTTAATGTTTCAATACCCAAGGGTACACGCGACTTTTCCCCTGTGGAAATGATCCGCCGCAATTATATTTTCGACACCATAAAAAATATTTTCCAGTTATACGGTTATGTTTCCATAGAAACACCGGCTTTGGAAAACCTTTCCACATTGCTCGGAAAATACGGCGAAGAAGGTGATAAGCTGATTTACCAGATACGAAGCAATAAAAACTTACGCGATCTTTTCTCGCATGAGGTAGTAAAAGCCATTGATACATTTTACCCACACTGGCTCCCGCAAAAATCAGAACTCGGCTTACGGTACGATCTCACAGTACCTTTTGCCCGTTTTGTGGTGATGCACCAGAACGAGATTACCTTCCCATTTAAGCGTTACCAGATACAACCAGTATGGCGTGCCGACAGGCCACAAAAAGGCCGCTACCGCGAGTTTTTCCAGTGTGATGTCGACATCATCGGCAGCAACGCCCTGATCAATGAAGTGGAACTGTTGCAGATCATTGATGATATTTTTCAAAAACTCGGAATCAATATCATCATCAAACTAAACAACCGCAAAATCTTAAGCGGCATAGCTGAAATAATCGGTGAACCCAATAGGATCATTGATATTGCTATCGCCCTCGATAAAGCCGATAAGATAGGCTGGGAAAATGTTGCAGAAGAACTGAAACAAAGAGAGCTGAATGAAACAAGTATCGCCCGTTTTTTTGATATTTTCAGCTTCATGGAAAAAGCTACCGATCCTGCAAACAACGGTGACTTTATACTGAAAAATCTTTCAAAGACACTGGAACATTCCGAAATCGGAAGTAAGGGTATCAGCGAGGTTAATCAGATCTTTAATTCTGTAATAGATATAAAACCTGATATTAAAATTGAATTTGATCCGACACTTGCCCGCGGCCTCGATTATTACACGGGGGCCATTATTGAAGTGAAGGCCAAAGATGTTGCCATGGGCAGCATTTGCGGAGGCGGCCGCTATGATGATCTGACGGGGATTTTCGGGTTGCCCGGCGTTTCCGGCGTCGGTGTTTCATTTGGTGCCGACCGAATCTATGATGTGCTGAATGAGTTGAAATTATTTCCGGAAAAAGCAGGAATCTCCACGCAGGTGCTCTTTGTGAATTTCGGGCCGGAAGAAGAAAAATATGCCCTGCAGGCCCTGATGAAATTACGTAAAGAAGGCATTAGTGCCGAGCTCTACCCCGACAGCTCCAAGATGAAAAAACAGTTTGCTTACGCCGACGCCAAACAGATTCCTTATGTTGCAATAGCAGGCACCAACGAAATAGCATCAAACTGCTTCAAAATGAAAAATATGTCCAGCGGTGAAGAAAAAAATGTGAGTCTGGAAGACATGATGGACATGTTGAAAAAATAATTATTTTTGACAAGAATTGTCTTGTTTATGCACAACTGGAATTTAAAATTTAAAATAAAAATCAATCGCAGCGGCCTCTGCTGATCCTTTTGTGCTTTTCATCATTTTTTTTTACTTTCCTAATAATCGCAAATTATTAATTTAAAATTTATATGCTATGACACTTATCATAACAGGAAAAAACCTTAAAATTGAAGATGTTGTAAACGTTGCCCGCAACAATCAAAAAATCGAACTTCATCCAGATGCCGTTGACCGGATAAAAAAATGCCGCGCCATGCTCGACAAAAAAATCGAAGCGCACGAAATAATGTACGGCATTAATACCGGTATCGGGGAATTTTCGGAAATCGTACTTACCGATGACCAGGTTCAGGATTTTCAAAAATATCTGGTGTATAACCACGCTGCTGGTATTGGCGAGCCTATGCCCATTGAGCATGTGCGTGCCGCCATGTTAAGCCGCATCAACGTTCATGCACATGGCCACTCCGGTTGCCGCCCGGAGATCACACAAACATATGTGGAAATGCTTAATAAAGGTGTTACGCCTATGGTCTGTGTAAAAGGTTCCGTAGGTGCCTGCGGCGACCTCGCCCCTATGTCGCAGATAGCTCTGTTGCTGATGGGCGAAGGGCATGCCTATTACCAGGGGGAATTGCTTGAAGGCAAAGAAGCCATGAAACGTGCCGGCATTCCTGTGCCCGGTCTTCATGCCCGCGACGGGCTGGCAGCCATCAACGGTTCAAACTGCATCACCGGTATTTCATGCCTCATACTTCATGATGTGAATAATTTCCTGAAACAGGCAGAAATAGCCTGCGCCATGTCGCTCGAAGCGCTTAAAGCCAACCTGAAACCTTACAACGGAAAAATTGTCGAAGTGAGGGGATTCCCGGGCGGGATGCGCAGCGCAAAAGCAATACGTACCATTACCGGCGGCGGCGACCTTGCATTGAATAAAATTAAAGTAAAAGTCCAGGATGCTTATTCCATGCGCTCTACACCACAGGTGATCGGCGCTGCACACGATGCCGTAGCCTGGGCACGTTCGCAGGTGGAAATAGAACTCAATGGCGTGGCCGACAATCCTATTTTCTTTGCCGAAGAAAACCTCCAGCTTTCTGGAGCAAACTTCCAGGGCTCACCGGTATCGTTGCCGATGGATATGGTGGGTGTTGCAGTGACCATGGTGTGCGTACTTTCGGAACGCCGTATGAACAGGTTGAACAACCCGGCACTGAGCGTTGGCTTACCACCATTTTTGACCAAAGGGGCCGGAATGTTCTCAGGCTTGATGCTTAGCCAGTACACAGCCGACATGCAGATCGTGGAACAAAGGATTTTATGCAGTCCTTCCAGCGTTCAGTCAATACCCGCAGCTGCCGACCAGGAAGACTTTGTATCCATGGGTATGAACGGCGTGCTGAAAAACTTGCAAATCATGGACAATGCTTACGGCATTTTAGGTATTGAATTCTTTGCTGCCGCACAGGCCCTCGACCTGCGCAACAAGCTGGAAACACCTTTTGAATTCGGAAAAGGCACAAAAGTGGCGCATAATACAATACGCAAACATGTGGATTATCTTGAAATAGACCGCCCGCTGTATCCCGATCATAACAAGATGAAAGCGCTCGTGAAATCCTGTGAGATTTTACATGAAGTGGAAAAAGAAGTAGGCAGCCTGGAATAAAGGATCATGTAATAATCGTAAACATATAATGCAAAAAAACTGCCTCGATTCGGGGCAGTTTTTTTATGGGTATTAATTACAATTATAAAGTCAGGACACTGCCATTAAACAGGCCACCATTCATATTACAAGCCGGATTGCATAGCCAGCCCGGTTTATGTGTATCCTCTTGCTTCACGTATTATTTGATCATCTTTAACACGAGGCTCTTTGACGTTTCCTTTCCAATAAACTCAAGCCTGAAAGTATAAATACCCGTCGGAAGGCCTTTGGTGTTCAATAATACCGTATGGCTGCCTTTGGTTTCATATCTGTTAACCACCACATCAACCAATTCGCCTATCGAATTATATACTTTCAATTCGGCAGAACCGGCCTCCGGCAGGTTATAAGCGATAGTAACTTCATCCTTAACGGGATTTGGATAACCTGTGAATTCAAAACCTGCATCAGTATTATTGCCCTGGATGAATACTTTTGGCATCACAAGATAGTTGCCGCTTTCTTCGCCGAATTTATTAGCAATAACACCCGTACCCGAAAGATTAAAATCCTGCTCGCCAGTTTTCATTTCGCTGTCGGACCTGAATCCCAGCCGTATCAGCTCGTCATTGGCGGCAACATTATAACTGTTAATAGTTGCATAGACAACCCTCACAATATTATTTTCATCGGTTACCAATAAATCATCATTCTCAGCAATGATTTCGTCCAGTGTGGGGTTGATCTTAACTGTGCCGTTTTTATGATCAGCCCGGGGCATATAAGCGCTCACGAGCCTGAATCCCTGCGGATAGCTCAGTTCCAATCCCATTGTCGAAAAGTCATCTGATTTAGAATTGATCCTCAATGGCACTTCAAAATAGGTCGGGTCGGCTGAAGTTATATATTCATCAGATACAACAACAATATCTGTTGGCAGCGATTTCCCCTGTCCCCAGGTGTTCACATCATTCAAATACTTACTGTTGGAAGCATTATAGTCAGCATAACAAATAGTTTTCAAGTTGGCATTTACATCAGCGCCGGCCACAGTTACCAGCGTGTCAAGAGCTACCCAGTTGCCTTTCGGGAAATTTCTGCTTGCAGTAGCCGGTGATCCAATCTTTGCCTTGATTCTCGCTATATCAATGGCGTTTACCGACATATTGTTATCAACATCCGCTGCCTTTTTGTACTTCTTACCAAATGACCTCGATGGATCAATCAGCGTGTCGGTATTTACCAGGAATTTTATTAATGAAACATCTATTGCATTTTCATCATTTCCCCACTGCATGGTGTCTGCGGAATATTTATCATAGGACAGCAGATAAGTGCCGCTTGAAATATTATTGAACTGATAAGACCCAAGGGCATCACTCGTATCTCTTGCTAATTCAATCCCTCCGGGATAGGACTTTAAAATCACAACGACCTGGTCAATATTATACAACACCTGGTTATAGGTGGGATAATTACCTGTTGTGCCGGTGTTGGCCTTAGCGGCATAACGGGTCTTACCGCTTATGGTATATTTATTAATACCGGCCTGTATCGTGACATTCTGTGTGGTAACATCCGAACAATTGCCGTTGTCGGCGATCAGCGTTACCGTGTATGTCCCTGCTGTGGCGTAGGTATGGCCTGGATTTACATCTGTGCTTGTTGAGCCATCGCCAAAAGCCCATAAATAGGAAGTGGCATTGGTTGATGTGTTAGTGAAATTAACGGTGGAAGAAGCCACAGAACTTGTAAATGCAGCAACCGGCTCGCTGAGTATAGTTGCCGTCACTGGTGTGCGCGCACTGATGCAGTCGGCTGTTTTGATTTGCCAGTTATAGTATGGGCCATACCGGTTGGAGGTAGTGCATCCGGTGATGCTTATTAAACCCGAAAGTGTATAAGGGTATGTTGCTGATGAAAGCCTGTACATGCTGGTACTTGAGGGCCCTACAAGACGCAATCCCGTACCGGTGGGAACAGACCAGTTTAATGTAACCGTGCTTGAACCTGCGGGAACAGCATATGTGCCGGACTGAAGCACCGTACCGCCTGAATTTGTCAACTTGATCAATATACTTCCGGCTGTTTGTTTGTTAACGGCCACAGATACCAGTGTTACCGGGGTGTAACAATCGAAAATCAAAGAATATACTGAACTTGAATATGAACCTCCGCTGGTGCTGTTTGTAGGCCCGACAGTCTGGGTTGGCCCTGAAACATTATTCCCGGCATAGTACGTTGTAGTAGCTGTCAATGAAGGTGTTGTAAATGTATTGCCTGTTCCAAGGTCAGTGCCTGCCACTGGCAGGTCATACCAGTGTATAGTACCTGATGCTGTAGCATTTAATGTTAAGGTTCCGGTTCCGCAACGTGAGCCGTCTGTGGCAACAGGAATATCAGAACCAACGGTGATGTATGCATTTTTTGTTTCCACATCGCTTCCGCAAATACCGGCGGAAGAAGTCAGGACAACATTGTAAGTTCCCAGCGCAGTATAACTATGGGTAGGATTAGCATCGGTGCTGGTATTTCCATCACCGAAGTCCCAAACATATGAAGTAGCGTTGGCGCTCGTATTCGTAAATGTGACCGACAGGGGGGTGGTGCATGATTGTGTTGCCGAACCCGTGAAATCAGCGGATACAACTAAATTTTCGGCCATAATGGAAACAGACTTGCTGTCATTAGTCTGGTTTTGGTCGGCCAACCCGTTAGGTAATGACGTGACGGCTGTAAATGTGCTTGCTCCTGAAGGGACAGTAATTGCAGGCAAATTTATATTTATGCTCTGTCCGCTGGCGAGGCTGCCGCTCCAGTTATAAATCTGCTGGCTGCCGCCCGTGATCTGGTATGTGATCCGGAAGTTTGTCAGCGTGGTGGTACCCGAATTACGGACTGTAACTTGGGGGGCAACACTTATATTACTGCAATTATATGAAGCTTCCGGGCTGTTGATGCTGACCATCTGTGCATCTAACGGAATACTGGCGGCTATCACATGCAGCAAACCAATATAAGGCCGTTTGTTTTGTTTTGTCACCACCACATCCAACGTGTCAGCCTGGGTAATCGCGCTGAAATTCAATGTAGTAACACCGCCAGCAGGAGCAAGTTCCGCATCCAGTAATACACCGGCATGAGAAATTGCCACATAGGCATCTTCTTCAGTTGTCACCACCAGCGAGCTGATACCGACATTCTGCGGGTCGGTATAGGTTACCGTCAACGGATCAGGCACAGAAAAATAATTCATCACTGATGGGTCACCCATGAGATGGTATTCTTCCCAGTAATACTGCTTCATTGTTGAGGAACTTTGTTCAACAGCAAGTAAGCCGGCATACCTCATCTGATCGTTTGTATAATACCAGGAAGCTTTAGGCTGGCCTTTATCATGAAAAATGCAGTCGTAGGCTCCTAAAGCGCTTGCATTATATGTAGGATTTGAGGTTATATTACTGCGCGCACCCACACCCCAATAATAATCTTCATCCCAATATGAATAGTTTGATGCTCCTATATAGCCTACTGCCCCTTTATTGGAGTAAGCACGTAACAGAGCTTCACCGAAGCATTCCGAATCATAAAAGGTATTTGACTGGCAGCAATTTCCTACTAATAATCCATATTTATTGTTATTGTACATGCTTGCAATCTGTGATGTAGAAAATCCCGGTGTGCCCCAGCCTGAGGAACCGCAATGTGCGGTATAATTTGCATATCCCACACCTTTGTATAAATTTGCCCTCATTGCAGCTCCCGCAATGGCTTCGGTATTATTGGGATCCAGATAAGTATAGGAATATATTCCATGTGCCGCATTAAAATAATTATTGGTACCATAATTCAGCTGTCCGTTACCATATGTGGCATCATAACCATAACTATCATAGCCGGCAACCATTACCACGGTATCCATATATGTGGCCGATGGCATCTGGTACTTTTCATAGAGCAGTGTTTTGTTTACCTGGTTGGTCACGTGGGTGGTTGTTGTTGCGCTGAAACGCCCGTAATACATATCGGGAATATAATCACTGCCGCTATCGAACGTAAATGTATAAAGATCGGTCATAGTTGTATTATCATCAATGCCCGTATTTGTTCCAATTTGTGCAACATCACCCACAATAAGTGCGAAGGTAGGTGCAGGGTCCAAAGCTGTGCCGGCAGTATAAAGCCCTTGCAAATAGGTTTTCACAGTGGCAGCCGTTTGTGCTGATGTATAATACTTTTCAATTACATTAAATCCTTTCTGACGTTTCCAGTAAACGAATGGCTGCAATGCTACCTGAAAGGTAGTGAGCGATACGATCACATATTTTATGGGATACTTTGAAAGGGCATCTTTTGCTAAAGGTTCCGTATGGTTTATAAGAGCGTTTAATGAAGATTCAAAATAGGGAGAATAATATTTTTCCTTTATTTGTTCTGTAAGCTGAATATCGGGATGCTTAAAAACAACCTCAAAAACGAGGTCGTTATACACTTTTAATATATTTGTCACCGGATTGTAACGGAATGGCGCTATGGTCAGGTTTGCCATACGCACTCCCCTCATAATGCCCGACATGGCAACGCTTACTATATCGTTAGTATTATATGCATTTATCTGGTAAAATGCCTGGTCATAATAAAATGGTATTTCATTTACGTTGGCGCTTTTTGAAATGCTTGGCTGCGAAGGCATGATCTTTTGAACAATGCCCCGGCCAGCTAAATCAATCGTTTGCTCATTATAGCTGATAATATTCACCTGCATCTCCGCGCCATAAGGCACTTCGATCAGCTTATTCAACACAGGCAATTCCGGCCTGCCGTTATTATATATTTTTGTAAAGCCGGGGCAGCCAATTTCAATAAAATTACCCGAAACAGTCGATACATTTATTGTATTTATCTTGTCAAAAGAAGTTTTAACTTTTAATCTATACGAACTCTTTTCAAGTAAATTAAAGTCACTTTTTGCAGAGCTCAATTTGATCTCCACCTGTGCATAGGTGTTCACAACCATTATGCAAAACAGTAGAGCAAGGATTTTTGGAATTTTTTTCATAACAAAAAACTATTAGTTTTCAATAAATGTTCAATCTTACTAATAAAGGTGGTTATCATAATGAAATTAAAGTGTCAAAGAAAATGTGTGATTTTCGATAACAAGCAATGAAAATACATTAATCATCGATAAGAATTAAAATACTCGGCATATAAATCAATTATTTATTGTAAAAATAGTCAATAATTTAATTATTTAAAGCATTTTACCGAAAATTTTTAATTTTAATCAAACAGGCATTTTGAGTAAAACATCATTTTAGTGGTACATTATAATTTCTGCGGATTATTATAAATCAATTATCTTTGCAGGTCAATTAAAGGCCATACAAAACATGAATAAAAGCACAATAAACACTATTATCGGGATAGCTCTGATCTTTGCTATACTTGTCGGCTACAGTTTATTTACTGCCCCATCAAAAGAAGATATTCAGAAACTAAAAAAGAAACAAGACTCGACATATAAGGCACAAAAACAACAATTCACCATAGATTCAACAGCCCTTGTCAATGACTCTATCCTAAAAAAACAAAAACAGGATTCTGTAAGTCAGCTTCCTATAAAAGATACGTTGGCTGTTAAAAAAGCAGACTCTACGGCTATTTTAGATAATAAATACGGAAAGTTTTCTGCTTCGGCGAAAGGTGAAAACAAGCACTTCATTCTTGAAGACTCACTGGTTAAAATTAAACTTTCTTCCAAAGGAGGTGGTATATCATATGTTGAAATGAAAACATATAAAACATTTGATGGTAAGCCGCTGATCCTTTTCAATACTGATAGTTCAAATTACGACCTCACCTTTCTTTCAGGCTATAAAGATGTAAATACCGGCGGCTTGTATTTTGAACCTTTTTACACCGATAAACGTTTTATTGGAAAAGATTCTCTTTATATCCGCGGTAAAGATTCTGTTAGTTTTGCACTTCGTTTATATCCCAACAGCGCTGATACATCTGATGCTTTTGGTAAAAACAAATCAAAATATATTGAGTTCCTGTACACACTGAGGGGTGGTGATTATATGATGCATTTCAGCATCAACCTGGTAAATATGCAGGATATCATTGATGCCAATAGCTCTTATCTGGCATTTGACTGGAAATTAAATCTGAAGCAACAGGAAAAAAGCTTATCAAATGAATTGCTGAACACCGGTGTTTATTACAAACCTGTGGACGATAAAGTTGACTATTTAAAGGAAAACAAGGATGATAAAAAGGAAAAACTTCCCGGCCTGAAGTGGATATCATTCAAACAACAGTTTTTCTCTGCCACACTGATATCAAAAGAGGGATTTAAAGAGTCATCTCTAGAAATAGTACAGAAAAAAGACACCTTATTCCCGGGCTACCTCAAAACGCTTACGGCCTCCATAACATTTCCTTATAACAACTCACAGAACATGAATTTCCCGATGTCGGTATACTTCGGGCCTAATAAATATAAAACATTACGCTCCTACGATCTTGACCTTGAGCGCCAGATACCTTTGGGCTGGGGTTTCTTCTTACTGCAATGGATCAACAGATTTGCCGTCATTCCTGTTTTCAACCTGCTCAACCAAACCGGGATGAATTATGGTATTATCATTCTCATTCTTACCATACTATTAAAAATTGTGTTATTGCCTATCGCCTATAAAACCTATATTTCATCGGCACGCATGAGGGTTTTAAAGCCTGAGGTCGATGAAATCTCACAAAAATTCCCAAAAAAGGAAGACGCCATGAAAAAACAACAGGCAACAATGGCAATGTATAAAAAGGCAGGTATTAATCCAATGGCGGGTTGTGTGCCTATGCTGCTTCAAATGCCTATTCTCATTGCTTTGTATCGTTTTTTCCCGGCTTCAATAGAGTTAAGGCAACAGAGCTTCCTATGGGCAACCGACCTTTCTACATATGATTCGATATGGACATTCCCAAACCATTTCAGCATACCCTTCTATGGCGACCATGTGAGTTTATTCACCTTATTGATGACGATATCTACCATCATTTATACCAAAATGAACAACCAGATGATGGCAACTCAATCGCAACCAGGTATGAAATTCATGACATATGCAATGCCGGTCATGTTCCTCGGCTTTTTTAATAACTTTTCTGCTGGATTAAGCTATTATTACTTGCTCGCCAACCTGATCACATTCCTCCAGATGTTCCTGTTCAGAAAATTTGTGAATGAAGAAAAGATTCATGCCCGCATCCAGGAAAACAAGAAAAAACCGGTGAAAGTTTCCGGGTTCCAGAAACGCCTGGAAGATATGGCAAAAAAAAGAGGATACCCTGTAAAAAAATAAGAGGGCATCTCGCAATAATCTGACACATTGGAAGTAATTTCATGTTGAGTAGTCCGGTTTGGAAGATACTTTTATGTAAACACTCCGGGCAGATATTGAAACTATGAGAAAAAGTGCCGCAACCAGCCTCCTCGATTGGGGTATATTGTTCCTGCTGGTACTGACATGGGGCAGTTCATTTATATTGATGAAGCGGGGCTTAGAGCATTTTTCCGCCATACAGCTTGCCATGCTCAGGCTAAGTTTTGCCGGGATTTTTTTACTTCCTTTTGCCCTGCGTTCACTAAAAAAAGTAAACTGGAAAAAATTGTGGTATATCGCCCTGGCAGGTATTATAGGCAATGCACTTCCCTCCTTTCTTTTTGCAAAAGCACAAACAGGTATCGACAGTTCCCTTGCGGGAATATTAAACTCGCTAACACCGCTGTTTACATTAATAATTGGCTTGTTGTTTTTCAATTACAAAGCACGTTGGATAAATATTCTGGGCATATTTATCGGCCTGGTCGGAACGATAGGTTTGATGAATATCAGCGGCAATAAGTCGCTGGATTTCAACTTCAGTTACGGAATTTATGTTATTGTAGCAACATTGCTTTATGCTATTAATCTGAACATCATCAAATATTTTCTTGATGATACTGATTCTGTTACCATAACAGCTTTTGCATTTCTGATTATTGGCATTCCGGCTGCGGCCATACTTTTCCTTTTCACCGATTTTGTAGGTGTTATTGCAACACAGCCTGATGCAATAACCGGGATCGGATATATTGCAATTTTGGGTGTAGTTGGTTCAGGCCTGGCGGTAATTTTATACAACAGGCTCATTAAGACATCCGGAGTATTATTTGCCGCATCGATTACCTACATGATGCCTGTGGTGGCCATACTGTGGGGCATTGCCGACGGCGAAATTTTTGAGCCGGTATACATCTTCTGGATAAGCTTGATATTGCTTGGTGTGTTTTTGGTGAACCGGTCAAATTCTAATGACAAAAGCTAGTACATCATAATAATTAACCATGCAAATAAAGCTCTTGTATTTCATTGAAAAACCGGATTATTTAATTTATTTTGCAAAATATTTAACATAATTTCATTTCTATGCCCGACTATAAAATCTGTAAACGCTGTATCATGGATACATCAGATCCTGAAATAGTATTTGATGAAAATGGTTTTTGTAATCATTGTACAAAAGCGATCGGCCTGCTGAATACGCCACCTGTTTCCCTGAATAATGAAGAAAAAGAGAAAAGTCTCAGGGTGCTTGTTGATAAAATTAAGGCAAAGGGAAAAAATAAAAAATATGACTGCATTATCGGAGTCAGTGGAGGTGTTGACAGCACATATGCTGCATATTTCGTAAAAAAAAACGGGCTTAACCCATTAGCTGTTCATCTGGATAATGGCTGGGACTCTAAAATAGCTGTTTCAAATATTGAAAAAACTCTAAAAAAACTCAATATCGACCTTTATACTCATGTGATTGACTGGGAAGAATTTAAAGACCTTCAGCTTTCTTTTTTAAAAGCCTCAACACCCGATTCCGAAGTTCCATCTGACCATGCTATAACCGCACTTTTATATAAAATTGCAGCAAAACACAAAGTAAAATATATTCTCGCCGGTACCAATATTACCTCAGAATCAATATTACCTAAAGCATGGTCGCAAGGCCATAGTGATTGGAAATACATCAAAATGATTCAAAAGAAGTTTGGTTCAGCGAGATTGAAAACATTTCCACATTTCGGTATTCTCAGGCTTTTCTATTATATTGCAATTTGCAAAATTAAATATATAAGCATATTAAATTATACTGACTATGCCAAGGAGGATGCCAAAATAATCCTTGTTAATGATCTGGGATGGGAAGACTACGGCGGGAAACATCATGAATCTATTTACACACATTTTTATCAGTCATACATACTTCCAAAAAAATTCGGGTTTGATAAACGGAGGGCTCATTTATCCAGCCTTATTATGGCTGATCAAATCAAAAGGGATGAGGCTCTTCTGGAAATGAATAAGCCGGCAATCAGTGATGAAATGGCCCAATCAGAAAAAGAATATGTAATTAATAAATTCAATCTTAGTAATGAGGCATTCAACAGTATCATGAATGCGCCTGTTAAAACATTCCATGATTACCCCTCGTATTTTAACTCATTTTATTATAAGATTTTCTTTAAATTATATAAGACTTTGAGCATTGTAGGTGTAAAAAAATCGGATTTTTAGCTCAAATCAGGCAGTTAACCAAAAGAAAACACAACGCATAAATTCTTAACCTAAAAAATTCAAAAGGATATTTCACCTTTCAAGCCGTCAAAAGAAAATCAAGTATTATAGAAGTAATTGTCATTTTTAAATTTTTTCTGTGTCGGGATTACCTGACCTGCTGACCAAATTGCAAATGCTCATTCATAAATTGCATTTCATTCATTTATGAGTAGGTCAGATTAATAAAAGAAATTAAATTTCTTATTGAAAAATTAGTTTTGCTATATTACTTTTGTTATAACAATATAAAATACTAAACATATGAAAAAATTTTTATCCTTGTTATTATTAGCCGTTTGTATAACCACGGCCTTAAATGCTCAGTCATACACATGGATACAAAAAGCAAGTCTGCCTGCAGATGGGCGATACGGGGCTGTTTGTTTTACCATTGGAAGCAAGGCATATGTTTGTTGTGGTGTTGGAAATGGGAATTTAAATCTGCAGGATTTATGGGAATACGACAACATCTCTAACACATGGACACAAAAGTCAAACGTTCCCGGTGTTTCCAGAAGAAGAACTAATATTGAAGTTGTAAATGGAATCGCCTATATGATGGGCGGAGTTCATTGGAATGGGGGCTCTGGAAACAATACTATTTTAAAAGATGTCTGGGCATACAATCCCACTACGGATTCCTGGACTCAAAAAAACAATTTGCCTTTTGGCCCATTAGGTTCAGCGGCTAGTTCTACAGTAAATGATAAAATATATTTTGGCATCGGATTAGACTCCAATCAAAATCAACAAAATATCTGGTGGATGTACAATCCACTCACTGATACATGGACACAAAAAGCAAGTTTCCCCGGCACCTCCAGATTACATGGCGTTAGCTTTAAAAGTAAAGACAGGATTTTCTTTGGATTAGGAATAACAACGTCATATACTCTTTTCGCTGATTTATGGCTATATCAAATATCCACGGATACATGGGTTCAAAAATCTGATTTTCCTGGCGGCGCTCGTCAGGATGCAGCTAGCTTTTATGTCGGAGACAATGGTTATATTGTGGGAGGATATTCCACGCAATTAAAAAAAGATGTTTGGGAGTATAATTACTTTACTGACACCTGGACAAATGTGGGCGATTTTACTGGTGGATACAGGCGGGACAATACAGGGTTCTGTATCGGCGATAAAGGATATTGTGGTTTTGGGGTTTCAAATATTTCGGATTATAATTTTGATTTGTGGGAATTTACAGCTTTTACGGATATTAATGAAAACAATTGCAAATCTGAAGCTTTCATGATTTTTCCTAATCCTGCTTCTTCGATTCTTAATATTCAAAGCAATAACATTCAAAAGATCGAAATATATGATGTTTCAGGAAAACAAATTTTGAATGAAAATAAATCCGGTAAGAGTGTTATTTTGAATATAGATAATTATTCAACCGGTATTTATTTCGTTAAAATATATACAACTGAAGAAACCTTTATCACAAAACTTTTCAAGAAATAAAAATATTTGAAGTTATAATTTCTCTTCATTTGTAATTTATTATTGACACTATGCATTATAAAAGTCTTGTAATATTTACAACTTTTATAGTAATTCACTTTTTACCTCATTATTTTTTTCAAATAAAATAAAAATCCAATAGGGTACTTTGGGTGAAATAATCATATTGAAAGCGTCGAAGAGGAACGCCAGCGGGTGGAATTTATAATTATGCACAAACTCATGCTCGCAAAACGGGCACATAGTTTTTTCGTCTTTAGTCTTTATGGCAAAATACGGAAACCAGGAAGCCGGCGGACAAAGTCTTATCTTTAGTTTTGCCAGGGTTTTATTGTACCGTCGCACAGGTGTGCCATAATAAAATGCCTTGCTGATTTTACATCCGGGAAATAACTCCCCGAGTTTTTTCCGCGTAAAACTTTGGAGATGATAGGAATGATTATAATTTTTTCCGCACCGCGGACAGTGAAGTTTGAATTTATCGAGGTTTTCGTTGTTGGGGACAGTAACTAAAATATATTTTTCCGACAGTCTGGTTAATTCCCCGATAGTTTTTTCCAGTGTCTCCTGGTCGAGGTGTTCCAGCATTTCGCTCGAAAGCACCATATCGAAAGAGGCATCGGGCAAGGGAATATTATCTGAGGAGGCCTGAAGTTTTTCGGTTTTAACATGCTGAAGCGCGTGGGCACTGCGATCCACTCCCAGCACGGCAAATTTTTTTCCAAGTTCGTTAGTGATAACACCATTGCCACAACCAATGTCAACGATTGAAACCACCTCCGGCGGTATGGTTTCGAGGATTTTTTGTATTTTTCCTGCAAGTCCGGCTTCGTCAATTACATCCCACTGATACTGTTCGTAATATTTTATATTGTCGATCATCCGAAAACTTTTTTCATTGCATTTTTTATCACCAGTTTACTGATAAACCTTCCCTGCTCCGGTGTTACCGCTTTTTTTTCTTTACCAAAAAACATCATAAAGTAGGTGCCATAAGCCACAAAAGGACCTATCAACATGGGATTATATTTAATTCTTTTGGCGCATGAAATTCCTGCGGCTATTGCGTTGAATCCCATAAAATAGCATCCGCGTCCGGTCATTTTGTGGGCTTTCAGGTGTCCTGTTTTCCGGTCGGTAGGCCGGTGATGAAGCACTTCAAGGGATTGGTCGGCCAGGATAGTGTACTGGTAAAACTTGGCGAGCATTTCATCCACGGCATCCCAGCCGTCAATTTCGCGCAGCCCACCGATATGGTCGAGAAAAGTTTTCCGGTATGCTTTAATAGCACCACGCACATGATCTTTATTGGTAATCTTTTCGCGTAACCATTCGCCGTTTTTTTCAACCAGGCAGATGCCGCCGCAAACGGCCAGCTTCTGGTCGGCTGCAAAATGTGCAGCCACCGCTTCAAAATAATTGGGCTTCAGGCTAAGATCTGCATCCAGTTTTACGATAAAATCAATATCATCAGCTATATACTTTCTATAGCACAAATTAAAAATCCGTGCTATATTGGTTCCGGCCATATGCTTATCCTTTGCCTTATTCTGAATAAGTTTAATCCATGGATATTCAGCAATATATCCGTTTATGATGGAAGATGTCTTATCTGTTGAACCGTCATCATAAATAATCCATTGAGCCGGCAATGATGTTTGCTTAATTACAGAATCCAGCAAAATTCCGATGCTTCTTTCCTCATTAAAAACGGGTGTAATAATGGCGTACTTCATTAAGTTTTTTTTACAAAAGTATTGATAAAATTTTATCGTTTGGCTTCAATTTCAATATAAAAAAGTAATATTGTCAGAAATATTTATTATCGATGAAATATATAATCCTGTTTTGCGCATCCTTTTTATTCATCACAGCGCCTCTCTTTGCACAAGTTTACGGATGGACTCAAAAAGCAAGTTTGCCGGCACCCGGACGTTATGGCGCAGTTAGTTTTGTGATCGGCAACAATGCATATGTTTGCAGCGGAACAGGTGACGGTGTCCTTAATTTTCAGGATATGTGGGCCTATGATAAGTTAACTGATACCTGGACTCAAAAAGCAAATATGCCCGGCACATCCAGAAGAAGAACCAATATTGAAGTAGTAAACGGTATTGCTTATATGATGGGAGGCGTTCACTGGCATGGCGGATCGGGCAATAATACCATATTAAGCGATTTTTGGTCGTACGATCCTGCTACTGATGCATGGACACAGAAAGCAGACCTCCCGTTTGGCGCTTTAGGCGGAGGAATAAGTTTCGCAATAGGTAATGAAATATATTTCGGTATCGGGTTGGATCAATATCAGGTTCAACAAAACATCTGGTGGATGTATAATGCCTCCACGGACTCATGGACACAGAAAACAAGTTTTCCGGGAAACACAAGAATACACGGAGTCAGTTTCAGGAGTAAGGACAGGTTTTTCTTTGGATTAGGCATAACGACAGGCTCCGTGCTATGTGCTGACCTATGGCTGTATAACGCTTCCACGGATACCTGGATTCAAAAAGCTGATTTCCCGGGCGGCGCACGTTATTCCGCGGCAAGTTTTTATGTGGGTGATGATGGTTACATCATGGGTGGATATGCTGGGCAACTGAAAAAAGATGTTTGGCAATACAATTATGCAGGTGACAATTGGAACTGGATTGGAGATTATACGGCCGGATATAGAGATGACAATACGGGTTTTAGCATTACTAACACAGGTTATTGTGGTTTTGGCATATCAAATACCACAAATTTCAACACTGATTTGTGGGAATTTACACCAATCAGCACAGGTATTAACGAAAATAATTCAAGATTGGCCAACATCCTTGTGTATCCTAACCCAGCACTTACCTTTATAAATATTAAATCAAACGACATCCAAAAAATCGAAATTTATGAGATTTCAGGTAAAAAGATATTGGATGAAAATTATAAAAATGAAACTAATATTTGTTTGAATATTAATTCATTTCCTAAGGGTTTGTACTTTATTAAAGTATATACGGAGGCAGGGATAAAAGTCTCTAAATCTATCAAATACTGATCCTTAAGGCCGATAATTGCCCTAAAATAAAACAAAGATCCAGTAAGGTACTTTTCGGGAAATAATCAAATTGAGGGCATCAATGATAAATGCCAAAAGATTAAACTTGAAGTTATGAATAAATTCATGCTCACAAAACGGGCACATGGTCTTTTCATCTTTTGTTTTTTTGCGAAATACGGAAACCACGATGCTGGCGGGCATAACTTCATTTTTAATTTTGCCAATACAAGTATACCAGCGGACAGGAAATGATGGCTGCAGAAATCCGCCCGGCAGATATTCGTCTTTTAGGATAATTTTTTACTTCGCGTAAAACTTTCAGCTATTTTTGTCATAATAATATCCGATATCTGTGGGCATAATAATCAGGCAAAGCATTAAAAGCACCATAGTAGTCTATGCAGGATTACTATTGGGCTATATTAATATATTACTTCTTTCACCACTGGTTTTATCTCCAGAACAAATAGGCCTGACACGGGTACTTTATGACGGTGGATATATGTTTGCTGTTCTGGCTCAACTAGGAATATGGAGTGTAGCAACTAAATTTTATAGTTACTTCAGAGATAAAAAAAATAACGATAATGGCTTCCTTTTTTACCTCGTTTCTATACCTCTGATTGGTTTTACAATAGTTTGTTTGTTATTACTTATCTTCAAGCAGCAGGTTACCGGACTTTTTATTACTAAATCTCCACTTATTGTAGAATACTATTACTATTTTATACCGTTAATATTTATCACAATGTATTATCAGGTATTTGAAACATACAGCAGCCTGCAACTACGCATTGTTGTTCCGAATATGCTCAGAGAGGTTTTAACTAAAGTTTTATATTTTCTGATCATTATTTTGCTATTGTATCATTTAATCAATTTCAAAAATTTTATCAATTTTTATGTTCTCACATTTGGTATTTCGCTGATTATCCTGATCCTATACCTGAGGTCAATGCGTGAATTTCATTTAAAACCAAACTTTAAATTTCTTAAACCAAAACTCAGAAAACAAATTTCTGTCTACTGGGTGTTTGTTTTTTTTGGCAGCCTTGGCGCTTTTGCCCTTGCCCGTATGGATGTTATAATGTTAAGCTCTTTATCCGGTTTATATTTTACAGGAATTTATAGTATTTCATATTTATTAGGAAATGTTATTGAAGTCCCACGAAAGGCTATTGCCCAGATATCGGTTCCCATTATTTCTGAGGCATGGAAAAATAATGATGTTAATAAAATTGAAGAAATATATAAAAAGACATCTATAAACCAGACCATATTCACTGGTATGATTTTTATGTTAATCTGGATTAATATTGATCCTATTTTTTCCTTGATTCCAAACAGTTCTATTTATATTTCAGGCAAATATGTTGCAATATACATTGGCATAGCAAGATTTATTGATGCCTTGACAGGGGTTAATACCGAAATTCTGATGAATTCGCATAAACATTATAAATTCAATCTGATTCTGCTGTTTCTGACAGGAATGCTCACTATTATTCTGAATTTAATACTTATCCCGGTTTTAAATATGTACGGAGCATGTTTATCTGTATTGATTGCCCTTGTTATCTATAATTTGTTTAAATATGTTTTCATTTATTGGAAATGGAAAATCCAGCCTTTTAGCTGGAATACGCTGAAAGTCATACTACTTCTCGCATCAATCATATTAATTACATACATATTACCACAGCACAAAAACCCTATATTTCAAATAATTATATTGACCATTCCCACAGTAATGGTATTTCTGATTCTTTGTTATGTATTAAAAGTTTCTGATGATTATCAAAGATTAACAGACAATCTTTTCATCAGGATTAAAACTATTCTCAGGTTAAAAAGGTAATTGATTATAAATCACAAGAAATTCCTTTAAAAAATATCCTTTAAAGATTTTTTTTCCGGATAAGTAATCAAAACAGCCCTGTGAGGCCCATAAAAAACAAAAAAACTTCCGGCTGCGACAGCTGATGCGCCATTTCTAACCGCATCACCAAAATGCTGAATATTGCCAGCCCCCCCGGAGGCTATCACCGGAATAGAAACTGCCTGGGAGATTTTTTTAATTAGCCCTGTATCATAACCTAAAAATGTCCCATCCCGGTCAACGGAATTTAAAAAAATCTCTCCGGCTCCTTTGCTTTCCATAAACTGAGCAAACTCAACAGCATCCAGCGAGGTGACTTTTTGTTGAGTATAATCAAAAACACGATATCTACCTAAAATATCCTTTTTAACGTCAATGGATGCAACAACGCTTTGTGAGCCGGCCAATTCAGCTGCTTGCGTAATAATTTCCGGATTATTCCGGGCACCGGTATTTATTGATACTTTCTCCACTCCCAGCCTGGTAAGTTTTTTCACCTGTTCAATTGAAGTAATTCCCCCACCATAACCGAATGGCATAAACGCTTCGCAACTGATGCGTGAAATCAGGTTATAATTTGGCTCAGCGCCCTTCTTTGTCGCTTCGATATCGATGAAAATCAGTTCATCAACTTCCTTATCATTAAAGATTTTAACTGCATTTATCGGATCTCCAACATATGTAGGATTCTTAAATTTTACTGATTTCACCAGGCCGTCATTCTTCAGTAGAAGACAAGGAATTACACGAATCTTAAGCATGAACAGCCTCCACAAAATTTTTCATCACTAACAGGCCATATTTGTGGCTTTTTTCAGGATGAAACTGCGTTGCAAAAATATTCCCGTGATGTATACTTGAGGTAAACTCAAAACCATATTCTGTTGTTGATGCAATGTCATCAGGATTGTTGCATCTTACGTGATACGAATGTACAAAATAAAAAGAGGCGTCGTCATACATATTTTTAAAGATTCCGTCCTTCTTTTTAATCTTTACTTCGTTCCATCCCATATGGGGTATCCTTAGAATTTCATTAGCTCCGGTAAATTTGAATTTAATACAATTTGCATCAATCCATCCCAACCCAGGCAAAACACCCTCCTCGCTGCTTTTGGCCATCAGTTGCATCCCCAGACAGATTCCAAGAATCGGGACTCCTTCATCAAGCACTTTCCTGTTTAAAACATCTATCAATCCTGAATCATGGAGGTTTTTAATCCCATTATCAAAAGCTCCCACGCCCGGAATAATAAGTTTTTCAGCATTACCAATCACTTCCACATCTGATGTTACAATACTTTGGCCACCAGCCTTTTTTATCATATTGGCAATTGAGCCAATATTACCCATACCATAATCTACAATGACTATCATGGCCTTTTTACAGCAGATGTCTTATTTTTCATATTTTCCTTTCTGTATTCAAAAAACAAAGCACCTGCTAATAACAATATTATTACAACTGAGCCGGCTAATGAAACTTTTTCACCGATATAATACGATTTGGGCTCAAATTTAAATTCAATTTTATGATCCCCTGCCGGTATCACCATGGCCCGAAGCACATAATCAGCCCGGAAATAGGGAGACTTTTCCCCGTCAATATAAGCATTCCACCCTTTATCATAATAGATCTCGGAAAAAACGGCAAGCTGGTCAGATTTCAAGCCTTTAGCTTCGTATGTGAGATGATTAGGCTTATAATCCTTTAAAACGATGGTAGATGCCGGATCCTTCGGGCCTTTAAACATGGCAACTTCTTTCTCAAAGCGTTTATCCACTACAGCAGTTGCCGCCGGAACAAAATTATCCAATGCACTGATCTCCTCATCAGCATTCGCGACCATCTTAACCTGCTCAACAAACCATGCGTTGCCAAGCGCAGCAGGATTTTTTAATGGCCGGGTATCCGGATTATATATATAGTATCTGGTATTTAACATATTTAATGAAGTCATCCCATATAATGTAGCAACCAGCACCGAATCCGGCACACCTGCCTGTAATGTTTTGACAAGGCGGTCATGCTCCTTTACCAGACGATGCTCTATCAGATCCTGGTAGCGCCGGAGTTTGGCCGCATGATAACCGCCAATTGATTTATGATAAAATGATGTGGTCGCATCGGTCGTAAAATTTCCGACAGTTAGATTTAAAACCCTGTAAGAGGCTGATGTATCAGCCAATATGGCTATGTCAGCATTTGATTCAGTAAAAGGATTTTCATTCTTGCTTTTTGCAATAAAATTATCATTGTTCAGATATTTCTTATCAATAGAAACCATATCAATAAGTACCAGTATTGCAACACCACCATATAGGACATATTTGCTCATTTTCTTTGCAGAGCTGTACATCCATAACAATCCTGCACCCAAAATGATAAAAGCAAAGCTTCGCAGGCATGACATTTTAAAAATAGAAATACGCGCAATCTCGAGATTCTTTATAAAATCATCTATCTGGCTTTGATTGGCCCCCTGTTTAATATATTCATTAAATTGTGCTGCCTCGGTATTTTTAATGAAGTCAAAAAATGTTGTTGGCATCAGTACAAAAAGTAGTGTCAGTCCGGCAGTAAGTCCTAGCGAAACAAAAAAATATGCTTTTTTCTCTTTGATCAGGTTGGGTGAGTCGACTATTTCTTTTAAGGCCAGAAAAGCAAGTATGGGTATTGTTAATTCAGCTACAATCATTATTGATGAAACCGCCCTGAATTTACTATAGAATGGGACATAATTGATAAAGAAATCGGTAAGCGGCATAAAGTTATGTCCCCACGACAGCATAATCGTAAGAACAGTAACCCCGAAAAGCGCCCATTTTAGTTTTCCTTTAACAATGAATAAGCCCAGAATAAACAAAAAGCATACGAAAGCCCCCGCATAAACCGGCCCACCGGTAAAAGGCATATTTCCCCAGTAGTGGTTTGACTGGCCGACCTGTTGGCGGAATTGTCTGTCGACATTATCCAGTGCTGATTTTGTTTCGCTGATGGGAGCATCACCACCGCCTTTAACATCAGGTATCATCAGAGAAAAGGTTTCGCCTATGCCATAACTCCATTGGGTTATATAATCCTTATCCAGCCCCGATGATCTGATTTCTTTATTAGATGTTAATTCGGGCTTACCACGTATCGTTTCATTCATATACTCAGATGACGTCCAAAGATTAGAAATATTTGGAATAACAGAAATACCACCGGCTACAATTAAAAATAAGGTTGCTTTTAAAAAGTTTGCCAGGCTTTTTTGGATAATAGCATAAATAAATTCAAATAACACAACAAACCCCAGGATCATCATGAAATAATATGTCATCTGTATATGATTAACAGATATTTCCATAGCAAAAAACAAGGCGGTCAATGCTGCCCCCAAAAGATACCTCCCCCGGTAAGTAAGAATGAGACCGGATAAAATAGCCGGCATATAGGCGATGGCCATCGTCTTGGCATTATGCCCAACGGCAATGGTAAGGAAAAAATAAGACGAAAAGGCAAATGCCAGCGCACCCACAATTGATAACCAGGGATCTAACTTTAATGTAATTAATAAAATAAAAAAACTCAGGAGAAGCACAAACAATATGCTGGCCGGATGCGGAAGCCAAAGTTTAAATATGGTATTAAATACTTTAGCGATATTGGTTTTAAAAGACACATCAATCTGGTATGCAGGCATACCTCCAAACATTGAGTTTGTCCAGAGAGCCTCCTCTCCGGTGGCTTTACGAAAATCCTTTATTTCCTGTGCAGAACCCTTATAATTAACAATATCGCTCTGGTATAGCTGCTTCCCATCAAGCACGGGGCTGAAATATATTAATGAAACAGCAATAAAAACAATTATAGCAACAGCATAAGGTAAAAACTTTTTTATATCAAAATTCTTCATAATGTATTATTTTTCTTTAATTTCTTCAAAATCAACATAATCACCAGGAGCTTCTTTTCCATCCTTGTTTTCCGGAATATAATCGATGTTAACCGAACCTTCCTTCTTTTGCGATCGCGTTGCTTGTTCAGCATGATTCTCCATTCTTTTAGCCAGCCTTTTCAGGTAATACTTTAGTAAAAATGGAACTACATAAATTATAAGCAGCCAGGAAACAAAAACGATGAGAATAAACCAAAAAAAAATGCTCATGATAATAAAAAAAATGAGGAGACAATTGACTTTGCCTCCTCAAAATTAAATGTTTTTATGAAAACTGTATGTTTTCCGTAAAATTATCTTTTGTGTAATTTTTCGTCAGAAACTGTTAATTTTTTTCTGCCTTCAGCCCTGCGGTTAGCTAAAACCCTTCGACCGTTAGCCGTTTCCATTTTACTGCGGAATCCATGTGTATTCCTTCTTTTGCGCTGCGATGGCTGAAATGTTCTTTTCATTACTTTACTTTTTTAGGGAGTGCAAAAGTAAACATATTTTTCAGTTCTACAAATAATTTAATAAATTTTATTCAAAAAAAAATCAGCCGGACGTAGCAGGTAATAAATTTTTGTATATCTTTGCAGTCCATTTTTAAAAATATAAATTACATACAATGTACGCAATAGTTGATATCGCCGGGCAACAATTCAAAGTAGAAAAAGAACAGGAAATTTTTGTCCACCGCCTTGAAGGTGAAGAAGGATCGTCCGTTACTTTTGATAAAGTTCTGCTTGTTGAAGATTCGGGAAAAGTTAATGTTGGAACGCCCAATATAGCCGGCGCCAGTATTAATGCCAAAATATTATCGCACGACAAAGGCGATAAAGTGCTCGTTTTCAAAAAGAAAAGAAGAAAAGGATATCAGAAGTGCAATGGGCACAGACAGTATCTGACCAAAATCCAGATTGAAAATATAAATCTATAGTATTAAAGTAAAAATATAAAGTTATGGCACATAAGAAAGGTGCTGGAAGTTCGACCAACGGTCGCGAATCGCACAGTAAACGTTTAGGAATAAAAATATTTGGAGGACAGTTGGCCCTTGCCGGGAACATTATTGTTCGCCAAAGAGGTACTGTTCATCATCCGGGGCTCAATGTTGGTATGGGAACCGACCACACCATCTTTGCAACAACTGACGGAATCGTCGAGTTCAAGAAAAAGAAAAACGACCGTTCTTATGTTTCAGTTGTTCCCTTAGAAACTCAAGATACCGAAAAAAATTAATTTCAGAAATTAATTGAGAAATATCTCCGGTTGCGTTTTGTAATCGGAGATTTTTTTTATTTATATTAGATTTTTTTGAATTAACATACTATGATACAACTTAGCACCCTGCGCAATGATTCTGAAAAAATCATCAGGTCACTGGCAACAAAAAACTTCGATGCTTCTCAGATTGTTTCTGAAATCCTTACCCGCGATGATGAACGCCGAAGCACACAAAAAATGATGGATGACCTTCTCGCCGAATCAAATAAGCTGGCAAAAGAAACAGGCGAACTGTTTAAAAATGGCAAAACCGACGAGGCCAACATCCTGAAAGCAACATCTATTGAAATAAAAAAAACGGTAAAAACCCTGGAAGATAAATTAAAACTCATTGAGGATCAACTAAATTCATTACTGCTTCAGCTGCCCAATACACCTCATGAATCCATAAAACCCGGAAAATCTTCCGAAGATAATGAAATCGTTTTCAGCGAGGGCATTATGCCGGATCTTGGCGAAAATGCTTTGCCCCACTGGGATTTGGCCACCAGGTATAAACTGATCGATTTTGAACTGGGAAATAAAATTACAGGCGCAGGTTTTCCAGTTTACACCGGCAAAGGAGCCCGCCTTCAAAGGGCTTTAATTCAATTCTTTCTTGATTCAGCTGTCAATGCAGGGTACAATGAAATTCAGCCGCCTCTAATGGTCAATGAAGCATCGGCTTTCGGCACAGGGCAACTGCCCGACAAAGACGGACAAATGTATTATATCAATGCCGATAATCTTTATATGATACCAACGGCAGAAGTTCCGGTAACCAACCTATACCGGGATATGATTCTCAAAGAAAGCGATCTTCCTGTAAAAAATGCCGCTTACTCAGGATGCTTCCGCCGCGAAGCCGGATCATACGGCAAAGACGTAAGAGGGTTAAACCGCCTGCATCAGTTCGACAAAGTGGAAATAGTCCAGATTCAACATCCGGAAAAATCATATGAAACATTGAAAGAAATGTGCGATCATGTTACCGGATTGCTGAGAAAACTGGAACTCCCGTTTCGTATATTGAAATTATGCGGAGGAGACCTTAGTTTTACTTCAGCCATGACTTATGATTTTGAAGTCTGGTCGGGCGCACAAAAAAGATGGCTTGAAGTCAGCTCGGTTTCAAACTTTGAAAACTACCAGGCCAACCGTATGAAACTTCGTTTCAAAAATAAAGAAGGGAAAATAAATTTTGCCCATACACTAAACGGAAGTGCATTAGCGTTACCAAGAATTGTAGCTGCTCTGCTTGAAAATAATCAAACCGACGGAGGAATCAAAATCCCTGAGGTATTGATTAAATATACAGGATTTGATGTTATTAACTAAAACACTTTTTAATAATGAAGAGGTTTTTCAATGTTTTTTTAATTCTGGCTATTGTTGCACTTTCTTCATGCAATAACGCTGTCAAGCAAAAGCAACTGGCAAAAATTGACAGTCTGTCTGTCATCCTTGATTCTGCAAATGTCCAACTAACTAAAATTAATTTAGATACCATAAAGAATATATTTGCCAAATTCGAAGAAACAAACGAAAAGGCTTCTGAACATTATCAGAAATACCGGACTGAAGAAAACTGGAAATTTGTTTGTGCCTACCAGCAAGTCAAAAAGCCAATTAAGGAAATGATCGAAAAATATCAATCATTTTCAGAGGATTTAAATACTTCAAAAAAACAGCTTGACGACCTCAGACATGATGTGAACAAAAATCTCATTAATGAAAAAGATTTCGCTTCATATTTCAATATGGAAGTAAAATCGGCAGGTGATCTAAGCATCAGGATTAAAATGAAAACTGGAAATGCATTAAAACAAATGAAAAATTTCGATACGATCCACCCTTACATGTTAAAACTTATCGACAGTTATTCTGAAAACAAAACTAAAAAATAAATATGTTTTTGGGGCATAGACTTGCATACGACACGGTAAAGCAGCCAATACAAACCAGGGTTGTTGTTTTATTGTTGTTTATGTTATTTGCTGTCGTGCGGGTTTTTGCCCAGTCAGATACGAATGAAAAGCTTGCCATACAATATTTTCAGGATAAAGAATATGAAAAAGCCGCAATTCTTTTCGAAGAATTATATAATAAAGCCCCCACCCCTTTCATTTATAACTATTATCTGAATTGCCTGACAGAACTGAAAGATTACGATAAAGCAGAGAAATTTGTTAGCAAGGCCATCAGGAAAAACCCGGGAAATTTTGCTTTACTCGTTGACCTGGGTTATGTTTATAATATGGGAAACGAACCTGAAAAGGCAAAAAAGCAATTTGAAAACACCCTTAAATCAATTTCAGCCGATCCGGAACAGATTACTTCCATTGCCAATGCTTTTGTATCACGCGACCAGGCCGACTATGCCATAAGAGCATACGAGCAGGGTCAAAAAATTTTAAAAAACGCATATAATTTTAACCTCGAAATCGCTGAGATATACCTGAAAAAAAACGATTTTGCCTCAGCTCTGAACCAGTTCCTTGATTATATCGGCACATTTCCGGGATCAACAGATCAGATACAATCAAAATTACAGGACTTACTGGTGAATGACCCGGAAAACACCAGAAACAACATATTTAAAACCTCCCTCCTGCAGTGCATTAAAAAGGAGCCTGACATTAAATCTTACCCCGAACTTTTATTATGGTACTTTATTCAGGAAAAAGAATTCGGAGCAGCCATCATTCAGGCAAAAGCGATTGACAAACGGTTTAATGAAGACGGGGAAAGGGTATTCAACCTGGCAGCTATCGCGGCTTCCAATGGGTCTTATGATGATGCCATTTCATGTTATGATTATATTCTGAGTCAAAAAGATGTGTATTCTGCATATTATCAATCATCGCTGGTGGAAAAACTGAACACCAAATACCTGAAGGTTGTCAATACCCCTGATGTCAAGCCGGAGGAACTTGAATCACTTGAAAAAGAATATTACGATCTTATTAATAAGAACGGAAAAAATAGCTATGCCGTACAGCTAATTAAAAACCTTGCTCATCTGCAGGCTTTTTATATGGATAAATCAAACCAGGCAATTGAAATTCTTCAAAAAGCCATCGAATACATCAACATTCCCGCCGAACTTATTGCTCAGTGTAAAGTTGAACTTGCCGACATCCTGCTCCTTACGGGTGATGTATGGGAAGCAAGCCTGCTGTATTCACAGGTTGAAAAAGCCTTTAAGAATGATGTAATTGGTTTTGATGCAAAATTCCGAAACGCAAAACTTTATTATTATATCAACGAGTTTGAGTATGCTAAAGCGCAGCTTGATATTCTTAAAGCAGCCACATCGAAACTGATCGCCAATGATGCAATGGCGCTATCGCTGCTGATCAGCGACAATCTTGATGAAGACAGTACAACAACAGGTCTGAAATTATATGCGCATGCCGAGCTTCTCATTTTTCAAAACAAAGATGAACAGGCCTTTAAAACGCTTGATTCTATAAATATGCTGGGATTGTATCACCCTTTGTTCGATGAGGTTTTTTACAAAAAAGCTCAGATCCGTTTACGCCAGGGCCGGTATGCCGATGCCGATACCTTGCTCGAAAAGCTGGTAAATATGTATTCTTCTGATATTTTAGCCGATGATGCACTCTTTTTGCTGGGGCAATTAAATGAACAGCAATTTAAAAATAATACCCGGGCCATGGAATTTTATGAGCGTATCCTGACTGATTATCCGGGCAGCATATATGTAGGGGAAGCACGCAGACATTATCGTGTTCTCAGGGGCGATAAAATCAATTGAAATGCCTTCAGTTCACCCTAAAAAATATTTTGGCCAGCATTTTTTAAAAGATGAAAATATTGCAGTTAAAATCTGTGAAAGCCTTACGCTTCATGGAAATTATACGCATGTACTCGAAATCGGCCCCGGCACAGGAGTATTAACAAAATATCTTTTTAAATCAGAGCGTTTTCAAACTACACTTATTGAAGTTGATCGCGATGCGTATCATTATTTAATTGAAAAATATCCGCTTCAGGCATCCAATATTATCTTCGGTGATTTTCTCGAGATTGATATCCATAAACTATTCAGTGGCCCCTTTGCCATTATTGGAAATTTCCCTTATAACATTTCAACCCAAATTTTGTTCAGGATTTTTGAAAACAGGGATCAAATTCCGGAAATGGTCGGTATGTTCCAGAAGGAAGTGGCCCAAAGGATTGCATCGCCTCCGGGATCAAAACAATATGGAATATTAAGTGTGCTGCTGCAAGCATTTTATGATATTGACTATCTTTTTACAGTTGATGAACATGTTTTTTATCCTCCTCCTAAAATAAAATCAGCCGTGATCAGGCTCAGAAGAAACGAAACCATTGACCTGGGCTGCGATGTAACCATCTTTACCGAAATAATAAAAAAGGCTTTCAACCAAAGGAGAAAAACACTGAGAAATGCACTGTCAATCTATGGTTCACAAATAGATTTATCGGAGGCACTTTTTAACAAACGCGCTGAACAGCTTGGTGTGGAAGAATTTATAAATATTGCAAAACGTGCATATGACAGACGGTAAAACATAATTTGTTCCCCGTCCAGTCAAAATTTTTTCAATTAAAAAATCTGCTAAATGGCTCCTTCAACATTCTTCATGATGTTGTAAAGGAATTCCCGTGCACGGAATAACTGGGCTTTAACGGTACCGATAGGAATTGACATTTCTTCGGCAATTTCTTCATAGGAGTATTCGTCAAAGTAACGCAACTGAACAAGGCGGCGATAGTTAGGTTTAAGCTTTTCCACAACCTCGCGCATCATCATTATTTTCTGCCGTTCAATCATTTTTTCTTCCGGGTCGGGCGTGTGTGAAGGCAGAATTTGCGACATGTCCGTGCCTTCTTCATCAACAACAGTTTTATTAATGGAAAGTGTTTCCATTTTTTTACGGCGGATGTAATCAATACAGTTGTTTGAAGCTATCTTAAACAACCATGTACTGAATGCATAATCCGGTGTATACTGGTCAAGTTTTTTAAAGGCTTTGCCAAAAGCTTCGATAGTAAGGTCGTCGGCATCATCAGGATTATTGGTCATTTTCAGTAACAGAAAATAAATGGCATCCCGGTAAAAACCCATAAGCTCGGCATAAGCTTTCTGGTTGCCTTGCGTTAATGCAAGCTGAACCAGCTTATAATCACGCTGAGCTTTATCGGTCAAATTGGGATTTATTTCCATCTGTTTTGCTGTTTTCCGGTATTTGAAAGCATCAGTAGCGTATTGAAAAAGATAAAATATATCTCATAAAAAGGCGAAAATAATAATAAATTCCTTTCTTTCAACTTTATCATTGCTTTTTTAACGATAAATAATTGAGTAATCAACCGTAGAAAAATTACCGAACCTATAATGATCAGGGTCATGAAATTTCGGTAAAACAATAAAATAAAAACAGGTAAGGAATAGAACCCAAGTGTTGAAAGCGGCAATAATGTCAGCAATGATTTATGCCACCATTTATAATATTTACCGGTGGTCAGATGCCTTTTTTTCTGAAAAAACCACTCATTAAAAGTCCTTTTAGATTCAGATATAGTATGGCTTTCAGGAAGAAAAACAATGGCCGTATTTTTACTGGTTGCATTCTGATTTATAAATAAATCATCATCTCCGGAATTAACATGGTAATGACTGACAAACCCTTTGGATTTCATGAATAAACTTTTGCGATAGGCAAGGTTTCTGCCCACGCCCATATATGGCATTTTGCATTTTGCAAATGAAAAATACTGCAGGGCTATTGATAAAGTATCATACCGGATAAGCTTATCAAGTAATCCTTTTCTCGGTTCATAGGCACCATAACCCAAAACAATGTCTGTCGCAGCACGGGAAAACGGGGCCTGCATTTCCTTTATCCAATTTTTACTTACGGGCTGACAATCAGCATCCGTCAGTAAAACAATTTCGTGATGTGCCGATTTTATTCCCAAAGAAAGCGAGAATTTCTTACCGTTAAAAAAATTACTGTTTTTCTCGGTATTCAATATAATCAGGTTGGGATATTTCCTCGACAGGTCATTAAGAAGTCCGACGGTATCATCATCAGATTCATCATTAACTACAATCACTTCAAAATTCGGATAGTCCTGCTCAAGAATGGCCGGCAAATTTTTTTCGAGGTTGTAATATTCATTTCGTGCACAGATCACAACAGAAACCGGTAAAGAAGTATCTGAATAACTTTTTTTACGGCTAAAAACAAATCCTGAAAAAATCCCCCAGAAAAAAATCATCTGAATGAGAAACAGGCTCAAAAATGCTACATAAAAGTATAATTGATCCTGATCTTGAATTACCTGGCCAAAGATCATACAACTGCAATATAGCACAAAAGTAATTCATTATTTATTTTCTTACACTTCACTATCGAAAACTTTTACACCTTTTTATGTTTATTATTAAAACTGATGATATTAACAATTGCCATGACGTGTTTAAAAAATCTATTTTTGCACCATGAAATTTAGAATAAAAACATCAGATCCGGCCTCATCGGCACGTACCGGTATTATTGAGACTGATCATGGCGCTATTGAAACGCCGATTTTTATGCCTGTTGGCACAGCAGGAAGCGTTAAAGCCATTCATCAGAAAGACCTGAAAGATGATATTAATGCTGAAATAATATTGGGCAATACTTACCATTTATATTTACGTCCGGGACTTGATGTTTTACAAAATGCCGGCGGGTTGCATAATTTTAACGGATGGAACAAGCCCATACTTACCGACAGCGGAGGTTACCAGGTTTATTCCTTAAAAACCATCCGGAAAATAAAAGAAGACGGGGTGGTTTTTCAATCGCATATTGATGGATCAAAACACATATTTACCCCTGAGAACAATGTTGACATACAACGCAGAATAGGCGCAGATATCACTATGGCATTTGACGAATGTACGCCCTATCCTTGTGAATACAGGTATGCAAAAACGTCGATGGAAATGACTCACAAATGGCTTGCCCGTTGTGTAAAACGCTTTAACGAAACCGAACCTTTATATGGTTACCATCAAACATTTTTCCCAATAGTTCAGGGAAGTACATTCAGGGACCTTCGTAAAATATCGGCTGAAACTGTTTCATCCTATGGACTTGAAGGTAATGCTATTGGCGGATTATCGGTTGGTGAACCCGTCGAAGAAATGTATGAAATTACAGAACTGGTATGCTCAATTCTGCCAAAAGATAAGCCCAGGTACCTTATGGGAGTGGGCACTCCGGCAAACATCCTCGAATCCATTGCGCTCGGCGTTGACATGTTCGATTGTGTAATGCCAACCCGTAACGGCCGCAACGGATGGTTGTTCACCAAAAACGGACGTATAAATATCCGTAACGAAAAATGGAAAAATAATTTCTCGCCCGTCGACGAAGACGGAAATTCTTTTGTTGATGTTCAATACAGCCGTGCATACCTCCGGCATCTCTTTGTCTCCAATGAAATTCTGGCTTCGATGATAGCAAGCCAGCATAATCTCGCATTTTATTTGTGGCTCGTACGTGAAGCAAGAAAACACATTCATGAAGGAGATTTTTTGCGCTGGAAAAATGAGATGGTTCCAATTCTTGACAAAAAATTATAAATATCACCCTGTTTCTTTTTACCTCAATAACTCTATTCCAAAACCGGAATTTTAATTAAAAGTCTTGAATAAAACAGAGTTTTTTTTTGGTCAGTGCATTTAAAATTGTACAAAACCGGATTTATTCTTTCTGATACATTTTCCCCCTTACGTCATTGATTTTATTTATTTCATGTTGCAATTTTACATTTGTTAAAATAAATAATATCCCCGGATTTTTAAAATATTTTTATCTAAATATTCAAACGGCTGTTTTTTTTACTATATTGCATATCGATATTATTAAAAATTACCTTGTAAATATTGGGCACTTATAAAAAAATAGTTTTGTTTGTCATAAAAAAATATGCAAAAACGCTGTTGTTCTCCCTTTTGATAATTAATTCAATAAAAGGGTACACACAGTCGGACACTACTGATATTTATGATTTAACGCTATCCGAATTATCAAAATTAAAAATAGCTTCTGTCTCAAAGGCTATGCAAAATATCAGTGAAATTCCTTCAACCATATACATCATCACTTCTGCAGAGATCAGGGAAAAAGGATATTTTACTTTAGAGGAAGCGCTGTCGGACTTGCCCGGGTTTCAGTTCAGAAATACATTGGGACAAAATAGCTATGTTTTTCAACGCGGAATTCCAAATCAAAACAACCTGACTTTATTACTTATTGACGGAGTCCAGGTTAATGAGCTAAATTCAGGCGGATTTTATGGCGGAGGCCAGTACAACCTGTCAAACGTTGACCATATAGAAGTATTATACGGGCCGGCATCAGTGACTTATGGGACCAATGCTGTATCTGGAATTATAAACATCGTTACAAAAAATTGTTTGGAAAAAAAATTAGAACTAAATTCCTGGATTGGAAATTTCAGTACATCAGGCAGTGACTTTTCATATAGCAACGTTAATAAGAAAAAAACACTCGGTTTTTCAGTTGCCGGGATGTTTAAGAAATCAGATAAGGCTAACTTAAAAAATGATGCCGGGGATAACAACTGGACAGACCTGATGGACAATTATGAAAATGACTACACGCTTGATATGAAATCGCAGTATAAAGAATTTACATGGGGCATAAATTATATTTTAAAACAGACTTCCCTGGCTACAAATAACAAATCCATCGGGACTATTTATAAAGATTACGGAACTCAATGGAATATCCAGTTTATTAACAGCTATGGTAAATACCAAAAACAGTTTTCAAAGAAATTAAGCTTATCGGCTGTTTTATACAACCGAAACGCTACCGTGCTTAGCAACACAGTTTACAATGTGGTTGACACAGCCCAGGTTGGATACTATAGGCCAAACAACCAGATGGGACTGGAAAATGTATTAAATTATACTCCTGGTAAAATTTTCTCCTTAACAAGCGGCATAACATTAAAATTTGAACAACTTTCCAAACAAGCCTCATTTTCGCATAGTGATTCACCTGAGATCAAGCCTCCCCGGCCTTCCAACCCTGTTATGGTCAATGGCTATCTGCTGAGTGTCTTTGCCGAACCACGGCTTACTCTATTTAAAAATCTGTATATATCGGGGGGTCTACGCTACGATCAAAGCAGTGTTTATGAAGAGGTATTTACTCCCTGTGCCGGGATAAGCTACCATTTAAAAAAACAGATTATACGAGTTTCTTATTCTGAAGCATTCCGATCTCCCCAACCCTGGGACTTCACCGATGGGCTAGGCAACCCCTCACTGAAACCCGAAAAAATGAAATCGCTTGAACTGGCATTTTCTTTTTCAATTATTGATAAAATTAAAATTGAAGTAACCGGATATAAAAACTATCTGATTAATTCCATCTCAAAAGAAATTCTTGATACCATAGGCCACTACATATGGGCGAATAGTGGAAAAATAAACACCTATGGTTTTGAAGTATTTTTTAAGTTTGAAACTGGAAAGTTTAAGTCTGCAATAAATTATACATATACCCAAAGTGAAAATGTTCCGGGTAATTTTATTAACGAGATCAGCAAACATTGTGGAAATGCAAGTCTTACATATGCGTTCAACGATAACTTAAAAATCAACCTCCGCGCCAACTATGTAGGAAAACGGAAAAATCCAAAATTGATAACAGTATCCGATAGCTATTTTGTAGACCCGTATATTGTATTACAGGGAGCAATTTCTTTTATTAACTATAAAGGATTGACAGCCCAGATTGCCGTGAAAAATTTATTAAACGCCAAATATTATCACACATCGAACCGTGACGTTTCCCGATACCGGCAACCGCAGGTAACAATTTTTTTTACAATAGGATATTCAATATTTAAATAATTTTTTGATTACAATTTTTCGGATAACTTATGTACATTGCAGACATTAAACCAATAAAACCCACTATAAACAATTGAATTACTTTTCGATGAAGAAGTTTGTTTTTGTCGTATTTGTTTTTTTCTGCAGTTTCATTTTTTGCCATCTTAAATGTTACGCACAACAGATTCAGCGTGATATTGCCATAAGCGCTTATATATATAATTTTGCTAAAAATGTAAAATGGCAAAATGAGGAAAACATAAAGGAGTTTCACTTTTTGGTTATTGGTGATGACGAAAACATCGTTAAAGAACTTACGACATTATCACGTAAAAAATCTCTCCGGAAAAAGCCAATATCAGTAACATCTTCCAGGGTATTTAAAGATGCCGAAGACATTCAACTAATTTTTGTCACAAAAGGGAAAGAAGAAACCCTGGAAAAAATTTTCGATAAAATCAAAGGCAAAAATACCCTGGTGATAAGCGATAGCTACAAAAACAAAGCTGTCGTCATGATAAATTTTTTCGATTCGGAAGACGGCAATCTTCTTTTTGAGATAAACCAGGCAAACATTTTAAATCAGAATATTGAAATTTTGCCCGATATGGTTTTGCTTGGCGGCTCAGTGGTAGACGTTGCGGCATTATATTTTGAAGGGCAAAAAACATTACGTGAAATTCAGAAAGAAATTGGAACACTTTACAGCAACCTTGCCATGCTTGAAAAAAACATTGATAATAAAACCAGTGAAATTTTATCAAGTAAAGACAGCCTTAATATGCAGACTCAAAAGATACGGGAGCAGCAAGTAATATCAGATGAACAGAGGTTGTTAATAGCACAGCAAAAAAAAGAATTACAGCTTCAGATACAAAAATTATTGTTACAACAAAAAATATTTAATGTACAGTCGCAGGAATTATTAAAGCAAAAGGCCGAACTCGAAAAAGGAACTAAAGCATTAGTAGATCAAAAAAATGAAATTTCAAAGCAAAAACTGGAAATTGGAAGGCAAAAATCCGCGATAGCATTACAAACACATTCGATTTATTTGCAAAATATGACAATGCAGCGCCAGCGATACATGTTGCTTTTGTCGGGTATTATTATAATTCTTGTTATTGTTATCTTATTCACCATATATTATGCTTACCGGAATAAAAAACGACTGAATGTGAATCTTGAAAAAAGAGTTCTTGAACGGACTTTAGATCTGAACAAATCAAATAAGCAACTTAAAATTGAACTTTCCGAGAGAAAAATGGCCGAAAAAGCATTACTAAAATCAGAAGAACGGTTCCGCATTACACTTGATAATATGCTCGAAGGAGGCCAGATCATTGGTAAAGACTGGCGCTACATTTATGTCAATGATGCAGTAGCCATTCAGGGTAACCATTCAAAGGAAAGCCTGATCGGCCGCACCATGATGGAAGTTTATCCCGGCATTGAAAATACAGAATTGTTTTCCGTGTTAAAAAAATGCCTGAATGAACAAACATCTGAACATTTGATCAACGAATTCAAGTACGGAGATGGAACATCTGCGTGGTTTGAACTAAGTATCCAACCGGTTCCTGAAGGGCTATTTATTCTATCATTTGATATCACAGAACGAAAATTCATTGAAGACAAAATCAACAAACTTAATGAAGAACTTGAAGAAAAAGTTAACCTGCGTACTGTTCAGCTTGAAAATGCAAATAAAGAACTTGAAGCTTTTGCTTATTCTGTTTCGCATGACCTGAGAGCACCATTGCGGGCGATAAATGGATTTACGAAAATATTAACGGAAGATTATTCTGACAAGATTGATGAGGAGGGCCAGCGGGTATGCGGTATCATTCAAAGTGAAGCCATCCGGATGGGACAGCTTATTGATGATTTGCTCGCATTTTCGAGACTTAGCCGATCATCATTGAATCTGACAGCAACCGACATGAAAGATATTGTTAAATCCGTTTATAAGGAGGTGCACGAACAATACTCCGGCCACAAAATCAAAATTCATATTGCCAATCTCTGCGCGGCCAATTCTGACCCAAGCCTGATCAGGCAGGTATGGGTTAATTTAATATCAAATGCATTAAAATTTTCGTCTAAAAAAGAAATTATAGAAATCAATATTGGTTGCTATGAAAATCCAGATGAATTTGTTTATTTTGTAAAAGATAACGGTGCCGGTTTTGATATGCAATACGCACATAAACTATTCGGTGTTTTTCAAAGGCTTCACGGCAATAATGAATTCTATGGAACAGGTGTGGGATTAGCCATTGTGCAGCGTATTATTTCAAGACACGGTGGCCGTGTTTGGGCCGAGGGAGAAATTGATAAAGGTGCAACTTTTTATTTTTCATTACCTAAATAATAAATTATGTACAAAAATATTGTTGATATTTTGCTTATTGAAGACAATGACAATGATTCTGAACTAACGATCCGCACTCTTAAAAAACACCATATAGCTAATAGTATATATGTTGTTAAGGATGGTGAAGAAGCAATAAATTATCTATACGGGAAAGGAAGTTTTTCCGGAATTAAAATACAATTACCGAAGGTCATCCTGCTCGATATAAAACTCCCAAAAATCAATGGCCTGGAAGTTTTAAAAACCATTAAACAGGATGAAAAACTGAAAGGCATTCCCGTTGTAATGCTTACCTCATCAAGCCAGGATCCCGATATAAAAACAGCTTATGCTTTAGGGGCCAACAGCTATGTGGTCAAGCCTGTAAATATTGACAATTTTACCGCTACAATTAATAATCTTGGTATGTATTGGCTGGTTGTCAACCAACCACCTAAATTAGATTAAAAAAAAAATATGAACCCTTACAATAAAATCTTAATCGTTGAAGATAATTTATCTGATGCAGAACTTGCAAAAAGAGAAATCCGGAAAGTATTGCCATCAGCTGAATTTGCCATAGTATTCACCAGAGAATCCTTTATTGAATCGCTGAAAACTTTTCAGCCTGACATCATCGTTTCTGATTTCAGTATGCCCAACTTTGACGGGATGGCGGTAATTACCATTGCTAAAGAAACGGCGCCCCTGGTTCCTGTAATAATTTACACGGGATCATTAAATGAAGAAACGGCGGCAGAAACAGTAAAAGTTGGCGCTGTTGATTATGTCTTAAAAGACAATACCGTCAGGCTTCGGCAAGCCATTCTTCAGGCTATTGAAAAAAAGCAGTTATGGCATGAACGGCTTGCTGCTCAAGAAAAATTAAAAGCAAGCGAAGAACGCTTCAGGATACTTTTTGAACAGGCTGCCGATGGTATTATGCAGATTGATACTAAGGGCAGGATTATCGGGGCTAACACCAGTGCCGCAGAAATTACCGGATTCAATAATGAAGAATTATTAAAGAAGAACATTTCAGAACTTTATGATGCCGAATCATTAAAAAATGATCCTATCAGGTATGATTTGCTGAATAATGGAGCAGTACTCTTCAAAGAACGAACCGTTATCCGAAAGGATGGCACCGCCTGTGAAGTTGAAATGCACTCTAAAATTCTTCCGGATAAAACCTACCAGACAATTTTCAGGGATGTCACACGCAGAAAAAAAGCCGAAAAAAAATTAAGAGAAAGTGAAGAACGCTTAAGCACCCTGATCCAGTTACTGCCTGTGGGAATAGCTATTCACAGTGAAGGCAAAATTGTTTTTGCCAATAAAGCTGCAGAAAAAATTATGGAAACCCCTCCTGAAATGGAAATGGTCGGGCTGAGCATTTATAATTTTATTCATAAGGATTACAGAGAAATCGCCCTTCAAAGAATCAGGCAAATCATGTCGGAAAACAAACAATCTGTACAGATTGAAGAAATTTTTGTAACACATACAGGCCGGCCTATTTCTGTTGAGGTTACTACCCTGCCAATGCCCTACCGGGGAATACCTGCCCTGCTTACTGTTTTTAATGATATTACCGCCCGAAAAGAAGCCGAAGTGCTCTTAAAAGAGTCCGAAGCCAAGTACAGGATGATCTTTGAAAATACAGGAACAGCCTCGGTGATTATTGAAGAAGACAAAACGATTTCTTTAGTCAATTCAAAGTTTTTAGAGCTTTCAGGATTACCAAAAAAGGAAGTGGAAAACAAAAGAAAATGGACAGATTTTGTTATTCAGGAAGATCTGGACATGATGGTCAAAATGCATGACCTTAGAAGAAAAGACCCGTCACAAGCCGCGAGATCTTATGAATTCAGATTTATTGACAGCAAGAAAGAGATAAAAAATGTATTACTTTTTATTGATATGGTTCCGGGGACACAGAAAAGCCTGGCCTCCCTGCTCGATTTTACCGACCGCAAAAAAGCTGAAGAAGAACTTGAGAAAAACCGTCTGATGCTGCGAAGCATGATTGATTCTATGCCCATGTGGATCTGTGCCGTGGATAAAGACATCAAATATATTATTGCCAATCAACATTATTCAACAACATTCCAAATACCTCTTGATAAAATTGAAAATCATTTTGCACATGAAATTTTTCCCGAACCTCACTTTGAACTCCATAAAAATCTAATCAACGAATGCCTTAAAACAGGAAAAACTATTGAATTTTACGACAATATCGAATTTGAAAAAGGAATAATAACAAACACCTACGGTAATTATAACCCTTTTTATGATCATCTGGGAAATATCATGGGTGTTACAGGAGCTGCCATTGATATTACCAGGCAAAAGCAAGCCGAAGAAGAAGTCAGAAATAGCAGGTTGTTATTGAGAACCATGATCGACTCACTTCCAATGTGGCTCTCAGCCCTTGATGTTAATGGCAATTATTTTATTGCAAATAAATATTATGAAGAAACTTTTAAAATTTCTCTTGACCTGGTGGAGAATCATAATTTCAAAGAATTTTTCCCTGAAAAGCAATATATTGTTCATAAATCCCTGTTTGATAAGTGTGTTACATCAGGCAAACCCGTTGAAGTTATAGATGAGTTTGAATTTGAAAAAGAAAATATAATGCATATTTTTGGCAGCTATACACCTTTGTATGATCCGTCGGGTAAAATGTTCGGTGTTAGTGCAGCCATTATTGATGTAAGTAAGCAAAAACAAGCAGAAAATTTACTTAAAGAAAGTGAAAAACAATTCCGCACAACTTTTGAAAATGCTCCGATCGGCATGTGCCTCAGTTTTGTTTCAGGGAAATTTATCCAGGTAAATCAGGCTTTTTGTGAGATGCTTGGTTATTCACAGGAAGAATTGTTAGCAATGAATTTCCTTGATTTTACGCATCCTGATGACATGGAATTCAGTAAGGAATTTATCAAAAATATTATTCATAAAAAAAATCAAAATTCATCCGTCGAAAAAAGATATGTCAAAAAAGACGGCTCCATAATTTGGGCAATAACCTCTGCTTCACTGTTAAGAGATATAAATAATGAGCCAAGATTTTTTATTGTACAAGTAGTTAATATTACTGAACAAAAACTGGCAGAACAAAAACTTCAGGAGGCAAAACACCAACTCGAAGTGGTTTTTGACAATGGCCCTGATGCCATCTTATTAACCCGTATTGAAGACGGTTTTTACATTGATTCAAATAAGACGTTCACCAAATATACCGGTTATACTCCGGAAGATTTAAGGGGAAAATCGACACTCGACATTGACATTTGGGATAATCCCAAAGACAGGGATATACTTTTGCATGAAGTAAAAACCAAAGGATTCTGCCATAATCTTCAGCTTTTAGTTAAAAACAAAGATGGGTCGTTACGCGATATTGAAATGTCCACAGAAGTTATTTTCTTAAAAGGCATTCCATGCCTGCTCAGTATTTCAAGAGACATTGCTGAACGGAAAAAAATGGAAGCTTTGCTGCTAAAGCAGAATAAGGAACTTCACGAACTAAACGCCACTAAAGACAGGTTTTTCTCAATAATTGCACATGATTTAAAGGATCCTCATAATGCCATCCTTGGCTTTTCGGATATTCTTAATGGCAGCTATGATATACTTTCCGAACAGGACAAAAAAAATTATATAAAAAATATTTATCTTTCATCCCAGTCACTTGCCCGCCTGCTGCAAAATTTACTTGAATGGGCAAATTCACAGACCGGTAAAATGGCTTATCAGCCCGAACAGTTGGATATTGTAAAAATCATAAAAGAAACCATTGATATATTACAATACCAGGCTAAGATAAAACAAATAAGGTTGATTTCCGACACCGAGCCGTCACTCATGGTATTTGCAGATGCCAATATGACTAAAACCGTATTACGTAATCTTGTTTCAAACGCAATAAAATTCACACACCGCAACGGTTTTGTAAAAATCTCTTCTCTTATTGTAAAAAACAAGAAAGCTCATACAACTTACATTGAAATTTCCGTGACGGACAATGGCGTTGGCATCAGTAAAGAAAATCTTGATAAATTATTCAAACTCGATTACAAAATAAAAACCCAGGGTACCGAAGACGAAATGGGCAGCGGTCTTGGCCTTATACTTTGCAAAGAACTTGTTGAAAAAAACAAAGGATATATGAATATCACCAGTGAGGAAAACTCCGGCAGCACCGTAACCTTTGCCTTACCTGAAAAAATTTTGAACCATGAGGTATAAGTTTTCAAACAAAAAAGAATTAGAACTTTTGCTTGATGCATTGAAAAACAACTTAACCAAAGGGCACCTGTTTATTGACGATTCTGATGAGAACAATGGCTCAATTATTTCTGATCAAAATCTGCCCGGGGAAGTGAAAAAATTCTTCAATGATAATGCTATTAAGCCTTACAAAATTCTTAATGACTTACCCGTACCCTTCTTCATAAAAGATAAAAACTGCGGCTGGTTTTACATGAATAAAGCCTTCTGTGATTTTTTCGAATTAAATCCGTCTGATATTTATAGAAAAACCAGCCATGCAATTTTCCCAAAAAACAAGGCTGATTTGTTTTATAAACAGGATTGTAATGTTCTGCAAACAGGAAAAGAGTCTTCTCTTGAAATGGAAATTACAACCCCGGCAGGAAAAACCAGGTTCATTCAGGCTACCAAATCCTTGTTTAACGATATAAACAATATTCCCTATATAATTGGAACCTTTAATGAAATAACAGGATTTAAAGATATTGAATCTGCCATTCAACTCGAAAAGACAGAACTGGAATCACAGGTTAAATCACGCACGGCACTGTTAAGTGCTACTGTTGAAAAACTACGTGAAGAAATCCTCCAGCGGGAAAAAACCGAACAGGCATTAATCCAGGAAGAAGACAAATTCCGAAGCGTTATTGAACAGGCGACAGATGGTATTGTAATTAATGACAATAAAGGCCGGATAATTGAATGGAACCAAAGTATGTTTGAGTTGACCGGGGTTAAAAAAGAACAGGCACTGGGAAAAAACAACTGGGATATAGAGTTTCAATTAATGAAACCCGAAAAAAAAACCGACGATTATTATAAGAACCTGCAAACTAACCTTTTAAAAACCCTTGGAAATGAATATATCCCTAAAAAAGCCCAAAACTTTGAGGGTGAAATAATCAGAACAGATGGAAAACGAAAGTTTGTCAATATAACTACATTCCTGATTAAAACATCCAATTCTGTCTATCTTGGCCGAATCGCCAGAGATGTAAGCGAACAAAAAAAATCTGTCTTAGCCATCCAGCGTTCCGAAGCACAATACCGGGCTATTTTCGAAAGCTTCAGCCTCGCAATCCTGATCATAAACCCTGAAAATTATAAAATTATGGCTGCCAATAAAAAAGCAGCTGACATATATAATTATCCTATTGACCAATTTAATGGCATGCTCCTGGAACAAATAACAAAAGATTTTATCCTGGATGCCGGCCAGATTGAAATGATCTATAAAAAAAACAATCCAAAAGATCTTGAAACAATTCATCTTAGCCGTAATGGCGAAGAAATAAACATGATGGTCAACGGCTCTGTGGTTGAATATGGCGGTATTAAAGCCGTAATGACTTTCAACAGAAATATTACCGATCTTAAACAATTAGAGAAAGCCCGTGAAACCGTTTACAAAATCTCACAGCTTACACATACCGTCACTAACATTGATGATTTGTATAAGTCCATTCATATCATCATCAATGAAATACTTCCGGCTAAAAACTTTTATATCGCCCTATATGACGAAACAAAGGATATGGTTTTTTTCCCATATTACGTTGATGAAAAAGACGCTGCCCCGCAAGCACGAAGGCTCAGAAGAGGCCTTACCGAATATGTATTGAGGCATGGCAAACCTGTTTTAACAAGCCCGACCTTATTACGTCAGCTTGAAATGTCAGGCGAAATAGAAGTTATCGGGTCCGATACTGACATATGGCTTGGTGCCCCATTGATCACCCACAATAAAGTGATCGGTGTCGTTGCCGTTCAAAGCTATTCTGAAGCTACCATTTTTACCGAAACCGAAAAAGACATGCTTGTTTATGCTTCTGAACAGATTGCTCATCAGATTTACAAAAGGCAGGCTGAAGAAGAAATACTGCAGGGTAAGGCAAAAGCTGAAGAATCAGACCGACTGAAAACATCACTAATTGCGAATATGAACCATGACCTGAGAACTCCCATGACAGGTGTCCTCGGCTTTGCCTCGCTTCTTAAAAACCGTGTCAAGGATCCTGAATCTTTGAATATGATTGACACCATCATTGAGTCGGGTAATAAACTGATGTCAACAATTACTTCCATTCTACAGTTTTCGCAGATTGAAGCGAGCCAAAAACCTGTTGATTATATTACGGGCAGCCTGAGTAAATATGCTGAAATATCCATAAATCAATTTGAAAACAGGGCAAAACAAAAAAACTTGTATATCATCAGGCAATGCAATGATCCGGTATTCGCCACATTTAATGAAAATTACCTGATACAGATTCTCAATAATTTAATAAGTAATGCGGTATCATATACGGAAAAGGGAGGCATGACTGTTAAAACCGGATATACCAGTTATCTTGAAAATGACTATGCTTTTATAAGCGTGGAAGACACAGGTATCGGGATTTCCGAAAATAATTTCAATTTAATTTTCCAGGAATTCAGGCAGGTAAGTGAAGGCTTGAACCGTAAATATGAAGGCAGCGGATTGGGATTATCACTCAGTAAAAAAATGGCCGAATCAATGGGCGGAAAAATATTAGTTGAAAGCGCAATTGGAAAAGGTTCGGTTTTTACCTTACTCTTACCTGTTTCATCTCCGCAATTATCCAGAAAACCCGAAAACGACTACAGCACATCTTACTATAAACTTAACGGGGCAATTAAAACCCGGTATAAAGTTCTCGTTGTTGAAGACAACAGAATCAACGGGGAATTAATCAGTGCCATGCTGAAGCAGGATTACGAAGTTGATATTGCCAAAACAGGTATTCTTGCTATCGAACTCGTAAAAAGAGGAAATTACGATATTATTCTGATGGATATCAACCTCGGTGTGGGAATGACCGGAATTCAGGCAGCAAAAGAAATCCACAGATTGAAAGGCGAATTACCCATTGTTGCCATGACAGCCTACTCAACAGAAAAAGAAATTGATCAGATCATGAAGCATTCGTTTATTGGATTTGTCCTGAAACCTATCGACAAAACTGCTCTTTTTAAAGTTATGGAAAAATCAATAATAAAAAAAACTAACTCCGGCAAATAATAAGATAATAAGACTTTTTACCTTTTTGTACGAGTATATATTTGTTGTTTAATAAATAAGTGCCGTCAATAATTTTCCCTTCTTCCATTTTCACTTTATTTATTGAAATACAGCCTTCTTTAAATAATCTGCGTGCTTCACTCCGTGATGGAAGGATATTGGTTTTCGCAGTCAGCATATCGCAGACCTCCATGCCTTTTTGAATTTCACCGGCTTCAATAAAACTTTGCGGGACTCCTTCAAAAACTGAAAGTATGGTGTCTTCATCCAGGGATCTGAGCATTTCTTCTGTTCCTTTACCGAATAAAATTTCGGATGCTCCTACAGCGGAATTATAATCTTTTTCGGAGTGCACACGTATAGTTATATCTTTTGCCAGCGCTTTTTGAAGCAGGCGTAAATGCGGCGCTTCCGTATGCTGACGAATCAAATCTTCCACCTCTTCTTTTGAAAAAAGCGTGAATATTTTTATATATTTCTCAGAATCCTCGTCAGAACAATTTAACCAAAATTGGTAAAATCTGTATGGTGATGTTTTTTGCGGATCAAGCCAGACATTGCCAGCCTCAGTTTTGCCAAACTTGCTTCCATCGGCCTTGGTGATCAACGGGCAAGTTATGGCAAAAGACTCCGTTCCGCCTTTACGCCGGATCAATTCTGTTCCTGTAGTAATATTTCCCCATTGATCAGCTCCGCCCATCTGAAGTTTACAACCCTTATTAATATTCAGCCAGTAAAAATCATAGCCCTGAACCAACTGATATGTAAATTCCGTAAAAGATATTCCGCTCCCTGCCTGCATTCTCTTCTGAACAGAATCTTTGGTCATCATATAATTGATGGTAATATGCTTCCCCACGTCACGTAAAAAACCTAAAAATCCGAAATCTTTCATCCAGTCGTAATTATTTACGATTTCAGCTTTGTTAGCAACATCCGAAAAATCCAGAAACCTCTCAAGTTGCCTTTGAATGCCATGCTGGTTAAACCTCAGCGTTTCTTCATCAAGCAGGTTGCGCTCCTCAGATTTTCCCGAAGGATCACCGATCATGCCGGTTGCGCCACCCACCAGGGCAATAGGCTTATGTCCGCATAGCTGAAAATGCTTCAGCATCATTATAGAAACCAGATGTCCTATATGTAAGGAATCGGCTGTGGGATCAATGCCTACATAGGCAACCGTAGGTTCTTTTTGTAATTGGTCTTCCACACCGGGGGTCATATCCTGTATCATCCCCCGCCAACGTAATTCTTCAACAAAGTTCATATCAGAAAATTTTTGCAAAAATACATAATTCTGCCAAGCCGGCGAAACAGTTGAAAACTAAGCAGGATAAGACCTTTTATTCCTCATCTTCCCAACAGCCATCTTCCCTGATGAGCCTGATAAGTTCATTCAATGCATCGCATTCATCAATATTTCTCAAAACCACCTGTTTCTTCCTGTACAAATTTATTTTCCCGGGCGAGGATCCGACATAACCATAATCAGCATCAGCCATTTCACCGGGGCCGTTTACCACGCAACCCATCACCCCAATTTTAAGATGCTTCAGGTGTGACAACGCCTGTGTGAGTTTTTTTAATGTGCCTTCCACATCATATGATGTTCGCCCGCAGGTGGGACAAGCAATGAACTCGGCTTTAACCCTGCGCAAGCCCAAAGCCTGCAAAATGCTGAACATAAGCTCCGGCAGCAGCGATTTATCATGATGGGTATCGATACAAATCCCATCAATAAGCCCATCCGTAAGAAAATATGCAAACTCCGCCGAGGATTGCAAAATCAGGTTCTCATTGCTGCACGAATATTTTTTATAAAGTACAAGAGGATTATTTATATCATGATTTTTAAGATTAAACAGCATACTTCGTAAATCCTGCAAATTATTGGTTTCACTGAAATCTACAAGCAATAACCCGGGATAGCCTCCTGCGGCAATTTTTATAGCTGCCATATCATCAGAATCATGAACTTTTAATTGAACACATACTATATCCTCTTTGCCATAAAGGCTTTTCAGGCTCTGGTTCTTAATATCAAAATAATAATCAGGCAAAACGCTCTTTGTTTTATTTGATATCATGTCAGGAAAGACACATACGGGGTGATGCCCCTTCCCAATCCCGCCAATATTAATTGTTTCGCGTTTTGTGTATTTAAAATTTCCGGAATAATCCTGTACTCGTTTTGGAGTTGCAAATGCCTCTACCAGGCGCTTTGCCACAGGTATTTCATGTGCCGGGTTTTCTGTAAGCGAAACACGTATGGTGTCGCCAATACCCTCCATAAGCAGCTCTCCTATACCGGCTGCAGACTTGATACGGGCATCCATGCCTGCCCCGGCCTCAGTAACTCCAAGATGCAAAGGATAATCATATCCTGATTCATTCATTCGTGATGTTAGCAACCGATAGGCATAAATCATTGTTTTTACGTCGCTTGATTTCATCGAAAGAACAAGATTCTTAAAATCGTGGTAACGGCAGATATCAATAAATTCGAGAGCGGAAGCCACCATACCTTCAACTGTATCGCCATATCGCCCTGTAACCCTGTCAGATAGTGACCCGTGATTAACACCAATGCGTATGGCAGTTCCGTATTCCTTGCAAATATCCAGCAAGGGCTTCAGCCTGAGACTAATATTGTCAAGCTCTTGCCGGTAAAGACTTTCAGAATATACTACCGGACCACGCTCATTTGTTTTTTTATCAACATAGTTCCCAGGATTGATACGTACCTTTTCAACAATACGTGCAGCAATTTCTGCAGCATCCGGCATAAAATGAATATCGGCGATAAGCGGAATATGACAATTACGTTCAGCTAACGCAGCTTTAATTTTTTTCAGGTTTTCCGCTTCATATTTATTCCGCGCAGTAATCCTTACCATTTCGCAACCTGCTTCAACCAGGTCCATCACTTGTTGCACGGTAGCCATCGTATCCATGGTGTTTGTATTGGTCATGGATTGAACAACGACAGGATTATTACCTCCCAATATTAAGTTTCCTATTCGAATTTCACGGGTTTTCACAGACAATTAATCAAATTTTTTAAACAAATTTAAGCAAAAAATTACTGTATTTATTGGCCACTCATTTCAAATATGAAAATTTCAAAAGAATTTATCATCCTTCGGGCCGACAAAAGAAAATCAGTCGTATCTGCAATAGTTTGGTGCTTTCAAATATTTTCTTTGTCAGGATTAACCTGATCTGACAGATTCTCTGCCTGCGCTCATCCACAAATTTCAATTCATTTTTTTGTGAATAGATCAGGTTAAACAATATTCTGACTATGAAAAGCCAATTATTAAAAATATTATTTTATACCAACATTAATATCATCCTTCTTCTTACTTTCCTCAGCAAATTTTATCAGATCATCCTTAACGGCTTTTGCTATCTGGTTAATACCGGAATTTTTATCTTCCAGCTGATGTGTTTCTGCATACCTGATTGCGTGAATTTCCTTATCCTTTTGCATTCTCACATTTGTAATGAGCACATCTAAAAACCGGGCGCCATAATCCTTATCATAAATAGTTTTAATATTTTCGCCGGAAGCCCTCTTGTATGCATTTATGGACTTATCTGACGTCCTGTCCTCAAAATAAAAACAATTAACGAAAATTATTTCATTGACATGGTTTTTATGAAACAAATCATAATACTTAGAGTCAAGCACATGTAGCTGCGTTTTTGATTTTACGTCAAAAGGAACGAGTAATGAAAGCCGCTCTAGTTCCTTTAAAAGAAAATAATCATTAACATCTGTTTTAAGCATTTCGGGTAAATATGCCGTCGAATAACTATTGAAATTTTTCATTACATTTTTGGCGACATAGCAATTTTGCCCTGTTGAATCTGAGTAATCAGAAAATACGGGTACTTCTTCCTGCCCCAGGCGGACTGAAGTATAAAACATATCGAATACCAGGAGTGCTTTATTATCAAGTGAATTTAATATTGAGTCCTTTGAATATTTTTCGGCGAAACCCCTGCTTTTTATAGCCGGGTATCTTAGATATTTTTCAATAAATATATTCCTGCTTGTCGGGTCATCAGAATAACTCAAAGCTGTTGATAAATGACACTCACGATCATAAATTGAATTGCTCAGCCGGTAGAAATATTCATAGGCTTGGGTATAAGTATTGAATTTTGGTTCACCATTCCAATAAAAGGCTGCAACTATGCTATCTGCCTCATTTTTGCTTAGGCCCAGTATTACAGGATCATAATATTTAAAAAGACTATTTTTCCATTTACGCTTTTTTGAAAATCCGTTGCTGCCAACAGTATCAGTATACCTGCTGGTAATAAACAAATCGCTCCACAGCTCTTTGTGGATATAACAATTTCTCCTGAGAGATTCCATTATATAACTTATATATGTGATATTTCCCGGATCGAATAAATGAAATTTAAAGGCTTTTTCTGTACAGTTATAATAATCGAAATTATTTAATAAACATTTAAGAATCTCAGGTTTCGCCTCTTCCTTCAATTTTCTATACTTATCTTTCCCCAATAAAAAAACAGCCCCCTTGCCTTCATTTGTATTCTCAATACTTTCCAGTAGTTTTTGTTTTTCCTCGCGGATCAACTTTCTGGTTTTTGTATCATCATTGAATGGGGCCTCTCCACGATACAAACTTGCCATATCCGATCTTTCTTCAATTTTCAATGCGTTTATTGCCCCGCTAATATCATAACCCGACTTTATTAACCAATT
>CAZVKJ010000014.1:0-68256 GCA_964626855.1 uncultured Bacteroidales bacterium
ATTAATGATTTTTACACTTTAACTCATTGTCCTAATTTCGGGGTCCATTATAGACCATTTGGTTATATGAAAACTCCGGAATGGGAATTTTTGAGTTTGAAATACGATATTAAAATGAAAACGACTTATCATGGAAAAGAATATTTTGTTGTGCTTGAATAAACAACATTTTTATAAAGTTTAATAATATGAAGAAATCAACGCTCGTAATCATTGCTTTAACAGCCATTATTGCAGGTAGCTGCAAAAAATATGAAGAAGGAGCTTTGGTCAGTACTCTTTGTATAAAAAAAAGAATATATGGCTTTCACACATTAACAGGGTATTATGTTAATGAAGTTGATTCCTTATCCCAATATTATGATAGCTTAGGATTAAGTTTTGATTTTATTTATGATGAGGACGCATACATAGATGCATGCATAATGGACGGTCCGCGCCGAGATGGATTCAGCGGAGATCTTTATTGGTGGTGGGAATTAAATGATAATAAAGCTTCTATTATAATAAAAGCTTCTGGCGGAACCGCTTATGGAGTGGGACCATTTGGGATACATAAAACTCCAACATGGCAAATTATAAAAATGGAAAAAAAACAAATCAAATTAAAAACATCTTTCAACAACAAGGAATATATAATTGTCCTAGACAGATAATACAGAAGCGAAATTGCATATGGTCCAAATGGACAACAATTTTATTCTTAACCAGCCTGTCTGCGGCAGGCAGGTTTATGCCGATCATAAATACATCCACCGCGTCGGAAGTACAAAGAGGGAATGGATTCCGAAAGTTTTCGATAAAACTATATTGTTATCGAATTGGTATGACCCAATTACACAAGTGCATTTATACCAATAACCCTGCATTGCGATCTGCAAACAGGCATTTCCCCCGCTAATTAGGCAATATGATTATTTTCGATCGTTTCGGTTTTATATCACCTGACACCAGTTCATAGAAATAAATCCCCGGCCCAATATTTCTTATGGTAAGATTAACATTATTATACCCGTTTGAAACCGGAACAGAAAACAATAATTTACCCGACATATCATAGAGCATAAAAGAAACTTCGGGTATTTGTCCTGCCTTAATTATTAATTGCTCCTTAGCAGGATTCGGAAAAACCATTATATCATCAATAACATCTGATGCCATTTCAATACTGCTGTTCACGCCAAAACCAAACAAATCGGCCCATTCAGGATGATCAATAAACGGGTTGCGGTTGTATTGTATTGAGGCAATAAAATCATTTCTGGCCATTTCATAATCATCAGGCGGATCAATATGGTTCCATTTTTTCAGTAATGCTTCATCCTGTCCGTAAGGCACAGTCGGCGGGTCGATCTGTACGGGGATATACCAGTCATTACCGCTGATGCCATCATAAGACAATACCAGATAAAACATAGCCCGGGCACAATCGCCTTTAATTTTGTCACGCGGCTCAAATACCACGTGGTTGAGCGAATCCAGGCCCATCTTACCATCAAGATACTGATACTGTATCGTAACCACTTTTCCTAACGGATAATATGACCGGTACGAATTGATTTTGTTTTGGTTTACAGGCAGAAGATTATGATAGTCGGCATATTCAGGCAGAGAGGTATAACCCGTGTTGTTGTATGTTGGCATCCAGCTTTCACAAAACACATGCTCACGGCTGTACGTGGTAAAAGCAAAAGGCTCCGAATAAACATAATTCTCACCGGAATAGGAACAGGTGATGGTCTTTTTAGACATGCCGGAAACCACGGTATCGCGGCTTTCAAAGTTTTTTACCAGGTAATTATCATAATCACTGTAATACACTGCAAAATGATTGTTGATCAATGTATGCAGATCATTCCACAATGTAGCGGATGCTGTATTAATGCCCGAATAATACTGGCCTATCATATTTGCAGGGGTTACTGTATCCTTTTTAGCAACATAATTTGAATCGGTGAGATAGTTTTCATAAGCGGGGTAACCGTTAAAAGAAAAAACTTTGATGTAATAATGGGTATTGGCCACGACCCTGGAAGGATAAAAATTACCGGATGTGCCTATATACGCTACCTGTGCATCACCGATATAATCGCCTTTCAAATAGGTATGGCCATCAATCGGGGTTTCCGTTATTGGTGATGCTTTTTTCAAAACAAGGTATTTTTCAGGGGCAATAGTTCCATCAGAAAAAGCTACTTTAAAATGGAAAGACTTCACATCGGAGAGGCTTAAATTTGTTGCAGCCTGCACCGGTTCCGTGGCACAACATCCTTTAACCGCCCAAATATTCACAATGTATGGATTCCGGCTGCTGTCGCTATTGATAACACTCAAAGCGGCGATCTTTGATCCATCTGTTCCTGAAGGATTGAAATCAACTGCGATTTCAGCAGAATCGCCCGGGTTGACGGCTGATGGAAAACTTACGAGGTTAAACATCGCAGCATCCTGGCCGCTTATAGTAACCGAAGTTATCTTTAAAAGAGAATCAGTGCCAAGGTTCAGAATTCTAAATTTCAAGGCAGGAGTATTACCTGTCACCGCAGTACCGCCCGGGAAGACGAATAAACTGCCATATTTGATCTTTATGGATGCTTCCGGCCCTGCTGATTTCAGCGTAATACCAATATCATCAACTGCTACATTACCGCTGGATTTGCTGGTATAATAAAAACGGACATAGCGGCTATCAGCCGATAACAAATCTTTAAACGGAGTGGCAGAGGTAATGCTTGTATTGGGAATGTTTGCATTAGTAAAGGTGTGTACACTTGTCCAGGCATTACCATCAACAGACTGCTGGACTGAAAATGTGCCGCCGGAAAATGAAGCGCCGCGTAAATAGTAAATCAGTGTATCCGGTTCATCAAAAAAATTTATGGTCAGATAAATTCCCGTAGCATCAAATTTCAGTGCATTGGCAGCTGAATGATAATACCCTGAGGCCACATAATAATTTGCTGCATTCGTTGTCCAGCCTGCGGGTATGGTGCCGGGAGTGCAATCCCAGAATGTGGGTAATTGCGTTTGTGAAAATACAGAAACCCAGCCAGGGCTAATGCATAAAGCGATCAATAGTAATTTTAGTTTCAGCATTCCATCATGAATTAAGCATTATAGTATAAAATTAGTTTATTTCATGAATAATGAAAAAAAAAGGTTATTCCAAAAAATGAAATAACCTTTTTAAAATTAATTTACAATTTTAAATATGTGTACCCTTAACAATAATTCCTCCGACTTCCCATGTTGCTACATTGGTTGTGGAGCAGGTATATTTAAATGCAATATGAACATTTGATCCGTTGATGAATGATACATCAATATCTCCTGAAGGAACATTAGCCCAGGCGCCGCCTGAAAGTGTCAGTCCTGTTAGTTCGGTCCATGCTGCTGCAGTAGGATCTCCTGATGTATAATTAGTCGAATAATATACTTTCAGCGATCCGTCGCCGGCAGTACCATAATTCATCATGGAGAAAAATTTAAGTTTTTCGCCGGTAAACTGATCAAAATTCATTGAAGGAGAAATCAGCCAGTCTTCGTTGGCATAATATGATCCGGAATAACCAGACATTTTTGCAAATGTGTTTCCGCTGAATGAGGACTGTGTCCATACCTGGTCGCCTAAAACACTGTATTGACTGAAAGTGCCGAGTGAACCTGCCGTGGCAAATGTTTCATTTACCAGCATGGCCGAACTGTAATCAAAGCCTACCAAATCATTTAAATCTCTTATATACAACTGCAGGTCGCCATTATAAACACTTAATATTCCGTAAACTGTTCCCTGTCCGTCAGGTATCAATGATGCCGCAAAATCTGCATAATTGCTGGTGCGGAGAATAAGTGTATTAACGCCGTCAGAAATGGTTCTGTTGGTGGTAGCTGTGCTTATCGCAAAGGGCTGGCCGACTTCGAGTAAAGAAACATTATCAAGCCTGATAAGCATTCCCCAATCGGCATCTGTTATATCGGAGATGGTAAGTAATTTGGCGGCAGGAGGATTTCCCGGCAGACTGTCACGAAATAAATGCTGGTCAATATAGGTATCAGCTATACGTCCGATTGCACCGTTGTAGATAGCACCTAATTGGGTCATTCCGCCATAATCGCCTAAAAATAAACCCTGGCATTTTATATAAACCCGCTGGCCAATTTTAAAAAGATTGTATAGACTTGTCCTGTCGAGGCCGATATATAATCCGCCCGATGTATCTTCAATATATAAGCCTTTGTAAATATTTCCCGATTCATCATTTCCGATAATCTTTCCGGTAACATAAACATTATCATTAATGCTGTCAAGTACTCCTATCACGGTGTGACGTGCTTTAAGGGCTTTAATACTGATAAGAGTTGCATCGGTGGGCAATTCAAATTTGGGGATGTTGACGGGAGGCACTTCAAAATCCTTTTTGCAGCTGGTCATTAACACTAAAAATGCCGCAAAAACAAGAATCCAATTTTTTGTGATCATTCTATTTGTTTTCATATTTATATGATTTTATTTTTTCTTACTTTTTTAATACCTGAATGTAACCATTACAAAGAATGTCCTTCCAAAGCCATAATAGTACTTGGCCGGGAACTTGTTCACATCCTTAAATTCATAATCAAACCTGGATTGTTCGTAACCCGAGGTGATCATTTTCTTATTATTTAAAATATTGCTGACACTTGCATTAAATCCCAGATAAAAATTCTTGATCTTGAAAGATTTACTTACAGATGCATCAAGTGTGAACTGAGGTTTTGCATTGGCCTTTTGCTGATCAATAATGGTTGCAATCAAAGGATCATCAGGGCTCATATTTTCCAATGCCTCAACAGTACGGCGGCTTGGATTAAAGTCAACCCAGTTGTTGCCAAATAAATTGGCATTAATATTTGCATACCAGAAATGCTGGTTCTGATATTTCAACCCAAGTGATCCGGCTGCCTGCGGGGTTCCGTTAACATAAAAGTTTTTACAATAAATGGTTTGAATGGAATCGGGTTGCGATCCGTTTTCTACCGACAAATAAGCTGTAGCGCGGCTGGAAGATGGATTGGTGTACCTGTAATTACCAATGGATCCCGCCAATACTGCAGATAATGAAGGTATAATCTTTACTTCAACACCCAATTCTATACCCTGGTGAACTTTATCAAGCCCGTAAACAATATAGTTTACGAATGTCTGCAGATCGTCATGATAAAAACTGCTCAATTTTATATCATCCCAGAACATGGTCTGGAAAGCTGTGATACGTCCGGCTATTTTCGGATAGCGGATGATGTAGCTCAGGTCAGCACTGAAAATTTTCTTTTTATCTATTTCAGGAATAACAGTATTTCTGATTCTCGGCGAAAGGTGTATATCACTGAATGAAGGAGCCATGGTCATATATGCACCGTTCAGCACAACATAATGTCTTCCGGATGGTTTATAAGTAACACCGGCTTTAATTGCATAATCACAGAAACTATTGACTTTTGATTTACCATATGAATCATCAGTATAACGTCCGTTTTTCATATTTCCTACGCGCCAATACTGGGTTCCGGTCAGGTTTAGCCCTGCATAAAAATCAAAATGATTATAGGTAAATTCTCCCAGGCCCCAAAGGCTTCCTTTATTAATATGTATATCATAATCATATCCGAAGACATCACCTTTTCTGATTTTTCTGTTTGGATCGTTCAAATCATTTTGCAGCATGGATGTATCTGAAGGAAAATCACGTTCAGCATACTGATCAATATCTATCCAGTATCCCTCATATGCATCGCCGGTATTTACATCAGTCATGCCGTCAAGCATATCATTTATGACTTTATAATTACGGCTTTTGTATAAATTGACATTAAATCCGCCGCTAAAATAAATATGTTGATTTATTTCGTAATTCAGATGTGACGATAAGGCTACCTGTGAATGGTCGAGGCGGCGTTCTTCAATAACATAACGTGCCTGGCCGCCATTGAGATAACTCAGGTAATTTACCTGGTATAACTCGTCCCAATTTATCTGGCTGACACTTTCATCGTTTTGCCATGCTTCAGTTATAGCAGCAACAGTTGCTTCATCTGCGGGGCTCTCAACATCCATGTTTTCCTGCCAGCTTGGTAAGTTTCTGTAATAATCCGGGCGGGGGTCAGCTGAATTATACCAATTAAGGGCTGTGGTACCCGTTCGTCCGAAACTGTATCCCAATGTGGTTGTCAGCTTGATCTTGTCTGTTATATCATAATAATCTGTAAGCAGCAGCACCGGCTCATGTGAGTTTCTTACTTTGGCATTTCTGGCTTTATCACCCTGCCATCCCCAGTTGGGATTATAATAATTATCATCCAGCATATCATAAACCTCCTGAACCGCAGCGGATTGCATACCTCGTTTAGCCGGAGCGCCAAAACCTGTAAAAGAAAGAAAATGCTTTTTACCGATTTTCTTTTCAACAGAAAGGAAATATGAATATGCCTGGTAGGATGTTCCCTCGACATAGCCGTGATTACCGAGACGCGTTGATAATGATGCCGTTACGGCCCAGCCGTTTTTCATCAGTCCTGTAGATCCAGTAAGCATTACGCGATGCTGGTATGAACGGTTTGAAAAAGCATAAGAAGCTTTTACCTGTTTCCGCTGATGCGAAGCACGAACATCAATATCTGAGGTACCTGCAATAGTACCAAACGAGAATCTCGACGGTGTTAGGCCATAACTGCTTTCTTTATAACGTGTGGCATCATTAAGCCCGCCCCAGTCAGAATAACTTGGCCGGCCGGTTTCGGGGTCATTCAATGACAAACCGCCAATCATCACTTCAGAATACTCATTATCATAGCCCCGCGGCCTGAAATATCCTGCACTTAATGTATAGCCGGCAATAGAAACGAAAACATCATTTGATGAATGCAAAAGCCCGGCAACATACTGATCCTTGATCTCATCATCTGATTCAAGGCTGCTGACAGTAGTTTCCGGCTGGTTTGTCATAGATTTATCCAATCCGTTTGCCTTCATCTGGACCATGCCAATGCTCATATCTGCCGAATTTATATCAACAGACATCGTTTTTGACTCATACCCGTCTAATTCAATAATTACATCAGTTTTTCCAAAACTGATCCCGGAAACTGCAAATTTTCCCTCGGTATTTGATGTAACATGTTGAATACCGATAGTAACAGAAGCGCCGGCCAGGGGTTTTCCCTCAACATCAGTCAGCGATCCGCTGACTGTAGCAACCTGTGCTTGTGCATATATTGCACATAGCAGCACAAGGATGCCTAAAAGAAACTTTTTCCTCATAACAAGACCTACTTAGTTTAACTTATATTAATTAATGTGAAATAACGACCAACTTTACTTATAAGAATTTTTTAAAAAATTGAATCAGTCTTTCAAAAATTTCGGCACAAAAGTACTTAAAAAAAAGTAATTTTGTACTTTATCATTTTAATTTGTCAAATAACTACATTTGTTAAATATTTCTCTAACTCAAAAAACACGTATTTATGCTAAAAAAATTCACCACTTTTCTCTTTATTTCACTGATATGCATCACATTGTATGCACAGGATAAAAAACTCGACATTGCCATTGTGGCTTTTTACAATGTTGAAAACTTATATGACACCATTAATGATCCTATTACCAGTGATGAGGAATTTTTACCGTCGGGAATACAAAACTGGAACTCGGCAAAATATAATTTAAAAATAGAGCGCATTTCCGAAGTTATCTCTAAAATTGGCGGCGAGGTTGTCCCGGGAGGCCCGGTTGTCATAGGATTATCGGAAATCGAAAACAGGACTGTTCTTCAGGATTTGGTTAATTCCGAATCATTAAAATCAAAAAACTATGGCATTGTGCAATATAATTCACCCGACCGACGGGGTGTCGATGTTGCTTTGCTCTATCAGAAAAATCGGTTTGTTCTTGAAGGCAGCAAACCTTTTACGCTGAAAACCGCCGACACATCCTTCCGTACCCGTGACCAACTTCTGGTTTGGGGAAAACTCGACGGAGAAGAAATATATTTTCTCGTCAACCATTGGCCATCACGCAGAGGCGGTGAAATGCGAAGCGCTCCGAAACGTAAAGAAGCTGCCTTACTTTCAAAACGTATTTGTGATTCATTGATGACAATAAATTCCAATACCAAAATGATTATCATGGGTGATTTAAATGATAATCCCAATAATGCCAGCATAACTAAATTTCTTAAGGCAAAAGGAAATTTACCTGAAATACAACCCGGCGATCTGTATGATCCGATGTACAAATTATATCAGGATGGAATAGGTTCGTATGCCTACAGGGATTCATGGGATCTTTATGATCAGATGATCGTGACCTATGCCTTAACGGGTAACGACCTCAGCAGCTTCAGACTTTTAAAGGCAAAAATATTCAACGAACAATTTCTTAAACAAAAAACAGGAACGTTTACGGGTTATCCCTGGAGAACCGCAGCAGGTGGCCAATATCTGATGGGATACAGCGACCACTTTCCTGTATACAGCATTCTTGGGCGCGAAATAAAATAAATTTCAGAACATACCTGAAAGCTATTTATTCGGTTGAAAGACAGTATATGTAATATGCTGTGACAAAAATTCAATAAATAGTATCTTCTTGTTTCTTTAATAAATGTCATATGAAAAAAGAATTTTTCATTATCGTATTTATTTTGTTCGCCATTAACCTCAGGTCTCAAACCCGTATTTCTGCTGATACAAGGTTTTTTATTGCGGATAAGAATATAAATCCAAAATACAACTCAAGATTATCGGATATGTGTTTTGCAGAAAAATATCCTGTTCAAACTGTTAAAGGGAAACAATACGTTTCGTGCCTGGCGCAGATAAATAACACATATAATAAAAAAAAGCTTGAAGCACAGGGGATAATCGTTGGTTCACAAACCGGAAATATCATAACACTTCGAGTACCACTTGAGGTAATGAATGAAAATATGAATATTCCGGGGATTTCTTACCTCGAAATAGCGCCCAAAATTGTTCCGCAACTCAACCGTGCCGTAAAGGACACACGGGTCGACAGTGTCTGGAATGGCATTATGCTTCCGCAGCCCTTTACAGGCAAAGATGTACTGATTGGCATTACCGATTGGGGATTTGATTATACAAATCCGATGTTTTATGATACTACCTTATCACATACCAGAATTATAAAAGCCTGGGATCAGTATAGAAATGCCGGACCGCCACCGGCAGGCTTTACCTATGGCACCGAAATAGCTGGTGAGGCCGGCCTCTTACAGGCGCAATGCGATACCTTTAATATTTATGAATGGGCAACCCATGGCAGCCATGTGGCAGGCATTTGCGGCGGCAGTGGTGCAGGAACGATTTACCGTGGTGTTGCCTATGAGGCAAATTATCTGATGGCAACAATACACCCAAATGCAGCAGATGTATTAGATGCTTACAGCTGGATGAATGATTATGCTCAGAGTACGGGGAAGCGTCTGGTGATCAACCAAAGCTGGAGCCTGTTCTGGATAGGAACACTGGACGGCACATCATTGCTGAGCCAGGCTATCGACCAGTATTCATCTGACGGGGTTGTGTTTGTTTCCAGTGGTGGCAACAATGGTGATGTAAACTTTCACCTGAAGCATACCTTTAACAGCCTTGCCGATACCATGAAAACAAAAATTGAGTTTTACAGCTATAATAGCAATCCAACCATGTGGGGACAATCGGTAAGCATTTGGGGCGAGCCTGATAACAACTTCGCTATTTCGCTAAAAGTTTTGAACAATAATAACGAAATTATTGCCTCTTCAACATCATATTCAACTGAAGATACGATCGTATATTCCGCAGGACAATTGATTATTGGCATCGATACTGTTTTTTACAATATAGCTTCTGATTCAGCTAACCCATTAAATAACAGGCCATCCATGCGGATCAGGGTCCGCAATCTTAATACCGCATACAAAATAGCCCTTTACGCAAATGCTTCATCCGGCAATATTCATTGCTGGAATCTGATTGAGCTCACCAATGATGTTGGTAATTGGGGCGCCCAATTTACTGCCCTGGCAAGCGGATGGGTTGGCGGTGATCACTTTTACGGTGTCGGGGAGCCCGCATGCACACAAAGCATAATCACTATAGCAGCACACTCGGCAGAAATTGTACTTCCCAACGGCAGTGTGGTTGGCGGTGCCATTGCCGGGTTTTCTAGCTTCGGGCCGACATACGACGGCAGGCTTAAACCGGACATCTCCGCTCCCGGTGTCGGGGTTATATCTTCGGTATCATCATTTACAAATATGTCGCTGCCAACCGTTAATGCATCGGTGAATTTCAACGGCCGGACATACAACTTTGTAGCATTTTCAGGAACTTCCATGTCCTCCCCTATGGTTACCGGAATAGTAGCTTTGATGCTACAGGCCAACCCGTCTCTCACACCTCAGCAAGTTAAAGAAATCATCAAAAATACAGCCCGCCACGACAACCAGACCGGTCTAATACCCGTTACCGGAAGCACCCGTTGGGGCTGGGGAAAAATAAATGCATGGAAAGCAGTAAAAATGGCTTATACCGGCGTACAGGAAATTTCAGAATCTAATGCTTTTTCAATCTATCCCAATCCGGCAACGGAATTTATATATGTATTCGCAGATAATCCATCTGAAACTATAAACATAAAAATATTTAACACTTTAGGCGAATTGGTATTATCACAATCCCCAAAAAATAACATGCTTGATATCAGAAAATTAAATACGGGCATATATTTTATTCAGGTCTCAGACAAAAATCATTCAGCCGCTATAAAACTTATAAAGCAATAATTCATACCTGAATAAGTATATTCTGTCAAAAAAATCGCAGATCTGTTTGGCGGAGAGTTTATAATATCAGCTGCAACATGCCGTTTCTGTTTTTTGTTTCCCCTCCGGTGGTTTTATATGAAACGGCATAGTAATAATAATCAGCAGTCATTAGAATTCCATTAAAATACCCGTCCCATGCTGCATCTTTACTGCTGGTGGAAAATAGTTTTGTATTATTCTTATCAAAAATATTCAATGAATAATTCTCACTGCTAATAGCCGAAAAAAATGGATGCCATGTATCATTCACCCCATCATTGTTAGGGGTAAATGAATTTGGAATATAACAATCGCTACCCACAAAAAGTACTAAAATATCATAATTATATTCACTGCTTTGGGTAGTAATTTTTACCTTGTAATCACCTTCCTGTGTTATGCTTATCATCGGTGAAGTATAATTTCCGGGTTGCCAGAGGTAAGAAACGGCATCAGCTGTTGTTGCATCAAGGGTAAGAATGGTATTTTCATTCAGTGTATGTGTAGCACTGCCATTAACTTTTAAGGTGTCATAAAGTGTTTCGGGCGATGGATCTTTCTGCTTCTTACAAGAAAAAAAGGCCATTGTTAAAACCGAAAAGACGATTAAAATATGAAGCGTATTTTTCATATGGTTATTTTTTGCCTCCGGTGCCAAATTGTAAACGAACATTCACCCCGGTATAATCAATAATGCCAAAATTCTTTATCAATATTGAATTCATTGGTACCCCGCCATGAACATTAATAATTACATTATCTTTAATATTAAAACCAAGTACAAGCCCTGCATCAGCCACATTTCTGAACTCCACCCCAAACAACAACCATTTCTTAAAAGTAAACAGCATACTGGGAGAAAAATTCACGAGTTTCTCATTATATTTTAGTTCAACAGCAGGAAGCATACTGAAGTCATCTGTCATTTTGTAATTATATCCCGCCGACAACAGATATTCACGCGGGATTTTATTTAAACTGATAATTCCGATCTTGGGAGAAGTAAGATGTGTTGCCGAAAATCCGGCATATAAAGATTTCCAGCTGTACCACAACCCTGCGCCCAGGTCAACGGCGTTTCTGATTGTTTTAACCGGAATTTGTTCAGCAGTACCATAAACAAAGCCATGATTTACATCAATCATGTCCGGAAAACTCAAATCATTCCTGTTAATATCACTTGAATAATATGAAAGGGAAATTCCAACGCGCAAATTGTGATATCTTTGAATATTAAACCTATAAGCAAAGGCCAGATCAACGGCCATGGAACCTTCGGCAGCGCCGACAAAGCGTTTATAACCTATACCCACCCCGCAATTCTTTTTAGGGCCAAAATTTACATCATAGGCAAAACTATATTCAAAGGGCACATCAAACCCATTGCCCGGCTTATATAACGGCTTATTCACCCAGGTTGAAATTTTTACCGTATGACGCTGATTAAACCCTGTATAAGCCGGATTAAGTGCAAAATTGTTCACCACACCAACTTTAAAATCAGGAGGCAACTCAAGGTTTTTCTTGTTAGACGCATTCTGATTCCTGTGGCTTTGTTTTCTGTTCGGGCTTGCATCCTTTTTACTGGCTTTTTCAGCATTATAATCATCAATAACAGTTGAATAATCCGGCCTCTCCTGATTGCCGGGCACCTGAAACTCCGACTCACTAAAGCCCGCAAGAAACTTTTCGCTGCCATCAGCAATATTGTTGCTGCTTATTTCAGGTTCCCCTGTAGAATTAATTAGCGTATTTTCAATATTTATCCCATTAACATAATTTTGGTCACCGGTGTTGTTTGAAACTTCGTAATTCTTAACATCAAGAGGTTCGCTGACATTTTTAGGATATTCTTCAACATTGATATCGTTTGAGGTTAGTTTTTCATTGCTTATATTGGGTAAAGTAACCGGAACCACATTTGAATTTTTAGCAACAGTAGCTGATTTTTTTCTAAAATTTTTATTTATAGTACTTTTGTCAGCATACTGATTTTCAATTTTTACAGCACTCCTTTTATTACCATTTTTATTTACCGCAACAGGTTCATTATTATCATTTTTAACCAGATCGGATGGAGTAAAACCATTAATATGATTTGCATTCATACCCTTGCCTGCCGGGATATTCAATGATGGAACATTAAGAGCAGGTTGGTTTAGTGTCAGTAAATCCTGGCGTGACCTTTCAGAAATTATATAGGTAATAATGCCTGTGGAAACGAGCAAAATAGCAGAAATAATAATGATGGTATTCGTAATACTTTTACCAATATTTCCGGGGGTACTCCGTATATTTGCCAGAGCCGACTTCATCATCTGCCAGTGCTCCGGAACGTACTCCGGTTCATAATTTCCGAGCTTTTCCCGGAATAAATCGTCAATTTTATTTTTCTTATCCATTTATTATTGACTCCTTTGCTTTTAATTTTTGGATTCTGCCCATCAGTATACGGCGTGCATTCAGTAAATGCCACTGCGATGTGCTTTCAGTGATATTAAGCATCTCGCCGATTTCCTTATGATTATAATTTTCAAAGACGTACATATTAAAAACAGCACGGCTTGCGGGAGGCAGGTCCTCGATCATCCTGATAAGATAATCCTCACCTAATTTGCTTATGGCATCATTTTCAATATGGACAGAATCATTATTAATATTTAGCGGAACCGTATTATAGCGGTTTTTTTCAAACCTGATCTTGTCTAAAGCTGTATTCACCATTATTTTCCGTATCCAGGCGCTCAAAAACTCACCATCTCCGCTATATTTATCCATATTCAGAAAGACCTTGAGAAATCCCGTATTCAGTATTTCAACAGCATCATCGCTGTTTTTGGCATATCGGAGGCAAATATTCATCATGGCGCCGTAAAACATCTTATATAATTTTTCCTGAGCATACGAGTTGCCTTCTCTGCATAATTTTATAACATCCTTCAGCTCTTTCCCGGGATTCATATGCTCATTTTAATTATTAAACGCCTGCATCGATAAAAAACTTGGTGCTGATAAAAATTTATACAATACAATTTTATATCATGCAAAGGCATGGAATCTCAAATAAACTAAAGCAAATTTATAAAAAAAAAGTTATTTATGCAATGGTTTTACAGCGCTGACATTATTTTGAATTTTTCTTCATTAACAGGATCAACTATGTCAGCGAAATCTGCTTCGTTTCGCTAAAAAATCCATCTCAAATCCAAATTAACATCAATTCAAAACGTTTCTCAGTTATCCAAACCCGAAACGAATTCATCTGAGATATAGTTGTCGTAACTCATGCAGACGTTAGTGGCAAATTTTATTGCTGTAAATATCATGGCTTCGTATTCGTCAGGCTGAAGGTTAGTCAGGTGGTTTTTATCAATATTGTTTTTAAATAACCAATAAGCCATCCCTGCCGTAAATGTATCACCAGCTCCAACGGTACTCACCGGCTTAATACCTATTGCCGGAAAGTGTTTCTGAAAGTCCGGGGTATAAAGATCAACCCCGTAACGATTTCGTGTATATATCATTGATTTACATGACAATTCATGCAAAACCTCAAACGTGGTACCGGCGTCCTCTTTATAGAAAATATTCCTGAAGTCTTCATCAGAACCCTTGGTTATATCAGCTATCGAAATATTTTCCTCAATAAAAGGCCTTAACTGTTCCAGCATTTTAAGGTGTGCCAAACGAAAGTTGGGATCGTAAATAATCAAAGCCTGATTATTCCTGCATCTGTGTATAAACTCCGAAACCATATCCCTGATCTCAGGTTTAATGGCGTAATATGATCCAAATAACAATATATCATTTGGCTGTAAAACAGGAAATCTGATATATGGTTTATCCTCAATTCTGATCTTGTAAAAAAGATAATCCGCATTATTTTTCTCATCTAAAAAAGCAAGTGCTATTCTGGATTTTGCATTAGAATACATCGTAATAAATGATGTATCCACATGATTTTCTTCAAGGAATTTTTTTATAATATTTCCTACCCTGTCATTAGCAAAATCTCCCACAAAACAAACAGGTAATCCCAGACGGCCCAGAGATACGGCTACATTCAGCATTGCGCCACCCGGCCTGGCTTCCATAGGTTTTTCGTCCTTGAAAATTATATCATAAACAGCTTCACCAAAACAGTATATTTTCCGCATGCATTTTTATTTTCAAAAATACTGTTTATAAAATGAAAAAGATAAAATGTTTATAAATAATTAATAAAAACAAAAAATCAGGCTGTAACTCGTTCAAGTACTGTAGTGATCAGTTTTTCCATCAGTGGTTTATAATTTTTGCTGAATTGCTTTGCAATACGATTGGCAATAATAACGCATATTGTAAGGGTTTCATGCCCTAAAATTTTCCCTAAACCATACAAGGCAGATGTTTCCATTTCAAAATTGGCAACCTGTTTATCTTTATAAATAAATCCGGTAAGTCTGTTATTCAATTCCGGAAAGGCAAGTTCACCTCTCAATTCACGTCCCTGCGGACCAAAAAATCCCGGGGCTGTGGCAGTAATACCCTGCCTCATGTCAAAGGCAACTTTTCTTAATAATTCATCAGAAGCTTTGACAACATATGGTCTCGCCAAAAATTCCGGCCAGTTTGTTTGTTTAATAAACTCATCGTTTAGTTCATTATCCACAACTTCTACGGATTTTTTATAAAAATTCAGCACGCCGTCAATGCCAAGGCCATATGAAGAAGCGACAAAAGAATCCACAGGAATATCTTTTTGCATGGCTCCTGATGTGCCTAATCTTATGATGTTTAGTTTTCTATGACTTGTTTTCGCGATACGTTTTTCCAGGTCAATATTTGCCAGAGCATCAAGTTCATTTATCACAATATCAATGTTATCAGGGCCCATCCCTGTTGATAATGCCGTAATACGTTTTTTATTGAAATAACCCGTATGTGTCAGCAACTCCCTATTCTGTACTTTCAACTCAATATGGTCGAAATGCTTTGAAATAGCGGCAACACGTCCCGGATCGCCGACAACAATAATAGTATCGGCAATATCATCAGGATGCAGATTCAGATGATAAATTTTATTTTCAGGAGTGAGTATCAACTCAGATTCTTCATAAATTCTTTTCATAGATAAAAAATTTGTTGTACCTTTGCGCCCGATTTTTAAAAGCCTAATAAATAGACTTATAACAAAATCAGAACTGTAAAATTTTTACTTATTTGATTCGTTTTTGATTTTATTTATTAATTTTAACCGTAACAAAATTACAAAAAATATGGAAAATTACAGAAACATCTTAGTTCCTTATGATTTCAACGAACAGGCAGAAATCGCCCTCGGACAATCATATAACCTTGCACGTCTTGCTAATCTTGACATTACTCTTTTGTATGTTCATGAAGATACCGGTCTGTTGAATAAATTATTTTCTGCCGACCAAAGTGACGAGATTGTAAAAAAAATGGAAGCTGAACTTTCAGAACTTGCCGAAAAGAAGTCAAAAGAAACCGGCTTAACCATCACTCATATGGTTGCAAGAGGTAAAATACATGCAAAAATTGTTGAAGTGGCCGAAATGATCCAGGCAAAATTCATCATACTGGGTAAAGAAAGCACCGTGAATATTGATGACCCGCATATCGGTGCCAATGTATCAAGAGTTATCCGTAATTCAAAGTGCCCGGTAATTACTATTAGTTCGGCCATGCACTACGACGGATGCCGCAGTATTTTAGTTCCCATTGACCTGACCCAGGAAAGCAGGCAAAAAGTGAGTTGGGCTATTGAACTTGCCAAAATGTTCGGTTCTACTATCAAAGTGGTATCAACGCTTTGGTCGGTGAATCACCAGGCAATTAAAACCTCACTGGTTTCAAAGATGGTCCAGGTAAAAAACTTTATTGAAGAACGTAATGTGAAATGTACTGCTGAGATGATTGAAGTTTCAAAAGAATCTGAACAAATTTCAGCCATGCTGGTTTATGCTAAACAGCAGGGAGATATTGACCTGATCATGATCATGACCCAGCAGGAAACCGGTCTGATTCCGTTCTTCGTCAGTTCACATGCCACAGAAATGATCAGAATCTCTGATTTGCCGGTGATGTCAATAATCCCTAAAGACATGGGAGAGACATTGTCATTTAAATGATAGCATTCATTATCAGTATTGGCGACGAGCTGCTTATCGGCCAAACTGTCAATACCAATGCTTCTTATATTGCTTCGGAGCTGAATAAAGCCGGTATTCAGGTTGTCAGGGTTTTGACCATAGGCGATCAGAGAGAGGAAATTCTCCTGGCTCTTGAACAGGCATCGCAAGCGGCTGACATTATTATAATAACAGGAGGGCTGGGGCCTACAAAAGACGATATTACAAAAAACACCCTTTGCGAATATTTTAATTCAAGGCTGATATTACACAAACCTTCCTTAAAAAACATCGAAGCCTTGTTTCGTAAAAGAAACATGAAGGTAAGTAAGATTAACCGCCTTCAGGCCTATGTCCCCCACAATTGTGTTGTTTTGAAGAACAGCCTGGGAACAGCCCCGGGAATGTGGTTTCAAAAAGAAAACAAATATTACATCTCGCTTCCGGGTGTGCCTTTTGAGATGAAAGCATTACTGGCAGATGAAGTTATTCCGGGATTCATAAAACTAAATATTACCAGGCCAATTATTCATAAAGTGATCCTGACCACAGGGATTGGCGAATCAGCTTTGTCTGACCTCATAGAAGCCTGGGAAAACAATTTACCTGAAGATTTAAAGCTCGCGTACCTGCCCGAACCCAGCATTGTGAAGTTACGGCTGTCATGCTATAATGCAGGCAAGCCTGAAATGATAAAAAGAATCGATTCCGAAATAAAAAAACTAAAGAAACTCATTCCGGATCTGATCTTTGGCTATGAAAATGACACCCTTGCATCTGTTATCGGACAAATGCTTTTGAAAAAAAGAGCCACGCTGTCAACAGCCGAAAGTTGCACCGGTGGAAACATAGCCCACCTAATCACTTCGGTCCCGGGAAGTTCTCAATATTTCAAGGGATCAGTCGTTGCCTACGACAACATGGTAAAAACCAATATCCTGGGAACTGATAACCGACTAATAGAAAAACATGGTGCTGTCAGCCGTGAAGTTGTTGAATCTATGGCGATGGGAGTAAAGAAACTGCTAAAAACCGATTATGCTATTTCCACCTCCGGAATAGCCGGCCCCGATGGCGGCACGCCTGAAAAGCCGGTAGGTACCGTATGGATTGGCCTCGCCACACCCAAAAAGGTTCTTTCCGAAAAACTCTTGTTAGGCAACGACCGTGAGCGTAATATTGTGAGGGCAAGCCTGGCTGCAATGAATTTGCTGAGACGATTCATGTGAATCAGGAAAAATATTTTTTATCGATAATTTTGTATTTTCAAAAATATTTATGATCTTTGCACCCCATTTTAAAAGAAACATTTAGAAAAACTTAAGCCATGTCAAGAATTTGTGAATTAACCGGAAAAAGAGTGATTGTTGGTAACAATGTATCACATTCAAATATAAAGACCAAACGTAAATTTGTTCCTAATTTGCAGACAAAAAAGTTTTTTATCCCTGAAGAAAACAAGTGGATAACACTTAAAGTTTCTGTTGCAGCGCTTCGCACAATAAATAAAAAAGGTATTTCAGCATGCCTGAAAGAAGCCCGTGAAAAAGGCCTTTTTAACAAGTAAGCTACCAGTAATAAATGATTTAAAATGCTGTTGCACCTATGCAGCAGCATTTTTTTTTAATTTTACCAGATGAAATAATTTTATTTTTATACCGTTTATCTCGTTAAAATATTCTTTTCAGCAGCTACTAACCCAATATGACGTTTCATAAAAAAATCCTGATACAATTAATATTTATTTCATTGCTGCTGGCTTCGCTCCGGGGTACATCACAAGTTATTCCTGATACTGCCCTCGTTCAGTTTTCCGGTATTGTTGTTAGCGCCGACAGTGCGAAACCTGTACCATTTGTAAATATTCTCATCAGGGACACCTGGCATGGAACAATAACCGACCTGTACGGATTTTTTTCTTTTGTTGCTCACCCCAAGGACGTGGTTGTGTTCAGCGCCATGGGATATAAAACTTCTTTTTACACTATTCCCGACACACTCACCATCACCAGGTATTCTCTCATCCAGGTGATGCGGCCTGATACACTTGTTATGAACGAAACACTCATTTATCCATGGCCGACATACGAGCAATTTAAACAGGCATTTGTTGACCTTTCCATCCCTGATGACGACCTGGAACGGGCAAAAAAGAACATTAACGAGATTGAAAAGCGTATTCTTTATGATGATGTTCCCATGTCAAGCACCATGAACTACCGGAACTTTATCGACAAAAAAGTAGGCCAGCTATATTATGCCGGACAAATGCAGCCCAACAACCTGCTAAATCCTTTTGCATGGGCACAATTCATAAAAGCCTGGCGTGAAGGAAAATTTAAGGTAAAAAAACGAGAGGACTGAGCCGCAATGAAAAAACTCTTTCTATTTATATATTTCTTATTCCTTTTCTTTGTTGTAAGTGCACAGGAAAAAGCAACGATATATGGAAAGATCACCAATGAAAAATCCGAATCCGTTGAACTCGTTAATATTGCAGTTTTAGGCACTACTACCGGAACTACTTCTGATCAAAACGGTTATTATCGCTTATCCGTTCCTGCCGGGCAGGAAATCACGATAGTTTTTTCTTTCATAGGATACCAGAAAGTTTCACATAAGATCACCCTGGCACCGGATGAATCAAAACAAATGAACCAGATCATTGTATCAACCAGCACGGAAATACCGCCATTTGAATTATTCGCGCATGACGAAAGAGCCATAATCACCCGAATAGACCATAAACAGGCTGAATTCATCCCCTCCGCGTCAGGAAATGCTATTGAGGAACTGGTAAAAAAGACCAGCCTCGGCGTCTACTCTAACAATGAGCTTAGTTCGGCATACTCGGTCAGAGGCGGAAATTTTGATGAAAACCTGGTGTATGTCAATGATATTGAGGTTTACCGACCTATGCTGATACGCTCAGGCCAACAGGAAGGGCTTAGCTTTGTCAACTCCGACCTTACATCATCCGTTCTGTTCTCTTCCGGCGGTTTTGATGCAAAATACGGCGATAAATTGTCATCGGTATTGGATATTCAGTATAAAAAACCTCAGAAATTTGGTGGCTCCCTCATGCTAAGTTTACTCGGGGCCTCGGGACATATTGAAGCTGCATCAAAGAATGAAAAATTCACCTTTTTACTCGGTGTAAGGCAAAAGTCAAATCAATATGTGCTTAGCGGCCTTGATACCAAAGGGCAATACAAACCCTCATTCACTGATGTACAGCTCTATACAACTTACCAGGCAAGCAAGAAAATTGAAATCAGTTTTTTGGGTAATTATGCACGAAACAAATACGAAGTCATCCCTGAATCAAGGGAAACCCAGTTTGGCACCGTGAGTGAATCATACCAGCTGAAAATCTATTTTGACGGTAAGGAAGTTGATTATATCAATACATACCTCGGAGCACTTACCGTGACATACAAACCAAAGTCGGATTTGCTTTTCAAGTGGATCAATTCCGTATATCAGACCAGAGAATCTCAAAGTTATGACATACAGGGGCAATATCTTATCGGCAGGCTGGAGGCCGATTACGGCAAAGAAGATTTTGGGGAGATGAAAGAAGTCATGGGCGTTGGAACACATTTTCAGCATGCCCGCGACAGGCTTATTGCCACGGTAATCAACTCGGAAATAAGGGGCGGGTATACGAAAAAGAATCATTACCTGCAATTTGGCGCTAAATACCAGCATGAAATTATTGATGATAAACTTAAAGAATGGGAAATGGTCGATTCATCAGGCTATACCATTCCACGGCCTCATGATTCTATCGGATATACCAACTCATTTATTCAACCTTCAAACCCATTGGAGTTACAGGATGTTGTCAACGGAAAAATTAAAATTCAAAGCAACAGGATATCCGGATTTATACAAGACACCTGGACATTTAAAATAAAAAATGCAGGTTTGTTTCTAACCGGGGGCGTCAGGGCCACATACTGGGATTTCAACAAACAGTTTTGTGCAAGCCCGCGTGTTACAATATCACTAAAACCAAACTGGAAAAGAGATGTTGTTTTTCGTTTTTCAACAGGACTATATTATCAACCGCCCTTTTATAAAGAATTACGTTCATTCGACGGCACGATTCACTCCGATGTGAAAGCACAACAATCCATACATTTTCTTGTCGGTACCGATTTGAATTTTAAAATATGGAACCGCCCATTCAAATTTGTCGGTGAAGTGTACTATAAAATCCTGAATAACCTCATACCCTATGAGATAGACAATGTAAAAATTAAATACTTTGCCAATAATAACGGAAAAGGTTATGCTACCGGGATAGACCTCAAAATAAACGGTGAGTTTGTCAAAGGAGATGAGTCGTGGTTAGGCGTGTCGCTGATGCAAACACGTGAAAAAATAAGCGGTGAAACCTATACCGACTATTATAATGCCGGCGGCGAACTGATCATTAAAGGATACACACAGGACGAAATTATCACCGACAGCGTGGTTCATCAGCCCAAATATATTCCCCGCCCCACGGACCAGCTTTTAAATATTAATTTATTTTTCCAGGATCATTTTCCGCGCTGGCCTACATTTAAAATCCATCTCAACCTGGTATATTCCAGCCCGCTGCCATATGGCCCGCCTGAACATAAAAGATATATGGACACTTTGAGAGGATCTTCATATTTCAGGGCCGATATTGGTTTTTCAAAATCAATAATTGATGAAAGCACCATTATGCGAAAGAAAAACCCCTTCAGGTTTATTAAATCGTTATGGATTTCGGGCGAAGTTTTCAATCTGTTCGGGCGTCTGAACACGATCTCTTACCTTTGGGTAAAAGATGTGAACAACAGGCAGTATGCTGTTCCTAATGAATTAACCAAACGCTTATTCAACATTAAGCTTGTTGCTAAATTCTGATCTGCCGCGAGCCCTGCAAAGAAAATTTTTTACTATTTGCATAATTCAATTTTCGGAATGGCCTTGATTATAACAGGGTTTTTCTTGTACCAGTCCACAAAACCTTTGTACTGGTTTGCATTATCCCTGCTCCATGTCTGAAATCCTGCAACATTGCATTTCATCAGAAGCCATTGTGAATAACTTTGAAAATAACCCGAATCAAGCAATTGCTTTTCAAAATCAAAAAGGGAAAAAGGAAATTTTAAATTGAACTTCTGATCAAACCATGCCTTAACAAAGGCCTCCCTGAACATAATGACAGCCTCGGTTTCATAAACCGTCTTTTTGCCTTTTATGCCTTCCTGTGCCAGAAATATAGTATGGTCTAATGCACTGCAAAAATCAGAAACATCTTCTCCTCCCGGGTTAATATGATAACCATGATCAGATAATCTCACGGTAATGTTACTGTCTTTTGAGATTACAATACTTTTATTATACAGGCCGCATATCATCTTGCTGATCTCTGCAGCCTGCTCCGTATTTCTCATGAGGTTCAGGTAAATCTCTGCATAAATTAATGCAGGTGCCCTGTCTGATGAATCAGCATAAAACTTTGACAGATGATAATAATTATCCGCAAAGGACGGATTCATGCCGATACCTTTAATCCAGTAATCATGAGCAGCCTGGTAATTCTTACGGGTATATTCCACCACGCCTGATTCCATACTTAAATTAGCTGCTTTAGGGAATTTTATCATTCCCGCATTATATATTTTCAGTGCTGTATCAGGCTGGCTGGTCATATCATAGGCATCGCCCAGCAGCTGATAAAACTGATCGTTTGCATCCGGTTTAGCAATTACGGAATCAATGGTGGAAATACAGGATTGATAATCCTTAAGCATAAAATACGAAAGTGCTATTTCATATGAGAATAATGAATTCGATTTATCCAGCGCTTTGCCTTTTTGGTATTGCCCAATGGCTTCCTGATACTTTCCTTCATCAAACAATTTCATGCCCTGCCTGGCGTACTCAATGGAAAGATTCTGTGAAAAAATCAAACAGGAAAAGCTCAAGCAAACAAGGAAAATAAAACATTTATTAAACATAGATACTTGATTTTGTTCTACAAAAATATACGTTCCAAAGGTAAGGTTAATTCAAATTAATCACGCCGGATGAATATAATATTGCTAATAATCAATCTCGTCCTGGTTGTCATCCTGCTGCTGAGTCCTCTTTTTGGGTTTTACTCCCTTGTTAAATTTAAAGGAAGCCCCTATAAACAAGACACGCGAATCACTCCAGCGTTTAACATCAGAATAATAATCGACAGCATGAGTCTGCACCTCGGATTTTCTGGTATTAAAAACATCACTCACGCGGAGTGTAAGCGTAAGCATATTCTTAAAAAAATCTTTTTTCAGGCCAATATCACAAGTGTAATTAGCCAGTCGTTTTCCCTGGGCATCTGAACCAAACATGCCGCCCGGGCCACCTCCTCTTGACTGAACCATGATCATGGAAGACTGGTAATTAAATCCGATTTGTACGTCAAACGATTTCCAGAATGTCATCGAAGAATTTATTTTTGCCGTCCAGCTGGCATTAACATCATTGAGTCCTTTTACCTCGGATTCACCATAATATTTAGTGCCAAAAAGGCTGAAATTCGAATTTATTTTCCACCATTTGAATATCCCCTGGGAATAGATCAACTCGAGCCCAAACGAACTACCTTTATCCAGATTTTGATAAGTAGTATAAGTACGGCCACTGTCAAGCAAATTCATCACACGCGTGATCATATTATCTGTCTGACGGTAAAAAAGAGTTGTATTGAATGATGATGATTTGAAACTGATCAGGTGGCCGAGTTCAAAAGAATTAGTAAACTCAGGTTTCAGGTATGGATTTCCTGCAGACAAATTCATGGGATCGGTATAATCAATATAGGGATTCAGGTTGCCTGAGCGCGGACGGTTTACCCTGCGGCTGTAACTGATCTGCACGGCATGATTATCCGTAAATTCATATTTTAAATGAACTGTGGGAAAAATATTAAAGTAATTGCTTTTGTATGTTGAATCTGTGGTCAGCTGATCTGAAACGGTTATTGCATCTTCGGCCCGGACACCTACCTGGTATTTGAATTTTTTTATGCTGTTTGCATATATCAAATACGCAGAATGTATTTGCTGGGTATTTGAAAATATATTACTGGGCAGGGAGTCGAATTGCATTATACCGGCGCTGTCCTGATAAAACGACTGATAATCCAGGTAATTTGAACGGTATGAACCTTTGTACCCTGATTCTATTCGCCCCAGGTTTCTATCCAAAGGATAAACCAGATCGATTTGTCCATAAAAACGGGTACCTTTATTATTACTTGTATTCTTCTGTACGAGCGACGGGGCCCCTCCGGGAGTCATATCCGTGTTATAATAATTCGTTGTGAGATTGGTTTTGTCTGTTGAGGGCGAATTGGAATAAAACAGGCTGGCTGTAAGCTCTCTGCCTTTTTTGTTGAAAGCAAATTTATAATCTATTCCGCCTTCAAAACCGTTATGTGCACCATTGGCCTTGTTCAACCTACTATAAAATTGTGTGAGCAAATTATTATAATCGTAGTTTAAATAATCCGTTGAATCATTTGGCGACATATTCCGGATATTATACTCTCCATATATCGACAGGGTGTTCTGCTTATTAATGAAATAATCTGCTCCGAGTTTGATATTGCCAAAATATCCTTTTCTGTCCGATTCGGATTTCTGGTTATAATAATACGTTGTATCATTATCATAAACCTCACGGTAAGAATTTGAATAGGACCTCATATGGAATAACCGTCCGTCAAGGTTTGTATAGATATTAAATTTCTTAACACTGTAACCCAGATTGATTGATCCGCTGTATTTACCACCTGTTCCGGCATTAGCCATGACATTTATACTGTATCCTGCTTCATTTCGGCGTTTTGTGATGATATTGATTATACCTGACATACCATCAGGGTCATACCTTGCCGATGGATTAGTTACAATTTCAACTTTTTCAATCATGCCGGCCGGCATCTGATCGAGGCTGGTAAGGCCCGAAGGTCTTCCGTCAACAAAAATTGTAACATTTGTTGATCCGCGCAAACTCACATTGCCCTCAATATCCACGCTCACCGAAGGTATGGTTTGCATGATGTCCAATGCCGTACCGCCTGCGGTAAGCAGATTTTTATCCACGTTAATTACTTTTTTATCCAGGTTGTATTCCACCTGCTCTTTCTGCCCCGTAATGGTAACAGCGTCAAGGTTGGTGGCCGAAGTTTCCAGAAAGATCGTATGCAGGTTTAAATAGATAATATCGTCGTTAATTATTATGTTGGAAACGGTTTTTGTGCCATAACCTATAAAGTTCACCTTAACATAATATTTCCCATAAGGCACATTATCAATAATAAACCTGCCTTTTGAATTCGTAAGCCCCCCGGTTACCATCGAAGAATCTGAGTTTTTACATATAATAACATTGGCAAATTCAACAGGCAGGTTGGTTTTTTTATCCATGATTACCCCGGTAACTGATCCTTTGGGCCCATTGGAGTTTAACCCTTTATTACCGGTTTTATTTTGCGGAAATGCACATTCAACAACAAATAGCAGCAGAATTAAAGAAATACAGAATTGCTTTTTCATTTTTCCGGCATCAATTATTTTAAAGCATTCAGAATTATTTTTTCAACATCAACCGTAGAATCTTTCATTACTTCCGCGATAAGGCCTCCTGCTGATGCAGCAAGTAAACCGGAGTTGATTCTTGAGACATAGGTTTTTCCGTCAGCTTTTTCATAGACAGATATCCGGCACGGCATCATTGAAGATACTATTCGTTCATCATTTTTCTCAAGAATCCGTGATGAGTGTTTAGGATGGCATATCTCAATTACTTTAACCGGCAAAACTGATTTCCCGAAATTGAGCATCGTTTGCTGCAAATCGTGAACAGCCGGTGTTTTCCAGCCTTCAGCAGCGATGCTTTCATTTAGCTTTTCAATGGTCTGTGAAAAAGAATACCTGCTTTCACTTTCAAAAAACAATTCCTGCAATTCCATATTAATCCGTTATTTTATATTATTTATTTGTATTTGTAAAATTATTGAGCCAAATGCATGTGAGGAATTAGCCCCATTCCACCTGATAAAAAGAAATAACACAATATCAGGTCTCAAAAAGTACCCGGGGGGATAAAGGCTCCCTGCAAATTTATTTCAGGTGATGAGAACAACAGCAGGGTTCGGCGGCCTCGCCCTTAGCTTATTTATTTTTTACAACAGCCCATGCCGCTACCCTTACCACATCCGGCTCCCATGCCCTGCTCCATGCCGCAACCTTTTGGATTGCCCTGTCCCATGCCGCAACCCTTTGGGTTACCCTGGCCCATGCAACCATTACCGCAGCCGGAGCCCATTCCATGACCATTGCCACCCATACCGCATTTATTCTTGCCATCATGTTTACCTTTTGCCTGATGCATATCAAACATGATTTTCTGCTCATCATTTAAAAGCTTACGGACATCCTGTTTAAAACCTTCATGTTTTTTGGCCAGCTCAGCCTTTAATGCATACAACTCATCAATAGTTTTGGTTACAGCCCCCATATCAACATTATCGCCAGATGTAATTGTTTTTAAATGAGCTTTTTTTTCTCCAATCTGATTTTTAAGAGGCAATGATTCTTTCATCATCTTTTGTTGTAAAGCAGTAATTTGTTTTTCCTGTTCCGGGGTCAAGCCTTTAAGAAAGCCAAAGCAGCATGGTCCTGCAGGATTATCGGGCATTACCGTTTGTTGTTGTTCCTGCTGTTGTTGCTGTTGTTGCTGATGCTTGCATTGTGCACTTGCAAAGTTGCCGGTCGAAAAAATGAGAAATGCCGACACAAACATGATAACCAGTCTGATCTTTTTTGTTTTCATAATTAAAATTTTTTATTAGTTAGTAAAATATAAAGTTGAATTAAAATAATCTTCGGCCGCATCTGTCAGGGCTCCTGTCGTCCCCTCCACATCTTTTATCCGGTGGTGGCCCGGAACAACCATCTTCATGACAAAATACATTTGAAAATATCTCAGCCAGCTTTTTCTGTTGATCCGGATTGCAGATCTTTCGCAGATCAAAATAATGCTGTATATATAGTTTTCTCGTTAAAACAAATATGGCCCCCAACTCTTCAGTTGTTTTATACAATAATGCAGTATCCGGTTCAGGTTGTGTCATATTACCGGAAATAACAGTACGCTTTTCCTTCATGATTTTTTTCAGGACCATTACACTATCGTGATGTGCTTCTTTAAGTTTTTTAAACTCAGCTGCCTGTGACGGGCTTAAATTCAGTTGATCCTCGAGGTATGTCTGGACACAGGGCCTTTCATTATTATAATACCGATGATGCGGTGTGTGATATAACATATAAATAATAGTGCCTATTGCAGTAAAATTTATGATAATTACAGCAATTACAACCCATAACATTATTTTCTTTTTATCAAAATAGCTCATCTGCTTTAATTATTTGGTTAAATAATAATTCTCTATTTGTTCAGTTTCATCCTGGCTTAAATAATACTCATCCGCAACTTGCAATACCGTAACTTCAGCCTGCTTATTATTTATTTCCTGCCTGTTGCCGGAAAGTCCCGAAGACATTCTTGTGCCAATAAATATTCCCAAAAGGGCAAGACACGCGGCCACCAAAGGTTGGGCAAGCCAGGTTACTATGCGAGCATTTCGAAATCTCAGTTTCTTTTCTTCCAACCTGGAAGCAAGTCTGGTGTAATAAAAAGAATCCGGTCCGGTATCCTTTAGATTACCCGCAGAACCCAGCACCGCGGAAATTTTCCTGTATAAAGCATTACAATCATTACATCCTGACAAGTGCGCCCTTATTTCATTACCCAATAAAGGATCACATTCACCATAATAATAATCGAGGAAATGATTTTTAAATTTATTGCAATCCATAAAACAGATGTTATTTGTTTGACAACTTTATTCAAAAAAACCTGCGCATTAAAAAAAATTATTCAAAAAAACCCAGCAGACTTTTCTGCAGGTTCATTTTTGCCCTGTGTAATAATGATTCAACGGAGGATACGGAAATACTCATTATTTCGGAAATTTCCCTGTATGACAATTCATCCAGTTTATTAAGGGTAAAGGCGATCCTCTGATTTTTAGGCAACTTATCAATAGTTGAATACAAGACCCGGCGCTGTTCATCAGATATTAAATTATCCTCGCTGCTTTGTTCGAAAATACTTTTATCTATAGCAGATATATCATCACTGTCTTGCCTGTTCCATATTAAGCGCTTTGATTTTCGGTTATAATTTATTGATTTATTTATCGCGATACGGTACATCCAGGTCGATATACCAGATTCCTTTCTGAATTTTTTAATATTGTTATATACTTCAATGAACACCTCCTGGCTTATATCCTCAGCATCTTCCCGGCTAAGGCCAAAGCTCATAATAACCCTGAAAACCATTGATGCATAATGATCAACCAAAACCTTAAATGCCCGTTCATCCCCACTTATTATATCGTTGATCAGATCGGTTTCCTTCATTTAATTTATAAAAATGCTAAAGTACCAATATTTTAACTATTTTGCGCCATGATTAGCTTATATATTGCTGGAATCAAAATACTTATTTAAAAATTTTTTTATATTATTCTTGTTTTTTTCATATTTATTTTTATATTTGCACGCAATAATGCTCAGAACATTGTTCTCCCTTACAGGAGTATGCCTTGCATGTGTTAAATAATTATTATTAATATATAAAGTGGCTGGCCATAATTTCAATATTAATAAATAATCACAAAAAGGCAGGATCAGTTTTGAACCATGATTATTGGTTTATTTATTAACAAAAGACATAAAAAGTATAATTTAAACAGTATAATTATCAGTAAAATTTTCAGTAAATGACACTAAGTAAAAAAATTGACGTAAACAAATTTGAATCTGTTGCAAGAAAAATGAAATCTCTTGCTCACCCGATGAGAATTGGCATTATTGAACTTTTGGAAGCCAATAAAGAAATGAATGTTACCCAGATTTATGAAAAACTGAATATCGAACAGGCCGCTGCCTCATTACACCTGAATTTACTCAGGACTCATGGTGTATTAAACAGGCGCAGAAGCGGAAAAATGACGTTTTATTCACTTAAAACAGAATCATTAAATCAACTTATAGAATGTGTTGATGACTGTTTGAAATAATATTGAACAAATATTATCCATAAATAGTAATTATAATTCTTCGTTTTTGTTTGTGATTCCTGAATTCGCACAAATATATACCCTGCCAGGTTCCCAATCCTAATCGGTGTTTAAGTACCGGAATATTGAGAGCAGCTCCTGCCAAAGTTGCTTTTATATGGGCAGGCATATCATCGCTGCCTTCTGAATTATGATCGTAAAGTGAATTATTTTCGGGGGCTATCTTATTAAAAGCATTTGCCAAATCAGACCGAACCGTAGTATCGTAGTTTTCATTGATTGTCAAGCCCGCCGATGTATGACAGATAAATATGTTCACCATACCTTGTTCAGGTAATGCAGGTAAATTATTTTCAATAATATCTGTAATAAGATGAAAGCCCCGTCCAAAAGGTGGCAACAATAATTCAGCCTGGTATATCATAAATATAAATTGTTTTATTTTGTAAGAAAATCAAAGATATATAAAATGAAGCTCCAAAAACTGCTGATATTTACAATATTTATTTTTACTACTGCTATCATGCAAGCTCAAACCGCAAATTCATTATATGACAGCGGAATGGCCAAATTCAAGCAAAATGATATCAACGGGGCCATTGCTGAATTCACCAAATGTATTGAAAAAAACAGTATTTTTTATGAAGCCTATATTGGCAGGGGCGATTGCTATGCCTTTTTGAAAAAGTATGATGAAGCAGTTGCAGATTATTCAAAGGCGCTTGAAATTTACCCCAATTATTACCTTGCCTATATCAGGCGCGCTAATACTTACGCTCAGGTTAGCAACAATAAAAAAGCCCTTGCTGATTATTCAAAAGCTATAGAATTAAAAAATGATAAGGAAGATGCCTACTTAGGCCGGGCCGGGTTTTATCAAAAAAACAATGATCAAAAACTTGCATTAGCCGACCTGAACAAAGTGATTGAAATAAATAAACAAAACTTTGAAGCATATTTTCAACGGGCGATGATATTAAAATCGGATAAAAAAAACAAAGAAGCCTTGAATGATTTTTCAGCGGCAATCGCCATTAAGCCCGATTATTCAGAAGCCTATTACCAAAGAGGATTATTATATGAAAGTATGCTTAATTACGCCCCGGCATCTGTTGACTTTAAAAAGGCTATCGACCTAAACATCCGCAACAAAGAGATTTATACCCACAAATCCATGGCATCCTTTAATTCAAATAAATGGGATGAAGCCATTGATGACTATACTGTGTTAATAAACACTTACTCGGTAAAGGATGCAATGGTATTTTATAACAGAGGACTATGTTATTACAGAACCGGTAAATTAAACGAAGCTCTAAAGGATTTCACAAAATCAGCCCAGGTGAATCCTAAAAATGATTCAGCATATACATGGATTGCAAAAATTTATGCTGAACAAAAAAACCTGAAAAATGCCCAATTATTTTATAATAAAGCCATTTCAATAAACCCGTCAAATGATGCTGCCTATGCAGGAAGAGCAAAAATACTTTCAGAACAGGGTAAATTTGAGCAGGCCATACAGGATTGGAACAATGCTCTTAAATCTGTTGCCGTACCTGAATGGTTTTATGAAAGAGCATTATGCAAAGAGTCCGTAAATGATAAAAAGGGAATGTGCGAGGATTTAAAATCCGCATCGGACCTGGGCTATAAAAAGGCATCGGATATATATAACCGAAACTGCAAATAAAATATAACCATTTTTCGTTTTTTACGTACTAAGGTTGAACTGTATTTTTTAATTTTTTTTATATTTGTTGTAATTTATTTTTAAAAAAATATTTTTATGAAAAATGCAAAAAGATTTTTGCTATTGATATTATGCGTAATCCTGGTTATGCCTTTATTTAATTCATGCAAAATTGGCGACGAAGATCCGGGGTTTTCGCTATATACCAGAAGAGCTCGTTTATGCCAGGATTGGTCCTTTTCATATTATAAACATTCCCAGCAACATGGCGACAGCATCGTTTCGAATGAATACGATGGATCTTCATATATCACAGTATACGGAACAAAGTCATATATTTCCAACGCTAAGATGACAATCTCATTTAACAAAAAGGGCACCTATACCTGGGACGAATATATTTCATGCGACACATCCGTTTATACATATAAAGAAGAAGGTTACTGGTATTTTACCGGTGGAGGTAAAGATACGGATACAAAGTTCCGCGAACTCCTTGCCCTGCAAAAAATAAAACACTCCAAAACATTACAGGTCGCAGGTGTAACTACCTCCGACGATTATACCGCTTCCGGCAATCTTGAAACTACAGTGTACCGCCTTATAAAACTTTCAAGAGATGAAGTAAAAATGGAATCAAAAGTTGAAAAACAACATATCATAGGCAGCAACACGGTCCTTGATATTAATAATACCATCATCAACCTGAAAATGGGTGCAAAATAATTCAGTTTTTCTAAAAGAAAATATTAAATAAAATGAAAAAAAACATTTTCAATATTGTTGTAATCGCAGCAATAATCGTTATTTCCGGCATCTTTACCTCCTGCAGAAAGATTGACTCTATTATGCTGTGCAAAGATTGGAAGGTTGTGTCACTGTCAAATAAACTTGAATATAATAATAAAACATTCGAAACCACTTTCGACGGAACCCAGAAAAAAGACACATACACTGTTAAGGACTCTGCATATTCACCCGATTCAACCTTTACATATGTTAAAACAAAAACTGCCACGGGCGCTATATATATCACCTTTCATAAAAAAGGAAGTTATGATTACACTGAATCTTTTAAAGATGACACAACCGGTGTAACAACAAATAAAATTGATGATGGATTCTGGTATTATACCGGCCCGAATAACAAATCAGGTTACAAACTGGCCGAACAATTAGCTCTGCAATCAAATAAGATTACCCTGAACTCCAATTCAGGCACTATTTATACAACCATTTATGATGGGGATAATACGCTGACCATCTATGAAATTTCCACACTGAAAAGTAAAAAAGTTGAATTAATCATGGATAAATCTGAAAAAATCAACTTTATCCAGTATGTAACGACCTCGAAATTAACCCTGGAACCAAAATAATCTTTGTACTATTCATTATTCAGGTTGTCTCAAAAGTAATTTGTACTTCCATCGCGCAAACACTGCCAGACAGCATCACCAGAAAGACTTTAAATTTGCGGGTTGATTAAAACACCGCAACAAAAGGCCAGCCACGGCGAACACAAAAAAGATATTAACCTGATAATACTTTTGAATAGCCCTGATTATCACCCTGTAATGAAACGCCTGGCAAAACAAACCTTTACCGAGACCTTTCATGCCATCCAAAAAGAGCATGAGGAATATATTCACTCCAACGGAAATACTACTTTTAATAAAAGGGTTCTGATCATTGCCGTTACGGTTTGCTTTTCACTCGCCTGCATTGAATATGTCGGCAAGAATGATGGCTATTTTCTGATATTAAAATTTATCAGGTATATTGGATTCGCAGAAACTTCAGATCGCCTGAAATTCCTTATAATTCATGAAACCAACCAGCAACTATTTTCGCTCGGGTATTGGGTTTTTACCATCTTTGTTTTCTATTTCCTTATTCCTGCTATTATTATTAAATTTATTTTCAGGGAAAGGCTTCATGATTACGGATTGTATGGCGGCAAAGTTTTCAGGGAGCGAAAGATATTCACCCTTTTCCTGATCATCATGATACCGCTGGTATTGATTTTTTCCACTACAGAAAGCTTCCAGCTTCGTTATCCTTTTTACCATCTGCAAACCAATGAGCCATTATGGCCAAGTTTTTTCATATGGCAGCTGCTATATTTTTTTCAGTTTATAGCCCTTGAATTTTTCTTCCGCGGATTTATGGTACACGGACTCAAAAAACAATTCGGATATTATAGTGTTTTCATCATGACTATTCCCTATTGCATGATACATTTCGGAAAACCTTTTCCTGAAACGATGGCCGCCATCATAGCCGGTATCATCCTGGGCACACTCAGCCTTAAAAGCCGGTCTATATGGATGGGTGTTGCAATCCATTACGCCGTAGCGCTGTCAATGGACCTTTCAGCCCTATGGCAAAAAGGGTTTTGGAGCCATTAATATTTGCCCTTTATTTTTCTGCATATCTGCTAATGTTGTTACCTTTGCAAGGGAAAAACAGATGATATGGAACCACAACTGAATACCATTGAAGAAGCCATAGAAGACTTCAGACAGGGAAAAATTATAATAGTAGTCGACGATGAAGACCGCGAGAATGAAGGTGATTTTATCACCGCTGCCGAAACGATCACCGCAGAGAAAGTAAACTTTATGGCCAAGGTCGGACGTGGTCTGATATGCGCGCCCATTTCAGCAGATTTATGCAACCATTTACATCTTGACATGATGGTGTCGAAAAACACCTCCTCCCACGAAACACAGTTTACGGTAAGTGTCGACATGCTTGGGCACGGCTGCACAACAGGTATTTCTGCCCACGACCGCGCAAAGACCATTAAAGCACTTTCAAAAGATGAAACCCATCCTGATGATCTGGGAAGGCCGGGGCATATTTTCCCGTTGCGTGCCAAAGATGGCGGAGTGTTGCGGCGCGCAGGCCACACTGAGGCAACCGTTGATCTGGCCAGGCTCGCAGGTTTAAAACCTGTCGGGGCTCTTGTAGAGATTATGAATGAAGATGGCACCATGGCCCGCCTGATGGACCTTTTTAAAATCAGGGAGCAATATAATTTAAAAATGATTTCTATAAAAGATCTTATTGCCTATCGTATAAAAAATGAAAGCCTGATTGTTAAAGAAGAAACTGTAGAACTACCTACAGAATGGGGAATTTTTAAACTTACACTATACCGGGAGATTACCACAGGCCAGCTGCACATGGCGCTTACAAAAGGAAGCTGGGAAAAAGATGAAGCCCTCATGGTACGTGTTCACTCCTCATGTATGACCGGCGATGTGTTCGGATCATGCCGTTGCGACTGCGGAACACAGCTCCATATGGCCATGCAGATGATCGAAAAAGAAGGTAAGGGAATTATCATTTATATGAACCAGGAGGGCCGCGGTATCGGGCTCGCAAACAAACTTAAAACTTATCATTTACAGGAACTCGGGTATGATACTTTCGAGGCAAATGTTAAATTAGGCTTTAAAGCAGACGAGCGCGACTATGGTATCGGCGCCCAGATCATACGCGACCTCGGGGCAAGTAAAATCCGGCTTATCACCAATAACCCAAAGAAAAAAAGCGGCCTCATGGGCTACGGCATTGAGATCGTTGAAAATATTCCGATTATTATAAAGCCGAACAAGTATAACAAGAAATACCTGAAGACAAAACAGGAGAAAATGGGACATATTCTGAATATTGAGGATTAATATTCATGCTTTTTCACCCCGGGCTTTTATTTATAACATGCCTTTCTAAAAACTGAATTTTCTAAATTACCAGCAGTATTATAATAAAGAAAAAAAATTACCATGAAAAACCGCTGCCCATGGCCTGCCGATGATGAAACGATGATTAATTACCACGACACCGAATGGGGCGTTCCTGTGCACGACGACAGAAAACTATTTGAATTCATGGTACTCGATGCTTTTCAGGCTGGATTAAGCTGGAAGACCATATTGCACAAGCGGGATGAGTTCCGTAAGGTTTTTGATAACTTTAACCCCGCAAAAATTGCAAAATATAGTGATAAAAAAGTGGCTGAATTGCTTGACAATCCGGGCATCATTCGCAACAGGCAAAAAATCCTGGCCACCATCAAAAACGCCGGCCTTTTTATGGAGATTCAAAAAGAATTCGGTAGTTTTGATGCATATATCTGGCAGTTTACCGGCAATAAAATGAAGCTGAACAAATTTAAAACACTGGCAGACATACCGGCAAAAAGCCCGGAATCGGATGCCATGAGCCGCGACCTGAAAAAGAGAGGCTTTTCATTTGTCGGCTCCACCATTTGCTATGCTTTTATGCAGGCTGCCGGCATGGTGAACGATCATCTTGCGGGTTGCCCGAGGTATAAAGAAGTACAGAAATAATATTCCGGTTGCTATTCTGTAAATAATACATACTCCTATGTTTTGCTTTTCCCGTCTAAGCTTTCATCACAATATGTACCCCATTCAATATACTGCCACCGATAAAGACGGTGGCTTTTTATCCAAAACCCTCAGATAGAGGAAAAACAAATACCATATCCAGGACAGTGGCTAATAGTCTTTGCTGTCAAAAATGCACATTACGTTCCTAACCTGACCTATTCATAAATAAATGAAATGCAATTTATGAATGAGCATGGGCAACGTGGTCAGCAGGTCAGGCAACCCGACATAGAAAATATTTTTCAAAAAATTTCTGTAATCAAAATACCGGCATTGCTATTTGCCCAGTAATAAAAACAAATCAGCTTATGCCGCGCTGTTTCTTGATTTCTTCGTAGGCTGCATTCACCTTCTGAAACTTTTCGTTGGCTGATTTCTGCATTTCGGTCCCTAGATGGCTTACCTTGTCGGGATGATATTTTACAGCCATCCTCCGGTATGCTTTCTTCAACTCTTCATCACTGGCGGTCGGCTCCACTTCAAGGATTTTATACGCGCTGTCGGTATCCCTTACAAACATGGCTTTGATGGAATTGAAGTCTGCCTCTGAAATTCTCATAAAAGAAGCTATCGAGGCTATTACTTCTATCTCCCTGGGATGAGCAATATTATCAGCCATAGATATGCCGAACAGGTAATGCAAAAGTTGCAGCCTTGAAGAATAATCCATATTCTGTGCAATCTGGCTGCAAACATCATGTACCGGGATATCCTGTTTCAGGATATCGCGCAAAACAAGCATATGCTGGCGCGTTTCTTCCTCCGAAAACTGCTGAAGAAATGTGCGCTTAACGTAATCCAGCTCAGATTTCACAACCTGTCCGTCGGCTTTCATCACGGCTGCAGTAAGTACCAGAAGGCTTGCCACAAAATCACCCTGCTGTGTCCTTACCGGGCCGTGAACAGTAGTGATGGTCATTGAATCGATAACCGAACCGAATACAAAGCCCAATATCCCTCCAATAGGCCCACCGAGAGCCCATCCTAATCCGCCTCCTATCCACTTGCCAAATTTCATATATAGAATTAGTTATAAAATCTCAGATACCGGCAAGCCGTATTCTTCGACCATCTTAATATCCAGGGCTTCAAGATTGTTAAGTACCGGGTTATAGATTTCTGGAATAACCGGAATATGAACACCCTTGATCGTAATTTCATTATTCAGAATCATTTCCACGGCAGTGGCTGCAGGCAATGCCACAGTACGTGCAATGGAAGTATCGGTTTTTAATGAACCGAAATCCAGCATCCTGGATTTAATGACTTCAGCGGAACCATCGGGATATACGGCTTTGAAAATGTGCATCATAACCACCATATCGCGATCATCTTCTGTTATCATCATTTTCTCTATCATCAGATCGGAGGTAATTTCATACATGGAGTCTTCTTTGCGGTTCATGGGCTGATTGCTGAATAATCCCAGCCACTCCATGGAGTTGAGCGCATACGCGTTTTCATCAATTTTTAATAATGAAGCCACCTGCTTTTTAATATCCTTTTCATCTTTCAGGCCATTCACCAAAGCTACCGCTCCTGCATAGGTTTTCCCTGTGAAATCATATTTATCCGGCAAGGTACATTTGAGCGCTTTCATCACATCAAGGGTTTCGCACCAGCCTTTAAAACGGAAAGTACCGCGGTACATGGTTTTTGCTTCGGGGATACCATAAATTTTTATATACGACAATGAATCCCTGTTGGGGTATATGTCAAGCATTCCAACACCGGGAAAATCAAGCATCATTGGATTTTTGAATAAGTTTGCTGTCGGGATTTCAACGGTTTTACCTTTACGAAGATAGATGGCATCATTATTTCCTGCCAGTACAACGCCTTTGGGGCTCCACGAAAATTTATAATTAAATGGATTATCACATGATTCGGGCGCCGGCAAAGCTCCGCAAAGTGAATAAAACTCTTCAATTTTTCCGCCTTTTTTATGAACATGGTCAATGATGCGCATTGCCGACATATGGTCGATTCCGGGGTCAAGGCCCATTTCATTTAGAATGAGAATACCAGCTTCCTTTGCCTGACTGTCAAGGGCATACATCTCGGGTTTTGCATAAGAAGCCGTTACCATATTCTTTTTATGTTTAATGCAGTGTTTGGCGACCATCAGATGATAAGCATAAGGGATCAGGCTTACCACGATATCGCTGCCAGCTACCATGTTATCAAGCTCATCTTCTTTATCAACCGTCCAGTAAACAGCTTTTCCGTTAGGGGCATTTCCTACCATACGACTGGCTTCATCAAAATTTAATGCTGCAACCGTAACATGAACATTCTTTCCTAATAAATATTGGATTATGGGGTTGGCCACCATACCGGCACCAAGAATCAGTACATTTTTCATTTTATAGAAGTTTAATAATAACAATTTTTCTGCGAAATTACATATTTTAGAATTGTCCACTGAAATAAGCAACACAAATATTAATTTCAAAAATGTATACGAGGGTAAAATATTTTCTTTTGCACAAAAGACACATGGACAACACCTTACAAGCTACCAAAAAAAATATTAGCTTTAAAGATGGAGACTTTAAGTTCAGAACCTCCTAGGTGAGGGAAAATGAATACCGAATCAGGCCGGACAGATTTGTTAATCGATTTACTTAATCTGACCTATTCATAAGTAAATGAAATGCAATTTATGAATAAGCATTGGCAATGTGGGCAGCAGGTCAGTAATCCCGACACAGAAAATATTTGCTTTTCTTTTGTCTGCCCGAAGGGTGAATTTTTCTTGTGAATTTTTCAGGTCAAATTAAAAATTGACTGCAAGGCCAAATAAAAATTACCATTATTAATGACAATGGTATCCGAAAAGTGAAAAAAATAATGGCAGGTGTTTTGACTATACTTTTATAAAACATTAATTTTCAATTCAGAACCACTGCCTAAATATAAACAAATGTATTATTTAGATATAATTCAATTTTTTGTTGACTTATGCAAATTAATGTTGTATATTTGTGTATTAATAACTCCTTTTTATGAGTGCCAAGACACATGTTACTCTATTAAAAGACGAAATCATTATTGATTCGTGGGATCTTTATTATACATTTGAGAACGGGCTGAATTTTTTTGGCCGCGCTACTATTACGAATAAGCGCATCCTGTTTGAGACTAAGATACAAGAATGCCACCAGGCCATGCTTGCGGCTTCTGAAGTTTTTACCAATCACACCCAAAATCATGTGATTCTCGCAAAAAAACACATTAAAAAGGTTGATTGCTCAAAAGACAGTTCAGGCAATAAAATATTCCTGGTTCTTAAAAATGGAGAAACACATATACTTGACAGAAAGATGTTGTCAATTGATAAGATTGCTGAAGCTCTTATGAATTGACATCTCCGGAATGTTTTTACTGGTTTTCGATCTAATATTCATCATCAATTTCATAATGATGTTCCTCTGAAAAGAAATATTGTATTATTTTGTTGACAGAAAACAGGGAAACATCATGGTTAAAAATAAAAAAAAGTATAAAACCGGTCTGGTGCTCAGTGGCGGAGCCTTAAGAGGCTTTGCGCACGGAGGTGTTCTTAAGGCTTTAAATGAAGCCGGGATCTTTCCGGATGTAATATCGGGCGTGAGCGCAGGTTCTATTGTTGGCGCATTGTATGCCGATGGAAACACTCCTGATGAAATTTATAAGATTTTTGCAAATAAAAGACTTTACAAATTTCTCGAGTTTATTGTTCCTGACAGAGGATTAGTAAGGATGACGGGATTACAGAAAATGCTACTTGCCAACCTGAAAGCAAAGCAATTTGAAGAATTAAAAATTCCTTTTTTTGTCACATTGACCAATCTTAATGAAGCACGGGCCGAGTATTTCTCATCAGGCGAACTGGCAAAATATATTATCGCCTCATGCAGCATTCCGGTTTTATTTCAGCCCATGATCATCGATGACATCACATACATAGACGGCGGGGTTCTAAACAATCTTCCTTCTGAGCCTATTGAAAACGACTGTGAAATACTTATCGGTGTGAACGTGAATCCTATTGTACCCGAAAAAAAATTTGATGGCATGATGAATGTGGCTGACCGTGCTATCATTATGGCATTAAACAAAATCTGGCATCATAAAATCCCCAGGTTTGATATCTTCATTGAACCAGCCGAATTACATAAATTCTCAATGGCAGACAACGCAAATGCCGAAAAAATGTATGAAATCGGTTATAAAGAAGCCAAAAAGATATTGAAAGAAAAGGGCTGCTAATGGGTGATATTTTCCTGATCAAACCCTTAAAACATCATCCGGCATTTTTATCTTACATTCTAATTCATCTCGTTAAAAGAAATAATTGTTATTTGCAAGCCTTTCATCAAATACTATTAGGCACCACGTGAAAAACACATCAGCCCATATCAGTTTTTAATTATTTTCTTAAGCTTGACGGAATGACCATTATCTAATTTTAACAGATAGACACCTGCAGGAAAAGTTGCAGCCTGAATTACTTTTTTGTCAAGGATTTTTCCACTGAAAACAACCCGTCCGACTGAGTTTAGTATTTCTAAATTTAATAATTCCACATTTCCGGGATATTCAATGGTCAGATCATCAGTAACAGGATTCGGATAAACAAATATTCCTCCGGTCTGAAAAGATTCTATTCCATTAGGAGGAACTTCATAACATTCCGACGTATCAGCACATGCCCCACTGGACACAATTACAGCATAGTTCCCGGCAACGGCAGATGTATAACTTGAGTATATTGCACCAATAACCGGTTGCATTGCATTATTACAATCAAGCCACTGGAAAGAGTCACCCGATGTGTCTGCCGAAAGTTTATAATCGTCAACACTTACATTCAGGGCTAATGGCTTTACATTAACAACAACAGAAGTTATTACGGTATTTCCATTCTGAGAGATCGCTGTAAGCGTATATACTGTTGTAGCAGATGGTGAAGCAATAACAACCGGCCCGCTGGTAGTATTTAAACCCGTTGCCGGCGCCCATGAGTATGAAGTTCCCCAATAGGCGTTTATGGTAACACTCTGCCCCTGGCAAACAGAAGAAGATAACGGGCTTACTCTTACCGTTGTTGAATCACATATAAAAACAGTCACACTATCACTTACCATTACATTATTGCCTGAACATAAATTATAATCAACCTGTAAAACATATGTGGTTGTCGTATCGGGGCATACATTGATACTTTGGCCGGTTCCGACTTGCACTGTATCTTGCCACCATGAAAAAGAATAGGTTGGGTTTCCTGCCGGTGTAAAGCGCCAGGCCTCGTTACTTGCTGTCCAGGCTGATGTGTTTCTTCCCGGAGCTGCCATACCCGCTGTACCGGTAGCGTTTTGTATCCCCACGAGGCCGTTTCCGTTGTTCCAACTGCTACACAATGGTTTGTTCTGAATATATACATCAATAATGTTCGTTGTTTCATATAACACAATCTGATGAGTAGCTTTTAAGTTACTACAAGAACTGGAATACATAGAAACCTCATCCCAATTGACAACAAATGTCCTGGCGGGGCTTGTGCCGAGTATAGCATAATACATGGAGCCACTTACAGAAGGATCTATATCATGATAAACCCCAAAAATGGCATTTTTAATCAGGTTCGAAGAGGGACACATATTTGAAAAAGACCAGGGACAATAACCTCCCGCAGGTGACAAATCAAAGGAAACCACCCCATTTGAACCTGTAATCAATTGATTATATGCCTGGCCATAAAAACAAAAAGTAAATGGAAGATTGATAACATTACTCCAGGTATCATCAATATTAACCAAAATGGGCGCTCCGGTATCAAACGGATAAGGAGGGTTGAAAGGAATTGATGATACTGAATAAGTATCTGTTTCATTTAATGGCTGGCAGATAGCATTTAAATCTAAACACAATTCACCACAGTTTAATAACACATCATCTCCCGCACTGGCATAAGGACAGAATGGTTGCAACCCTATAGTTACATTTGATGCCGGTGATGTGCAACCCTGGTCATTAGACACCGTGAAAAGATAAGTACCCGGCAATAGTCCTGTAAGTGTTGTATCAGCGCCTGATCCTGTAATGCTTCCCGGATTGATAACCCAAGGGCCGGCCGGTAATCCGCTCAACATTATACTGCCGCTAAACGAACCGCATGACGTATGGTTTACCGTTGCAACAACCGGAGCCGAAGGTGTGGTTCGTATCCCCAGCAATGCAACAACAGATGTATCGCTGTACATTTGCGAACAGTTCGTCACATAACATCTATATTGATGATTACCAACAGCTGATATTCCGTTGATCGTGATTGTGCCGGTTGCGGCATTTGTATATATTGCGCCCGCGGGTGTTCCATCAGTAACATTGAGCCATATATTACCGTCGAAGTATTGCCAATGATAAGAATATGGGGATGTACCGGTTGTACCCACCGAAAAAACGGCACTTCCGTATTGACAAATATCCTGGCCGGCAGGTTGTGTTGAAATGGCAACGCTGTCGCATGCAGGGCATACATATCCGTTGCAATAATGAACCATAGGATGGCCAATGCCCCATATACTATCATCTTCATCAGCAAAAAACTTTGAAACCGGCACATCCCCCCACTGAACATTTCCACAACCTGTTACAGAGTCTTTGTACTTAAAATTCAATTCACATAAAATGCTGTTGTCGGGAATTACCACACCAGTGTCGTCCCACTCAAAGGTTAACTGCCCGTTATTTAAATCTGTAATAATTACGCCACTGATTCCAGGATACCAGTTTGATGCACCGGAATCAGCTACTGTCCAGGGAAAGGACAAAATATTAGTATCGTAATTTATCGTAAAACTAAAACTACCTATATCATCAGGGGAAAAACCAGATAGAATAATTGGAACAGCCACTGTATCTCCGGGCGTTGTCCCAATCTGTGAAAGGATTTCGGCCTTAACAGGAGTTGAGCTTTCTGCAATTTCAAGAATATCTGAAATAGAAATGCCATTTCCGCCGCAGTTGGTGATGTAACATCGGTATTGATTTACAGGTGCTGCATTAAGCCCCGCGATTTCCATTGTACGGGAATTTGAATTTGTATAAATGGCCCCTGCCGGGGTTCCGTTGGCAACATTGCCCCAGCCGCTTCCATCATAGTATTGCCACTGATATGCAAAAGGATCAGTTCCTTCGGCATTTGCAGTAACGAAATAATTACCCTGGTTACAGCCGCCTGATACCGAAATAGAAGGATATCCATTATATACCGGAACACAGGGAGCAGAACATATTTGCCCGTTGTGATATGTCATGTTGTATTCGTTGTAGTTATCATCTGCAAAAAGTCTCGGGGTGGGAAAATCGGACCAATAAATACTGTCACAACTATTACCGGGTTGCTTTACAAGAAAATTAATCGTGCAAAGCATTCCGCCATCGGGTATGGTATCAGGGGTATCTCCCCATACAAATGAAATGGATTGCGTATTTCCGGAGGGCGGATTGGGCAATATACCTACACCGTTTATTCCGGGGTACCAATTTGAAGCTGATACGAATTGCAGGTGGATTGTATCATACTGTATAGAGAATTGAAAAGCGGTGATTGTATTGGGAGCAAAACCTGACAATACAACGGGTACCGATATTGTATGACCTGGCAAAGCGCCAGATACAGCCTGTATGGAAGCCATCTGTGAATACGCTATATAACTGAAAAAGGCCAGCAATAACAAAATGCAAATTAGCTTTTTCATATGGCAATAATTTAATTGGTTGTTTTGGAATATAGGATTATGACAAAAAATAAACAAGCCGGGTTGCCTGCCATATAAAAAAAAATAAATAAAATAATTCTAAAATAGCTTTGAGAAAATCAGAGTACGGCAGACACAATGACAAACATATAAAATTAACACATATTCAGGAATTTTTCGACTTGAATTATTCCCTATAAATCAACTTTTCTTCTATATTGTTTTTTTTCAGCCTGCAATTTTTTTTCGGTAATACGCCGCTCCTTTTCTTCGTCGGGAATCGGCGTTTGAATACGCCGCTTTTCGGGCCGCAAGCACTTTTCAATCAGCGCAACGAGTTTTTCAACCGCTTTCTGTTTGTTAAGGTATTGTGACCGCTCGGCACTGCAGGTAAGATGAATCAATCCATCATCCTTAAGAAATCTGCCGGCTTTTGCCAATATCTGCTGCTTTTGCTCTTCGTTAAAAAACAATGAATACCTCACATCAAAAATAAGTTCAACTTTTGTGGAAACTTTATTAACATTCTGGCCTCCCGCACCCGAGCTTCGCGAAGTCCGGAATATCAATTCTTTTATAAGTCCGGTATTTGTTTCCATAGTTGATAATATCCTGAAAAGCTTATTTAGTGCGAAATTAAATATTTATATTTGTATTCTGAAACCTGCAATACAAACATTTTGAATTTTTACAGACGCTGTGTCTTGTTTTTCATACTGCTAATTGCAACGGCAGCATTCCCTCAGCGTGTTTTCACCAATGATATACTGTTGAAAGCTACTCCGGTTAAAGATCAAAGCTATTCAAGCACGTGCTGGAGCTTTGCCACAACCTCATTTATTGAAAGTGAGCTTATTCGCATGGGAAAAGGAGAATATGACCTTTCGGAAATGTTTTTCGTATGGAATATTTACCCCAAAAAAACTGAAAATTATATCAGATGGCATGGAAAAGTCTTTCTCACCCCGGGCGGGCAACCGCATGATGTAATGAAAACAGTGCGAACCTGTGGGCTGGTTCCTCAACAGGCTTATAAAGGCAAAAACGATAACAGCTTCGGCTATGATCATTCTGAAATGGATACAACCATCCGCAAAATAGCAAACCAGTATCTTGCCGAAAATAACCCCAGGGGCTTTGCAAAATTGGATGACACTATCCAATTGGTTTTAAAAACTTATTTAGGCGATCCTCCTGTTAATTTTGAAATTGATCATAAATCCTTTACTCCCTTATCGTTTGCAAAATATTTGGGTGTCAATCCTGATGAATACCCTGAACTAACTTCATACACACATCATCCTTATTACACAGCTTTCGTTTTGGAAACCCCGTACAACTGGAGCCATGATTTATATTATAATCTTCCTTATGATGATTTTTTCAAAACTATTGATTTTGCATTAAGCAAAGGATTTACTGTGCTCTGGAACGGTGATGTAAGCGAAGATGAGTTTTCATTCGACTATGGACTTGCATTGGTTCCTTCTAAAAAATGGAACGATAAGTCTCCCATTGAACAAAAAAACACATTCCTTATCAATGAAAAAGAAATTATTCCCACACCTGAACTCAGGCAACAAACATTTGAATCACTTGATTCCAAGGTAGATCATGTAATGCACATCATTGGTACAGCCCATGACCAGGATGGCAAAAAATATTACATTGTAAAAAATTCATGGGGATTGAATGACAGAACCGGCGGACTTATTTATATGTCAGAGGCGTATCTTAAACTCAAAACCATTTCGATCATGTTAAATAAAGATGGCATCCCATCAAATATTACCAATAAAATACAGTGGATACGATAAAAGAATTTTTTCAGTTTTTATATATTAAATAAGAGATATGAAAAAAATCACACTTTCAATTATTACATTGCTGATTTGCCTTACGCTTTCGGCCCAAAAAGAAACGATTACCATCACAAAAAAACTTGAAGCCACACCTGTTAAAAACCAGGCCATGTCAAATACTTGCTGGAGCTTTGCCACTGTATCTTTTTTAGAAAGCGAATTACTAAGGATGGGCAAAGGTGAATATGATTTGTCCGAAATGATTTATGTTCGCCTCGCTTACCTTTTAAAAGCATATAATTATTATCACTTTCAAGGAAACAGCAATTTTGGTTCGGGCGGACAGGCTCATGATATCATAAATATTTTTAAAACTTTTGGTGCTATCCCCGAAGAAGTATACAGCGGACTCTCCGGTAAGAAAAATCATGATCAGCTTACTATGGATGAAGCATTGGAAAACATCATGAATGCTGTTGTTAAAAAAAATCCCGGCGAAGCAAATGATACATGGAAGAAATCATTAGACAGTATTTTAGACATACATCTTGGGAAACTACCGCAAAACTTTACTTATAAAGATAAAAACTACACAGCTAAATCGTTTGCCGCATCACTCGGACTTGATGCTGATAATTACATTGAACTTACCTCTTACACACACCAACCGTTCTATAGCCAATTTGTACTCGAAGTTCCTGACAACTGGATGTTTGAAAGATATTACAACCTGCCGGTGGATGAACTTATGAAAGTAATGGATTTTTCAATCAGCAAAGGATATACATTTTGCTGGGATGGTGACATCACAGATGAAACAAGTTTCCCAGAAAACAATGGCGTGGCGACTCTTGAAAATAAAAAAAAGCCTGTAACACAGGAAGACCGGCAAAAAGCCTTTGAAAACTTTTCCGTTACCGACGACCATTTAATGCATATCACAGGTTCAGCCATATCTGCCGGCGGCGGAAAATTTTACCTTACGAAAAACTCATGGGGCGAAAACAAGGGGAACAAAGGCTATTGGTTTATGTCTGAAAACTATGTTCGCCTGAAAACAATTGCCATACTTGTTCACAAGGATGCCATTCCCGGAGAAATAAAAACCAGACTGGGAATAAAGTAGTACCGCGCTTAATAAAGCTGCCTTACTTCTTTTTTTACGTATTCAATGGTATTACTCACCGGTAATTTATCCTTTGACATGGCCAGCTCAAAAATCATGGAGCCCAATTCAATTGCCGTCGCCTGATCATTCAGGCGAGAAGCTGCCAAATTTACGAGTTTGATCATTTCTTCTTTTGCATTGCGGGTCAAATCCCAGGCAGTAGAAGATATATAGATTTGTTGAGAAAGATTGTGCTCAAATTCATCGCGGATATTTTGTATCAATACAGCCTGCAATTGGCTTGCCGACATTCCGGGTAACGAAACCCGCAGAATAAGGCTCGAAGGTGAAATACGCTCAAGTAAAAGAATAACCCGCTCATAGGCCTGGAGCCGTATCGGCATAATCACATTCTGGTTCGAAAGCTTCAGTTCAAGTAGTTTTTTATGTGTCCCATTCTGAAGAAAAGCCCGAAGAATAAAATATGCCGTTACAAATACAACGGACGAAGGTAAAATGTACTTTAAAATATCCAGAAAATCTTCCATATTTTTTGAATTAAAAACGCAAAGATAAAATAAAAATTATAGGTTCAATTCATTGACCTGTGATATAAATGTGTTGACAATAATAATCATATCCACGATCATCATGACACCAAAATTATTAAAACAACCTGATAATCAATACATGTTTTTAAAGAATATTATTTAAAACGGCATTTATCTGTTATTTTATATTTTATTACTAATTTTGAAAAATTATCGAAACCATTCATCCTATGAACTATTTATCTGATAGAATCAACAATTTATCCGAATCCGAAACCCTTGCCATGACACAAAAAAGCCGTGAACTGAGCGCCCAGGGTTTTGATGTGATCAATCTGAGCATTGGTGAGCCTGATTTTGACACTCCCGAATTTATCAAAAGTGCCGCAAAAGATGCTATTGATAAAAACTTCACACATTACCCGCCAGTTCCGGGTTATCCGGAGTTACGACAGGCAATATGCAACAAGCTTAAACGGGATAACAACCTTGACTACACTGCTGAACAGATTGTTGTATCAACAGGAGCCAAACATTCCATCGCCAATGTGATGCTGGCGCTGGTCAACCCCGGTGATGAAGTTATTGTTCCTGCCCCCTATTGGGTTTCATACAAGGAAATAGTAAAGCTCGCCGAAGGCAAAGCAGTATATATTCCCAGTACCATTGAGACAAACTTTAAGGTAAGCCCCAAACAGGTGGAAGAGGCCATAACAGAAAAGACCAAAGTCTTTATTTTCAGCAGCCCATGCAACCCGTCAGGAACAGTTTATACAAAAGATGAATTACGCGCTTTTGCAGACATCTTTGCACACCATAAAAATATTTTTATTATTTCCGATGAAATTTATGAATATATCAATTTCCTGGGAAAACATGAAAGCATTGCTCAATTCAGCGAAATAAAAGACCGTGTTATTGTAATTAATGGCGTATCAAAAGGCTATGCCATGACCGGTTGGCGTATCGGTTATATTGCTGCGCCGGCTCCTATTGCTAAAGCGTGTAATAAGCTCCAGGGACAGGTAACATCCGGGGCGTGCTCCATTGCTCAGAAAGCTTCGTTCGCGGCTATTGATATGGATCCCAAACTCACTCCCGAATTCAAACAAATGCTTGATGCTTTTCATGAGAGAAGGGACTTACTGCTCAACCTCCTTAAAGATGTTCCAGGGATAATTACAAATAAACCTGACGGTGCATTCTATGTATTTATGGATGTAAAACATTATTTTGGCAAAAAAGACGGAGAAACAGTCATTAACAACAGTGAAAAGCTGAGCATGTTCCTGCTCAACAAAGCTCACATTGCTTTGGTTTCCGGTTCAGCATTCGGAGACCCCAATTGTCTGCGTTTTTCATATGCAACCTCCAAAGAAAAAATCACTGAAGCTGTCAAACGATTAAAAGAAGCTTTAAATCATTTAAAATAATTAATATGTCCTCAGCTTTGTTATTTGGATTATTTGCAATAGCTGTCCTTCTGTTTTTCGGCCTCGGCCTGTTATTGATTATTCTGGGCATAGTTCAAAAAAAGGCCATCCAATGGATCCCGGGCATTATTATCGCCATTGGTGCTGCCGTTTTTTGTATTACAGGTATTGTCCGGATGGCGCAAAGTTTTCAAAAGACGATAGAATACAACAGGACATGGAATGGAGAAACCTGGGAAACACCTGATTATGATATTCCAAATGACACTTCACAAAACGATACAACTTCTATAAAATCCAGCAATGAAAATACGTCCGGAGAAAGCTATATAACCGGTTTTATCAGGGATTCGGATAAAAGCCTGATCCACATAAAGGTAATGCCTGACCCGGTTTTGCAGGATATGGGAATTACGCTTACGAAAATTGACACCTATTCGGTAAACAGCGGTAAACTAAAATCAATACCGCTGCTGATTGATTTTTCGAGAGAATTCAAGGGGGAACTTCAATTATTATTATATACTTCGGATAATGTACTGATCGGTAAAAGCCTGGTTCAGATCAACCAGCATAAAAACACAGCTTTCACTGTGAAATTCCAATATCCTGATGAAACAAATTTTTTACAAACCAGCTATGCACGTTTAAAATCCAGTGATTAATGCTTACAATAAATAAAACTTCCATAGAAAAATCTTTCAGAGACTTTAATAATCTCAAAGCGCTTGTTATCGGCGATGTTATGCTAGATTCATATATCTGGGGAAAAGTAGAAAGGATTTCCCCTGAAGCCCCGGTACCGGTTGTTGCTGTAACCAAGCGTGAAAACAGGCTGGGCGGAGCTGCCAACGTTGCTTTGAACATCCATTCCTTAGGGGCTACACCAATACTTTGCAGCATTAATGGCAAAGACCAGGCAGCAAAGGAGTTTAATGAAATACTGGAAATTAACGGTATGACAAACTCCGGAATCATCAACAGCGAAAAGCGTATTACAACATCAAAATTCAGGATCATAGGTAATAATTATCAGATGCTGCGCGTGGATGATGAAGTAGCGCATCAGCTTAACCAGGAAGAAACACGCGACTTTTTTAATCATATTGAACGTTTGATAACTACCGAAAAACCGCATGTTATTTTGTTTGAAGACTATGACAAAGGCATGATCAACCATGCCCTGATCACGTGGACGGTGGAACTGGCAGAAAGACTTAAAATACCTGTTGTTGTTGACCCCAAGAAGAAAAACTTTTCGTTTTACAAAAATGTTACCTTGTTCAAGCCAAATTACAAAGAATTTTGCGAAGGGTTAAAAATTGATAATACACAAAGGCAGCCCGAAGAATTACTGAAAATATGTTCAAACTTTCAACATCATCAGAATATTGCCAAAATGATGCTTACCCTGTCGGAACAGGGAGTTTTCATTTCAGCAAACAATAACGGCAAGGCTGAAGGCGCTCTCATTCCTTCAAAAGTTAGAAATGTTGCCGATGTATCAGGGGCTGGCGACACCGTTATTTCTGTGGCTGCACTTTGTACCGCTTTAAATTTACCTTTTTTCGATACTGCCTATATTTCAAATATTGCAGGTGGTATGGTTTGCGAAGAAAAAGGCGTTGTCCCGATCAATAAAGAAAAATTTTTAAAAGAACTTCTCAACTTACTTTAGTCCATTGTTTACACACCTATGGATTCTTTGCTAAAAGAAAAAAGTAACAAAGACATTAGTAAGTTATTTGATGACATTGCCCACAGGTATGATTTTCTTAACCATTTCCTTTCTTTCAGCATTGATAAATTATGGAGAAAAAAACTGGTCCGTTTGCTGAAAGCGGAAAATCCGGTGACCATATTGGATGTTGCCACCGGCACTGCTGATCTGGCCATCCTTACTATAAAAAAAATACCCGGAAGCCGGTGCACAGGTATTGATATCTCCGAAAAAATGCTGGAAAAAGGCCGGTCAAAAATCAGGAAAAACAAGCTGGAAAGTAATATTGATTTATTAAATGCCCCTGCTGAAAACATGCCATTTCCCGATGATAATTTCGACGCAGCAATAGTAGCCTTTGGTGTGAGAAATTTCCAGAATTTAAGCTCCGGATTGAGAGAAATATTGAGGGTGATTAAGCCGGAAAAAAAAGTTTTTATACTTGAATTTTCAAAACCTGGAGGCCTATTTAAAACGATTTTTGGTTTTTATTTCAGGTTTTTACTGCCATTCGTTGGAAGTATGGTATCAGGAAACAAGACTGCCTATAAGTACCTTTACGACAGCGTTGAAAATTTTCCGCATGGCGATACTTTTGTTAAGATCATGAATGATTCGGGATTCAACCATATACGACAAATACGCTTAAGCGGTGGAATAGCCACAATTTATGTTGGGAAAAAGTAAAAATTTATATAATTTTGCAATACTTTTTGACACATTGCGTTATATAAAGTTCAGAAAATCGCTTTGAAAAAAATAGTTTTAAATTCTCTCGTCCTGATTAGCCTGTTTTTATTGGTTGAGGATAAATGCCTGGCACAACGGCACAGAAAAGTCATTATTGAAAATCTTCCTAAATTTGATAAAAGGCCTTACCATTTTGGTTTTCTTTTAGGCGGGAATCAAATGAACTTTGCAATAAAAACCGTTGATGATTTAAGCCAATTTGATTCGTTGAAAAGTGTCACAACAAAACCTGATTTTGGTTTCGATATAGGAATAGTTTCCAGTTTACGGCTCACAAAGTACCTTAGCCTCCGGTTCGTTCCCACACTTTCATTCGGAAACCGTACTGTTGAATATTCTTTCAGCTTCAATGATTCTGCTGATTATGTTCTTAAAAAAAGAGTTGAATCAACATTTATGATTTTCCCGATATACGTTAAATATCAATCAAAACGTATCGGAAACTTCCGGGCATATATTATCGGCGGCGCAAAATATAGTATTGATATGGCTTCGCAGGCAAAGAAAAAGAACAAAGAAGGAGAGGCGCCCATAAAACTTGCCCGCAGTGATTATATGCTTGATGCAGGTACCGGTTTTGATTTTTTTCTGCCCTATTTCAAATTCGGTATAGAGTTAAAGATGTCATATGGGCTTCGCAGCCTGCTTTTTCCTGAAAACACTATATATACAAATAGTGTAAAACACCTCAATTCAAAAATTTTTCAGCTGTCACTCACCTTCGAAGGATAATAGTTCCCGGGGATCGAGCAATTAAAAGCATTTTGTTACTTTTGTGTTTCATCAAAACTTTGATTTATGAAATACAGATTTATAATCACATTATTGATTTCGTGTTGCTTTACAACAATTCTTAAAGCGCAAAATGAAATGAGGCTGCTCAGATTTCCTGCCATTTCGGGAAATAAAATTGTGTTTTCATATGCCGGAGATTTGTACTCAGTGGATAAGAAAGGCGGAATGGCACGTAAGCTCACCAATGATGCTGGTTATGAAATGTTTGCCAGGTTTTCGCCTGATGGAAAAACCATTGGGTTTACCGCACAATATGATGGAAATACAGAAATATATACTATGCCTGCTGAAGGCGGTATCCCAAAACGCCTTACCTATTCAGCAACTCTTGGGCGTGATGATATTTCTGACCGTATGGGGCCAAACAATATCCTCATGACTTGGAAAGATAACCAGACCCTGGTTTTCCGTTCCAGGATGAAATCATTTAATGACTTTAAAGGTATGCTTTACCAGGTTTCTGCCGATGGAGGCATGTTTGAAGAACTACCCCTGCCCTGTGGCGGTTTCTGCAGTTATTCGCCCGACAAAAGCAAGCTGGCTTACAACAGGGTGTTCCGCGAATTCAGAACCTGGAAGTATTATAAGGGCGGCATGGCTGATGACATATGGATTTATGATTTCAATAACAAACAAACAATAGACATTACCAACAATGAGGCACAGGACATATTCCCGATGTGGTACGGTGATTATATATATTTTCTTTCTGACCGGGACCGGATCATGAACCTTTTTTGCTGTAATATAACTACCAAAGAAACCCAAAAAATAACTGATTTTAAGGAATTTGACATCAAATTTCCATCCCTGGGAGATAGCGCTATTGTTTTTGAAAACGGTGGATATATCTATACCTACGATATTAAAACACAAAAGACTGTCAAAGTAAATATTCAGATAGCCGATGATCTGAATACAGGCCGAAGCGAAATGAAAGACGCATCAAAAAACATCACCTCATTCGACATTTCGCCTGACGGCAAAAGACTGGTATTCAGCGGCAGAGGCGATATCTTCACCGTGCCAGCCAGGACAGGGATAACACGCAATCTCACCCAAAGTCCGGGCACTCATGACAGAAATGTTGTATGGTCGCCTGATGGAAAATATATCGCTTATATTTCTGATGCTACCAATGAAGACGAAATATATATCATAGCCCAGGATGGAACATCAGCTCCTGTAAAAATCACAGGTAATTCCGACACTTATAAATACCAGCCTGTCTGGTCGCCCGACAGCAAAAAACTTTTATGGGCCGATAAAATGCTGCGGCTGCAATATGTTGATATTGAGACAAAAAAAGTGGTCCAGGTGGATAAATCTATTGACGGTGAATTTACCGATTTTTCCTGGTCGCCTGACAGTAAGTGGGTTGCATATGCACGGCCTGACAAAACATCTGAAACAAAAATCTACCTGTATTACCTCGAATCATCTGATAAATATCCTGTCACTAACGGGTGGTATGATTGTGGCGAACCCGTATTCAGCCAGGATGGCAAGTACTTATTCTTTACCTCAAGCCGCGATTTTAATCCGACATATAGCTGGACAGAATGGAATCATGCCTATACTAATATGAATAAAATCTATCTGCTTACCCTTGACAAAGCTACCCCATCACCGTTTAAACCTGTGGATGATGAAGTAACATTATCAACTGAAAACCAGCAAACTGAAACAAAGGAACCCGAGAATAAAACGATTACCGTCAATGTCGATATTGATGGCATTATCGACCGTATCGTTGCACTTCCTGTAAGCGCCGGACAATACTGGAATATCAGCTCTGCAGGCAATAATATCTATTATATGCGGATCACTTCGTCTGAACCAGCTGTAGCACTGATGACATATGACCTAAAAGAAAAAAAAGAGACCAGCCTGGGCTCTTTTAATAATTACATCATTTCAAATGATAAAAAGAAAATGGTTGTTAGTGGAAATGGTAAATACTCCGTTATGGACCTGCCGAAATCGAAAATCGAAGCTAAAGACTATGTTGATCTTTCAAATATGAAGGTATGGGTTGATCTGAAACAGGAGTGGAAACAAATATTCAATGAATCGTGGAGGCAAATGCGCGATTTCTTTTATGATCCGGGCATGCATGGGATAGATTGGAAAGCGGTATATAAAAAATATGAGCCATTAGTTTCATATGTTAATCATCGTGCGGACCTTACCTACATTATCGGGGAAATGATTGGTGAACTTAATATTGGACACGCCTATACAGGTGGGGGAGACAAACCTGAAGTATTAAAAATAAAAACGGGCCTGTTGGGTGCAATCATAAAGAAAGATGGCTCGGGATATTTTAAAATTGAAAAAATCCTTCGCGGTGAAAACTGGACAAACAATACCCGGTCACCGTTGACAGAGGTGGGTGTGGATGTTAAAGAAGAAGATTTTATTATTGCTGTCAACGGCAAATCAGTCCAAAATATAAAAAACATATATGAACTACTTGTAAACACTGCCGGACAACAGGTAGAACTCACCATAAACAATACTGCGTCAGACCAGGGAGCCAGAAAGGTTATCATTGTCCCTATTGATGACGAATCGGGACTCTATTATTATAACTGGGTCCAGAACAACATAAAAAAGGTAAATGATGCTACTGATGGAAAAGTCGGATACATCCACATACCCAACATGGGTGTTGACGGCCTCAATGAATTTGTAAAACATTTTTATCCGCAATTGTCAAAAAGCGCCTTAATAATTGATGACCGTGGTAATGGCGGCGGAAATGTTTCGCCAATGATCATCGAACGGCTGAACCGCGAGCTGGTATATATGCAGATTGCATGTAATACCAGCCAGCGAATCGCGGGCATTTCGCAACAATACGGACCTAAAATATGCCTTATTGACCAATATTCTGCTTCTGACGGAGATCTTTTTCCTTATCAGTTCAAAGAATTAAAAATCGGTAAAATTGTCGGGCAACGATCCTGGGGAGGAGTAGTTGGCATCAGGGGCTCGCTTCCTCTTATTGACGGCGGATACCTTAACAAACCTGAATTTGCACATTATGATGCCGAAGGTAAAAAATGGATTATCGAAGGCCATGGCGTTGATCCTGATGTTATCATTATCAACGATCCTGCAAAAGAATACACAGGTGAAGATGAGCAATTGAATGAAGCAATAAGACTTATACTGGAAGAACTGAAAAAGGCCGGTACAAAACTGCCTCCAATTCCGCCTTACCCTGATAAATCAAAATAAATTATCAGGCTTCTGCATCCAGAAACTCTTCAGCATCTTCATAGACCTCCGTACGGCGTCCAAGTAATGGAAGTATTTTCCCCACGATAAATCCTGCAGTAAGTACAACCACAATAGTAATTACTATTCCCAACAGATAAGGCTTCGTGTGGCGCAGCCAAACATGAAGCCGTGTTGCAAGAAAGCCCATCTGGCCATGAGTTTTAAGTAATCGCTCTATAAAATAATCTTAAACATTTGAATGTCAATAATATGAAGTGATTTTTTAATATTTATATTTGCAGGAATTCGTACCTTTATGGCATAAAAACCTGCAAATTATGATGGGAAAATCATCGATAAAAAATCAACCAGAAATGTTTAGAATGTTAAAATATAATGATTAATAAATAATGCGGCAAAAGTAATTTTTTCACCCATCAATGATTAAAAATATGAGATTTTCAGTAAAATACTAAAGTTATTTCACTTAATAAAATAATGAAATAACTGAAAAAAAACAGATAAGACCTTTGAGCAGGCCTTATCTGTAAAAAACAAAACTAAAGTTTACAATGCTCCCTGATCGTAGGCTTGCTCACCATGAAGAGAAACATCGAGGCCGATTTTTTCCTCACTTTCTTTAACACGCACCGGTGAAACCAGGTTGATTAAAATTAACATTATATATGTAAAGATAAACGCATAGGCGGAGGCAATCACAACGGCTACCGCTTCCTTACCAAAAAAGGCAGCATTACCAAAAGCAAGTCCGTCACTTCCACCAGCATTAACAGCTTTTGAAGCAAAAACGCCCAACAACAGACAGCCTAAAAAACCGCCTACGCCATGAACGCCCCATACATCAAGAGCATCATCCCATTTGCGTTTATTTTTAAACTGAACCGCAAGATAACAAACTATCCCTGCAGCAATGCCAATGATAGGAGAAGCCCACAAAGGAACAAAACCGGCACAAGGAGTAATAGTGGCCAGACCGGCAATTGAACCGGTAAGTAACCCTATAAACTTTGGCTTTTTCATATGTACCCATTCGATGATCACCCAGGTGACTGTAGCAAATGATGCAGCAATATCCGTATTCAAAAAGGCAAGAGAGGTAATATGATCAACAGCAACTTCGCTGCCTGCATTAAAGCCATACCAACCAAACCATAAAAGCCCGCTTCCGATAGCAACAAGTGGAATACTGTTCGGTGTATTATTTTTTTCAACCCTTGCGCCGACATAAAATACAGATGCGAGCGCAGCAAATCCTGCCGTGGCATGAACAACGATACCTCCGGCAAAATCAACAACACCCCATTGTGCCAGAAGTCCGCCACCCCAAACCATATGAACAAACGGATAATATACCAGAATTTGCCATAAAGTCAGAAAGATCATATATGCCTTGAAATTCACCCTGTTGGCAAAAGCGCCTGTAATCAATGCGGGTGTAATAATGGCAAACATCATCTGGTAAGCAATAAATACTATTTCGGGGATCTTCCCGTTGGAATACATCGAATCAAGGCCAACTCCACTGAGAAAAGCCTTGTCCAGATTTCCGATAATACCACCCGCACCACCACTGAAACATAGCGAATATCCAAAGACAACCCATAAAACGGTTGTCCATCCCAAAGACGCAAAACTTTGAATCATAATTCCAAGTATGTTACGCTTTGTTGCCAGGCCACCATAAAAAAATGCCAGACCGGGTGTCATAAGCATAACAAGGCTACACGCCAGCAGCATAAATCCGGTTGAACCAGTATCCATAATAAACCTCCTGTTTTTTGTTTGTTATAATAAACTATAATGTAAGTCCAAATACAAAATGAAATTGAGATGCCTGCGGGTTAAAAATTACAGATGCCTTTAACGGCAAACTAAATTTATCAGTGATTTTTACAATTTTGTACCCTGTTATTCCGGTATTGACCACAGCAAATCCACCGTCATATGCAGGTGTACTGTATACACTTGAAAATGGCGTTGCTCCTGCAAATACATCAAAATTAAAATCCTTAATAGCAAAACTATACCCCAGCTCAAGGTAAGTGGAAAATCTGTTTTTAAATCTGATACTTTGAACCAGGCCCGATTGAGTAAATACGGTATCTTCAGCACTTTTGTCATTACCGTAAAAGAATGTGCCTACCATAACGCTAAAGGGAAATTTCTCCGGGCCTTTATATTGCAATGTAGCTTCAAGAGAATGGCATGTAAACTTATTCAGGCTGGCAGGTGTTGCAGTATCAAAATCAATGACATCGGGATTTTTTGAAAAAGTATACCTTGTATCATTAACCAGGGACGCTGTTGCAGGTATATAGTAATCCGTGAGGGTTACCGAAAAACCTTTTGCAGAATATTTTGCGTAAAGATCTGTTTCAACGTAATTGCCTGTAATGGCTACTGCGCCCCAGTATCCTATTTCAAAATTGCCGATGCCAAATGAGAGTGTGGGCTGAATACTGGGAGAACTGCCATAATCAAGACCACGCCATACGTATCGGCTCATAATATCGGCACCTACATTTAGCTTAAAAGGAATCTTACACTTTTTCTCCGGCTGCTCCTGTGCATCAACCTTTGCAATAATAAAAACCAGGAATAAAAAAGAAATGATGGAAATTGTCCTTTTCATACTAATGATGTTTATAAGATTTTTCGGGTGTAAAATTATTTTACCCCAAAAAATAAACATCTAAAGGAATAAGCGTAATTTAATATGAAGGACATGCTTATATATAGGTAATTTACCTATAAGCCGTCTTTATTGAATATCAATTATTTTATTTTTTATGCCATAAATGATCAATTCAGCCGTAGACTTTATTTTCAGCTTATTCATTATATGGTTTTTGTGGCTGTCAACTGTTCTTATACTGATAAAAAGATTATCGGCAATTTCTTTATTTGACATACCCTGCCCAACAAGTTTAATAATCTCAATCTCACGCGTCGTAAGCTGTTCATCTTTATCGAGACGTTCAAAGCCCGAGTGAGTCCTTTTGATATAACTTCTCAATATACTGGCAGAGATAAGTTTTCCAAGATATTCATCTCCCTGGGCAATGGTATGAATGGCCTCCAGTAATTCCTTACGCGAAGTATCTTTTGGCAGGTAGCCTTTTGCGCCGTTTATCATAGCATTTACCACGTAGTCATTATTTTTATGCATTGACAGTATCAAAATCCTGACTTCAGGATATTCTGATGTGATGATTTTGGTTAACTCAATTCCGGAAATGGTGGGAATAGTAATATCAAGAATCAGGATGTCGGGCCGGTTTACTTTGAGCATACTAAGCAGTTCGCCACTGTTTGAGGCTTCGGCAAAAACTTCAATTTCCAGATCATCCGAAAGAAGTGATTTAATGCCATCGCGAAATATCTGATGGTCATCAGCCAACATTATCCTGATCGGTTTCATTTCCTAAAATTTATTTTCAATCTGTTATATTTAAGCTGATTTCGGACTCAATTTTCGTCCCCTGCTGAATTGATGATGTTATATTAAACTTTCCGCCAAGAATTTCCACCCTGTCGCGCATATTCATTATTCCATTTGCGCCCTTTCTGATTTGGCTCTTGTCAAAACCTTTGCCATCATCCATTATACAAAGATGCATTAAATTCTTCTCATAATGAAGCGACACTGCTGCATTTTTTGCGCCTGCATGTTTTACCATATTATTCAGAGCTTCCTGTATGATGCGGAAAAGATAAATTTTGGCTTTTGCCGGACAGTTTCCTGGAATTTCATCATATGAAAATTTTATGGCAATATTATGTGTTGCCTGAATTTCTTCACATAAATTTTCGATGGCGCTTACCAGTCCGAATTCAGTTAATAAATGTGGCATAAGGTTTTCTGACATTTCGACCATTTCTTTTGAAACCGAAGCCAGCAACAATCTTGCATTTTCAATGAGCTTTTGTTTCAGTTCGGGGTTACCAATTTCAGCACGCTCAAGCTGCATTTTTACAGCCAGAATACGCTGCCCGAGGCCGTCATGAAGTTCGCGTGCCAACCGCTGACGTTCCTGCTCCTGCCCGTCAAAAACCGATGTGATACGCAAGGACCGCTCCTGTTCCAACTCTTTATTCTGCTCCCTGATTTTATCCACCATCCTGTTGAAAGCCCTCGACAACTCCCCTATTTCATCCTGGGCAAGCACATCAACATGGATGTCGTAATTTCCCAGGCTGACATCCTCAGTGGCCTTTTTTAGCTTTAACAAAGGTTGGGTAATGCGGCGCGTAATAATAAGAACTCCCCCAAACAATAACAATGAAATGATCAGGCTGAGAATAATTATACTGTTCCTCAGAGTATAAATAGGAACCATGGCTTCCCTCACATCAATCTCAGCTAAAATAACCCAATTCAGACCTTGAATATTTATTTTTCCATATGCTCCAAGTATATCTATATTCCTGTAATCCTTATAATGACCCGTCCCAGAGATATTATTCAAGGCCGCCTCCACACCCTCAGTCCTTACTTTTACCCGCTTTTCATGAAAACCTTTAAAACGCGAGGTGGTTCTCATTGTGCTGTCACTGCCAACAATGTATGCTTCGCCTGTTTCACCCAATCCATTCATTTTATTGGCATTGTACATTATTTTATTTATGATTTCAGGATTTAATCTGACCAGCAGAGCTGCTTTACTATTTATACAATCGCACGATTCAACAACAGATCCTATGTATAAATCACCAGCCCGCGATTCAATTATCTGAACCGCATTATTACCATAAATTTTTTTAAATAATTCCGAATCTGAAAGTTCAAAATGTTTAGGGAATAAAGATCTTTTTAATGTTCCGTCATCGCCAATTTCTAAATCAATATGTACCTTTTCGCCGCAATTAAATATAAGCTGATTATAATATGAATTACCGGTAAAATACCCTTTCAGTTTATCATTGTACTCAGCTTTAATAACATTGAGTAATTCATCACTTTTATAATAACTGCCTCCTGGCTTTTTTGTAATAAATTGCCAATCAGGCAACCCCGACATTTCTGATATTTCCCGGCTTCTTTCTTTTAAATAACGTTCCAGGTTACGTTCTTTTTCAAATTTAACAGAGTTAAGCTGCTCATAAGTACGTGTAATAAGCGCATTTTTGGCAGAATAATAGGAATACGAGCTAAGAACAATAATAGTCAACAGTATCAATGCAAAATAATATGCAAAAAGCTTTTGTGATAATGTTACTCTTTTACCAGGCATAAAAATCCATCAAAACGGGTATAAAAATATTAATTTATCATGTAATAAGTAACACGTAATGCTGATCAGGAGTTGAAAATATTTTTATACAAACACTATAAGGCCTAAACACTAAGTTATACTAATTTCTGATTTTGATTTTTCTGTATAACTTAGTGTCAGTTGCAGTTGGACAGTACATTCGTTGCTATATGAAATACGTATAAATATCAACACTTGATTTCAATGAGTAATAAATCAAGCCCTGGATAAAGTTCGTACCTTATCAATGAAGTCCAATAAGCCCTGCAAACGCCTCCAAAAAGATGATCATTTGCTGTCAGCTCTCCAGATTTCTTTTTTCAATGATTTGCGGCGTGTTGAAAAGCCAAAGGGCATATACAAAGGACAAGTACCTGCCAGGCTGGTCGGAATAAAAATTCCGGCCAGCACCAACAGGATCATTCCCCATATACCACTCACTACTTCTGTCGAATACAGAATGATAAAGGTAATAGCCAATACCATTCTGATTATGCTGTCGACAACTCCCATATTCCTTTTCATAGTTTTAAGTATTATTGGTTAGACATAGCTTTTTTATACCTTGCTTCAACAACTTCCCAGTTGATAATATTCCAGAAGGCAGAAATATAGTCGGCACGCTTGTTCTGATATTTAAGGTAATAAGCATGCTCCCAGACATCCATTGCCAATAATGGTGTGCCATTTCTTTCAACAACATCCATCAAAGGATTATCCTGGTTGGGTGTTGAGCTTATAAACAATTCGCCTTTTTCATCAATGCATAGCCAGGCCCAGCCGCTTCCAAAACGTGTAAGACCCGCATTGGAAAAGCCCTCTTTGAATTTTTCAATGCTGCCAAACTGCTTCACTAATTTTGCTTCAAATTCCGGCGACATCTTTTTACCGTCTTTTACCATATTTTCCCAATACAATTCATGATTGTAATACCCTCCGCTATTGTTCCTGATCACAGGAGGGTACTTGCTTGCATTTGCCATGATCTCATTCAATGTCATTTTTTCAAGCGGTGTGCCGCTTACGGCCTTTATAAAATTGTCAAAATACGCTTTATGATGCCGTGAATAATGTATTTCCATCGTCATTTTATCAATGTATGGCTCTAATGCGTCATAAGCATATGGCAAAGGCTTGAATTCAAAATTTAAAGCCCCGTTGTTCTGATTTGTGTTCATATGTTTTAAATTTAAAAAGTTTGTAAATCCGTTGTTTTGTTGTTGTGTCATCAAAGACAGTAAAATTGTTATGATTAAATTATTCATGTTGTTTTTATTTAGACTTTTTCTAAATAGCAAATTATATGCCAAAATAAAATGTGCCAAAATGACAAAATAAAGGCTAATTAATTAAAAATGAGAGAGAAAACAAATAATCAGTAATGATTTTACACCTAATTTATTTGTTCTTGCTTTTTCTTTTCATGCGATCGAGTATCAATCTTGAAAAGTTTATATATCGGGCAGATGCCTAATAAACTGGTTATAATTAATAGTCCAGAAACAGCCAGTAATATAATCCCCCACCAGGTTCCTGAAGGAATAACCCTGGTTGCATAAAGCATGATATAAACAAAAGCCAAAACAAACCTGATACATCTATCAATAACACCCATATTATTTTTCATAATCCTGAAGTTTAAAGTTAATATCAGCAACTTTCATTTACTATACAAAGTTAATAAATTTTTAACATAAAGTCAAGTTTATGAAAAAAGAATAACAAAATGTTTTTCAATTAATTAAAACAGAATATCCGATTTTTTGTACAAAACAGGCAATAAAATATTCTATCAAATATCAGCGTGGGGCAAGCATGCAATAAAAACAATCTACACTGCTCTTCAATAATTGCTGATCAATAACTTCTAACTGCTAACTGTCAATTGAGGTAGTTTCAAAAACAATTATAAAAAATTACTCCTCAAATTCAATACGAACCTGGTCGTAAATATTCAACCCGAGCAGATTGCGGGCGCTACCTTTGCTAAGTGCAATTTCGAGGAGGCCGGTAGATCCAAATACTAGTACTATTTCTGCATCAGCAACCTGTGAGTATGTTTTCTTGATCTCGGTTATTTCTTCATTCCTGAAAAACACAGTAAACTTCCTGCCCTGCCTGGTTTCAGTAAATATTTTTTCAGGGATGTTGGTTATGGCATTATCGTATGTGTCAAAATATGTGATAATACCTTTAACCGCATTAGGTTCCACAATAGGTAAATAACCTGTAAGCTTATAAAGCTCTGTTTTCATATCTCCCAGATCTTCTGGCTTTTCACCTTCAGCAATATGGCAGGCAGCAACAACATAAATGTCAAGAGAAGGAAATGTTTTATAACGCGGTTCGGGAATTCTGTTTATTGAAATTATCTTGTCGGGAGGGCTCTCACAGAGCAGTGAAAAAATTCCGTTATCAGCCCCGATAAAGTAATGTCCGTCGTAATAAACTACTGTATGAGACAAGCCTTTTGTTTCATCAGAATTTACCCCTATAAGATGGATGGTTCCCCTCGGAAAACTTTTATACGCGTTTTTTATGATAAACGACGTTTCGGCTAAACTGTACTTGGTAATGCTGTGGGTAATATCAACAATGGTTGTTTTGGGCGACCTTGTCATGATAGCGCCCTTGACCACAGCCACATAATGGTCAGTCAATCCCCAATCGCTTGTTAAAGTAATAATAGCCATTTTATAACTTTATACGCCTGCCAAAAATACAAATTTTAACAGGGTGGAAAGCAAATTTTATTATTTTTGTTCAAACAAAAATACCCCCAATAAATTGATGAGCGAAAAAATCATAACACTGGATTTCATCGACCCTGTAGATTTTTTCGGTTCACGCGATCAGCATCTTGACATACTCAGAGGGTATTTTTCCAGGATAAAAATTATTGCGCGTGATAATACCATAAAACTCATCGGTAATAAAACCGATATAAACCTTTTTGAAGAGTTTATAAATATATTGCTTAACCATTACAACAGAAATGGTTTTATCTCCTCGGAAATCATCAATCAATACATTAATTCCGATTTTAAGAACCCCGATGAGGAAGACAATATGCAAAACGGCCTGATTTTGCATGGCCAGCGTGGTATTTTAATAAAAGCCAAAACACCCAACCAGCGGCGCATGGCAGAAAGTTATGAAAAAAATGACCTTATTTTTGCTGTTGGCCCGGCAGGAACAGGAAAAACATATACTGCAGTTGCCCTTGCTGTAAAAGCTTTGCGCGACAAGACTGTAAAGCGGATCGTGCTCACCCGCCCTGCTGTTGAAGCCGGTGAAAACCTTGGTTTTTTACCGGGTGACCTCAAAGATAAACTTGACCCCTATCTTCAACCTTTGTATGATGCACTATGGGACATGGTGCCCGCCCAGAAGCTAAACCTGTACATAGAGGAACGCATTATTGAAATTGCGCCTCTGGCTTTTATGCGCGGACGAACTCTCGATAATGCATTTGTAATACTTGATGAAGCGCAAAATGCTACTATTAACCAGATGAAGATGTTCCTGACCCGCATGGGCCGTTCTGCCAAATTTATTGTTACAGGCGACATTACCCAGATAGACCTGCCGAAAAACCAGGCTTCGGGGCTTGTTCATGCAGTAAATATTCTTAAAAATATTAAAGGAATCGACATCATCAATTTTGATCAATCAGATATTATCCGCCATAAACTCATCACGGAAATTATTAATGCCTACAATACGGATAAATGAGAAAATACATCACCATTGCAACACTTGTCATGCTAATGGCATCATGTAACAAATATGAAGACGGACCGTCTTTCAGCCTCCGTTCTGCAAAAAACAGGCTTACCGGCCAATGGAAACTATCTAAAATAATCTTTAACGACAAAGATATTTCGCAGGGTTATTTTTCAAGTAATCTTGAATCATTTCCGTTCAGTATCTATACCGACTGGAGCCGGGATTATTTTATCGGGATTTCTTATACCGACGGCAACATCATCGCAAAATCGGACCTTGAGCTGAACAGACAAAATACAAAAATGACTTTCGCCCTAAAGCCCCAGGCTCCTTACGAATCCGTTTCAACCGATATATTCTGCACTATACCTGCCTTGCATGACACTACTGAATGGAAAATACTCCGCTTAAAAAATGATGAACTCTGGATAAAAACAGATTTTGAAAATAATAATTATGAGATCCATTTTGATCTTCTGGCAGATTTAATTGATTATTAAAACGCTAATATATGAACAAGTCTATAATAAAAACAAATTTCGAATTTCACGGGCAAATAGGGCTTTACGAAGGTAAGGTAAGAGATGTTTACAACATTGATGATGAAATTCTGCTGATGGTGGCTACGGACCGTATTTCTGCTTTTGACGTTGTTTTACCCGAAGGTATTCCATATAAAGGACAAGTATTAAACCAGATTGCAGCTAAATTTCTTGACGCCACCGCCGATATTGTCCCCAACTGGAAAGTGGCTGTTCCCGATCCGATGGTTACCGCGGGTATTAAATGCGAGCCTTTCAAGGTAGAAATGGTGATACGCGGTTATTTATCAGGCCATGCCTGGCGCGAATATAAAAGCGGTAAACGAAGCCTGTGCGGGGTCACCCTGCCTGAAGGCATGAAGGAAAATGATAAATTTCCCTCTCCCATCATAACACCTACTACAAAAGAATCGATTGGCCATGATGAGGACATTTCTAAGGAAGACATCATTCGTCTGGGGCTTGTTCCGGCTGACGATTATGAGCAACTAGAGGACTACACTTACCGGCTTTTCCAGAGGGGCAGCGAAATTGCCAATAAAATGGGGCTTATCCTCGTTGACACCAAATATGAATTTGGTATGAAAAACGAAAAGATCATTCTCATTGATGAAATTCACACACCCGATTCTTCGCGGTATTTCTATAAGGCAGGCTATGAGGAAAGGCAACAACAGGACTTGCCACAAAAGCAACTTTCAAAAGAATTTGTGAGGGAATGGCTCATGGAAAATGGTTTCCAGGGTAAAGAAGGTCAAAAAGTTCCTGAAATGACCGATGCTATTGTTGAAAGCATCTCCGACAGATACATTGAACTTTATGAAAATATCACAGGCGAAAAATTTATTAAAGCCGATATAAGCAATGTATTACAGCGTGTTGAAGAAAACTGCAATAATTTTTTGAAGAAATAAACTTTTACCAGATCATCCTATAACTTGCTTTTTCATTTGCAGGCCTGCTGCAATGTTATTTCTGCTATTGATTCATATATATCACATAGCAAATATAAGATATGCAAATATAATAAAAATATTACCTTACCAGGGTTGTATTTAAAAATCCAAAAGATAAGGCTTTATGGCATGTAAAGCGGCTGCTTATGCCTGTGCCGTAGGCCCGCCAAAATTAAAGGAATTAAGATCAGCCGGATTGTTATCGTCGATCATGCCGAAATTATCCTCAAATTTGGCGATGTTGTCGCGCAAGGCATTGAGTAAACGCTTGGCGTGTTGCGGTGTAAGAATGATACGCGATTTAACCTTGGCCTTGGGTATGCCGGGCATGATCTTTACAAAATCAACGATGAACTCCGAATGTGAATGCGTGATGATGGCCAGGTTTGAATAAGTGCCTTCGGCAACATCTTCCGTAAGCTCAATGTTCAGCTGTTGTTCGTTTTTCTTTTCCATGATTTTTATTTAAAAAAAAAGCTGTCTTAAAGGCGATTTTCACAATCTCTGTATACTGCAAGTTTCATTTATTTCTCTTCTGCGGCTAATATCACAAAAGATTATAAAGTATACACCAGCAACACACCCTTTTAAGACAGCCCAATAAATAATGAACTATTCTCTTACTTCTTCTTTTTCTTTAGAAGCCAGTAAATTTTCATATTCTTCTTTTGTACTGACAATAATCTTATCGTATTCGCGTAATCCGCTACCGGCAGGTATCAGATGGCCAACAATTACATTTTCCTTCAAGCCGGCCAGGTCGTCAGATTTGGCATATACAGCCGCATCCGTCAGTACCTTGGTGGTTTCCTGGAATGATGCCGCGGAAATCCAGCTCTTTGTCTGTAATGAAGCCCTTGTAATACCCTGCAAAATCTGGCGTGCTGTGGCCGGATGTGCATCACGTGCTTCAATAAGCTTTTTGTCTTTACGTTTCAGAACCGAGTTTTCATCTCTCAGCTTACGGGCGGGAATGATCTGCCCTGGTTTATAATTAGTTTCATCACCAGGATGTACCACAACTTTTTTACCGTAAATCCAGTCATTTTCTTCCTGAAAATCTATTTTATTCACGAGTTCGCCTTCGAGGAAACGTGTGTCACCCGGGTCTTCAATTTCAACTTTACGCATCATCTGGCGTACAACCACTTCAAAATGCTTATCATTGATCTTCACACCCTGGAGGCGGTATACTTCCTGAATTTCATTGACGATATATTCCTGGACATTGGTAGGTCCTTTGATAGCAAGAATATCGGCAGGGGTGATGGCGCCATCAGACAGCTTGTCACCAGCTTTCACAAAGTCGTTTTCCTGTGCCAGAATTTGTTTTGTGGTTGGTATCAGATAACTCTTGTTCTCACCTGTTTTAGAAGTAATAACTATTTCCTTATTGCCTCTTTTCAGTTTTTTTCCGAAAGAAACAACACCGTCGATTTCAGAAACAACAGCAGGATCGGAAGGATTACGTGCTTCGAACAACTCGGTAACACGCGGAAGACCTCCGGTGATGTCGCCTGATTTTCCAACGGATCTGGGTATTTTACATAATATTTCACCGGCCTTGATCTTTTGCCCGTCAACGACTTTAATATGGGCACCCACAGGCATATCGTATGATTTGATCGCTTCTTTGGTCTTTTCATTAATGATCTTGACCAATGGGTTCTTTGCCTTGTGCCTGGTTTCGATGATCACTTTATCATGGAAACCGGTCTGCTCATCAGACTCTTCGCGGAAAGTAACATTTTCAATAATGTCTTCATAAACGACCTTTCCTGTTACTTCCGACACGATCAGTGCGTTAAACGGATCCCAGTCGCATATCAGTTCGCTTTTTTGAACAAAATCGCCGTTCTTAAAGTATAGGTTTGAGCCATATGGAATATTGCCTGAGGTAAGTGTAGTTTTAGTGTTTTTATCGATAATCTTCATTTCGGCAGAACGTCCGATAACTACCTGACAGGTTTTGCCCTCATCGTTGGTATATGGCACTGAACGTAATTCTTCAATTTCGAGTAAGCCATCATATTTAGCTTCTATTTTCGACATGGAAGCAATGTTCACACCGGCCACACCACCGACGTGGAATGTACGCAGTGTCAGCTGTGTACCAGGCTCACCGATTGACTGTGCAGCAATTACACCCACGGCTTCACCTTTCTGAACCAGCTTGCCGGTTGCAAGGTTACGGCCATAACATTTGGCACATACGCCATGATGCGATTCACAGGTAAGTACGGAACGTATTTCAACGCTGTCAATGGGTGATTGTGCAATAACTTTACAAATATCATCAGTGAGCTCTTCACCTGCGTTAACGATCAGTTCACCTGTCTGAGGATGGTAAATGTCATGCAGGGTAACACGGCCAAGAATACGGTCTTCGAGGGTTTCGACAATATCTTCATTCTTTTTCAGGGCGGTGATCGTCAGCCCGCGGAGTGTCCCACAATCCTGTTCGGAAATGATCACATCCTGGGTAACGTCAACAAGGCGTCGTGTCAGGTAACCGGCATCAGCAGTTTTGAGAGCGGTATCGGCAAGACCTTTACGGGCGCCGTGTGTAGAAATGAAATACTCAAGAACCGACAAACCTTCGCGGAAATTTGAAAGAATGGGGTTTTCAATAATTTCACCACCTGTAGCACCTGATTTTTGTGGTTTTGCCATCAGACCTCTCATACCGCATAACTGGCGGATCTGTTCTTTGGAACCACGGGCGCCTGAGTCAAGCATCATGTACACGGGGTTGAAACCCTGCATATGCTTTGACAACTGGTTCATGAGTGTCTGTGTCAGGCGGGAATTGGTGTGTGTCCACACGTCGATGATCTGGTTATAACGTTCACTGTTGGTTATAAGACCGGCGCCATAGTTGCTTTTTATTTCGTCAACTTCTTCTTCAGCTTTACCGATCATTTCGGGTTTCACTTCAGGTACAACCAGGTCACCAAGGTTAAAAGATAATCCACCGCGGAAAGCCATATTGAAACCAAGTTCTTTGATATCATCAAGGAACCGGGCTGTACGTGCTGTTCCGGCTATTTTCAGGATGTCTCCGATAATGTCGCGTAAGGATTTTTTGGTCAGCAGCTGATTTATATATCCGTATTCTTTAGGTACCACCTGGTTGAATAAAACCCTTCCGACCGTAGTTTCGATGAGTTTATTTACGATGACTCCGTTTTCTTTTACATCAACTTTTACCTTGATAAAAGCGTGGAGGTCAACTCTTTTTTCGTTGTAAGCAATAATAACTTCTTCGGGACCATAAAAGGTATATCCTTCACCTCTCACGGGGTTTTCGGGTATGTTCCTTCTACCTTTGGT
>CAZVKJ010000015.1:0-66906 GCA_964626855.1 uncultured Bacteroidales bacterium
GAAACCCCCGAGACGGTTGTATTTTTTGCTATGAGTTCGTTGACAAGCCTTCATGACGCACTACTTCTGAATAATGAAAATAAAATTAAAATCTCAAAAATTATCTGGTATAACGGATCACCTTTTTTGTCTGGCGGTTTTAATTATGAAAGTGATACGGCCGCAGCTAATAACATTCTCAAACAAAACATTCCCATGACTCTTGTTCAGAACAACGAAAAATCACCCCTCACTTTTAATGAATATTTTCTGAATCTTTATAACCAATCGGACAACATAGCCAGTAAAAACGTCTATAATGCATTAACCGCCACAGATGTTTTAGCCGTCATCAGAAGCGGTCATTTTAAACTTTGGGATGAGCTTTTGCCCATTTACTTTCTTTTTCCTGAGCTTTTTTCTGAAAAAAAAACGGAACAATCCCTCATTGAAGTTCAACTTCTATCCAATACAAAACAGCAAAAAATTGGGGCATGTATCAATGAATTTTTAAATACTGAATCAGAGCAAAATATTGTTTTCAATAAATTTCCTATGGCTTCCGAAATGTTTACAAAAGACTTCAAACCATATTCCGATTCTATCCTTAAAAAATACGGAGAACGTGAATTTCGGGCTGGTGTATTAGCCAATGAACTTCATGGACATTTGGGTGTGTACGCAATTATTGGAGTTAAAATGGGAATCAGGGCGCTCGATTATTTCCATTGCGATATTGACGAACTTGAAGTAACATCATATACAGGAAATACACCACCACTAAGCTGTATGAACGATGGAGTTCAGGTAAGTACCGGAGCAACACTTGGTCATGGACTGATTACGGTAGTAAACTCAGAATCAGATTATGCAATGGCAGAGTTCTATCACGAAAATATGGGAATTAACATTTCACTAAAAAAAGAAATTGTCGGGCAAATTCAGGATAACTTTAAAACAATAATAACTAAAAATGGGTTGTTCACCGACGAATACTGGCATCAGGTACGATTGCTTGCCATAAAATACTGGGTTGAATTTGACAGAAATAAAATTTTTAATCTAAGACCGATAATTAAAAACTGATTATGCACATACCTGATGGTTATTTAAGTCCGCAGACCTACGTGCCCCTTTACGGCGCTTTTATTGCTGTTACAGCCGTTGCCGTAAAAAAAATCCGAAAAGAAGTTTCGGTAAAAAACATTCCTTACCTTGGCATGGCGGCAGCATTTTCATTCATTATCATGATGTTTAACCTGCCCATCCCGGGCGGAACCACAGGACATGCGGTGGGGTCGGCGCTTGTGGCCATCATTTTAGGACCCTGGACTGCAGTGGTTGCTGTTTCGGTGGCACTGATCATCCAGGCCTTTATATTCGGTGACGGCGGCATTACCGCCATCGGGGCAAACTGTTTCAATATGGCGATCTTCATGCCTTTTGCAGCATATTATCTTTTTAAAATCTTTTGCCGGCATGGTAAAAAAAAATCAGGAGTCTTCTGGTCATCCTTTGTTGCCGGCTATATCAGCCTTTTTTTAGCAGCAGTACTAACAGCCGTAGAATTTGGCATTCAGCCGATGATCGCTCATTCACCTGACGGGAAAGCGCTCTATTGTCCCTACGACCTGAAAATTGCAATTCCAGCTATGGCTATTGAACACCTGGCGCTGTTCTGTATTGCCGAAGGCCTGATCACGGCACTGATTGTTATGTATTTTTACAGGCACGAAAAACCATTGATCTATGCACTAAATAAAGGCGGGCACCATGAATAAGCTTCAAAAAAAGATTTTGGTTTTTCTTATTATTTTGACGTTACTGACACCTGCCGGAATTCTACTGCCCATGTTCTTTAACGCCGGTGATGCCTGGGGCGAATGGTCGGCCGAAACAGTTAAAAATATGATCGGCTACGTTCCACAAGGATTGGCAAAATATACCGACAACTATAAAGCTCCATTGCCAGATTATTCAGCAAATAGTGCGGATCCGTCGGTAATACATCAATCGGGGTATTATATTTTATCAGGCGTGTTAGGTGTTATAATCATTCTGATTGTCATGTTTATTATTTCCAAAATAATCGTAAAAAAGAATGGATAACAGCACTCCTGAATTTTTGTTGAAGCCGGAAATACCCATAATAAATCAAACGCCGGGGCATAAAACAGGATTTGGTTTTGTCGACCGCACGTTGAAGGCTACGGCAAAGGCAATGAATACGGTGTATTATCAGGCAAATAATTCATCAAAGCCAACATTTACCGGCAAGCTTCACCCTGCAACCAAACTATATTCATTGATTTATATCATTGTCATCATCAGCATTGTGAACAGCCCGGCAGCCCAAGGTATTATTAGCGGCATGCTGTTCCTGTGTTTTGTATTTTCTTCATTCAATCTTGTTAAAACATACAAACGGCTTCTGGTATTCGGCTTTTTCTTTGGATTTATCGTTGTTGTTCCGGCAGCATTCAACATTATCACTCCCGGAAAAACACTTTGGCATTTGTTTTCTTTTCCCAATGATTACCAGTTGTGGATCTATCATGTGCCCCAAAACATTGATATTACTGAAGAAGGGGGCCTGCTGGTCCTGCGTTTCTTTTTCAGGGTATTCAATTCAATATCCCTCACCTACCTGGTGGTGTTCAGCACTCCGTTTGCCGAACTTATAAAATCACTGAAGACACTGTTTATTCCTGATACTTTTCTGATGGTCATCATGCTGGCATACAAATACATTATGATTTTGAGCCTGAGTATAGAAGAGACATATTTTGCAATGCGATCAAGGCTACTGGGACATGTCCGGAACCAGAGTATCCGTGCATTGATCGCCGGACGAATTCATTATATTTTTCTCCGGTCGAAACAGACTTACGAATTAACTTATCTGGCGATGGTTTCGAGAGGATATACCGGGAAAATCGTCCTTGGCCGGCCGCAAAAAATAATATACACCGATATCATCGTACTGACTATGGTTGTTGCATTTGGAATCACAATTTTGTTTATATAACTATGGAAGACTTTTTTTTTCTTGATCATGTGAGTTATTTTTATCCCGGGAATGTCAAAGCTCTTGACAATATATCCCTGAATATTAAGAAGGGCGGGCTCTTTGCAATCATCGGGCAAAACGGTAGTGGAAAATCCACCTTGTTGAATATCATGAATGGCTTGATATATCCGGCTTCAGGAAAGATTTTTTTTGACGGGTCAGCCATATGCGAGAAATCACTTCAAAACAAAGATTTTAATAAAAATTTTCGCAGCCGTGTAAGCTATATTTTTCAGAATCCTGACATTCAACTATTTTGCCCGACTGTAATGGATGAACTTTTATTTGGCCCGCTGCAGATGGGAATTCCATACGACATGGCCATTGAACGGGCAAAGCAAACCTTGGATTTTGTTGGCATCACTGAATTAAAAGACCGCCAGGCCTTAATGCTTTCAGGCGGTGAAAAGAAAAAAGTTGCCATAGCCTCGGTACTCACCATGAATCCTGATGCAATTTTAATTGACGAACCTATTGCCGGACTTGATCCAAAGACGCAAACATTTTTTATTGAACTGATCATTGAATTAAATAAAAACGGGAAAACCATCATTTTCAGCACACACCACCTTGACCTGATAGACCACCTGCAACCCACAGTAGCAGTACTTTCAGAAGATCATACGATTCAAAAAACCGCAACTGCTTCTGAAATCCTGAATGATGAAGAGTTTCTGATCAGTGTAAACCTAATACACGAGCATATTCACAAGCATGGCAATGAAGTTCACGGCCACTTTCATTCACATTATGTCTTTCATAAGCATGAATGAGGCTATAACGGGCATTAGGTCTGCTGTATAAATCTTTTCAGGAATTCAAAAGCAGCATAATGATTCTTCTCTGCCTTAGCAGTCAGTTCTTCGATGAACTCAAACTCATAAGCTTTGATATGCAGCACAAAGGTTTCGGGGTGTTTATGATAAATCTTCTGGCATAAATCGAGTACATAAGCAACTGAAACTGCATGCATGGTGAACTCAATTGTGGCATTGTCAGGAACTACTTTTTCAAGTTTATAATCTTCAATATCCGCTACGGAAGCATCCACAAATACCACAACATCATAATCAGCAATGGTGGCGGCATCTTCAACATTCAGCTGATAGTTTGTATCCGTATCAATGTTTTGAATCTTTTCACCGGCAATCCAATCATCAATTAATTCAATGAATCTGGCACCCAGCCCGTCATCCTGCCTGCCGGGGTTGCCATAACCATAAACAAGAATTTTTTTCATAGCGATAAGAAAAAAAGTCCGCCTTTACAGCGGACTTTTAAAATTTAATTAAAAACCAATTATGATCTGTAATGGTCTATTTCATTGCCTTTTGAATCAATCATTTTGATATCAAGTGGCATCCGGCCCAATGCATGCGTTGCACAGCTCAGGCAGGGATCATAAGCCCTGATGGCTATTTCAACGGCATTTTTCATCGGTTCGGTAATAGTTGCCTGGCCGCCCATCATTTTTTTTGCCACAAAATTCACCGATTGGTTCATAGGTTCATTGTTATTTGTGGTTGAAACGATCAGGTTCGCCATCACGATCTGGTCATCATCATTGATCTTATAATGATGGAATAATGTCCCGCGGGGAGCTTCAATCAAGCCAACACCTTCGTGTTGTTTTGTACCTTTGGTAACCAGGTCATTTTTCTGTAAATCCGGATCATTTAATAAATCCTTGATCATTTCAGCTGAGTGCAACAGCTCTATCAGGCGTGCCCAATGGGTATGGAGACAGAAATTATTTGGTTTACCATTGGTATGAGCTTTATAAATTTCAAATTCTTTCTGAGCCAAAGGAGTAGGAATAAAATCGCAGGTATTCAGACGTGCCAGCGGGCCTACGCGGTACCAGCCTTTTTCCTTTCCAAGATGTTTCAGGTACGGGAATTTCATATAACTCCACGAACGGACTTCTTCTTCGATGTAGTTGTAATAATCCTGATAATCCACGTCGTTCAGAATCTTCTTTCCGTCAGCGTCAACAGCTCTCAAAACGCCGTGATACAGATCCATAGCGCCGTCTTTTCTGACGAGGCTGAGGTGGTTTGACGGGAAGAAAGCAAAGTTATCAACGAATTCGCGGTTTTTCATGTAATAGTCTTTGAAAAACTGCACTGCCGAATGTGCCCATTCTATCATTTTATCAATGTTCAGCGGATCAGCGCCTTTTAATAATGTATCACGCTCTTCGATGGACAAGTTTTTGTTTATGCCGCCTGGTATTGCCCCGGTGCCGTGGATTTTCTTACCGGCAGTAACAGCAATGACTTCCTGCCCGTATTTACGCATCAATACGCCTTGTGTTGCCAGTTCAGGGAAATTAATTGCTACACCGATTACATTGCGTATAGCAGGATCAGCGTCATAACCCAAAAGAAAATCAGGGGAAGCTAAGTGGAAAAAATGCAATGCATGTGACTGGAACATTTGTCCGTAATGCATCAATCTTCTCATCTTTTCGCCGGTTGGTGTCAGTCCATGGCCGGTGCCTGCGCCAACGATCACGTCGAGGGCTTTAGCAGCCGCCAGGTGGTGGCTTACAGGACATATACCGCATAAACGCTGAACCAGCACAGGGGCTTCCCAATAGGGACGGCCCTGCACAAAACGCTCAAATCCGCGGAATTCGACAATATGCAAACGTGTCTGAGCCACATTCATATTGTCATCGAGATGAATGGTCACTTTGCCGTGGCCTTCAACCCTTGTTACAGGTTCTATAGTTACTTTTTGTGCCATTATAATATTCTTTTAGATTAATCAAATTTTACTAATTCGTATGGAATGTTAAGGGTATCACCGGTAACCAGGGCTACAACGGCAGTCCAGATCAGGTCGGCACGCGGTGGGCATCCAGGCAGGTAATAATCGATCTTCACGATCTCGTGGCAGGGATATACCTTGTCGAGTATCATCGGAAGTTCTTCGTCATTAGGCATGATCTTCTCGGTATTCATTCCAACTGTGGGGCCGCCAAGATAAGCTTCTTCGAGGCATTCTTTTACAGGTATGCCATTGCGCATAGCCGGCAAACCACCCATGATTGCACATTCACCCAATGAAATGAGGATTTTGCAATGTTTGCGGAATTCTTTCAGTACATGAACATTTTCACTGTTGCAGCAGCCACCTTCAATAATGCCAATGTCGCACTGCTTGGTGAAAGTTTTTATATCATCAACAGGAGATTTGTTGAATTCGACCAGCTCGATAAGTTGTAATATCCTGTCATCAATATCGAGTAATGACATATGGCAGCCAAAACAGCCGGCCAGTGATGTTGTTGCAATAATTGGTTTACTCATATTTCGTTCCTCCTGGTTTTAATGATGATTATTTTCAATGTCGGCACCTATTGGCTTCTTGTCGTATTTACGAGTTCCGATAGGATCTTTAAATCCGATTTCCTTTTTCAGGATACAGCCTACGGGACAAATATCCATGGCTTGCTGTGCCAACTCGTCAGACAGGGTGGCTGCCAGTTTCTTATCAATATTGATCTGGAGTGTTTTTCCCCTGCCTTTGAATGCAAATATGCTGCGCCCTTCGCTATCCTTGATCATGCGGATGCAGCGTTTGCAGAAAATACAACGGTTGCGTTCCAGGTAAATCAACGGAGTGGTGGCATCAACTTCCCTGCGTTCGAAAGCATATGGAAAACGGGGAACCATCATCTGGTATTTATATCCCAGGCCCTGCAGGTCGCAGTTGCCGCTTTTTTCGCAAGACGGGCAAAAATGGTTGCCTTCAACGAAAAGCATTTCAACAATAGCTTTACGGATATCCGTCAATTCGGGGGTATTGTTTTCGATGACCATGCCTTCTTCCACGGGTGTGGTGCAGGCAGCCATCTTACGGCCACTGACGTTGACAGTGCAAATTCTGCACGAACCGGCCGGAACGAGATCTCTCAGGTGACAAAGCACAGGAATATACACGCCATTATCCGTTGCAGCATCAACGATATTCTGGCCTTTCCTCCCCTGGCATTCTTTGCCGTCGATTGTAAATTTTACAGTATCGCTCATATTTTATATTTCCTTATTTTTAATTAATATCTGATGGATTAATTGTGAACTTCAGGATTACGGCCCACTACTTCACATGATTCGAGAACTGACTTCTGCATATCAAATGTGCTTAGGAAATCAACATCTTTCACCCGTGCTTCGTACAATTCCCGGAAATTCCTTATCGTTGTAGCAATCGGGTTGGCAGAAGTCTGGCCAAGACCGCAGCGCGTGGTTTTACGGATGATCTCACTCCAGGCAGCCATGTCGTCAATATCTTTCTTTATACCATGGCCTTCAACAACTTTTTCAATTGCATTTTTCAGGATCATGTTGAATGAACGGCAGGTAACACATGAGCCACACGACTCGTCGGCAAAGAATTCCATAAAATTCAGTACTACGTCCTTAAGCAAGTCGCGTTTTTTGCCGATCACGATCATAGAACCACCTGTTGGCAGGTCTTCCAAAGCAATCTTACGGTCGAACTGGCTTGGTGGCAGGCAGATACCCGATGGCCCTGCAACCTGAACAGCCTGTACATCTTCTGCTCCAACCATTTCAAGCATTTCTTTTATGCTCATTCCCCATGCTATTTCATAAATTCCCGGGGTTTTACAATCGCCGGAGATGCTCAGTACTTTTGTTCCTGATGAATCATCTGTGCCGAGAGCTTTATGCCATGCAGCACCTTTGTCGAGTATGCGTGATGCCGAACAGAAAGTTTCAACATTATTTACGATGGTAGGTTTGCTATTATAACCTTTTTGTGCCGGAAACGGCGGACGGTTGCGCGGTTCGCCGCGTTTGCCTTCGCAAGACTCTATCAGTCCGGATTCTTCGCCGCATACATATGCGCCGGCACCAAGCTGTATCCTGATATCAAAATCAAAACCTTTGCCCAGTATATTTTTTCCTAACAGATTTTTGGTACGCATTTCCTGCAACATGTTGTTGAGGAATGCTTTTAAATATGTATATTCTTTTCTGAGGTATAAAATACCTTCTTTTGCACCAATGGCATATCCGCCAATGGCCATCCCTTCAAAAACCATGTATGAACGTTCGGTAAGAAGAACGCGGTCTTTAAATGTTCCCGGTTCGCCTTCATCAGCATTGCAGAGCACATATTTATCGCCGGTTTCACGTGAGCAAAAATCCCACTTTAATCCCGTAGGGAAACCTGCACCGCCGCGGCCTCTTAAATTTGATTCCTTAATCTCGGCAATAACTTCCCTTGGCTGCATTCCAAGTGCCTTTGTCAAACCTGCACCTGATGTATATGCTTCCAAAACTACAGGCCCGGCTTTTCTGATGTTGTTTTTTACCATGGCTTTAACAAGCGGGTTGGCATTGTTTCCATCACCTAACTCATTAACCATATCAGCGACAGCTTTTCCGGCTTTAATATCGCTAACAATTTTCTTTACCTTGTCGCGTGTAAGGCTGGTAAAAACTACGTTGTTGATGAGAGCAGCAGGTTCCTGGTCGCTCATGCCGATGCAGGCGGTATAGTGCAGGCTGGCAATGTCATCTTTAGTTCTTTCGCCAAACTTAACACCAAGCTGTTTTTCAAATTCATCGGCAACATCTGCCATGCCCATCATGCAGGATACCACGCTGTTATTCAAATAAACAGCATATTTACCTACCGGCTGGCAGGTGAAAAAATGGTAAAATGAACGGGTCTGAACCACGTCAACTTCAGAAATATGAAGTTGTTCAGCAATCACTGCCACGGCCTCATGAGATACACTGCCAAATTCTGCCTGAACATCCGTCAGGATATCCATCAGCCGGCCTGCGTCTTTTCCATAAGCGCCAATAATACTGATAATTTTCTCTTTCATAGATTTATAATATATTTATGTTTTTTGGAATTAAACGACAAATTTAATATTAAGATTAACAATAACAAAAGCAAAATCACAAAAAATGGTAACACCAATTTTATAAATGTAACACTACGATTCAACTAATTGAATATCTATTTATTATAATAAATAAAAGATCGTGATTTAAACCCTTTTTACAAATAAAAATTATCTTAAATTTTAGAAATAATATCAAGTTAAAATGAAAATCTTAACAAGTAGTTTTATTTTTTTTCATAATATTTTTTCTGATATATTAAATTTTATACTTTTGTAACACGATTTTAATTAATGTAACACGTTTTTAAATTAAACGTTCAATATTTTCACTCAAATAAATTTTAGCACAAACCATAAATTCATAATAAAAAATACTTAAAAAATATACAGATTATTAATAACATATAAATTAAAAGAAATGACAGAAGTTCAGGAAATGATTATAAATTTAGCTAATAAACATGGCAGTGGAAGAGAATCATTAATACCAATTTTGCAAGCTATTGTTGAAAAACAAAATTTTCTCTCAGAAGAAGCAATGAATGAAATTGCTGAGCAATTAGATATTTCAGCTGCTCAGGTTTTTGGCACAGCATCGTTTTATTCCTTCCTTGATACAAAACCAAGAGGTAAATATATTATCAGGGTATGCAAATCAATTATTGCTGAAATGAAAGGCAAAAAAGAGATTATTAAAACATTGGAAAACTCGTTAAAAATTAAGGTTGGACAAACCACTTCGGATAAAATGTTTTCTCTTCTCGAAACTAATGATATTGGATGGAGTGATCAAGAGCCTTCCATGCTTATTAATGAAATTCCTTATACCAACCTTACACCAGAAAAGGTTATCACTATAATTAATGAATATCGTTCAAAATAATTTATCAATAGCAACAAAATATGGAATCAAATAATTTAAAAAAAACGGATATAATATTTGGTTTGTGTAATTGCACTTCAAATAAAAAATACCCGGTACTGGCAGAAGTAATACAGAAAACGCCTAATGATATTATTACTGAAATCATTGATTCAGGGCTTAAAGGCCGAGGTGGCGCCGGTTTTCCTACCGGGTTAAAGTGGAAATTCGCAGCAGCAGGAAACAATCCCGAAAAATACGTTATTTGCAATGCAGATGAAGGCGAACCCGGAACGTTCAAAGACAGGGAAATTCTTTTAAAAGTCGCAGGGAAAGTTTTTGCCGGAATGGCTATTTGTGGTTATTGTATAAATGCAAGCAAGGGATACATTTATTTAAGAGGCGAATATAAATTTATGCTTCCCGGGCTAAATAAAGCCCTTTTAGAATTTCATGAAATTATTAAAGAACTCGGATATAATTTCACTATTAAAATATTGCTCGGGAGCGGAGCCTATATATGTGGCGAAGAGACATCGTTAATGGAATCAATGGAAGGCAAAAGAGGAGAGCCTCGCAACAAACCGCCTTTTCCGGTTGCTGAAGGGTTTAACAACTTGCCCACGGTAATTAACAATGTAGAAACATTTGTGAATGTTACAATGATTCAAAAATACGGTGTCGAAGAATTTAAAAAACTGGGAACCCAAGATTCAAGAGGCTCAAAAGTATTTTCGATTTCCGGCGACACTCCTAATTCAGGCGTATATGAACTAGAACTAGGTATGAAACTTTCCGATTTCGTTGAAGAATATGGCGATGGCGACACAAAAGCTGTTCAGGTCGGCGGCGCTTCGGGATTTTGTGTCCCGAGAAAAAAATTCGATGAAACTATAATCGGATTCGAAGGTGTTCCGACAGGCGGATCAATGATGTTGTTCAATAGCTCTCGTTCAATGTATAATGTTCTTTCAAATTATCTTGATTTCTTTGCTGAAGAGTCGTGCGGTCAATGCACGCCGTGCAGAGTCGGTTGCCAACAATTGGTTCAGGGAATTAAAGCAGTAAAAAAAGGAGTGAAAGATGAAGAATATCTTGACACGCTTCTTAAACTCTCGGAGTCGATAAAAATAACTGCAAAATGCGGTTTGGGCCAATCCGTGGCTAATTCTTTTTTCTCTATTGTTACTAACTTTAAAGAAGAAATGATTTATTAATAATTATTTTTTAACACTGTAAAATCTATAAAAATGGAAAAAATGATAAATTTAAAAATAGATAATATTGATGTAAGTGTAGAAAGCGGAACAACTATTCTGAATGCAGCCAAAAAACTTAATATCAAAATTCCCACACTTTGTTACCACCCCGATTTACGCATTGCCGGAAATTGTCGTATATGCGTGGTTGAGCAGAAAGGTGCAAGAACATTAACCGTGTCATGTGCGACGCCCGTTGCAGAAGGAATGACTATCCATACAAATACGTTAAAAGTAAGAACGGCGAGAAAACATATCATAGAACTGCTGTTATCAGAGCACAATTCAGAATGTACAAAGTGTTACAAAAACGGGAATTGTGAATTACAGACAATTGCTGCTGAATATAAAATTACAAATGAAAATTTTATCGACTTGGTCCCTTTGCATAATTATACTATTGAACATTATTCGCCTTCAATTATTAAAGATGATAGTAAATGTATCAGGTGCCAACGCTGTGTAAGAACATGCGAGGAACTTCAATCTGTGAGTGCACTATGTGTAGCATACAAAGGAGATCACATGAAAATTTCTACTTTTCTTGAAAAAAGCATGCTTGACGTGGTATGCACAAATTGCGGGCAATGTGTCAATCGTTGCCCTGTAGGCGCTTTAGTTGAAAAGAATCATATTGAAGAAGTTTGGAATGCCATCTACGATCCTGAAAAACATGTAGTTGTTCAAACTGCTCCGGCAGTACGAGTGGCACTGGGAGAAGATCTGGATATGGAACCAGGAACAATTGTTACCGGTAAAATGATTTCTGCATTAAAAAAGCTCGGTATTGATTCTGTTCTTGACACTGATTTTTCTGCCGATTTAACCATTATGGAAGAAGGAACAGAGCTACTGACAAGATTAAAAAAAGCATTGGTTGATAAAGACAATACCGTTGCCTTACCAATGATGACTTCATGTTCTCCGGGGTGGATTAAATTTATCGAGCACCAATTTCCTGAATTGTTGCCAAATCTTTCAACATGCAAATCGCCTCAGCAAATGTTCGGAGCTTTAGCTAAAACATATTACGCTAAAAAAAGAAATATTAATCCGGCTAAAGTGGTATCAATTTCCATTATGCCTTGTACTGCTAAGAAATTTGAAGCAGACCGGCCTGAAATGCGCTCCAGTGGATATAAAGATGTTGATTACGTTCTTACAACCAGAGAGCTTGCCATCATGATCAAACAGGCAGGTATTGATTTTAAAACCTTATCGGAAGAAAAGTTTGACAGCATCATGGGTACATCAACTGGCGCTGCTGTTATTTTTGGCGCTTCGGGTGGTGTAATGGAAGCCGCGCTACGTACAGTTTATGAATTGATTACAGGAATAGAAATACCATTTGAAAATTTAAATATTACACCAGTAAGAGGCATGGATGGAGTAAAAGAAGCCTCATTAAAAATTGAGGGGACTTTGCCGGAATGGAATTTTTTAGAGGGAGTAACCGTAAATACTGCAATAGCGCATGGCTTGGTAAATGCCAAGAAAGTGATGAAAAATGTTGCATCTGGAAAAGCAAACTATCATTTCATTGAAATTATGGCTTGCCCTGGCGGATGCCTTGGTGGTGGTGGCCAACCAATTCCAACCGACTCAGATATTCGCATGAAACGTAACCGTGCAATTTATCAGGAAGATACAGGAATGAAACTCCGAAAATCCCACGAAAATCCGGAAGTAATCCAGATTTATAATGAGTTTCTTGAAAAACCTCTCAGTCATAAATCACATGAATTGCTTCACACCACTTATATTAGTAGGAAAAACTAAAATAATGTATTATGGCCATAATTGCACAAATAATCCCTATAATTATTTACTGTCAAATGCCATAAATTATTTATTCTTTTTGTTCCGCTTTCGTGGTAATACGGGATTTATTCTTTCTCGGAAGTTTTAAAACCTATTCTTTTTCGGTTGTACTGCTCTAACTGCTGTTGTTTGGCTTTTTCAAACTGTTTCAGGTATTCAAAAATCAACATGATGTTATTGTCTTGTTCTACCTGTTTGCGTTCAACCTGATTCAGTCTGTTCATTATATCTTTATGGGCCATCATTAATTCTCTTATCCCGACATAAACCCGCATTATCTGTATGTTTACCTTAATAGCTCTGTCTGAGTTTAGAACACTTGATAACATTAATATTCCATGTTCAGTAAATACATTGGGAAGTTTACGACGACCGCCCCAACCGGATGAAGTCGCATTTTGTGATTTCAAGATTTTCCATTCTTCTTCAGTAAGCTGGAACATAAAATCTTCAGGGAACCTGTCTATATTTCTGGTTACAGCTTGGTTTAAAACTCTTGTATCTGCTCCGTACAATTCAGCTAAATCGCTGTCGAGCATTACTTTTAAGTTACGGATATAATAAATTTTGCTCTCTATTTCCTTGGCTGATATAACTAACGATTGACCCATTTTCTTTTTTTTGTAAAATTACAAACTTGATGTCACAATTTGTGATATCAAGTTTATTTTGTAGTATGATATTCGTTTACCGCTATTTTCAATGCTTCCATGCTGCTATGCCTAAACCTCTCGGGGGTATTTATGTCCCACAGGGGTTTGTATATTTACAGAGTAATACTAAAACATGGGATTATTAAACTCTTTAGAGTTTTATTTATGAATACCTGAGGAACAAAAATAGCCGCTGAAGAATGAAAAAAAAGATTCCGCAAGACGTACCGGCTATTACATGCGTTGCAAACCTGCCCGACGCAGGCGGGTGCTCGTGAAACGGGGCTTTCAAATGTTTGATGAATATTGATGTATTAGTTTTCATGTACGCGATGCAATCGCGTACGAACCGGAAATGACAGGAATCAACTAACTTTACTCATCATTTTTAAAATTCCGTCAATAATTGTCAGCGGGTGCGGCGGGCAGCCGGGAATATAAAGGTCGGGTTTGTGCTTTGCAAAAAAGCTGCGATTCAGGGCTTTACTGTCGCTGAAAATACCGCCGCTGATGGCACAGGCCCCCACAGCAATAAGAATCTTTGGATGCGGAACCGCCTCATAAGTATGTTCAAGGGCTTTTACACTGTTTTCGACCAATGGTCCTGTCACTACCACCCCATCAGCATGGCGCGGTGAGGCTACAAACTCAACACCATAGCGGCTCATATCAAAATTCACATTGTCGGCGGCATTCAGCTCCAGCTCGCAGCCGTTACAACTGCCGTCGGAAACCAGGCGCAGCTTTAATGAGCTCCCGAATACCCGCTTTATCTCTTTACGGACAAAGTTGGGGTTGAAGCTGATCGCTGACGTTTCGGAGGTTACCATCAGCAGGCTGGTATCATTAGAGGCAATCTTATAATGATTACTAAAAGTAATTATATGTTCAGGGCAGATGATACATTCCCTGCAGAATACGCAACGCCCCAGGTCAATGCTAACCGGTTCTTTATTGATGGCCTGCACCGGGCACATATCCATACAATCGCTGCAACCAGCCTTACACGGGTTCGCTGAAATCACGGGCATTCCCGTATGTATATCCGGAAGGTTTACGTTCTGCAGATCACGTATGAATTGCTTTCCCTGGTGTTTTACTATTTTTACTGTCCGTATCATGTAATGATGTTATAAGTCATAACCGCAGTATGACAGGTTAAAACTCTTGTTGCAGACCGGGAAATCCGAAATATCGTTGTTGCGGACTGCCAGAGCCAGGGCAAACCAATTATGCAGCGACGGGTCCTTAATCTTGTAATGCATCAGTTTCCCGGCATCGTCTGTTATGGCACAATGACATATTTCGCCCCGCCAGCCTTCGGTAAGCGAAACCACAAACATGCTTGGATTCAGTGATACAGACTGTATTTTATTATTACTCTGGTCAGCCTTGTAATGTCCGAGCATCTTCCTGATATAATCAAGCGATTGCATGATCTCCATGTCGCGCAGCAATGCCCGTGCTTTCACGTCGCCGCTTTCGAGAACCACAGGCTTGTGATCCAGTAATTTATAGTATGAGTATGGATGCGACTGCCTTAAATCCCTTGCTATTCCGGTTGTACGCGCCGCCATACCCACGGTGCCGATCAGGCGGCTTTGCTCGCGGCTGACATAGCCTGTACTGTCGAAACGTGCCAGCACACTGGGCATATCAAACATTTTGTTAACAACTTCGGTGTACCGCTTTTCGTAAGCATCCAGGTTCTGCCTGATCCTGGTGATAAGTTCATCATTCAGCGGATAAGGCTCATATCCGCAACGGATAAGCTTACGCGCAAAACGGTTTCCGCACCAGATCATAAAGGTATTGATGATGATCGTCCGCAATCCTTGCAGCACAGCGCTTCCAAGCTGATAAGCCACATCGGTGCATAAAGCAGAAAGATCGGCTGTATGCATGGCCATGCGCTCAAGCTCCGATGCAATAGTCCTTGCAATTTGCGTATTCTCCGGAACCGTCATTCCTGCCAAAGCCTCCATGGCATGCACAAAAGCTGTATTATGGCCTGCCACAGTGTCCCCTGCAATGCTTTCCGCAAGTATAGTCTGTTCCAATATCCTTTGTTTCTTCAGCATCAGGCTTTCCACGCCACGGTGCTGGTAGCCCAGGTGAATCTCAAGGTGCAAGACTTTTTCGCCGTTACAGATAAAGCGGAAATGTCCCGGTTCAATGATCCCGGCATGTATTGGCCCTACTCCCACCTCATGCAGCTCATGGCTTTCCATACCATAAAAAGGATAATTGCCAATATGAGATGCATCATCTTTTTTATCAAAAGGAAAGCGGACGGGCTTCAGCCAGGGGTGCCCTTCAAAACCAACTCCGTATTGCTCATGAATCTCACGCTCAAAGACGTGCATACCATAATACTTCGCCGTCAGGGATTTCAGAGCTGTCAGATCATTGCTGTTTTTTACGAAAGAACCGGCAACTATTTTTTTCTCATGGTCATCGGCTATACAACAAACGAACTTCAACCCACCAGGCACCGGAAATGCATAATAATTAAGGCAATGGCACTGATCCTTTTTCAGCAGGCTCAACACTTCTTCGCAGAAAATGTCATAGCTGAGCTCAGGAAGCTGCTGTACAGGGATAGCCGAATTATTTTCCAACACCTTGAAATTCATTACTGTATTTTTATTGCAATTGCATTAACATTCATGTTACGATTTATTTAGGTAAGGCCGCAACAGCATCGCTGATCATATTCAGCAGGAAAGGTGGCGGATAAATACTGATGGCCAGTGTCAGCAGCAGCAGAAGCATTTGCGGCACACTTTCCCACTTGCTGATGCGCTCTCCGTTTGAAATGACTTCCGGTTCCACCGGCCCGAAGAGTGTCTTGAAAAAATATTTGGCCAGGGTATAGATAATAAAGCACAGCAGCAACATCACCGCGACAGCGGCCACTGTATAACCGCCTGTAAACATCGATGAAAAGATCATAAATTCCGTAAAAAACAATCCTGAGGGCGGAATGCCAGACAATATGATGAATGCAAAGATCATCACCAAACCACCGATTGGGTTGACCTTAAAATAACGCCCGATGAAGAATACTTTTTTTGTTTTATAGTAGCGTATGATTTGCGCCATCTGGTAAAATATCCCTGACTTGACAAACGTATGGATTACCAGGTGCAGGATGGCCGCAAACCAGGCAATACCTCCAACAGCCATGGCCACCGCCACAATGCCCATATTCTCGATGCTGGAATAGGCGATCAGCCTTTTGAAGTTCTTAACCTTTACGAGGTAAATGGCGGCAAACAATACCGACAGGAACCCAAGAATGAGCATCACATGGCTCATCCAGCCGGCAATGGCAGTGGGCGACAACAACGTATAAAAACGGAATATGGCCACAAACCCTACATTCATGAGTGAGGTAGATACCATGGCGCTGACCGGGCTGGGCGCCACCGAATGAGCATCGATGCACACCGTATGCAGCGGGAAAATACCCATTTTGACGCTAAAGCCGATCACGATGAGAATAAAAGCAAGCTGAAGCATCATTTTATTGCCGGCACTCACCAAAGCCTGCGTCAAACCCGAAAAGGTGAATACGGCAGTGCCAGAACCACTTATGCTGAGGTCGAGCAGCAATATCCCGATAAAGGAAAACGAAAGCCCCAGGGTAGAAATAAATATGTATTTCCACGTAGCTTCAATGGCTTCGGGTGTACGCTCATGATAGATCAGCAGGGCAATGGAAAGCGTGGTGGCTTCTGCAAAAACCCACATCATTCCGATATGATCCGAGATAAAAACCCCTGTCATACTGGCAATAAATATCACCATAGAAGAAAAATAGTAGGAACGATGTGCAATAGTATCGCCACGTTTTGTCAGATATACAAAGCTCTGGATGATGGTGGTTACAGAGATTATCGAAAGCAGTGTCAGGAAGATCATCGCGAGGGCATCGGCCCGGAAATACCCGGAAAAACCAATGTCGCCTCCGGTGAGCAGGACTACATTCAGCCAAACCTGCAGCATGACAAAAACAGACATCCCCAGATACTGAAAAAGCCTGTTCTTCAGCAAGCCTGTCAAAGCTGCAATGGCAACGGCCGATATGAAATATATCAGTATCATCAGTCTTTCAGTTTACTAAGTGACGAAATTTCAAATTCTTTGGATATATGCCTGATACGGCTCATAAAAAATCCGAATAACAATACGCTGACAAGAATATCAAGCAATATTCCGGCATTGACCATCATCGGCATCTCGCTGCCCACCGAAAAGGACAATAACACGATTCCATTCTCCAGGATGACATACCCGATGATATGTGTAAGGATCTTTTTTCGGCTGACCATCAGGAATAAGCCTGTTAAGATGGCGGAAAAGGCTACGGTAAAATAGATCACATTATAAAAATCCTGCTGCAGCGAAAACGTCAGTACAAAGCTCAGCACGATCAGCACGGAAACAATGATCAGCGAATTTACACCGGAAATGAAAGGCTCCACCTCACGTTTGATATTGTTGAGCCGTATGGTCCTTTTAAGAAAATAGGGAACCAATACCGCTTTGAACACAAATGTCTCGACGAGGATCACAATAAGGTTGACCACATTCATCTCGCGGAGTTCTATAAGTGCCACACCGAACAGCAGCACTCCCTGCACCCTCAGCAGGGTGATCAGCGTGAACATCCTGCCGGAAATGGCCGCGTAAAACAGCGTGATGATAAATATGATGATCAACAGTGTAGCCATTTCTAAAATTGTTTGGTAAGTATTAATAGTATGCTGAAAAAGATCAGCACAGCAATAGGTGTAAGTGTGAGTATCGCCTGATTATTATTTCTCAGGCGATGCCTGGCCCTGAACGACTCGAGCATCCCGACAACAACAGCAAAGGCTGTTTGAATGGCAACAAAAATTAAAACAGCAAAGTACCAGGGCATTTCAGGGGTAATAAAAAAGTTCGCCATGAGGTTGCCAAAAACAGCAAATTTCATGGCCGAAGCAAACTGAATAATACCAAGGTCGAAGCCGCTGTTGTCGAGCACCATCACTTCATGAATCATGGTAAGCTCCAGGTGTGTCTTCGGGTCGTCGTAAGGCATACGGCTGTTCTCAATCATCGCGATCTGCAACAGCACATAAACAGCAAGTATTCCGGTAAATATGGTCAGGTATGAGTTAAAATACAAGGCATTATAAATACTATAAAAAGAAGTATGCCCCGTGTACATGGCAAACGACGCCATCAGCACAAAGAATGCCGGTTCAATCAGCATGGAATACAAGGCTTCGCGGCTGGCGCCCATGCCCTCGAAGCTGCTTCCTGTGTCCAGCGCCCCGATGATCATAAAGAACTTGCCGATGGTAAGAACATAGGCAAAGAAAATAAAATCGCCTTCAAAGGATATGATCCCCGGCCGGCTGCCAAAAGGTAATAACAACAGCGCCATCACCAATGAAGCAACATAAACCAGCGGCGCCAGCCTGAAAACAAAGCTGGTGGTGGTGCTGTAAACATTGCCCTTGCGAAGCAGGCGAAAAATGTCCTTCATCGGCTGAAACAAGCCCGGTCCCTTTCTGCCTGAAGCTATGCTCTTGATCCGTACGATAACGCCCGGAAATAAAACAGCACAAAACAATGTCAGTATCAGGCTCATCATCTTAAATAATATTTAACATGGTCAGTACCAGCAACAAAAGGATCATTACAAAAGCATACAGAATATAATGCTGGGTATTCCCCGATTGTATTACAGCAAGGCGGGAAAATGCCCGGTTTATAAATTTTACCGAGCGACTGTATACCCGTTTTTCCATCATATCTTCACTCTCGGTCTCAAAGCCTCTGTGCCTGGGAAAAATATCCTCCGCAGCCAGCGGATGGTAATGTGTCCTGATCTTCAATACAGGCTGGGCAATATCCGTATAGTTTTCAGCATACGAAGTGGCAGTGTACTGGCCTTTGGGCATACTTCCGCTATATCCGCAGCCCCAGGTGGCAGCACTGTCAACCGGTTTTCCACGTGTAACGAGCTTCCTGAAAACCCACAAAACCAAAACAATCCCGATAAATATGGCGCCTGCCAGGCCGATTTTTTGTATCAGCGGCAAGGCATACATTATATTTATATCTCCCCGGGCTTCGCAGGACAAATTGCTGACAACAAAATTTATAGGTTTTAAAGCGATACCGGGGAACAACCCGATGAACAAAATAGCCAGGGCAATGACCGCCATTGGCGCCAGGCTGTACCACTTCACTTCGGTAACGTCAGAAATATCGGCTTTCCGCGCATTTCCCAGAAACGCGACGCCATAGGCTTTTGTAAAACAAAACACCGCCAGCCCGCCGATGAGCACCAGGCTGATCAGGGCAACCAGCATCAGCACCTTGATCCACATCGCCTGCGCATCAAGACCTCCGATAATACCTTTGTATATGATGAATTCCGAAATAAAGCCGTTGAAAGGCGGCAGCCCGCATATTGCAAGCGATGCAATCAGGAAGAGCACCGCCGTGGCCGGCAATTTTTTTGCCAGGCCGCCCAGGTATTCTATATTCCGTGTATGAGTTTTGAGATAGATAGCCCCAGCGCCATAAAACAGCAGGGATTTAAACAGCGAATGATTCAGCACGTGCAACAGGCAGCCGGCAAAGCCCAGAACGATCAGCGGCGGACTATTTAATCCCGCCCCGATTAGCCCGATACCCATGCCCATGCCTATGATGCCGATGTTTTCGATGCTATGGTATGCGAGGAGTTTTTTCAGGTCGTGCTGCACGATTGCCCAGCCCACGCCGCCAAGACCAGAGATCATTGAAATAACCAGCACCACAAGGCCTATCCACAACAGATCTGTTTGTAAAAACATGGCCACACGCAATATCCCGTATATTCCCAGCTTGATCATCACGCCCGACATCACCGCCGACACATGCGTGGGCGCGGCAGGATGCGCGTGAGGCAGCCAGGTATGCAACGGCATAAAACCCGCCTTGATGCCGAAGCCGATAAAGAACAACAGGAACATCGGCATGTTGGCACATTGAAAGAAATACTGCCTGAGCGCCTCAAAATCATAAGAGCCCGTCCGGGCATGCAGAAGGATGAATGCCACGATGAGGAACAAGGCGCCGATATGCATCTGTATCAAATAGTTGATGCCGGCCCGCAGGGCGCTGCCTTTTTCATTGTCGAAGATCACCAGCATGAACGACGATACCGCCATCAGCTCCCACACCACCAGGAACGCGATGCCCTGGTGCACCATGCAAACCAGTATCATCGAAAGATGCAGCAGGAAGAATGAAAAATAATGTATGGATAATTCCGTTGCGGATTTGTTGCGGTACATCTTCATGTATTCGATGGCAAACACCGAAGCCGTGAGCACCGTGAAGTTGATGATGCAGATGAACAGGGCCGACAGCGGGTCGATGAGCAGCGTGATGCTCTGCCCCCAGAAATGCAGCGGCATTGGTTGTGACATGGAAATGCCGCCCATAAACACCCTGAGAACAGGTACAGAACTTATTATGGCCAGCGTTACCGTAAGCAGCAGGTTGAAAAATACCTTTGCCTTCTTTGGAACAACAAAGAGGAGAACAGAACAGGCGACCACGATTAATAATTCCATTCCTGAACAGCTTTGCGCAAATGTAAAAGGAATAGATTACCGTGAACAAAAAAAACAGAAAACAAATTAACCATTGACGGTTAATTAATTATAAGAGAGGGCGATGGGAGTGTGTTGGCGGCTCAATATCCTTGCAGTGATCAGTTAGCAGTGATCAGTGATCAATTAGCAATTAACAGTTAGCAGAAGTAGATGGTCGGTGTTCGATGAGCATAAATACAGAATCTGCCAGGGCTGAGGTTGAACCGCAGGCCAACCGGGCGGTTGTTTAAAGCCAAAATCATTTCGCCCAAAACCAAAATCACTTATTGTTTCTTAAATTTCAATTTTATTTTTCAACCGCATGACACCAAACATTGCTGTTGGTAGCAGTTAATCTTATCAGTTTATTATTCTCCCACAAGTAATATCCTGGCTTATCAAACATACCCTGGTCATAAAAACCCAAACTATCGGGTGGATTTATAATAATTAATTTACTGTCAGGTCTAAAATCAATATACTGCCTATCAAACCGTACACCCCCTACATCATATGAAGTAGGTCCGGCATAAACCTTCCCTGTCTTTATATCAGTAATTGCAGTCTCAAAACAATTTGATCCACAACCCCACTCTGTTATTGAATAATGACCAGCAAAATTAATTCCTTTGACATATTGTTCTGAAATCACAGTCTTAAATTGTTTTGCAATTTTATTTGAATTATAATCAATGGGTACTGAATTTATATTTTCTATTTTTACATTAAAATCTTCGAATGTTTTATTAAAAAAAGATTTTGGTTTTAATTCAATGTGGTCATTGTAACAGACTACAAGCACTTCTTGTTCTATACCTTGGGTGTCTGAAAAATATGCTATCTCTTGTCTTTGTACAATACTGTCTGGTACATTTGATGTCTGAATAACTTTTTTTGGTACAGGAAAGTTCGGATTTAGCAACAATCCTATTATAAATCCAACCGTAATTCCTAAAAATCCTACTAATATTGTTTTATATTTTTTCATTTTAGAAAATGTTATGTAATTGCTACCAGTCGGGTCACACCGGGGAATTTTCCCGAAGGGATGCCCTTGGCACACCCTGACATTCCCACACCTGCCCGCTGTACAAGGTGCTCTGGCTGGCGGGGAACCGTATGTGAAAGCCTCCCTTCATTGGGCTCTTTCTGTTCCGTCACAAATGTAAATAACATTTTGGGAATAAACAATCATTAAAGAATAACTCACTGTGATTGCCTGTGATTGCCTGTGATTTTGTCTCTTGATAATCAATCATCTCCTTGCAGATTGTCGTTTATTTTGAAACTGAACAGGTATTACCTATTTCACAGGCATAGCCTGTGGAAATTATTCCGGCTGAGGGTGAACCGCGGGCCAACACGGGGACGGAATTTCGTGCAACCTGGCTGCATGCTGGGTCTCGTACACCGAATACAAGAAGCCTTAGCTATTAGCGGTAATTATTTGATTCCTTTTGCATGTGAACCTTTTACAATTAAACCAGTCCAATAAGGTTTATCAGGCGGTCCAACCTCCATAGTTATATCAACGATTCGTTCATTTTTTTCAGAATTCTCAATATTTCTATAATCAAAGATTCTAAATTTCATTGCCGGCTGATTACCATTAGGAGCCATGTCATATTCCCAGACCGACATTTCTAACGATTTGTCTTCAAAGATTTTTTTATATTCTATCAAACCATTTGACTTGTCAATTGCTCTTAAAAAAGGTCTCGGTTTTTTCCCCAAAGTCATTCCGGTTATGAGATAAGATGTATCTGTCATAGAAGGTAAGCCTTTATATTCAGGATATTCATCAATCTTTATTCCGACGACAAAAATTTCTCCTTTTTTAATGTTCTTATAGCAAAGTCCGTCATAAACGACCTTATTATGAAAAGGCCTGAAGTCTTTAATGTTTTGATCATATGATTGAAATTCACCCGTCCATATACCTTTAAAATCCTGATAGATTTGGGGGCATTCAATAATTTCACAGTCCACGGATTTGGCAGGCAAATTATAATATTTGGAACCGTCAATAATTTGCTTTTGTTGTGCCTGAACACTTAGGCAATCTATAGCTAACATGATTACCAGGATTACAATTAATCTTTTTTTCATTTTTCAAATTTTTTATTTTATCAATATAATTACCGGTAACAATTGTATAGCCCAATTCCGCTTATTCCTACTTTATCTTTTAATGTATAAACCCTGCATACTTTGCAAATAAGCACCTGTATTTCAACCTCAAAATCTATTACTTACCGTTTATAAACATTTATAAATATTTGTAATTAAGACCAAAATTAACGAAATAATGTATGAAATTAAAAATTATTAAAACTTTTTTTTAACCAAATCAAGCAACAGGAGTATGCGGGCTATTGCTTTAGTGGGTTTATTAAATACCTTACGTTGTTTTGTTTTTGAACCAGGCTAAGCCACAGAAACAGTCTGGCACAGCCATCCTTTCATAAAATATATTATAGTAATGCTAATGAAACCTTTGTACTAACTGTTTTACAGGCACAGCCTGTTATAATAAAATCGGCTGAGGTAAAACCTCGGCCGAGCCGGATTTTAAACTCTGTGAATTAAATTTAACTCTGAAAGTTCTCTACCAATTTGATGGATTCCATGTAAGATTTTATCAGTCTGTTGGCCAGAAGGCTTTTTACGCCCTTGCACGTATTGAGATAATAAAGTTGGATTCATACCAATTCTTTCTGCAAGGAATTTGGAATTAATGACTTTATAAAATTGAAAGAATTGTTTAAAATCAATTTCGAAATTGATATTGTCAGGAGTCAATTTGACTTTTTGCTCTTCAAAATATAATGTCGTGGCTTCATATGTATTATTTATTAAATCAGCAATAGTCTTGCCCGTAGTAAAAATTGGGTAGTCCTTTGCATATGCTGAAAAACCAGTCTTGGTTTTTTCTATTATCATATCAATTTTTTTCTTTATTGTTTTCATGTTCGTAAGTTTTAATTTATAATTTAATACCGGCATCTTTCAAAATCTTCTTTTCAAGCCCCCTGCCGAGTTCTTGGCTACCGTGGTTAGGAAACACAATTGTTCCGGGTTTAGTCGGATGTTTCATTTTTATATGTGATCCCTTCTGTGTCATAGGGACCAACCGTCTTTAGTCAGGATTCGGTAAATTTCAGAGCATTTCATGTAAAAAGCCAGAGTTAAATTAATAATACAAAGGTAAATAAATATTTACCTGCAAACGAATTTTTTTCAATAAATTTTTTGATAAACTTCAAATGTACTAGCTATTAAATACCTCGCGTTGTTTTGTTTTTGAACCAGACTACGACACAGTACCCGGCTGACACAGCCATCCTTTCATTTAATAATTATAGCAATTCTAATGGAACCTTTGTATTACCTGTTTCACAGGCACAGCCTGTTATAATAATATCGGCTGAGGTACAACCTCAACCGAGCCGGATTGAATAAGCAACTTGTTGAGACTGGGCTTTATTTTTTTCAGATAAAGATAATTTGAACTATTCTCATTTTTTGATGAAGCTTTTAACTATCCTTGGCCTATCCCTACTTTCAAGAATGAGAAGGTAATATCCCTGAGCAAGTTCAGAAACATCAATTTCATTATTGATCTTATTATTATAAAAAATTACACCTAAAGAATTAGTTATAGTTATTTGTTCAAATCCTGTCAATTTACCACTAATATATATTTGACCTGACGTCGGATTGGGGAAAACAAATATCATATCTGAATTCTCCTTGGCAGGTTGGATATTACTCATTGTATCTGATATTGTAATATTTGTCACTATTTCGTCTATACCACAGTCATTGTATACTGTTTGACGAACATGGTATATTCCGGTATCCGAATATGTGTGATAAGGATTTGTAGCCAGGCTTGAAGATCCATCACCAAAGTACCAACGTATCGTAGTAGCCATAGATGATGTATCAGTGAATTGGACACTCTGACCCGTTACAGACCAATTGAACCCGGCAACAGGCATTGAATCACAATTGCAATTCCCCGGAATAAAAGGAACTGCAGTCACATTTAACGTAGTGCTTTGGATGCCTGAATCTTCCTGCAATACAAGAACTGCTGATTTATAGTTAAAATCAGGGGGAAATATATATACACTATCCGGATGAGCTACACAACCCTCATAGCCGGTTGAATCAGTTACGAGTAGAGATGCTCCCCCCTGGAGCTCGAAAGGCATATCAACAATCTTTCCTGAATAAGCAAAACCTTTTCCCTTAAGTTCAATCACATCACCAAAACCAAATTTTGGTATAGGATACCAGGAGTGGTTTCCCAAATAGGGTTTATAAACATAACTATATAAAGGATTCAGGTCTCTATCCATCCTCCAATATTGGGCAGTCTCATAATAGTAGAGTTCAGAGGTTGATCCTCCTGGAAAAAGAATATTCAGACTGCTGTCTGAATTTTCGCTGATAAACTGGTATGGACCAGGCTGCCCTCCACCATTAACAAATTCAATGTCACCGGTGTTGTCGAGTCTGGCTAAACCAAATGATGCACCACCATAGGAACCAGGAATGTATCTGGAAAAACAAATGTATAGCTTATTTGTCTTTGATGCAAAAATGGTACTTGCGGATAATTGAAGATGATTTGAAAAAACAATGGCTAGTGTATCAAAATAAAACGCTTTACTCCAAATCAGGTTTCCTGATAAATCTGTTTTTACTATCATTGGAGTTCCAACACTAATGTTAAACGAATATGGAAAATCATTCGTGTCAATAACATTTACAACCGTATTTATTCCTCCTGCAAAAATAATCGAGCTATCCGCCAATTCCAAAGGTTCGGTAATCTGCTTTTTCATAGCGCCCGGGGAATTATAATGTTTTGCCCAAAGAACCTGTCCCAATGTATCAGTCTTTATAAGCATATAACAGCTGTCATCTGTTGCCGTAATAATCAGATTCCCGTCATATGAATGAATCATCCCTTTGGCTATTGTAGAATTATAATTATAATATTTTGCCCAAACCGGATTGCCGGTTGAGTCGGTCCTCAGGATGTAATAACCGGGTGCAGAGGTATTGTCAGAAGTAATTAATAAATAAGCTCCTTTCTTTGCAGCCGGCAAAACACCAATTGCATAACAATTGTTTGTTAATCCCTGATAATTCATCCCCCACAGAAAATTTCCCTGATTGTTGACCTTCATCAGGCCGGAACCGGCTAATAAAATATCTCCATCTGGCATTTCCGAAATTCTGTCTCCGGTTGTGTTTCCGCTATATCTGTGATAAAATGGCTGACAATACGATGGTAGCACAAAGGCACTAAGAACAATGATAATTATTAATGACTTCATATGAGTAATTACTTGATTCGATTAAATTATATTTAAAAATTGCACTTCTGAACGCGATCCTGGTGCTGCACCTAACAGTTTACAATGATTATAACGGGAATTCTGCGCCATTCACTTGTCTGATCGTTAAAAGTTTTACCAGTTTCATATACCTCAAATAAAGCACTTTCGCCCGGCCAACTTATATTTGCAATTAGCAACCAACGGTCATGTTTTTATTTTAAAAATCAAGTGATAATTTTAATATTTTTACTTGTTCGTAATTAAAAAAGGTCTTTTACACCATTGATTATACTGCTATATCCCAAATTGTACCATTTTTCTGTTCAAATTTTATCATCCCATTATCCTTATCAATATATATAATCGTTATATCAAAACTGCTACCTTCATTCAATGACAAATTATTTGTTATTTTATAGACATTGTAGTATGTTATATTGTTTGAAGTAATCTCATTGATTATATCCACGCTAATTTTGTAAGTAGATGTCTCTTTCCCATTTTCGGAATATATGATGTTACTTTCTGTATTATTTGTAATATTATAATCCATAAAAATATAACCATATTTCGGACTTCCATAATCATTGATTTGTAAATGTACTCCATCATTCATTTGTAATACTCTCAAATCTATTAAAAATTTATATATATTAGAATAATATGTCAGATAAATGTAAGCAAACTCCCATGTAGTGCATGGATCGTCATTTTGAAAGAAATCTCTCACATGGAAATCACTTATATAACCGGAATGTTTTTCATATCGAAAAGCATCTGTTAAACCGCTGTTTGATATGATACTGAAATAATTACCATCAACATTATTTGAACTTAAGTTGCTGTACCAATTATTATATGGACTCTCAAGGTTCAATTGTACATTCTGATGCTCACAAACACTCTTTTTCCTGCATGAAAATACATGTGTTATTATCAAAAATAATAACATTAATTTTATGAAATATTTTATTGACTTAAATACCATTTTTCATCGTTTGTATAATAAAACCCAATAATTCCTTTATCCAAAGTAAAATATATCCCTTTTATTTGAATATCAGTTGTAATTATATTTCTATAGGAATGATATACATTGTAATAAGTTACATTATTTAAATTCAAAGAATCTATTATTTCTGTAGTACACTCTATTCCTGTATTGTTTTTATCAGATTGAATTGGTATTACCCTTAAATATCCATTAATATTTAAAATCAAAACATCAGAAAGTGTATCAGGATTGATATTGTTTGGTAAAAAATTATTATCATAAGATAAATTTTTTCTGATTTCATACTGTAACGTAAGGTTTATAGATTCAGAATTGAACTTTAAATACTTTACAGGTATTGTGTAATATTCCCAACAAGCTTCCATTGGATCACCGCAATTGTAATCATAATCTCTGTATAAAGCCTTGAATGAAGCATATTGATAACCTGATGAAAAGAATTGGGCATGAAATCCATTAGAATTAATAAAATTAACTGTATCATAACTATTAAAAGGAATCCACATTGAAGATGAATCATTCAACTTTGCAATTCCTATTTCAATATCAATGCAATCAGAATCATCACATTTGGGGCAACTTGTTGTCAATAAAAGAAATCCTATAAGCCCTATAAATAGTAATAAAGAAGTAATAAATTTCATTTTATTTATTTATTTAACAATTCTTAATCGCATGACCGCTTGCAGCTTTTATATTGCCGTACTCCTATTATTCCTACTTTAGCTTTTAATGTATACACCATCCATCATTTCGTCAATAATTACCTGCATTTCAAGATCAATATCTATTGCTTACCGCCAACAAACATTTACCAACATTAATAAATATTTGTAATTAGACCAAAATTAACGAAATAATGTATGAAAATAAAAATTTATTTAAAACTTTTTTTTAACCAAATCAAGCAAAAGGAGTATGCGGGCTATTGCTTAAGGCTACGCCACAGAAACAGTCCGGCACAGCCATCCTTTCATGTAAAATATTATAGTAATTCTAATGAACCCTTTATATTACCTGTTTTACAGGCACAGCCTGTGGGGATTATTCAGGCTGAAAGTGAACCGCAGGCCAAATGAAATTGCGAGCAATTTCCTATCAAGGTACACGAAAAGTTGGAGCGAGCTCCAACCCTCGAAAAACGAACTAATATGGCAATTTTTTATACCACGTGTTACTTACAGTTATTTATATTTCACGTTCTTTAAAAACTCTTTCCCATTCAGTATTGTGTACCTCAACATAATGTTCAATTTCTGAAACTCCATAGTAATCATAGCTGAACAAATAATCTTGTTTTCTATCACTTTCTATGTTGTCGAATAAATAGTCTATGTATTGATATTTAAATAGTTTACTTTTTTCTTTACCTTCTTTTACCTTGATCTCATAATCTGAATCATTAACCCCTTTTAAGTATTTACAATAAAAATACAATGCTTCAAGGTAGTAATATTTTATATGTTTTAACTCTCTTAAAGCATTTTCAAAATGACTAATTTTCATTTCAATTATCTCTTCATTAAAAGCACTCATTAACTCTTTAAGACCTCTTGTATAAGGGTTTGTTACAACCAATTTTTGAATTGTACTTTTTTCCAGTTTTTTGACTTTACTTAATGTATATGTACATTGCATAATTTCAAGATGTTCTTCCATATATAGATCTGAAATATAGGTTTCAAGCTGATCGACTTTCAGGGTATTAAACATCAATTGATTCTCAAAATAATAAAAGCCCTCATTTTCTTTAGATATTGTATACGGGATACCAAGATAAAAGAAATGAGCATCTTGGTATGAGTCAGTATTATTATTGTTTATGTAAGATTTAATTCTGTTTAATGTATAGCCTTCCATACTATGAATACTTGAAATTATATTTCTATAATTTCTTTCAATTATATCTTCATCTTTAAAGATTCTTTTTTCCATTGACTCAATTGAAAGGAGCTCACTCAATTGTTTATAAGGAATATCAAATTCTTTAAAATAGTAATTTTTATTTAATATTAATACATCAATTAATTTATCTGCATTTGGTATTTCGATAAAAAAGGGTTTTAATTCTAAAATCTTATTTTCGAATACTTCAATTTGTTTTTCTGTTATAAAAAACTCCTCTACATCATATACAAAATTAAATAAGTATTTTTTTTCAGGTACTTTACCATTTTCTGATATTTCAATATCAGGCATGTATGACAATACGTTTAATAAATTATTTTTAAAATTTACATAAAGTTTTAATGCTTCAGTATATGTCCTTCTATATTTAATAATTTCAATCAAATTCAATATAAAGCAGTTAAAAATATATGCATCAAGACAGTATTTTTGTTTTATTTCTTTTGAGCGTTTAGAAAATTGAAATTCAGCAAATCTTCTAATAATTGGCTGTAATTGCAAAGTTCCGTTGTAGTCCTCTATTAAAGATTTGTCTTTTAATACTCTTAATTCTTTGTCGCTTATATTATTAGTTGAAGAATTTTTCTGAAAGCACTTTTTAAAATTTGATAAGCTTATTCCATCTGGAAATAAACTTAACAATTCGAATGCTATACTTTCTCTTGAATTTAATGTTTTATATGAATAATTGATTGATTGGTATATCGATTTACTTTTTTCGATATTTAAATCTGCATTATTTTTGAAAACAGAAGAATAATCCTCATTTATTGATTCAAAGAAATGCTTAGTTAATTGAGTTTTTAATTCAATTATATGTTTAAACCTTGTTCTTGATTTTGTAACTAATTTTATAGCTAATGGGTTATTATTTAGTAAATCCTCTAAAATATCCTCCCTTAAGATTCTCAATTCTTCATCTGAAACATCACCATATAACTGTAGAAATAATTCTAAGGCATCATCGGTTATTAGTGGAGTTAAAGTATAAAGGTCTTCAAATTCATCATCGCTACTTATTTTTTCTCTTGATGTTACAACAATATTTGCAAAGTCCGTACAAAACTTTAATAAATCTATTGCTTCTAACCAAACTGAACTATTTAACGCATTAACTACAGTTTCGAAATTATCTAATATTATTAACAGATCTAGCTTTTTATTGGAATAATTTTCTTTTAAATATCCTCTAAAATCAACGATATTGTTTAAACCAAAACCTTCAACTAAAACATCTTCAAATTCCGAAATTGTCTTTATACTCTCACACGATTTAAAATTAACTCCTTCTGAGAAATATCCTCTATTATATAACTCATAGGCAACTTTTTTTACTAAAGTAGTTTTTCCTGTTCCACCTGATGCTTTAATATTTAACAGTTTGTTTGAATTTATTATACTTATAATTTTCAAAGCTATAGCAGCCTAATCTTCAACTCTTCCGATAACAGATGTAAGACTTTTTTTCCCAATATCCAATGATTTATTGTTACCATAAAACGACAAAATCTTCGAATTACCCTTTTCTACTTTCTCACAAACTAAATTATTAGTTTGGACAAAAATGTCTTCTTCCATAAAATTCAATTCGCAACATTTTAGAGCTTTATATATGAATTTATTGATAAGATTGTTTTTGAAACTTGACACATAAATTGAAGGACAATCTTTAATTGGATCTATTTTCTCATTTGTTATAAATACAAGTGGAATTTTCTCATTTGGGATACAACTCCAAATTTCTTGTGGATCAATAAGATTACTTTTTAAATTATCATCTTCAATATACAATTTTGATTTAAAAACATTACTTGTTATTATACATAAATCCACATCATCAATTTTTGATTAAGTTTTTGCATTTAAAGCTCCTTTATATATTGTTGCATCAAGTGATTCAAAACAATTTAATATTTTATCATAATCATCATTAAAATAGAAGTCTAAGGGTTTTGGACTCAAAAATGCAATTTTGAGTTTTTCCTTGCTTTGCTTAATTGTTGAATTTAGTTTATAGGTCTGATCCTGAGAAATAATACTAGTTAAATTAGCTTGCTTAATATAAAGACAGTCATCTATATAATTCTCAATTTCATCATTATTGTTTATTTCAATTGGATCTAAAAAATTGAAAGATTTAAATTCATTAGGGGTTGTTGTTAAAATAAAATGCCTATTATTATTACCGAATGTTTTATCCAAATTAGAAAAAATCAAATTTATATCAGGGTCATTAAATCCATATCCAACAAACAATATGGTTTTGTCAATAAAAATAGATTTTAATTTTTCTTTTGCAGCACTTTCTTCTTTGTACAGTTTATTATATTGATCTTGAAAAACAATACAGTCATCTGGTTCTGAAAAACAACCATGAAGTTTAAAAATATATGGTTCATTGCTCTTATTTACTTCGCTAACATTATATTTGGATGTATAGATTGAGGGTAGTACTTTATTGTCTGTTGCTTTTTCAAAAGCATTATCATAATTAGTTGTAATAATTTGACCAGTTAAAGTAAAAATCTTTTTGTGCAATGAAAAATCACCGTTATTTATGTTAAACGTTCTCTTTATGTAACTATTTATAATTGAATGTTCCCTTTTAAGTTTTTCTAACAAATCAATTGGAGACATACCTCCATCATCGACAGAAACATCTAAAAAAGGGAGATATTCTTTAAATATCGGTTTATTAATTTCATCAACTAAATCACAAACCATTTTTTTCCAATTAGGGAGATTGAACTTTTGTGATAAGCCTGAACCCACAAATATTACAAGATTATTTTGTGAAATTGCTTTTGCTATTTGGTTATTTATTTCCATTGGTGTTTTGTTTTTCTAATAATTGTAGGTAACGATCGGCGGTATGGCCAGTAAGGGATTGCTGGTGATTTCCTGTCAAGTTACACAAAAAGTTGAAGCGGCTATAACACGTCAATTTGCTAATGCCTCAGCTATTGTTTTATACATGGTTTTAGTACGTTTTTCTAATTCTATTATTATTTTAGTAATTCAATCAGTCCATTAAATAATGTTGTCCCAATCTGGATTCCATTTTTCATAAAGAAATCTTTCAATTTATGTGAAGATTTATCTTTTGATGTTATAATTTCATTTAGTTCCTTTTTTTGAATCTCACTTAATGAAGATATTGCATTTTCAAAATTTCTGAGTGTCGTTTTATCTTCAAATGATAATTCCAATGATTTTAAAACTCCTTCAATATTTACATTTTGAATGTTCTGAGTTTTTGCATTAAATATTAGTTTCATAAATTATAATTAGTTTCATTATTAATTATTGTGATATTTTGTGTTTCAGAATTGAATTGTATTGAATTCTTGGAATACAAACCAAGTAGTTTTGGGATGTCTACCTCGATTGTACTTTTATTGCAAGTTATAACGCCTTTCCCTTTCTTTTGAAAGTTTATAATTTGTGAATAAGAAAATAGGGATGGATTTGAAGATTTACTACATTCTTCACAAATACATGGTATTTTGAGGTCATTAGTCGGATTATTAAGAGATCTATGTATTTTATCTAATTCGTGGATAATAATGTTTAATAAATGATTTACATTGTCACCATTTAAATAGATGGTAATTTTTCTCTCAAAAGGTTGAGATATTATAATACCCTTTGTTTCTTCAATTACTCTATATTTTTCCTCTCCGTGTTTTTGATTAGGAATTTTCTCTGTCACCGTTTTTTGCAACTCAAAGCCATCTTTCCAAATCTTTCTAGTGTTAACAAGATGTTGAAGTTTTACCATAAGCCTAGTTACAATTCCTGATGGCATGAATGGGTATTCAATTACAAATCTTGTATATCCATTGAATGAAGATTTTGAAAATGGAGAATTTACAGACAGCAATTCGGGAACAACATATTTGATATCTCCAATACCAAATATTATTTCAAATTTTTTCATTAGTTCAATGAAATATTTGTAATGTACTTCTTTATATTCTTGCCACACTTTTGAAAGGTCTGCACTAGAAAATATACCAAAATTTTCTTGAATGAATTTTGTGTCAATCAACTTGTAGACAGCTTCTGTAGCCCAATCGGGATTAACAAATATTAAATCCTTAAGAATATCGTGATCCTTAAAATGCAAAAAGACTCCAAGGTCATGATAGTATTCACTAAGAAATAAAGCACTAGATTTATTTAATCCGTATTTTTCACAAATTTGAATATAATCTGATATGCTTAAGTAATTATAATTATTTTTCGCAATATATTTTCTTATGTCAATCCATTTTTTTGGCAAATAATCCCCTATGTGGTCTAGTTTTTCAATTTCATGAGTAATAGCTTTTATAAGTTCTTTAACACCTTCTCCAGTTTTTGCGCTTACCTTGTGAAAGCCTTTTATATTTTTGAAGGTAGTTTTTAACGTTGCTTCATCAATGTTTTTATATCTCTCATCGCTTTTATTACATACGATTAATATTGGAGAATCTTTCCCAAGTAGTGATATAACATTCAACCAATAATCAAATTGAACGTTTAAATCATCTCTTCGAGCTTCCCATACAAAAATGTATATAGACCTACGAGTCAAAAAAAATTGATGAGTAGAATGGTATATTTCCTGCCCCCCAAAATCCCATAAATTCAATTTTATTTCATTTGAATTATTACTTATCAAAGTCATAGAATCAATATCAATACCTTCTGTACTAACTTGATTTTCATCAATTTTGTAATCAAAATCTTTCATTTTTTTTAACAAGCATGTTTTTCCAACAGCTCCTTCACCAACTGTTAATAGCTTCGCTTCGAACAACTGAACTTTTTCATCAGTAGATAATTCTTTCAAATAAGTTATAATCGCTTTACTGCCTTTGGAGAATATTTCTAAGGGAATATTTGAAATATTATTTCCTTCGTATAGAATGAATGAGAGACCTTTAGCATTCCCTAATTCTGTTGGTAATAATTTAATATTATTATTTAAAATAAATAGTGTCTTAAGATTTGTAAGATTTCCAAAATTCTGAGGTAAAGAGTTCAATTTATTATTACAAATATAAAGATGTTCAAGTGATTTTAACCTTCCGAATTCTGAAGGCAATTCCTCAATTAAATTATTATCTAAATATAAATATTTGAGTCTTTTTAGTTTTGCTATTTTTTCGGGAATAGTTCTAATGAAATTATTGGATAAATAAATTGTTTCCAATTTTTCCAATTCAAATAGTTCAACTGGGAGTAATTTAATTTGGTTATTCCCTAAATCTAATACTTTCAAATTTTGTAAACGAATTATGCTTGGGGGAATTTCCGTAATTTTATTTGAGTTAAGAAACAGGTATTCAATATCGATACACTCAAGTGTTTCTTCAGGAAATATATTTAGTCCTTTTCCACAATAATTTAATGTTTTATTTAATGATTGCATATTATTGTTGTTATTCATTAATTGTCAATCACATAAGCTAAATAGTCTAACATAAACTAACATAAACTAACATAAACGTATATTTTGCAGCAGGTTTAAATGTACCACAACTTTTGTGTTGCCGAGTCCACCTTTTCCTACTATATCTTTTCATATAAACCCTCCATCACTTTGTCAATAAGTACCTATATTTCAATCTCAATATCTATTACTTTCCTTAAACAAACATTTACAAACACTAATAAATATTTGTAATGAAGACCAAAATTAACGAAATAATGTATGAAAATAAAAATTTATTTAAAACTTTTTTTACCTGACCTATTCATAAATAAATGAAATGCAATTTATGAATGAGCAAAGGCAGTGTGGGCAGCAGGTCAGGTAATCCCGACAAAGAAAATTTCTAAAAATGACAATTACTGTTAAAACAATTGATTTTCTTTTGTCGGCCCGAAGGGTGAAAAATTCTAATGAATTTTTCAGGTTTATTGGGCACTCCCGAAATTTTCAGAAAAGCATAGTTTATTGAACACTCCCTCTACAATTGCGACAGATGAGTTTACAACAGACTGCCAGTTCTTTTCAACACGGCGACAGCGGCCTTTGACATGCCGACAGATTGTTTTGACGGATCATCAATGAGCTTTGACATGACGCCAAAGCTTTTCGACACTACCCAGCTATCTCCGACAACTCCAGCCAGCGGTCTGTCTTTTCTTCAAGCAACTTTTCTATTTCGTTGTATCGTATACCGTATTGGGCAAAGTCCTCGGCGCTGCCCTCGCCCCCGTTCAGCTTCTCCAGTATAGCGCCCTTTTCAGCCTCCAGCATCTCAATTTCCTGTTCAAGCGCTTCAAATTCACGGGCTTCCCTGTAGGTGAGCTTCCTGGCGGCATCAGCATCAGGAACAGGCTTTTCTATCCTGGGTTTCGGCTTTTCCGCCTTTTTTTGCTGCAATAGTTCTTTCTTTTTCTTTAAGGCATACTCAGTATAGTTACCGGGGAAATCCCTTATTTTTCCTTCCCCTTCAAATACAAACAGGTGGTCCGTAAGGGTGTCGAGAAAGTAACGGTCGTGCGAGATGATGAGCAGGCAGCCCTTGAAATCGGCAAGGAAGTCTTCGAGGGAATTCAGTGTCTGTATGTCGAGGTCGTTGGTAGGTTCGTCAAGGATAAGGAAATTCGGATTTTTTATCAGCACCATGAGCAGCTGCAGCCTGCGCCTTTCGCCGCCGCTGAGCGACGATACATAATTATACTGTTCGCTGTGCGAAAAACCAAAATAGTTGAGGAACTGCGAGGCCGACATTTCATTTTTGCCCATCCTCACCACTTCGGCCACATCTTTCACGGCGTCAACAACCCTTCTGTCCTCTTTCAGCTGAAGCGGCTCCTGCGAGAAATACCCGAACACGATGGTCTGCCCTATGGAGATCTTTCCGCGGTCCTGCCGCAGGTCGCCGGTGATCAGGTTGATAAAGGTGGTCTTTCCCACGCCGTTGCGGCCACAAACGCCGATGCGCTCCCCTTTTTTAAACACATAGGTAAAATCATCCACCGCATTAAAATCGCCGAAGGATTTGCTGACATTGTACATTTCAAGCACCTTGCCTCCCATCCGGGTTTCGCTCACCTGCAGATCGAGATTGTCCTGGTCGAGGCGCCTCGAAGCTTTTTGCTGTATGCCGGCAAAAGCATCAATGCGGGCCTTGGACTTGGTGGTGCGTGCCTGCGGCATACGGCGCATCCATTCAAGCTCCTTACGGTATAGGTTGCGGGCACGCTCCAGTTCTACCTTCTCGGTCTCCAGCCGCTCCTGCTTCTTTTCCAGGAAATAGGAATAGTTACCCCGGTAACGGTAAAGGCCGCCGGAATCAATCTCAATAATATCGTCACAAATATTGTCGAGGAAATAGCGGTCGTGTGTAACGAGGATGATGCTCAGGTTTTGCTTTGAAAGAAACTCTTCGAGCCATTCTATCATTTCAATATCGAGGTGGTTGGTAGGCTCGTCGAGTATCATCAGGTCGGTGTCTTCGATAAGCGCCTTGGCCAAAGCCAGCCTTTTGCGCTGCCCACCCGACAATTCGCCTACCGGCTGCCTGATATTGTCAATCTTCAGACGCGACAGCACTTCTTTGATGCGGGTTTCAAAGTCCCAGGCATTCAGACCGTCCATCTTGCGGATGGCATGTTCCAGCTGGCGCGTGAGCGGCTCAAAACCCATGGTGTTTTCCTTGCTGTGGTGATGCATCTCATCAAGTATGGCCTCGTAATTCCTGATGGCCTGTATAAATTCATTGTCGGAGTTCAGCAGGGAATCAATAACGGAATGTGCCGGATTAAATTCAGGGTTTTGCTCAAGATAGGTCAGGCGGATGTCGTTGCGGAGAATCACCTTGCCCGAATCGGGGAACTCACGGCCGGCGATGATGTTCAGCAAGGTGGTTTTGCCGGTGCCGTTGCGCGCGATCAGCGCTGTCTTCTGGCCTCTTTCTATGCCAAACGTAATGTTTTCAAAAAGCAGCTTTTCTCCATAAGTCTTGGTAAGGTTTTCAACAGTGAGGTAATTCATGCTTTTTGGAAAATTTGTACAAAACTATGAATTTATTGGCTATTCAACGATTTTACTGTAATTAATCCGGGAAAACCCAGGTTCATGCCGTTTATCATTAGTGCCCGGTAAAAATTTTATAAATTTATGAAAAGCCTTGCCATCCGTCGCGGCTGAAGTATAGGCAAGTGAAGCGAAGCTTGAAATATATTAGTTTTTCCAATCTATACAACTCGAAAGAAGGATGCTGAAACCCAGTTAATTAAAATCTAAAATATTGAAGTGATTTTGGAGCGTTGGCAATTCCTGTCGGCGGCGTGCGCAGGTTGTGAATGAAAAAAATTAGAAAATCAAAAAAGGCGCCATCGGCGTTTCCCGACGCGCAAGTGTCGGGACAACTTTTTTAGATGTTCTTATTTTTTTCAGAGCGCGGAGAAGCTTTCGACAGGAATGTCCTTTTTGCTTTACTTTTTGGACACGCAAAAAGTAAAAAAAGAATAATAATGGCTTTTTGATATTATAGACAGTTATATCCACTTTTCTAATATTTAAACTAGTGGCAATCGGTATAAATTGATGAAAATCAATTCTTCCTTACGATCGGGGAAAACAACGAATACTTTTATTTACATCCTTTGACTATGAAAAAATTTTTATCGTACAATGATGGTCGTTTATCATAAAATAACCGGTGTTCGTTAAAAATACTGTTCATTTATTAAAAGCCTTTACAGGACAAATTATTTACCTGACAGCAATGAGTGTGAATAAATAACGTAATATCTACATGTAAAATTTCTTTTTTTGTTGAAAGAGTATAACTACATTTGCTGTTAAAATTATTGCCCCCAACAAACTTTACCTTATGAAAACAAAATATTTTTCATTAATCCTGATTTCTGTTTTATGTGCCGTATTTTCATTTGGCCAGGAAAAGCCGGTGCTGGTCAATTCCGATGAAATACTTAATAAAGGATTGAATTACTTTGAAAACGGGAATTATAATGATGCCCTGAAACAATATCAAAAAGTCCCCGAAAATGACACTAACTATTATATTTCACTGGTTGAGCAAGTGTTGGCTTATTATAAACTTGAGGAATATGAAAAAGGCATTGCCCTTGGCCAAAAAGCCCTTGGCATGACCATGTACCTGAGCCCCGAGTTGATCGTCGACCTGGGGTGCTGTTACGACAACCTGGAAAAATATGAAGATGCTGTAAAATTGTATCAGGAAGGCGCCAGGCAATTCCCAAAATCAAATATGATGTATTTTAATCAGGGATATTCTTTAAGCAAACTTAACCGCTTTGCCGAAGCTTTTGAATGTTATAAAAAATCAGCAGGGCTCAATCCTTTTCATGCCGGAACTCATTATGCCCTGGGTTTGATGGCGCTGAATGAAGGAAAGACATCGCTGTCGCTGCTGGCTTTCAGCACATACCTGCTTTTAGCACCCACGGCACAACAGTCTAATGGTGTGCTTTCAACCATTAATGAAATGACCACAAGCAAGTACAAGGAAAAAATAACTTCAAATAATATTGACATCACCGATGGCGACGATTTTTCCGAAACCGACCTGCTGATTGAGAATTATGTAGCCATGAATAAAAAGTACCAGGTACCCTCAAAAACTAAATATAATTTTATTAAACAGTTGTACCTGCTTTTCGATAAATTACCCGAAAATCCCGAAAGAAAAGGCTTCTGGTATAATACCTACGTGCCATTCTATAAACAGATGCTCAAAGACGAAAAATTTGACCTTTTTGCCACATATATACTGCAAGCCAGTAACAGCGATAAAGATAAACTCACGGTTGAAAAAGAAAAATCAAGGCTCATATCCTTTGTCGACTGGCTTAAAAACGCCTGGGATAATTTGCACCGCGAATATGATATGGAATTCAACAACAAGGTGCAGCATGTTGGTGTTTTCAGGGCAAACAAAGGCTTTGCCATCAGCTCAATAGGGATATTAAACAGCACAAAAACAGATTTTACCGGCTATGCAGAATACTATTACCGTAACGGACGGATTAAAGGTTACGGCATATTGAATAATGAAGCTAAGAAAGAAGGCGAATGGAAATGGTTTTGGGAAAACGGTTCCCTTCAGTCAAAGGAAGTTTTTAACAATGGCGAGCCGGTGACTATTGAAAACTATTCACAACTGGGAATCATCAGCAACCTTTTGCCTTATAAAAACCGGAAAGTAGATGGCGAAGCCGTTATATATACCAACGATGGAGCAAAAGACAAGGCGGTTTATTTCAAAAACGAAATATTAGACGGTGATTACAAGGAGTATTATTTTAACGGCCAATTATTCAGCCAGTATGCCAATAAAAACGGTAAAGCCGACGGGCTCGCGAAAACATTTTTTGATAACGGAGCGCTGCGTAGTGAGGTAAATTATACCAACGGAGAAAAAAACGGCCCGGAAACCTATTATTTCAGAAACGGGAAAATCATGCAAAAGGCAAATTATGTAAATGGCATGCTGCAAGGCGATTTTATCACCTATTTCGACAATGGAAAGGTTTCTGATTCAATGCGATATTTAAATGACAATCCGATTGGCGGGAACTATAAATATTTCAGGAACGGAACTATTTCGATAACAGCTGATTTTGATGAAAGCGGTAAACTCAGCGGGATAATGAAAGAATACGACTACGATGGCAAGCTTTACTACGAGATTGAGTATAAAAAAGGTGAGATTCTGGGGTATAAGTTTTATAACAAAAAAGGCGTTGCCATTAAAGAAGACAAGAAAAAAAGCGGCACGTTCGATTTCGTTGGATATTACAGCACAGGAATCATGAGCAAGTGCGGAAAATACAACAAAGACCAAAAACAGGGCGAATGGAAAGATTTTGACAAAAACGGTAACCTGATGACAACAGAATACTATGTCGACGACAAAGCACAGGGTGAATCAAAATCATTTTTTGCCAACGGCGCCATCGAAAAAATAATGAATTTTAATAAAGATGAAGCCGAAGGTTATTATGTTCAGTACTATAAGAACGGGAATATAGCTTCACAAGGTAACTATAAAAATAATCAGGAAGAAGGCCCATGGTACATGTATTACCCTGATAAAACCCCTGCCGTGGAAAACTATTATATTGACGGAAAACAGCATGGCATTCAAAAGACATATGCACTCAATGGAATCATTACCGGAAAAGAAAACTATTATATGGGGGTATTGCTTAACTCGGTAAACTATGATACGCTCGGAAATGTTGCTGACAGCATCGTTTATACCAATGCCTGCGGAAATAAAACATTGCATTTCTATAAAGACGGGCCCGTAAAAAGCGAATATAATTTATTGTATAACAATATTGACGGCAAGATCACCTATTATTACCCCAACGGAAAAATTTATGTTGAAGGGCAATATGCCGGCGGTAAAAAGAACGGAAAATGGACTTGGTATTACTGGAACGGAGGTATTGAAACTACCGGTTCCTACGATTATGACGAAATGGTTGGAAAATGGGAATATTATTTTGAAAATGGAAAACCTGACCGTATTGCCAATTATGAAGACGATAAATTAAACGGACATGTAAAATATTATTCTGAAAACGGAAAGATTGCATCAGAACGGGTTTACGTTGATGACAAGCTCGAAGGTGTTTCAACTTACTACAGCCCCGAAGGCCTCCCCGAACATAAGCGGCTCTACCTCCACGACCAGCTGCAATCATATTCATATATTGAAGCCGCCGGAAATGAAAAGACCGTTGAAGTTGATAACGAAACCGGCGAAATCAAAACCTTTTATAAAAACGGCAAACCGGCACGCCAGTTCTCGATGAATAAAGGATTGTACCAAAATAAATATATTGTTTATTACCCTACAGGCCAGATTTATGAATCTATTGAATACCTCAACGGTGAAGTTGACGGTGAAACGGTTTATTACTATCCAAACGGGCAGATCATGGAAAAAAGGCATTATAAAAGCGGTATGCTCGACGGCCTTTACGAAGAATATTATCCCGAAGGAAAGCTAAAGTTGACTAAAAATTATACCTTTGACAAATTGCACGGGAAAAGTTACTATTTCGACAAAAATGGTAATATTTCCACAGTGGTAATCTATTTTAACAATGAGCCCGTTTCGATTGAAAATAAATGAAAGATAAAGGATAATCAAATATTTCTACGGGAAATGGCGTTATGATATACCGGCAAAATTGCAAATGGTGAAAAGAATCATTTTGTTTTTTATAATTTGTTGTTGCTCCTCTCTGGTGGCCCTCACGCAGAATGTTTCCGATTTTAGCGATTATAACATCAAATACAAGGAGCATGACATTGTTTACCTCAAAATTAAAACCGAGGTTTCAGTAGATATTGACAGGCCGGAACATCTGAAAATACAACAAACAAAGTACGAAGAAATTTACTACAATAATTTTAAGGCCGGGGCATTCTCCGAGGAGAAAATACAATCCACGCAATTTTCAAAGCTTAAAGAAATAAAAGCAAGCACCCTGCTTCCCGATAACAATAAGTTCAAGGAAGTTAAAGTTAAGGATTTTACGACCAAAGAAGTCTTTGATAATGACATTTTTTACCAGGACCTTTATTCTACATCATTCATATTTCCATCGTTGCGACAGGGCGCCATTACCAAACTGGAGTATACGGTAGATGTATCCGACCCTCATTTTTTTCCATTTGAAGTGGTGAAAAGATATTACCCTGTAGAAAGTTACGAATTTGTAATCAACAGCGATAAAGACGTTGAATTTGATATAAAATATTTTAATGCTGATTCTTCAGGTATTATTTTCACCAGGGAAGAAAAAGGCGGAAGAAACATCTATACATGGAAAGCTAAGGATATTAAAAGCTACCGCAAAGAGAACCGTTCGCCCGACTACCTTTGTTTCCTGCCGCAAATCGTGCCATATATCAAATCATATACATCAAACAGTAAGAACATTAGCTTATCAAACAACATTGACGATCTTTTTAAATGGGAAAATGATCATCTTTCAAAAATTGACCACCGGCATACTGAGGAGATGACACATATTGTAAACGGGCTGGTAAAAAGTTGCCGGAATGATTATGAAAAGGTTTCGGCCATTTACAAGTGGGTTCAGGACAATATTAAATACATTGCCAACGAGTACGGATTAGGCGGTTTTATTCCGCGCAACCCTTACCAGGTATTCGAAAAACGTTATGGCGACTGTAAGGACATGGCTTCATTGATTATCGAATTGCTTGATATTGCAGGTGTTAAGGGATATTATACCTGGGTGGGCACCCGCAACCTGCCCTACTCTTTCAGCGATTTACCAACCACCATGGTCACCAACCATATGATAGCTGCCTACATGGAAAATAACAATTACTACCTGCTTGACGCCACCAATCCTTATCTGCCCATGGGGCTTCCGAGCGCTTTCATCCAGGGTAAAGAATGCATGATCAGGCTGAATGACGAAAAGTACCAGATATATAAAACCCCGGAAATACCGGCCGATGTAAATACATTCTGCGATTCAGCCTACCTGACCGTGACCAACGGCATGCTCAGCGGCAAAGGAAGCCTTCGCCTTCGCGGTTATTATTATTCAAATACCAGGGCCAATGCCGAGCGCACGGCTGACCCCGATGACAGAACAAAATTCATGAAATCGTACCTCGAAAAAGGCAACAATAAATTTGTGCTCGGTAAATATGAAATGAATACCAATTCCGACAACCTGCTCATCAATTACGAGTTCGAAATTCCCGATTACATCAAAACAAATAACAATGAGCTGTTTGTAAATATGAACCTTGCCCAGCCCGTTGATGATTTTGAAATATTAAAAAACGACAGGCAGCTCGATTATGAGTTTTATTTCAAATCGGCGCTGCATTTAACCAATATTTTCACCATTCCTGAAAACTATGAGGTGAACTATACGCCAAAAAACACGAAATTTGTCAGTGATTTATTCCTCTATTCCATCAATTATGAACTAAATGGCGGAAACATTGTCTATCAATTTTCAATGAAAATCAACACCTTACATTTAAAACCCGCCGATTTTGGAAATTGGAATAAAATGCTCAAACAAATGCGTTCAGATTTTAAAGAAGTGGTTGTCTTAAAAAAGAAAGTATGAGAAACTTATACCTGGTCCCCGTTTTAATATTGTTTTTAATGATTAAGCCTGCTTTTTCGCAGGTTAACAACAGGTTATTTGAAAACTACAACTGGGATCAAAATCCAAAACCTTCTGTCACAAGTACAGATACCTCAAACAGCTCCATCATCATTTTTTCAAAAAACATCCACGAATATGTGTATGAAAATGATGTTTTTTACGAGTATTATATCATACATAAAAGGATAAAACTCATAACTTCGGTTGGAATAGAAAACTATAACAGGATTTATGTACAGGTGAATGATGAAGATAAAGTGATCAGCGAAAAAGCCAGGATCATCAAAGAAGACGGGACCATTTCACAACTGGGTTCCGGTGAATTCAAAGAAGGTTATGACCAGGAGAGCGGGGAAAAATATCGTTATTTCGCTTTTGAAGGTATTGAAATCGGATGCGAGATTGAGTTTCTGTATTGCATCAGGCATATTCCGAGTCTGCAGGGTTCAATTATTAATATACAGTCGGGCGTACCCTGCCTAAGTTACGAAGTTAAGTATATCACTCCTCAAAACCTTTGGTATAAATTTAAAAGTTTCAACAACTGCCCCGAAGCCGTGTATGATTCAACACAATCAGGAAAAAACATCTGGACCATTACTGCTGACAACATTCCGCGCTTAAAAAGTGAAGAGGGTTCGGCGCTCCAGGCCAACCTGATGAAATATGCCTTTAAACTCGAACGTAATTCGTCCACCGGCAAAAAAGACCTGTACTCATATGGCCCATTAGCCTCTGAGATATATGACAAGATATTTAACTCCCTTGATTCAAAAGACAATAAAGCCATTACCAATGTTTTGAAAAGTATTAAAGTTGACGCCGGCAGCGATGAGGAGAACAAAATCAGGATAGTAGAGAACTATCTGAAAACGAATTTTATCTATGATGAAAATGCAGTTCCCGACAATACCGTGCTGGCAAAAGTTGTTGCAAATAAGGTATATTCCGATTTTGGTGCGGTAAGGCTTTATGCAAATATCTTTAAAAACCTGGGCATTGAAACCGAAATCGTACTCACCTGCGACCGCTTTGAAAATAAATTTGATAAGGACTTTGAATGTTATGCTTTCCTGGATGATTATCTGATTTACTTTCCAAAAATTAAGAAATACCTCTCACCGGCTGATAATTTTACCCGCCTTGGATTCCCCTCAAATGAGGATATAAATACCTATGGGCTCTTTATTAAAGCAGTATCAATGGGCGATTACAGCACAGGCCTGGGGAAAATAAAATTCATTGAACCCACCTCCTATTCCGACAACCTCGACCGGCTAACCATCAACGTAAATATTCCTTCCGACATCATTAATACCGATTATGAAATTGAAAGAGTGTTATGCGGATACACGGCATCATATTACCAGCCTTTGTTTGATTTTATCAAAGATGAAGACAAACTGAAAGAGTTTTCCGAATCAATTATTAAATATATTGATAAAGACGGTACTGTGGAAGATCTGAAATTCGAAAATAACAGCGGAAATTTCCTGGGGCAAAAACCACTTATTGCAAAGGCAAAACTCAAGTCCGACTATTTTTTCGAAAAAGCCGGCAACAAATACCTCTTTAAAGTCGGAATGCTTATTGGCCCGCAGATAGAACTGTATAAAAAAGATGAACGCCATCTGCCGCTCGAATTCCCTTATAACCACCGCTACATACGAACCATCATTTTCAATGTACCTGACGGATATAAAGTTTCAAACCTCGACCAGCTGAAATTTAATGATATATACATTCGCAACGGCAACGATACCAGCATGGTTTTTATTTCAGACTATAAAGTTGACAACGACATGATTACGGTATCAATTTCAGAGTATTATAAAGAATACAACTATTTGATAGGTGAATTTGAAGAATACCGCCGTGTAGCCAATGCCTCGGCAAACTTTAACAAAGTCGTACTGATCTTTGAACCCAAATAATCCTGCTGATCATATCGCAGACCTTTTATTAAACACTGTATAACATTGCTTTTCAGTTTCTTTCAAAAATTCTTTGTATAACTGCAGAAACTACTTTGCGCCTCCGCACCTTCGCGTCTTCGCGAGAAATATATGCCGGTATCATAACCACATAGGCACATCAGGCACATAGGAACACATAGTGATATTCTATATTTCGATAAAGCCTTGCTCCTTTGCGTCTTTGCGAGAAAGATATAGCTGGTATCATAACCACATAGGCACATCAGGCACATAGGAACACATAGTGATATTCTTTATTCCGATTATACTTCGCGTCTTTGCGCCTCCGCGTGAAACAATAAGTAATGGTCAGGAAAGGATAATCCTTATCCGGCATCAAAAACAAGAGTATATTTTGTGCTCAGGCTATTTTCTCAATAATATCCTGGATCATACGCTGCACCTGAACAATGATTTCGGGATACATTGATTGAATTTCAGGTGAAAAATCAACACCAAAAGTCAGATCTTCAATTATTTCCACTGCAATGATGTGTAATTGCTCCGGAACCTGCATGTGCAGCTTCTTCCCTATTTCCAGTGCCGTCAAAAATGAAACATCGTGAAGATTCGAAAGATTGGATGTTTCTTTAAAATCGGCCGGGGTAAAACAATACACTGTCCCCGGTATGCCATCACCGGTCTTTATGGCATCAATGAATATTACGTTTCTATACCCCCCGATAAACTCAAGTATTTCAAGCCCACCAAGGCTTAATACTTCAAAATCAATATGATCGCCTGCAAATATGCGTTGCATCTCCCTGCACAATCTTATCCCGATGCCATCATCCATCAGGATATCATTACCAAGGCCTAAAATAAGTGTTTCTCTTTTCAAAATATGAATATCATTATCCGGCGCTCACCGGCAATTAGCAGGTACCTTTGTTGCAGATTTTAATCATGCTTTAATCTCTCTTCAGCGACTGAATGATTTCACCTCCCGGTTTACGTATGTTGACAATCATCGGCATCTTGCCCGGCAGTCTGTGCGTGGCACATGAAAAACAAGGGTCATAAGCCCTGAAAGCCATTTCAACCATGTTCAGAATCCCGTCATCCACCTTTACACCTTTTTTAATGATTCCCTGTGCTGCCTTTTTGATGGACATACTGATAGGTGCGTGATTGTTGGTTGTACCTACAATAAGGTTTGCTTTCGTCACCAAACCACGCTCATCAGTCTGGTAATGATGCGTTAGCGTCCCCCTTTGGGCTTCTACAATACCGACACCTTCTTTGGGTGTTTTGTACATTTTATTCCGGAGATCCGTGCCGGTTATTTCTTTATTTTCAGCCAGTTCAAGACTTCGTTCGGCCGCATAGATCAGTTCTACAAGGCGTGCCCAATGCATAGCCAGGGTATTGTTAACAGGTTTCCCGCCAAGCACGGAATACATCCGTTCATATTCCTCCTGTGCCACCGGTGTAGCCATGCCATCGGCAGCATTGAGACGCGATAACGGTGTTGCATGATACACTCCCGAATCCTGGCCTTCAACAAAGCCCTTCCAGCCCACCTTTTTCAGGTATGGAAACTTCAGGTATGACCAGGGCTCAACACGTTCAGCAACATTATCCAGGTACTCTTCAGCCTTATAAGTAAGCAGCTCCTTACCATTTGTATCAACAACCCTTACCTTGCCATCATAAAAATTTACTTTGTTATTTTCATCAACAAGTCCCATGGAGTGGATCTTCAGGTTGTAAGGTCCATTGACGATGATGTCAACATAATCCTTGTTTGCCAGAACAACATCATTGAATATTTTCATAGAAAATTTGGAAAACTCAACAAAACCTTTGGCTTTTTGCACGATATCGAGTCGTTCTTCTTCCGTAATCCCTTTTCGCACGCCACCGGGAACATTCATCACCACATGAGTCTGGTGGCCTCCGATCAGCGCCTGTATTTCCTGGGCTATCCTGCGTTGTTTCAGAACCTCTGTACCGATTTCAACACCAACTTTGTTGATCACACCCAAAACATTGCGTTCAGCCTTGCTTGCCGTGGGGCCAACCACAAAGTCGGGGGCGCCGAGAGCATAAAAATGAGCGATGTGGCTGTGAACAAAATGTGCCATGTAAAACAACTCGCGGATCATTTTGGCAGTTTTGGTGGGTTCTACACCAAATACGGCATCAACGGCCTTTCCGGAAGCCATATGGTGGCAGCCCGGGCAAACACCGCAGATCTTGGTGACTATTTGCGGAACTTCTTCAACAGGCCTGCCTTCAACAAACTTCTCGAAGCCGCGCAATTCGGGAACCTGAAAATATACGTTTTCAACCTCACCGTCATCGTCGGTAAAGATCTCGATTTTTCCATGTCCTTCAAGGCGGGTAATCGGATCTATCGTGTATCTTTTCATCTGATCTTCCTCCTGATTTTTGATGCAGGTAAACTGTATCGGTAAAACGTTCCTGCAGGGTCATCAATTTTATCAATGATTTTCACAATTTCATTTTCATCTTCTGATTTAATCATGGTTGCAATGGTTGAAAGCACTTTTGCGCCCATATCCACCACATCGGGCAAAGGCCCGTAACAACCGCGGCAGGGAGCATTACCCTTGATGCACCGTACACCGCATCCGCCTATGGTAGCCGAACCCATGCAGATAACACCCTGGTCGAGAAAACAGGAAACACCGTCGTCTTCAATTTCCCATGGCCTGTAAAAACGCTCCACAGAGCGATTATCAGATTTGATGCGCTTGCATTCCTCGCACTGGGCACGCTCAGAAACACCGATTACCGAACCTTTCGACGGAAGCTCCGCACCATTGACAATGGCAAGAAATACTTCCACCAGCCGCTCTGTCTGCGGAGGGCAACCTGGTATAAAATAATCAACATCAACGATTTGGTTCAGAGAACAAACATCCTCATAAAATCTGGGAATTTCCAGAGTGCCTTCTGGAACCTTATACTCATGTTGTGGCCTGATTTTCTGCGGGTTCTCCGTCGACGGTGATTCCTCGTAGACCCTCTTTAACAACTCTTCTTTTGACGAAAAGTTCGCCAGTCCGGGTATTCCGCCCATATGCGCACACGAACCATAGGCAATCAGCAGTTTTGACTTTGCACGTAATACATGCGCCATATGCTCATTTTCGCTGTTGCGGACAGCACCGTTGAAGAGTGTAATATCAATAGATTTGTCCTCCATAGCTTCAACATCGGCGTATTTTGTATCAAGCGCTATCGGCCAAAAGACCAGGTCGGCATGCTGAATGACCGTCAGCAGTGTTTCATGGACGTCCAGCACCGACACGCAGCATCCGCCGCAGGCAGCACCCCAGTATACAGCCATTTTCAATTTTGGTTTGTTTTCGTTTGCCATGGTGCCTCCCTATTTTTCAATGTTTGCAACTTGTTCTTTTACTTTATTCGGTCCCAGCTTCAGGATGGTATTGCTCATTTCGGCAACCACTTCGGCCAGGCGCTTGCCCTCACTGGCGCTGATCCATTCAAGGCGAAGCCGCTCAGGTTCGATGTTCATCTGCTTCAGATATTTCTGCAGCAGGTGGAAACGCCGGAGACACTTGTAATTGCCCGTAGCATAATGACAGTCACCCGGATGGCAGCCACCGATAAGGATTGCATCGGCACCTTCGCTGAAAGCGGTAAGTATAAATTGAGGATCGAGGCGGCCTGAACACATAATCCTCACAACACGCGTTGTGGCAGGATATTTCAGTCGTGATACACCGGCAAGGTCAGAAGCCGTATAGGTGCACCAGTTGCAAAAGATCGCCAGGATTTTTGGTTTCCAGGCATTAGCCCCTTGTGCTGTATTATTGGTTTTTACTTCCTCCATAGTGTGATGGTATTATTATTCTACAAAAATTCCTTTGATTTCGTTAAAGATCTCGATATCCTCAAACAGGTTCTGTTTGATGGCGCTTGACGGGCATGCAGCAACACAGGTCCCGCAGCCTTTACATAATGCCACATTGACCGAAGATTTATTTTTCCCGGCATCAAATGTAATCGCGGTATAAGGGCATATGTTCAGGCAGGATTTGCATCCGGAACATATTTCTTCAACAACATAGGCTGTATTGGGTTCCAGTTCCACATGGCCGCTGTCGATAAGCGCCAGTGCTTCTGCGGCAGCAGCTCCGGCCTGGGCAACACTGTCGGGAATATCTTTAGGCCCCTGGCATGCACCGGCAATAAATACCCCGTCGGTAAACGTATGAACCGGTGCCAGCTTTGGGTGGCGTTCCAAAAAGAATCCTTCACTGGAACAGGAAATATTAAACATCTTCCTGATATCTGAAGCATCGCTCTTAGGTTCCAGACCAACGGACAGCACCACCATATCCACAGGTATCCTGCGCACCATACCGATGAGGGTGTCTTCTGCGCGGATGACCAGCTTGCCCTCTTCTTCCGGGGAGGTTGTCCAGTCGGAAATTTCAGAAACCCTGCCCCGGATGAAATGAATATCTTCATGCAACAACTTGTCATAGAATTCTTCATAACCCTTGCCTGGGGTACGCATGTCGATATAGAAATTGTATACTTCAGCGCCGGTATGTTCCTTCACCAGATGAGCCAGTTTCAGTGAATACATGCAGCAAACCCTGGAACACCATTTATTGGTCTTTTCATCACGTGAACCCACACAATGGATGATGCCGATGCTCTTCGGCGCTTGTCCCTCGCGGGTAAGAACATGCCCATCTGTCGGGCCCGAGGCATTGACCATGCGCTCCACCTCAAGAGAAGTAAACACATTGGGGTATTTGCCGTAACCATAATTAGGAACTTTCTTAGGATCAACAGCCTGAAAACCAGTGGTGATGATCACGGAACCAACTTCTATTTCCTTCACTTCGGGTTTCTGGTCAAAGTCAATGGCATTACGGTCGCATGCCTGTTTGCATTCCTGTTTGCACTTTCCGGTTTTAAAATGTATGCAGGTTTTATCATCAATAACGGCAACCAGAGGCGTGGCCTGAGGAAATGGCACATATACAGGTTTGCGTTTGCTTAATCCCTGGTTAAACTCATCGGGAAACTTGCCTTCTTTGAAAATGCACTTTTCAACACAAAGCAGGCATCCTACACATAGATCCTCAATCACATAACGCGGCTTACGGGTAACCTGTACCTTATAATTACCGACAAAACCGCTGACAGAAGTAACCTCAGAATATGACCATAACGTAATATTGGCGTGGTTTTTCACAGAAGACATCTTGGGCGTGAGGATGCAGGCAGCACAATCGAGTGTGGGGAAGGTTTTATCAAAAATAGCCATGTGGCCACCGATGGTAGGTTCCCTTTCAACCAAATAGACTTTCTTTCCTGCGTTGGCCAGTGTCAGTGCCGCACTTATTCCGGCAATACCGCCACCCACGATCAGAACATTGGGATTAACAGGGACTTTCTGTTTTTCCAGGGCACGCTGGTAGGCAACACGCTGAACGGCAGCACGAACCAGGTCTTTAGATTTTTCGGTGGCATCTTCATAATTTTCATTTACCCATGAAACATTTTCACGGATATTCACCATCTGCATGTAAAACTGGTTTAATCCGGCTTTGGACGTGGCATCACGGAAGGTTTTCTCATGCAACAGCGGCGAACACGATGTAACAACCACACGGTTGAGGTTCAGCTCTTTAATATCTTTTCCGATCAATTCCTGGCCGGGATCGGAACACATGTATTTATAATCCCTGCTGATAACGACATTTGGCAGTTTGGCGGCATATTCGGCCACACCCGCAACATCAACTGCCCCGGCAATATTATGCCCGCAATGGCAGATATAAACACCTATTCTGATTTCTTCTTTATTATTGCCCATTTTCTTTTCCTCCTTTAAACTTTCTGAGGTTGAACAAACAGTCTGTGAATACCCAGCGCTTTTTTATCAAGCCCCATGGCAAGCCCCATCAATTGCGTGAAAAACATAACCGGGATATTAATTTTATCATGGTACATCCGTGAAATCTTGCCCTGAAAACATTCCAGGTTGAACTGGCATAAAGGGCAGGCGGTGATGATCACATCCGCATTTTTACGTTTTGCTTCTTTCAGCAATAAATAATTTAACCGCAAACCCACATCCGAAATGGTACTGGTCATACTTCCGCCGCAGCAGCGCAGTTTCATGCTCCAGTCAACAGCGGTAGCGCCGAGGGTCATGGCAATCTGATCCATGGTAACAGGATCGGCAACATCATCAAAAATGGTGATGGGCCTGACCACCTGACAGCCGTAATAAGAAACAACATTCAGATTAGTCAAGGGTTTGGTAACGGTTTCCTTGATATTTTCCAGGCCAAATTTATTGACGAGCACATCAAGCGGATGAAGCACATTGACACGTCCTTCATATTTTAAGCCCGCGGAAATTAATTTTTCCATGACAGTGTCCCGTAGCATCTGTTCCGACTCAAGATAAGTCTTTGCCTTCAATAGCCCCATGTAGCAGGCATTGCACGGAGCAATCAGGTTAATTTCGCCGGGGCCTCCCTGCTCTTCGGCTAAAGCCAGGTTACGCGTGGTTACCGATAGCGCACTTTTTTCGTTGATGGCCATATAGTTGGTGGCGCCACAACAATTCCAGTCCTGTAGTTCCTGTATTTCAATGCCAAGATGGCGAAACACAAGCAGCATCGATTCCTCATAAGCTCTGCCACTTGATTTTAAAGAGCACCCGGGATAATATAAATATTTCATTGTGTTGCCTCCTTATTATTTGATTTCTGAGCTTAAGAGCATCTTTTTAAATTCATGTATGCGTTTCATTTTCTTTTCGAAAATCACCAGGCGTCCTGTTCTGAACAGTTTTAACCCGACACCCACATAAGATAATGCACTAAAAATGTTTGTCCTGAGGTAATACTTCATCAGTAAAGCAACTTCATTGCTCCTGCCGTTATGTTTTACGGTATCATAAAACGAACGCGACATTGCCGGTATAGTGAACCGCTTTGGATATATTTTGTTTAAAATTGCTTCCCGCTTCAAGGCATACATAATATCGGTAATTTTAATGCCTTTGGGACATTCCACCGTGCAGGAATAACAAGATGCACATAACCAAATCGTTCTGTTTGACAATACATCATCCCTGAACCCCGCCTTTACCATGGCAATAATTTTCCGTGGGGTATAATCCATATATGGGCTCAGCGGGCAGGTTGAACTGCAATTTCCGCATTGGATGCAACCGTAAAGTTTTTCTCCGTGTGCAAGTTTCGCTATTCTTTTGCCAAAATCCTTATCAAGATCAGCTTCCCTCTTAATCATCAGGGTTGGCATTTTATTGTTGATTTTTGAACTCATACATCCCGGGTTTTATAAATTAACAATGTGAATTTTTAAAAGAATTAAGAAATTCTTGATAAAATTATATAATTTATTCAATATTACATAGGACATTTTTCTATCTGATTTATATTGGTTTTGCTCTTAATAAATATTTTTTGTGAATTTATTAAAAAGATACCATTCCACAATAAGTGTATGAAAAACTATTTTGACTTATTTTGATTAATTCTCAAAAATGTGCATTCAGGATTGAAGTCCTTGATGGATGGATTTTTCAGGATACATTTCATCCTGACCTTCCGGCAATTCTCTTTTTATACCGATTGGAAAAATATCAATATGCCCTGTTGGACTATTTGAAGTTCAATTAGGTATTATTTATTTCTTTGCTTTAAATTCCTTACCTAATTTGCTCTTCCTCATACCATAAGTGAAATAAATAATAAATCCCAGGGCCATCCAGATGATCAGTCGCAACCAGGTGGCCACTGGCAATGAAGCCATTTGAACAAAGCAAATCAAGGCACCTAATATAGGAATAACAGGAACAAAAGGTGTTTTGAACGGACGTTTTATTTCGGGGCGCTTTTTTCTTAAAACAATAATGCTGACACAAACAATTGAAAAAGCGAGTAAAGTCCCTATCGATACAAGCTCTCCTAAAATCCCAATGGGTAATACACCGGCAATGATCATGGCAACACTTCCGGTAATAATTGTGCTTATATACGGGGTTTTAAAACGCTTATGAACTTTAGAAAAAACAGGCGGTAACAATCCATCCTTTGACATGGAATAAAATATCCGGGGTTGCCCCATTAGCATAACAAGGATAACGGAACTTAATCCTGCAATAGCGGCAATTTTAATAATAGGCCTTAACCAAAACATGCTGCTACCCATGGCGTTAACACCGACAGCCACAGGGTCGGGCACATTCAGAAAGGTATAACTGACTATACCTGTGAGAACTATCGCAACCAGAATATACAGTATCGTAGAAATACTCAATGAGCCGAGGATACCAACCGGCATATGCTTTTGAGGGTTCTTTGCTTCCTGGGCTGCGGTAGATACAGCATCAAAACCGATATAGGCAAAAAATATCACCCCTGCGCCACGCAATATGCCGCTCCAACCATAAACGCCCCATTCCCCTGTGTTTTTTGGAATAAATGGATGCCAATTATCACTATTCACAAAAGCAAAGCCCAGTGCTATAAATATAACAATAACAGAAACCTTAACAATAACCATAATGTTATTAAAATTTGCCGATTCACGGATACCAACAACCAATAATGCTGTCAGCAAGGCAACAATAACCATGGCCGGAACATTGAGAATAGCAGTGATATGTGGCAATGTATTCGCGTCAATATTCATATTGGCTAAATTCTTAATGAGGTTGTCGGTAAGAGGCTTCCAGCCCACATCCGGCACATTCACCATTACACTGCCGGCAGCAGCGCTAAGTTGTGCAGGTATATGCACTCCGAAATCGCTTAAAAAACTTACCATATAACCACCCCAACCAACAGAAACCGTGGAAGCAGCAAACAAATACTCAAGTATTAAATCCCAACCTATGATCCAGGCAAGAAACTCACCCATCGTGGCATATGAATAGGTGTATGCACTTCCGGCAATAGGTATCATCGAAGCAAACTCGGCATAACATAGTCCCGCAAACGCACATGCAATGCCCGAAATGATAAATGATATAACAATAGCCGGCCCGGCATATTGAGCAGCCGCCTGGCCTGTAAGCACAAAAATCCCTGCACCGATAATAGCCCCGATTCCTAACGTTGTCAGATTAAGCGCTGATAATGACCTTCGCAGTCCGTGTTCCTTATCTGTTGATTCGTCCATGAGTTTTGTCATGGATTTGGTAATAAATAATCGCTTTGCCATATATTTATCTGATATATTTTTTACAATTATAAAAAATAAATTAATAACAAACGGATTTTAGATAATTTTTATTAATCAAACACAGGTATTCAAACAGTCCCTGTTTTGCTTTACCAAAACTGGATAAATATTACAATTTAATTTTTTGTCACATTTTTTGTTATTGGCAATGATTCATTGATGTTTTAATTTATTTTCTCTGCCAGGAACTCTATAAAGATTTAAGCAATATAAAAGATTAATTATTGTAACAAACGCAAATTAATTTTGAATTAAACAGAAAATTAAGAATAATCTAATTAATATTTTTTAGTTTATATTTTTATTTTTCACAAATTTTTAATAAATTTGTTAATAACTAGAATTGCTTCAGATTTATTTTCTATATCGATTTTTCTGGATGCAAATCTTTGATTGATTATCATTATTATTAAATATTAAAACAAGGAGGAAAAAATGAAAAAAAACAATTTTCGCTTATGCAAATACTTATTAGTCATTACTGTATTTGTATTTTTGATCACTTTTGCCGGTATTCATATATTTGCTAAGGTAAAAGTTCAAGGCACCCCTGCCCAGCAGAAACAATTAGCAGAATGGCTTTCAAAATCACTCGGGACAACTGTCAGTGTAGATACAACTACAGGCTATATGTCGATCGGTACGGGCGGAAACGCCTCAGCAACCCGTTTACGGAATATGATTAATGATACTACTGTTGATGTAACCCTGCAAATAGTCGAAAACGATCCACTTGTTTGGCTTGGAGGCTTTCAGCCAGGCGCAGGTGGTGTGTCTACCGGAACACAACAAATAGATATTAATGACTTTAGAAGAATGGGCAATGTAAGTGATTACAATGGTTTTACACCCGACATGATTTTGATGCATGAAATCACTGAGGTATACTCTTCTGTAAAAGAAAATTTGAAATATGAAGGAGCAAACGGTGCACATTCGAGAGGTATTGGCGCTGAAGTTGAAGAAATGGGCGAACATGGTTGCTCATATGCAGGGGAAAGAACCATAAGAAAAGGTGATACCATTTTTTTGAAAATCCTCCGGCCAGACTCAACATACATTATTGTTGGAACCACGGGCTGGGGATTAAATCCTATTTATAAATGGTACAGAGAAAAGGTACCATGCAAATTCGACAGTGGATTAATTGCCATTGCTGACCCAGGTAATAATTTTCCAGTCCTGTCATATGATAACAATATGAATCATCATGTATTAATCAACAATCTGGATCTTTTGCCAAATAACCCAACGGGAACTGCTTTTGATCCGCAGGGAAATATATACATAACAGAAGATTTGTCAACATCCGATCAAATAAGGGTATACAATCCTGAAGGAGTATTAATCAATATGATAATGGAGCCACAAATAGTAAATCCAACAGGAATAGACATTGATAAAGAAACGGGAGAAATCTTTGTTTCTGTTCAAGGCAGCATTCTAAGGTATAATCATGATTTTGTTCTAATGGGCCAGTATTTTACGCCCATCCTGGATTTCCTTCCTACAGATGTAGCCATATTCCGTAATAAACCAACGCAGGATAAATACGGAGATGGATCGATCTATGATATTTTTGTTACTGATCGTTCTACCAACCAGGTATTCCGTTTCAATACAAACATGGATATGAATACCGGAACCTTCCGTGAAGTTTTTGGAATGCCTTTTTTAAATGCTCCGGAAGGAATTTCTGTTGATTCGTGGTGGAATATCTGGGTGGCAAGCACAGGAAATCATAGAATCTATACCTTTACTATTGACGGAATCATAATACCAAACGGGTTACATGATTATTTTATTGAAGATCCTATTATGCAATTTAATGATATGCAAATGGTTGATTATCATGGACTGTATGTTGTCGGAGGCAATAATATGATCCCCGTACCCGGGCTTATGAGATACGATTATAATGGTGTAATTCAAAATGTTTATGGTTTTGGCACACAAAATCCATCATCACTGGCAATCTCCTTCTTCCCAAATTCAGCAAACCTCATTCAAATTCCGGATCCATGCCCCTTTAGGGACTCATTGATCATTACTCCAGCTGGTGACATGATGGTGATATGCGACCCTATAATCAATATGGAACAATTAAATATATGGCTGTCTTCAAACGGTGGAGCAGTCGCAGACCCTTCAATGGATACCGTATTTTGGTCCAATAATTATACAGGAATAACATACACTTGCGGAAAAACAGGTTATGCAACCGTTACATTCAGAGCTACAGATATCTGTGGAAATTATTCAGAAACAACAGCCACCTTTACCATAGTTGACCCGATTCCTCCTATGATCGCATGTCCACCCGACCAGATAAGAAATACTGATCCTGGCTATACGACATATACTGCCATAGGAAATGAGTTTGATCCGTTAAATGTTCACGATAATTGTTGTTTGGTAACACCAAACAATTCAATTAACGGTGGAACAACCCTTGAAGGAGTGGAATTCCCGGTCGGAAACACCGCTATTACCTGGACTGTAATAGATTCATGCGGAAATGCTTCTTTATGTACATTTAACGTGTTGGTTAATGAATTGAACAAACATAGCATCAGTGGTAAAACCCGATATGCAGGTAAAGCAAATGCAGGCAATCCCGCACCCAATCCCCCAACCTACAATCCAGCAATTTATAATATTGACAACGTCATAGTAAAACTAAAAACATATCCTGATGGTATTGAACTGGCAAGAGACACCAGTGATATAAATGGCTTTTATAGATTCGATGATATCCTCAACGGGGAGTATATTCTATCATATGATAAATATACAACAGATTCAATGCAATGGGGAAATGGTATTGATGCTATAGATATAACACTATTAAAATATTACATTGGCGCCGATTCTTTATCCAATCCCTCACGATGCTTTTCATCAAAATATAAAAAAGCAGGAAATGTTGATAATTACTCAACCATAAACGCAGTTGATATCTCAAGAATAAAAGCCAAGATCGGTGCTCCATATAATCACGGTAAGAATTTCCCGAAAGGCAACTGGGTTTCAATCGACACCTCAATAATTATTACAGGTTCCAATCTTAACATTAACCTGAAAACGATATGCTATGGCGATTATAATGCATCCAGTATAAAATATCGCGATTCTTTAATAGACTGGGATATGTCAAAATCTGTCTCTCAAAACATTATCGCCGTTACCGATGATTATATCACAACAAGTAACCTTTCATACTTTGAAGTTCCACTTAGTATAAGTACAAGAATAGATGATTTTTCAGCTCTCGGACTGGAACTGAATTATCCCGGTAATGAATATGAACTGGTAAGTGCTTATATGCCAAAAGCCAATCAAAAAAATGCTGCAGTTAAAATAAATCCCACCCTAAATGAAATTATCTCGGACGATAATGACCTGTTAGTTACCGATGAGAATGGTGTAATCAGGGTAGTGTTCGCTACAACAGATCATTTTAACGTTAATCCAAATGATGAGATCATCAGGCTTGGTTTCCGCCCAATCAAAGGAAGAAATCAGGGCAACATTGATTTTGATCTTTCCGGAACAGGTGTGATTGGAAATCAGTATGGCGAAGAAAACGAGGATGCTTTTTTAACAATGCCAAAGATATTTGTTCAAGGTAATAATACCACTGATGAATTTGTTTTTACGGGATTTCCGAATCCATTCAATGGCGAGGCTACTTTGAGCTACACTATTCCTGAAAACGGAACTGTTAAACTCAGCGTATATAATGCCCTTGGTGAAAGAATTAGCGAACTGGTCAATGAAATGAAGATGAGCGGTCAGTATACAGTTAGTTTCTCACCGAAAGATCTGCCTGCAGGCATGTACACCTTTAAGCTGGATTTTTCAGGAAAAAATATTTCTAAATGCATGATATTAAAACTATTACACTAAAATCATTAAAGTATTCTTGTTTGAAAAGCTGTCAGGCATCTGGCAGCTTTTCTTTTGGCACACAAATATTTAACAAGTAAATTGCTCATGCTCATTCAAAAATTGCATTTCATATATTTAATATAGGTCGGGTTACATTTCAATAGTAATAAACTATAAATCATACCAGCAAAACAAATTAACTAACATAACTGGTTATTCTATACTCAAACTATCTGATAATTCCTTATTCTGTAATTCAATAATTTTTGCATCCTCCCTGGCTTTACAATCCTTTGCGGTACAGGTAATTTTATCTGATGTTATTTTTTTACAATTATAAAAAATAAATTAATAAGGAACAGATTTTACAGTATTTTTTATTGAAATATCACTAAAATAACAATATCATGCCTGACTATTAAGTCTTTATCTCACCCAATATTTATCCCGACTTGAAACTTTCATTTATATAAGTTGGCCGCAGATAGTTTTATTATTACAAACAACATATCAGAATCCTTAATCGGCTTGTGAATGCACAAATTATTTGGTTATTCAGCTTGTATTTTGGGTATTTATGGGTTATATTTGTTAAACAAACATTTGAGGCAATATTTCTGCTTTAGTATTATTAAAATTAATCAAAGTTGTATGAGAAAAATATTACTGCTGACAATTTCAGCCGGATTAATCGGGGTACTGTTAACAACAATTTATAATCCCGTAAAATGGGAAATAAAATATAAAAATAAAATCAGCGGCCCTGCAAAATCTGATACATTTATCATCATTGCCTGGAATGATCTGGGGATGCATTGTGCTAATAAATATTTCGGCACGCTGTGCGTTTTACCCCCATACAATAACCAGCATGCCCAGGTAATTAAAAAAGGAAGCGCGCTTACCTTGCCTCAGATACTTACGGGAAGTTATCATGTCACCTACGAAATTCCCGGAAATACATATTCCGTTGGTAAAACAGATTTCTGGACCTATGTGGATACACTTTTCGGGGTGACACTTCCCAACAACATAGGATTAACCGGAGTCGGCCTGTCAGGAAACATGGATACCAGCGGAAACTATTTTCATGTTGAAGGAATACCTGTTACACCTTATCCTGATAATGACCTGATTAACGAACATCCTTATCAATTGACACTCATAAAACTCTTTGACCAGGGTGACAACTTTTTATCACAGACACAATCGGTTATTCCTGTATCAAACGAATTGAGTTGTGTAAGTACCGGTTGCCATAGCAGTGAACAAAATATACTGAACCGGCATGAAGCCATGACCGGATTTGCCCCAAATGTAAAACCCATTTTATGCGCTAACTGCCACAGGGATAATGCGCTTGGTAAACCCGGAACAGCCGGAACGCCTGCGTTTTCGGAAGCCGTTCATCTCAAACATGGCGGAATAACAAATAATTGTTATAAATGCCACCCGGGGCCTATAACCCAGTGTTTCAGGGATATTATGTTTACCAATAGTATGATTTGCCAGGATTGCCATGGTTCGGTAACCAATGTCGGGCAGACGATTGAAAACGGCCGGCAGGATTGGCTTGAGGAACCAAATTGCGGTATTGTAGCTTGCCATGGCCCGCAGCACAGCGCCGAACCAGGCAAACTTTACAGAAACTCCAAGGGTCACGCAGGCTTATATTGCAGCGCTTGTCACGGTTCACCGCATGCGATCTTCCTGACAAATAATGCCAATGATAATCTTCAGAATGTTACACTACAGGGATATGCCGGAACATTAAATAAATGCGTTGTTTGCCACGGTGTAAATCCTACAGGTGCCGGACCACATGGCCTGCATGCTTCAATAATCGAATACAACGCTGTAAATCAAAACAATACAGAATTACTTGATGCTTTTCCAAATCCGGCAAATGAATCAACTAATATTTCCTTTATTACAAATCAAAAGCATCATGTTATGCTTGAAATTATTGATAACCAGGGAAAAAGAATAAAACTTCTAATCGACCAGCACCTTGAAGCAGGGAAATATACTGTTAAACTGAACTCTTCCGATATCGCCTCCGGTATATACTTTTATGTCCTACACACAGATAAACAAGTATTTACAAAAAAAATAGTGGTAACCGGATAATCTTTTAAACACTGTTAGAAAAGAAGGATTTATAAATGATAAAATGCTGGCCTTCTGTCGCATAAAACATCATTATAGCTATTGATCATTTTATTATCAGCTTGTTTTTCATCTATTTCCACAATGGACACTTGTTCTCTATCAGAAGATGCAGAGGACAAAATCCGGCCATCCGGGCTTGTAATCTGGCTGCCTCCAGTAAATGTAAAATGGTCATCTCCCCTGTTTTCAGTGCCAATTCTGTTTGCGGTAACAGCAAAAATCCTGTTCTCAATGCAACGCGTCACTATGGCTTTCTGACAATGAGGCATCACCAGGTTTGAAGGATGGACAAGCACCTGCATACCACCTATAGCCAAAGTTCTGCACACTTCAGGGAATATCCAGTCAAAGCAGATCATGGCACCAATCTTTACACCATTAATTTCAAATACCTGCAGCGGTTTATCACCCGGAGTAAACCATAACTTCTCCTTATTAAAAAGATGAATCTTACGGTACGTTGCAATTACTTTACTTCCATAAACGATCAGCAAGGAGTTATAAAAACGGGTTTCTTCTTTCTCGATAAATCCTCCGACTATAACAGAGTCTGTCAAGGCTGAAAGTTCCATTAAAAACCCGGCTGTCATACCACAATCTGTTTCAGCCAGTTCTATAACCTCATTCTCTGATGCAAATGTGTAACCCGTGGCAAAAAGCTCAGGTAACACCAGTAAGTCTGCTTTTAGTCCCCTTGTTTGGTTACGTATATGTTCAAAATTCCTTTCCTTAGCGCCAAACTCAGGGGAAGTCTGTATATAACCAATTCGCATAAAAAACTTATCTTTAATGATTTAGAATAAAAATTTGAAAGTATTTTACTGCACAATAATCATCATTAACATGGCCGGATGGAATTTCAGAACCAATTTAATATTATCAATTTTTATTTTACAGTATTACTGTCAATTGGAATATTGTTTAGTAATTCCAACATTTTTGCATCCTCCCTGGCTTTACAATCCTTTGCGGTACAGGTGATTGCCGGTTCCTTATGCGCCTTATTATCAGCCGGTTCCCAACCCATTATTATCAAGAGCACAAAAAATCCGGCTATATAAGCGAAGGTCACATGCCAACCCTTACGTATCCATAGCATTACATCACGAGCATCCTGAAATTTATTTGAAATAGCAACGCCGGCTGATGAACCAAACCATACCATTGAGCCTCCAAAGCCCACTGCATAGGCAAGCATACCCCAATCATAGTGGCCTTGCTCCAGGCATAGTTTTGTAAGAGGAATATTATCAAATACTGCAGAAACAAATCCAAGGATAAAAGCCGACATCCACGAAGCTGATGGTAATGTTTCAACAGGCATAAGCGATGCAGAAGTAACCAGGCATAGAAGGAATATCGAACCTTTTACCGAGGCTTTCATTTCCTGCCAGGGCATTTTACGCATAAAGGCGCCAATAAAAATGGCAATCCAGACACCCAAAGCCGGCATATCATAATAGATATTTGATAAAATTGCACCGGCCAATATCATGATTACAATCAGCAAACGGACCCAGTCGATTTTTATATCGGGTTTAGGGTCAGCGATGATCCTTTGATATTTATCCTGTTGATGTGAAGCAAACCAGGCAACAATAAAAATAGCTACGCCTGAAGCCACAAAAGCATGCAGTACATTTATAGCAGAAACACCGTCAATCCACATCATTGTGGTGGTGGTATCTCCCACAACGCTTCCTGCACCTCCTGCATTGCTGGCAGCAACAATACCCGCAATATAGCCGACGTGAACCCTATTCTTGAATACTACAATGGCTATAGCCCCGCCAATCATGGCAGCTGCTATATTGTCAAGAAATGAAGAAAGAATAAAAACAAAAATCAAAAGAAGCATAGGGCCTTTCCAGTCATCAGGCAAATACCTGGGGAGAATATCTGGGATGCCTGATTCCTCAAAGATTTTTGCCAGCAAAGCAAAACCAAGCAGCAAACCTAAAAGGTTAAGTAAAATTCCCCATTCACCCTGCCGCATATCCTTGTTTGTCAATTGTTCAATAATTGAATTCTCACCAAAAAAATGGTCGGCAAAAGGATAAGCTGAAACAAAAATAATCTTATAAAGAAGTATCAAAACAAGTCCGGTCACTGCAACCCAGAAAGTATGTTTATGAAAAACAGCAACTCCTATAAGTGTCATTGCAAAAAGGATAAACTCAATCCTGATACCGTTGATAGATGGATTTTGCGCACCTCCTTCAGCAAAAGCATAAACAGGGAGCAACAACGCCACAAAAACAAATAGCTTTTTAATAACTTTTTTAGTCATAAACAAAACAATTAAAATCTATTCTATTGAATACATGATATTTAGTAAAAAAATTAAACTTTCAAACAAATAAGATTCAATTATAAAAAACAAAGTCAATAAAATAAACTACAGCATCACAAACAATTAACAATAACATGCTTTAATTCAATGCATTATGCGATATAATTGAATTACCGGCAAAATTAACAAAAATTGTATGACAGAAATAGCAAATAAACATTTATTATTTTTGATTGAATTATAAATTGTGCTTTAGCCAGTAAGGTATTTCGAAATTTAAACCAGGAATAGAATTGATGGTAAATAATCCTTTCCTGCAAAAGTGATAATAATGTTCAATATCCCTTTAATTTTTGTTTTGTATCAAAAACTGATTTCGTAAAAAACAAATTCCAATAATCCGCTTTCAAAATTGTAAAGTAAAAATTAAAAAAGTCCATGCAGAAGCTCAATTTGGGAATCCATTTCTTCAATCTAAACTAATAGTGCAAATAATCATATTTAATTTCTGATTATTAATTATTTATATTTAATAATAAAGTGCCGGCATTTTCTAAATATCTTAAAACCATCGTTAAATCAGGCCCTTCCGGCTTTTCCATGAAAATGAAATGATTTAAAGATTTGCTCTAATTAAAGTATTGATGATAATAATTCCAATATTTAACTGGATAACAAATATTTAAAAAATAAAAAAAACTATTTTTTCAGACTCAATCAGGAAAGAATTTTACACGGAAATAATGGAATTATTTCTCTTAATTTGAGTTGGCTTGTTGAAATAAATCGAATCAAAAATTACCTTGACAGGATGATGTTTCCTTTTCTCTTGACCTCTGTTCCATCTTTCATGGTTGCAGTGAGGTGATACACGTAAACATCACTTGGCATATCCTTTCCCTTATACTTTCCATCCCAGCCTACCATAATATCATCAGTAACAAATACTTCCTCACCTAAACGATCAAAGACTATAAAATGTATATCCTTGACTTTCTGGCCACGAACAAACAAAACATCGTTATTGCCATCATTGTTTGGCGAAAATATGTCAGGAACATATATGATTGAATAGATGCAATCGTCATATATTAAATTGAATTCCAGTGAATTTGATTCTAAACAACCTTTTGCATCAGTAACAGTTATTGTATAAATCCCATTACTGAGGCCGGCAAGTTGCAAACTTGTATCGCCGGTACTCCAAACAAATTCATATGGAGGCGCTCCACCTGTTATAGCCGGAGCAATAGTACCATTATTAAGCTCAGGACATTGAGGCAGCGTATGCGTCATTGCTATTTTGGGTAACGGATCAACAGTAATTGTATAAAACGATGATGTACCATTACAACCATTTATTGACGGGATCACTGTAATTGTTGCCACAACCGGGCTGTTGCCATTGTTTATGGCAGTAAATGCCGGGACAACATTAATTCCGCTATCAGCTAAATTGATGCTTGTATTTGAATTAGCCCATGAAAAAACAGTTCCGGTGACGGTTCCTGTAAACGAAGCAGACGAAACAGAAGTTTCACTACATACAGTTATACTGGGAGTTGAAGCCACATTAGGTGTCGGGTTGACAGTAAGATTAAAACTTGAAGGAACGCCGGAACAACCATTAGCTGAAGGAGTTACTGAAATAGTAGCCGAAACGGCTGCATTGCCTGTATTAACAGCTGAAAATGCTATACTTGATGTATTGCCACTGGATGCCAGGCCAATGGAGGTATTTGAATTTGTCCATGAGAATGTGGCTCCCGGAACCGGGCTGGTAAATGTTGCTGAAGCAAATGTTTCACCGTTACAAATATTATAATCCCCCGGAACTGTTACAGTTGGGGTCGGATTGACCAAAATAGTGTATGGTGCCGATGAACCCGTACAACCGCCAAAAGAGGGTGTGACATTGATGGTAGCATAAACAGGTGTAATTCCGTTATTTATTGCAGTGAATGAGGGGACATTGCCGGTGCCTGCAGAGCCAAGTCCGATTTCGGTACTGGAATTGGTCCAGCTGAAAGTAGCTCCGGCAGGAGTACTTGTAAAATTTGAAGCCGGAACAACATCATTGTTGCATACACTGATACTTGAGGGTACTGTGACAGTCGCAATGGCATTTATGGTGATCGGGGCTGTTGCACTTACCGCGGGGCATCCATCATTGGCGGCAACATTATTTGTAACGGTATAAGAACCAGCTGTACTGGCACTTAGGTTAACCTGCCCGGTGCTCGTACTTACAAAAACCAATCCCGGAGGCGAGGCACTGAACGTGCCAGCCAATGCCCCAACAGTAATAGTTGGTGTCGGGTTGGCGACATTTTGACAATATGGTCCTGCATAACTGAATGCTGCCGAGGGCATAAAGGCCAGATTAATATTTACAGAACTACTTGATGGACAGGTATTATTCGTGGTAAATGTTATGGTATAATTATTAACAGCGCTGGCACTGACATCAATGAGGCCGGTGGACGCATTTGAAAATACCAATCCGGTAGGTATAGCAGAAAATGTTCCGGTAGAACCGCCTGTTATTATGGCAGCCGGATCATTATTACACTGGTAATAAGTTGCTTGTGAGTATGAAAATGCAGCATTATCCATTGGGTGAACTGTAATAGTATAAGTGGAGGGTGTGCCCAGGCAACCATTTACAGTAGGTGTCACTGTAATTGTAGAAGTAACCGGGTTGGAACCGCTTGCACTTGCTGTAAAAGATGGAATATTTCCTATTCCACTGGCATTCAATCCGATAGATGTATTTGTATTTGTCCAGGTAAATGAACCTCCGCTGGGGACACTAATAAAATTGGTCGCTGGGACAGTTCCATGAATACAAACATCAACATTTGAAGGTACAATTACGGTTGGTGTCGGGTTAACAGTGATAATATAAGTTGATGGTGCTCCCTGACATCCGTTTAATGTCGGGGTAACGGTGATTGTTGCCGAAATAGGTGCATTTCCTGTATTTGAAGCTGTAAAGGATGGGACGTTACCGATACCGGCAGCACCCAATCCTATAGCCGGATTGGAATTGCTCCATGTAAATGTACTCCCTGTTGGTGTGCTGGTAAAATTAGTTCCGGGTACGTTAACATGATTACAAACCGAAAAATTTGACGGCACATTAGCTATCGGGGCTGGTTTTACAGAGATCGTATATGTGTTAGGTGTCCCTACACAACTGTTTACCGTAGGTGTTACCGTAATAGTACCTGTAATAGTAGTTGTTCCCGGATTTGCGGCGGTAAAAGAAGGTACATTACCGGTTCCGCTTGCCTGCAGGCCAATATTTACATTTGAATTCGTCCAGGTACAGTTACCTCCTGAGGGTGTAGTTATAAAATCTGATGCGGGAACCAGATCGTTTTCACAATAAGTATTGCTGACGGGTACACTAACAGTAGGAATCGGGTTAACCACAAGTGTGTATGTATCGGTATTCGTACTATATTCAGCAAAGAAAATATCATCCAGTCCAAAATCATTACCGGTACTGGCAGTTTGCTGATTGACAATACAAATTGTTGCAGAAGTTTCTGAACCTGAATTCCAAATCTGGTGAAACTCCCTCCATATGCAGGGATAATTTGCGGCGTTTAAGATATTGCCGATTAATACCCCGTTGATAGAAAATTGAAGTTTTGCATAATTCAGATTATACAAAGTAACAACCCA
>CAZVKJ010000016.1:0-62965 GCA_964626855.1 uncultured Bacteroidales bacterium
ACCTGTCCAAAAAAACAGTCAGCAGGTTTTCCACATCTTTCAGAAAAATGGCTACCGGAGATTTTTTATCCTCTTTCACCTCAAGCATGGCATGAAAGAGGTCGCGTGATTTCCTTAGCATGATCTGGTGTTCGTCAATCAATGCAAACTTATCCTGTATCCTTACATGAAAATATCGTTTGCGGTCGCAGGGGACTGTAATATATTCGATCTGGTTCCGGGCTTCCAGTATACGAATGGCATTACTTGCCGAACTTTTACTAATCTGAAGTGCCTCGACGATTTCCTCAAAAGTGAATTGTTCTTTATCCATCACTGTAAGGAACCCGAGCACACGTCCCGGAATCATACCAAAACCTTGTTTTTCATATGTCCGGCCAATGGTATCAACCAGATCCCATTGTGCTTTGATTCTTTCTTCAGTGTTCATTTTTTTAAAAATTTTCGGTACAAAATTACGAATAGTTTTTTTTAGTTCGGTAAATACCGAACTAAAAAAACAGTTAAACTTATGTTAATGTTATCGATTATAGCATTGACGCGGCTTTCGACGGTGACATTTTTTGTATTCAGTGCAAAATTTAACTAATGTGACAAAAATAAATATGTGAAATAACAGCAATAGAATTCCGAGATGTGCCAGGCAGATTAATTAATTTTTCGCCCATTCTGGCCATTTTATACTATTTTTGCCGGGTTATATAAACTATATAGTGTTGATCAAAAGCTTAAATCAGAATAACAATTTTCTTTTGATTTTATAAAATACTTTTCAATAATCAATAAATGAAATGAGAACTATCATCCGCCGGTTTTGTTTTTTTATTATTAATAACCTGATTTTATTCAGGCCTTTCATGGCGTTGTTCAATTATTGTTACGAGAGAGCCCCTTATAACATTGTGGTTTATTTATTCAGGCATGTTGTCATTCCCAATAAAGATTTTAACTGGACAATACGATTGGATAATAAGAATAAGGTTCTTACTCCCATCCGCAAGAATCGCCCGAATACCCAATATTTCGGGATGACTTACCGCTGGCATGATCCCTCATTAAATAAAATTGAAACCGTATTGCTTGATTATTTACCTCATGATGCCATCTGGATTGATTGCGGCGCTAACCTTGGCCTTCGTGCTCTTGCACCGCTTAGCACCAGAATGAAGGTGTATATGATTGAGCCGAATAACGAAACTAACGCACAAAACATAGAACGCTGCAAATTAAACAACTTTTCAAATTATGAACTCCTGACTTTCGGTGTTTCAAATACAGATACGGAAAAAACATTTTATATCGACAGTTCTACTTATTTATCAAGCCTGAACAGGGAAAATATTGATGAAAAAAATATCGTTTCTGCTCAAACAATTCAGGTAAGAAAGCTGGACACCCTTTTTCGCGAACAGATCAACGCCAAAGTAAAGGCGCATATAAAAATAGATGTTGAAGGCCACGAAAAAGAAGTACTGGAGGGTGCCGAAAATCTAATTAATACACTTTCCCCTTCATTTCTCATTGAAATAAACACCAAAGGCGATCACATCAAAACTGTGTTTGAAATGTTGCGGAACAAGGGATATAAAATTTACGAAAAGTCAGAACAGATCGTAGATTCAAAGTTTTTGCGTGTTTGCCCCGATGATACTACGAACTATAATTTTACTTCCAACGACTTTTTGTTTGTCAGGGATGAGGCATTGATCAAACGGTTTGAAACATTTATTATTTAATTACACTCATTTCTTTCAGAAAAACTTATTATGGATTGATCATCAATGAATCTATCCGGAAATGTGTTGTATCCTTTGCCATAAAAGCTTTTGACATTCCTTTAATTTCAACCTTTCTGATCATGTCAACCGTATCCTGCGGTGCGGCGGTTCCCTTGTCGATCATCTTTTTTGCGATCAGGCTGAAATACGGCTGATACCGGGCCGAATACTTTCCGTTTTCTTCGAAAGAAGATTTAAACCACCGGGGTTTGGGAATGATACTCGCTAGAAAAATACTTTCGGGGAGAGTCAATTGTAAGGGTTTCTTTTCAAAAAAATGCCTATGCCGGACAGTTTATTCATCAGGTTGCATTTCACTTATTTTCAATGCTGCAAAAGCCAGATCGGGCTCAAAACCGCGAGAAACAAGGTAGCGAGCGATTTTCTGCCTCATTTTAAAAACATCCTTCTCTTTTATTTCTTTCTTCTTCTGAGTAATCAAAAGTTGTATTGTCTTTTGATAATCGCTATCGTTAATTGTCGTCAGGCTCTGATCTATTGCTTCTCCGGAGATTTTTTTTAATCTTAGTTCATAGGCAATTTTATTTCTGCCCCATTTTTTTAAACGGAATTTGCTTCCGGCGAATATTTCAGCATAACGGGATTCATTAATATAATTGGCCTTTTCGAGCAGCTCGATTATTTTAGCCGATCTATCTTTATCAACACCCCACTGCATTAGTTTCAGGGCTACATCATAACGGCAGCGTTCCTGTAGTGCGCAATAATCCTGTGCCCGGTGCAATATTGTTTTTAGTCCCGGCAGATTAATGTTTACATCATTCATAGAATGTGTTAACGGATAAAATTTTTCCAGACATCGTTAAAAACGGCAAAGACCATTATGGCAATTAAAATGGCCATACCCACTACCTGGGCGCGTTCAAGTACTTTCTGGGGAACCGATCTGCGCGTTATCAATTCCCATGTGGTGAAAATTACATGCCCGCCATCAAGCGCCGGTATTGGCAATATGTTCATAAATGCAAGTATGACAGAAATCAACCCGGTGATAAGCCAGAAGCGATGCCAATCCCAAATGCCGCCATAAATTTTCATGATACCGATCGGGCCCTGTATTGACTCACTGGCACTTTCTTTACCTGCGAAAATTTTTCCCAGTCCCCGGATATTTGCCCAGAGGTTTCCCATCGCATCTTTATTCCCATATTTAATGGACGATAAAAAATTATACGCTTTAGGTTTATAAGGAGGTACGCTGAGTATCCCGATATAACCTGATGAATCCACGGCAACCGCCAGATTTAATGTATCAGTTTTCCTGAGCACCTTCAGTGCAAGAGTTTTCTTCTTTGAATCCCAGACAACCTCACGGAATAACCCATAACTGGTTACCGGTGTTGAATCAATAGCGAGGATTTTATCTCCGGCTTTTAAACCCGACAAAAATGCAGGGCTGGCTACCAGGGCCTTGCCGGAACCTGGAACGGAATCAAGAACACTATCTATAGTAAAACTAAAATTATGGGCTTCAATAAAAAAGTCGCGGATGTTTTTATTGTAATTACGATACATCGTATCAGGTACTGTTATATCAATAGTTTTTCCATGGCGGTCCACCGTAATCACAGAACCCATGAGCACATTGGCAGAGGTCACATCCTTGAAACGTTCCACTTCCTTTCCGTTTACTTTCAGGATTTTATCCCCGGTCTGAAAACCGATTTCACGGCCTGCTGGATAGGCATATATACCATCGGCAACATTGGCATTGGGCAGATATTCTTTTTCATAATGAGAAATAACACCTGTAAAAATGATGATACCAACAATCAGGTTCATCACCACACCGGCTACCATTACAATCAGGCGCTGCCATGCGGGTTTTGACCGGAATTCCCATGGTTGCGGCGGCTGTTTCATTTGTTCTTTATCCATCGACTCGTCAACCATTCCTGCTATTTTACAATAACCTCCCAGGGGGAGCCAGCCAATGCCAAACTCTGTATCGCCTTTTTTAAATTTAAAAATCCGAAATTTCCAGGCATCGAAGAACAGGTAAAATTTTTCAACACGTATTTTAAAGGCCCTTGCTGCCAGGTAATGCCCGAGTTCATGTACAAAAACCAGGATAGATAAGCCCAGTATGAGCTGGGCGATCATGATAAGTGTGCTCATTTATTTTTGTTTTTTATTATTTCTTCTGTTATTTTTCTTGTCTCAAGATCTGTCGCAATATAATCATCAAGGGAAGGCTGCCCTACATATGTCGCCTTTTGCATACTTTGCTCTATAACGTCCGCAATATCAAGAAATTTTATTCTATCATTTAAAAATGCTTCAACAGCTATTTCATTGGCGGCATTCATAATACAGGGCATATTACCTTCCCTTTTCAGGGCCTCGTAAGCCAGTGCCAGATTTCTGAATGTCTTTATATCGGGTATGTCAAAAGTCAGGTTTGGGTATTTTTGCCAGTCAAGTCTTGGAAATTTTGTTTCCATTCTCCTGGGGTAACTTAATGCATACAATATCGGCAGGCGCATATCGGGCAACCCCAGCTGTGCTTTAACGGAGCCATCTGCAAACTGTACCATGGAATGAATTATGGACTGGGGATGTATTAATACCTCAATTTTCTGCGGGTTCAGGTTAAAAAGCCATTTTGCCTCAATTACTTCAAGACCCTTATTCATAAGGGTTGCCGAATCAATCGTGATTTTATTTCCCATTACCCAGTTGGGATGATTAAGGGCTTCCGCTTTGGTGATCCCCGAAAGAGATGACCTGTTGCGCCCCCTGAAAGGGCCGCCCGAAGCAGTCAGAATAATTTTTTCGACAGGATTGTGAAACTCTCCCGACAAACATTGAAAAATGGCCGAATGCTCCGAATCAACGGGATAAATATTAACCCCTTCTTCTCTAGCCGTTTTGGTAATAATATCTCCGGCCACCACAAGTGTTTCTTTGTTTGCCAGGGCAATTTGCTTTTTATGTTTTATAGCATTCAGTGTGGGGCGAAGCCCGGCAAAACCGACAATTCCTGCCAAAACCATATCGATATTTTCCGATTCAACAATTTGTTCCAATGAATCCTGTCCGGCAAATACTTTGATATCCTCTTTTTCGAGCACTGACTTTACCTGCGGGTAAAATTTTTCGTTGGTAATAACAACAGCGTTGGGCAAAAATTCCAGCGCCTGTTTAATCAACAGCTCAGCATTGGAATCAGCAGTCAGTACTTCGGCTGCAAAAACATCAGGAAAACTCCGGATAATATCCAGTGTTTGTGTTCCTATCGATCCCGTGGATCCTAATATGGCAATTCTTTTTTTCAAGTTTATTGCTTATTTAAACGACATATATTCTCTCGGGTTTGTCGCTTTCCCATTATGCCACAGTTCAAAATGAAGGTGTGGACCGGTGGATAATTCGCCGGTTTCGCCAACAATGGCAACCGGCTCGCCGGCATAAACATAATCGCCATTTTTCTTGAGTAGTGAAGAATTATGTTTATAAACCGAGACAATATTATTACTATGCTGTACCACAATAACATAACCAGTTTCAACCGTCCATCCTGTAAAAATAACAATACCGCTTAATGTCGCTTTAACAGCTTCATTTTTATCGGCCAGTATATCTACCCCGTAATGTTTTTTAGCCGGGTTAAATCCATTATCAACAATTCCTTTGATGGGTGTAAAAAAGAAAAAACTGCTGATGCTGTTTTTTGTTTCCGAACCATCAGTAAAGGTCAGGTTATAACGGTCAACACTTTCAAACTCATTTCTCAAAGCTGAATCTTCGGGTGAAATATCAAAATTCAGTTCTTTATATTTAGCAAAAGAGGTGTCCGAAGGTTTTGTCAGTTCGGGTTGCGGAAAGTCTTTTCCGGCAATGATATACTTTAGGTTTTCCATATATAAATTGCGGCGGGCAATTTCTTTCTCCAGCGAATCGGTCTTAAGCATAAGCTGGTATACATCGCGTTGCAGGCCTATATCGCCGTAGCCGGGTATGAATTCTCTCAAAGGCGTATATGCAATGACAAAAGTTGTGGCAACAATCAACAGGATCACAGCAGTTCCGACAACCACAAAAACATTCATACGCGATAATCTGAAAGACACTACACGTTCAAATGAAGAGTCATTCATAATCACCAGCCGGTACTTATCGTGGAGCTTTTTAAGGAATCGTTTCCAGCGGGAATGTTGTTCTGTTACCATAATAAAATCAGGGTACAAATATCAGTATTTATTGCCATACTTTGAATTAATATGGTAAATTAACTTCAAAAAATCAGGTATTAATAGAAAAAATAAAATAATTTTGTAAAAAAAAAGTTATTTTGTTTTAACCCATAAAACATAGATTTGAAAACATTTAAAAAAACTCTGATATTTGTTTTTTGTTGTATCGTGGTATTTTCTTTTTCATGTTCCACAAAGAAAAACACGTTCACCCGTAGAGTATATCACAATCTTACTGCACATTATAACGCCTATTTTAATGGAAAAGAAGCTTTGAAAGAAGGGCTGAAAGAACTCTCCAAAAAAAATAAGGATAACTATTTGAAAATATTACCCGTATTTGAACTTGGTTCAAAAGCTGATGCTCAGGCCGTTTATAACTATCTTGACCGTGCTCTTGAGAAAGGTTCCATTGTCGTTCAAAAACATTCCATTTACATTAAAGGAGTTGAGCATGTCAGATGGATTGATGACGCTTATATGCTTATAGGAAAATCCTATTATTACAAGCAGGAGTATGACCTGGCCATGCAAACCTTTAATTTTGTTTTAAACAGGTTTAAAGGAAGCGACCTTACTTATGAAACTATTATCTGGAAATCAAGGGTAATGGCTCAGCAGGACAGGCTTGAAGAAGCAGAAGCCCTCCTGACTTCTATCGAAAAAAAGATAGAAAAAAACAAAGGTACTCGTACCGCCGAAAAGATGTACCCTATGGCTTACAGCGACATATTATTGAAACAGGAAAGGTATGATGAGGCTATTGATTACCTTTTACAGGCTGTTGACCTGAATAAATCCAGACACATTCGTACCCGGCTTTATTTTATTTTGGCCCAGGCTTACCAGCAAACAGGAAAATCTCAAAAATCATGTGAATATTTCCGGAAAGTCATCGGCATGGGGCCCATTTATGATATGGAATTTGCCGCTAAAATCAACCTGGCAAAAAGCTATGACGTAACCATGGGCGAAAGTAAGGATATTAAAAAATTGCTTACTAAAATGCTGCGTGATGATAAAAATAAAGAGTACCTCGACCAGATTTATTATGCCCTTGCAGAGCTTGCTTTAAAGGAAAATAATTTGACAGAGGCCATTGATTATTTAAAAAAATCGGCACGGTCCAGTGTTTCAAATGATTATCAAAAAGCCATATCCTTCCTTAAGTTAGCCGATCTGTATTTTGTCGAACCGAAATATAAAGATGCACAAGTGTTTTATGACAGCTGCGTCATGTTTCTTCCCAAAAATTACCCAAACTATCAACTTATCGTAAACAAGAAGAATACGTTGAATGAACTTGTTAAAAACATCAATATTGTTGAATTGCAGGACAGCCTCCAGAGTCTGGCAAAACTTCCCGACGCCGAAAGAAACAGCAAAATTGACAATATCATTGCTGAAATTATAAAAGAGGAACAGCGAAAAAAGCAGGAAGAAATTGACAGGCTGAACAATGTCGCGTTAGCACAACAGAGCCAGAACAACATGAATATTCAAAATACCGGATCGTGGTACTTTTACAATCCATCAACCATGAGTTTAGGGTATACTGATTTCGTGCGCAAATGGGGAAACCGAAAATATGAAGACCTTTGGAGGTTAAGCAATAAAACCGCCAGCGACCTTTCATTTCAGGAATTGACTGAAGCCGGCGATAGCTCTGAAATGAAGAAAGATTCCGCTAAAATAAACCTGAAAGATAGAAATTATTATCTTTCAAAACTTCCCAAAACACAGAAAGATTTTGATTCTTCTAATGTTATGATATGTGAAGCATTGTTTAACATTGGATACATCTACAAAGAATCCTTACTTGACAACGAAAAAGCGATTGAGGCTTTTGCCAAACTGGAAAAACGTTTTCCCCAGAGCAAACAGGTTCTTCCGGCCTATTTTAACCTGTTTCAGATTTATACTGCAGATGGAAATACTTCCAAGTCTGAATATTATAAAAATCTGATACTTACCCAATACCCGCAAAGTGATTATGCCCAGATCATATCCGATCCAAATTATTATAAAAAAATGGAAGAGCGCCTTAACCGCCTGTCTGTTTTTTATAAAGAAACCTATACCTTGTATAATGCAGGCAATTATCAGGTTGTTATTCGTAATGCCGACAGTGCGATAAAAACGCAAAATGACAAGGTTCTTGTTCCAAAATTTGAACTATTGAGGGCTCTTTCCATCGGCAAAACACAACCCGGAGAGGCTTTCGAGGGATCACTCAACGGTATAGTCAGTAAATACCCAGGAACAGATGTGGAAAAAAAGGCTAAAGAATATCTTGATGCCTTGCATAAAAAGACCATGGGTGCAGGAAACAACAATAACAATGAAAATTCCGCTACTGCGGACTCTTCCAAAAATGCTGAAAAAGAACTTTATAAATACGACCCCGCTGCATTTCATTTTTACATGGTGGTTATTGAAATAAAAAACGCGAGTATCAATGATATACGTAATGGATATTCGAATTTTGACATGAAGTTTTTTTCGACGAAAAAATATACCATCAATACCATGTTTTTGGATGACAAACATGAAATACTGACTGTCAGCCGGTTTGAAAATCAGAATGAGGCCATAGATTATCTGCTGGCTGTTGAAAATAATCAGGAATTATTTTCAAAGATCATGAAAGCGGGATTTAAGCACTTTGTGATATCTGCCGGAAATTACCCTGTGTTTTATAAGAACAAAGACGTTGATAAATACCTTGCATTCTACAATAAAAATTATAAAAAATAACATTAAACGGGATTATTATTTGTAAAAAATATCATTATGGCCAAAAATATTGAAATTGAAAATCCGGTTATTAATATTATTGGGAACGGAACCAGTATAAAAGGAGACATCAATGCCAGCGGCGACATGCGTATTGATGGCACATTAGTGGGCTCTATACATGCTAAAGGTAAAGTTGTGATCGGAAACACAGGACGTGTTGAAGGTGAAATTGTTTGTCAAAACTCTGATTTTTCGGGAAGCCTCCAGGGTAAAATCACGGTCACGGAACTTTTAGCCATGAAAACTTCTGCGTCAATTTACGGTGATATCGTTACCGGAAAACTCTCTGTGGAGCCGGGTGCAAAGTTTACAGGAACCTGTAAAATGACAGATGCCATGAACAAACAAGTTTTCACCCCACCGGTCGCTGATGAAAAATCAAAAAACCCCGCTTAACGATTATGCCCGTTACTCAAGTATAGCGCTCCAAATGCTTGTCATAATATTGATAGGCGTAGGAGGAGGATATTTGCTCGACAAATGGATAAAATGGAGTTTCCCGGTTTTTACAGTATCATTCTCAATAATTTTTGTTGTAATAGCTATTTATGTAGCCATTAAAGATTTTATCAAAAAGAAATAGATGCCATCCAAAAAGTTTTTGCTATCAAACACCATCATATTTTCATTAATACTGGAAATAATTTCTGTAATTATAGTTTTGATATTCCCAGCCAATATCATTACACGCACACTACCCTATCTTGTCGTATTTTTTCTGTCCGTTTCTTTGCTTTCAAACCTTTGGCTGATCTCCGTACCTGCCGATAATCCAAATAAGTTTGTAAGGACTTTTATGGGTTCGACCTTTCTGAAATTTATGTTATACATCATTGTACTGGTTGCTTATTCTTTCTGGCAGCGGGCTGATGCGGTGAGTTTTATTTTTTGCTTTTTGACATTGTTTGTTTTATATCTGGTTTTTGATGTCATAATGCTATTAAAATTTCTCCCCAAAAAACGTTAAGATCTGATTTTTTCCGTACGCATATTTTCTTCTTTTATCATCTGTTTCAGAAACTTCAGGAGAAAATATTTCATACTCGTCAGAAAAAATTAATTATTTAGTTTGTTTTTATAAAATTCTTATATTTGCCTGTTTTACAAAAATTGGGCAGTCAACAGGTTGAATGTAGATAAGTATCATGAGGTCAAAACGTTACATATTCCATTTACTTTGTTTTTTGTTTTTTCTCATAGCACAAAAAGCATATTGTATTGATAATAAAGAACCGATAGAAGAAGATAAAGGGTTTAATGCCGGCAAGACCATCATGGAACATATCGGTGATGCTCATGAATGGCATATTCTTAAATATGGCGAAACCCACGTCAGCATACCTCTGCCGGTAATTCTTTATGACGAAGGAAAAATTGTGGCCTTCATGTCTTCGAATTTTCACCATGGCGAAGCCGACTATAAAGGCTATAAACTGGATGAAAAAGGGAAAATCATCAGGGCTGACGGTAGTGAGAAAAAACCACTTGATTTTTCGATCACCAAAAATGTGCTTTCTCTGTTTATTAGTATAGCTCTCATTTGCTGGATATTTATTTCCATTACCCGCCGGTTTAAAAAACACCGGTATGAGCCTCCGCGTGGTTTGCAATCGTGGCTTGAGCCCTTGATTATTTTCGTTCGCGACGACATTGCCCGTCCATCTATCGGTGATAAAAAATACGAAAAGTACATGCCTTTTCTTTTAACGATCTTTTTCTTTATTTTTATTAATAACCTCTTAGGCCTGATACCATTCTTCCCCGGTGGGGCTAACCTTACAGGAAACATTGCCGTTACCATGGTCTTGGCTCTGTTTACATTTATTATTACCACGTTCAGTGGCAATAAACATTACTGGAAAGAAATATACAATGCACCCGGTGTTCCTTGGTGGCTTAAGGCAATACCCCTGATGCCTATCGTAGAAATCATCGGAGTTATCACAAAGCCTTTTGTACTGATGGTTCGTCTTTTTGCCAACATTACAGCCGGACATATTATTGCACTTGGCTTTATAAGCCTGATCTTTATTTTCGGGGCTATGGCTCCGGCAGCAGGGTACGGTTTTTCCATAATATCGGTGTTTTTCTATGTTTTTATGGGATTGCTGGAATTGCTGGTTGCCTTTATCCAGGCTTATGTTTTCACGTTGTTGTCATCATTGTATTTCGGGATGGCAACAGCAGAACATCATACTGAAGAACATTAACTAATTAATTAATAAACCCAACTAAACTTAAAGTTATGTCATTAATGTCTGTTTTATTACAAGCTGCTGCTGATTTTGCACCAATTGCAAAAATGGGTGCTGGTATCGGCGCTGGTATTGCTACAATTGGCGCAGGCCTTGGTATCGGAAATATAGGTAAAGGCGCCATGGAATCAATCGGAAGACAACCCGAAGCTGTGGGCGACATTCGTTCAAACATGATCGTTGCAGCGGCCCTCATCGAAGGTGTTGCATTTTTCGCTATCGTCGTTTGTCTGCTTATTTTATTTATCTGATCATATCAAATCCGGCACTTAACAACAAGTCTGTGTGATTGGTTTGTGTTTTTTATCATTTTTTCAGGTATTTGTAGGTATTTAAAAACCAAATAACATTATGGAACTAATAAATCCCGGTATCGGCCTCATTTTCTGGATGACTTTGTCATTTCTACTGCTTTTGCTGATCCTGCGAAAATTCGCCTGGAATCCTTTATTAAAAATGCTTAAAGAGCGTGAAAATAAAATAGAAGATTCACTTAAACAAGCTGAAATTGCGCACGAAGAAATGAAACAGCTCAAATTCAGCAATGAAGAATTATTAAAGGAAGCCAAAAACGAGAGAGACAGTATCCTTCGTGAAGCAAGAATCATAAGGGAAAAACTTATTGAAGAGGCCCGGACAAAAGCAACCGAAGAAGCCGACCGTATTGTTGAATCGGCTAAAGAAAGCATCAAATATGAAAAATTGGAAGCCCTTACCGACCTTAAAAATCAGATTGCCTTATTGTCGGTTGAAATAGCTGAAAAATTAATCCAGGAAGAACTCTCAAAAGACGAAAAACAAAACAAACTGATTGAAAAGTTCCTGAGCGATATTAATTTTAATTAAAAAGGTAGAATCCTGATGAAATCTGCAAGAATTGCCAACCGTTATGCCAGGGCTCTCTATTCTTTCGCACGCGAAAAGTATATGCTGGAGAACACGTTTAATGATATGCTCCTCCTTGAAAAGGTTTGTGCTGAAAGTAAAGATTTGACAAGTTTTTTATCAAACCCTGTGTTAGACCATGCTAAAAAGTCATCGGTTTTTAAGGCCATTTTTGCGGAAAAATTAAGCCCGTCGACATTTTATTTCCTCGAAATTCTTTTGAAAAAAAGAAGAGAAATGGTGGTCAGGGAAATTGCCCATGAATTTATTCAACTTTACAGAGCATATCATAACATTAAAACTGTATATTTTAAAACAGCAGCCCCTGCTACTGAACAAAATATTATTCAGTTAAAAGAACTTTTAAGCAGGAAGTTTTCTTCCAAAATCGAACTGGTAACCGATGTCAATGAAAACCTTATCGGTGGATTTGTCATGAAGGTGGATGACCTGCAGTATGATGCTTCCGTCAGAAGAAACATCACCCGCTTAAAGAAAGAATACAACGTTAATATTTATATACCTAAATTTTAATAAATTATTTGAATGTCAGAGATTAAACCAGCAGAAGTAACTGCAATATTACGCCAGCAACTGGCAGGATTCAAATACGAATCAGAACTTGAAGAAATAGGGACTGTGCTTCAGGTAGGCGATGGTATTGCCCATGTTTATGGCCTCAGTAATGTTGGCTCAGGAGAATTGGTTGAGTTTGAAAAAACCGGTGTCATGGGCGTTGTTCTGAATCTGGAAGAAGACAATGTGGGGGTGGTCTTGTTAGGCGAATCAGAAAATATTGTTGAGGGAGATATCGTTAAACGCACACTTCGTATTGCTTCTATCAATGTTGGTGAAGGAATGCTGGGGAGGGTTATCAACACACTCGGCCAACCCATCGACGGTAAAGGGCCCATTGAAGGTCCTGTTTATGAAATGCCTATTGAACGCAAGGCTCCAAGTGTTATTTTCAGGCAACCTGTTAACCAGCCATTACAGACAGGTATTAAAGCCATTGACGCCATGATTCCCATTGGCCGAGGACAACGAGAACTTATCATCGGAGACCGGCAGACCGGCAAAACGGCCATAGCCCTTGATACCATTATCAACCAGAAAGGTAATTTCGAAAAAGGGGAACCGGTATATTGTATATATGTAGCTGTAGGGCAAAAAGGTTCATCGGTAGCGAATATCGTCAAAACACTTGAAGAAAAAGGCGCCATGCCATATACCATCATTGTTTCTGCAACAGCTTCCGATCCTGCTGCCATGCAGTTTTATGCTCCTTATGCCGGCGCTGCCATTGGAGAATTTTTTAGGGACACCGGACGTTCTGCGCTGATTGTTTATGATGATTTATCAAAACAGGCCGTGGCTTACCGCGAAGTATCCCTCCTTCTTCGCCGCCCGCCCGGACGTGAGGCATACCCCGGCGATGTGTTCTATCTCCACTCAAGATTACTGGAACGTGCAGCCCGCGTTATCAGCTCAGACAAAATTGCACAAAAAATGAATGACCTGCCCGAGTCTATCCGGCATATGGTAAAAGGCGGAGGCTCGCTCACTGCTTTGCCTATCATTGAAACACAAGCCGGCGACGTTTCGGCATACATTCCTACCAATGTAATTTCAATCACCGACGGCCAGATATTTCTTGAAAACACCCTTTTTAACTCAGGAATCAGGCCGGCCATCAACGTAGGTATTTCAGTGTCGCGTGTAGGCGGTAGCGCTCAGATAAAACCCATGAAAAAAATTGCCGGCACACTGAAACTTGACCAGGCACAGTATCGGGAACTGGAATCATTCCTTAAATTCGGTTCAGACCTCGACGCAGCTACCAAAGCCGTACTTGATAAGGGCGCCAAAAACGTGGAAATACTCAAGCAGCCTCAATACACGCCAATGAAAGTGGAACACCAAATCGCCATTATTTACTGCGGAACAAAAGGCTTATTGCAAAAAGTCCCTGTTAAGAGTGTCATCAATTTCCAGGACGAATTTCTACATCATTTAGATACATATCATAATGATCTTTTGGTCAATCTCGGCAAGGGAATTCTTACGGATGAGATGTCCAAAGAATTGGAAGATGCTGCCAAAGAAATTGTTCATAAATACGAAGTATAGTTTTTCAGACAGAAAGTAAAATAAATGTCAGGATTAAAAGAAGTTCGAATACGGATTGCCTCTGTCAACACTACCAAGCAGGTTACCAGCGCCATGAAAATGGTTTCGGCAGCCAAACTAAGACGTGCCCAGGGAGCCATTATCAAGCTTCGCCCTTATGCAAACAAGCTTAGCGAAATGTTGTCGGAACTAAGCGCCAACGGCAATTTACCCGAAGATATTCCCTATTTCAAAAAACGGAAAGTCCAAAAAGTACTGCTAGTTGTGGTCACCTCAAACCGAGGCTTATGCGGCGCCTTTAACACCAACATCATCAAGGCGGCAACAAATCTGATTCATACGGATTACCAAGATCTCTATGATAAAAATAACATTCATATTTTAAGTGTTGGAAAAAAAGCAAGCGACTTTTTCTCAAAACGTAATTATTCGCTTGTCGACAATTTCGACTACATTTATGACAACCTGTCTTATGAAAAAACCTGCGAGCTTGCTAATAAACTGATGAATTATTATTCCTCCGGTGCTTACGACAAAATAATTGTGATTTATAACCAGTTTAAAAATGCTGTTTCTCAGACACTTACTACAGAACAGTTTTTACCTATCGGAAAAATAACCAAGGATAACGAAGCGGCTCCGTCTAATATCGATTATATTTTTGAACCTGAAAAAGAAATCATATTAAAAGAACTGGTGCCCAAATCACTGAAAATCCAAATATATAAGGCGGTCCTCGATTCATGGGCTTCAGAACACGGTGCGCGTATGTCGGCCATGCAAAAAGCAACCGATAACGCCGAAGAACTTATGAAATCATTAAGGCTTACTTATAATAAAGCACGTCAGGCTTCAATCACCAACGAAATCATAGAAATTGTAAGTGGTGTGAATGCTTTAAAAGGATAATTCAAATATTGCAATACCGAATTGTTGAATGTATTTTGTACTTTTGTATAAATAAACAAAACAAATAAGGAGGTTCAAATGTTAAACAAAAAAATGGAAAAAGCATTAAACGAGCAGATTAATGCTGAAATGTTTTCATCTTACTTATATTTATCAATGGCAGCATATTTTGAACGGATAAACCTGCCGGGATTTGCCAACTGGCTGCGGGTTCAGGTACAGGAAGAAAATGCACACGCCATGATATTTTTCAATTATGTTAACGAACGGGGCGGAAAAGTTGAGCTCCAGGCAATAGCCAAACCCGCCAATGATTGGAAAGATCCGATAAAAGTTTTTGAAGAAGTATTGAAACATGAACAAAAAGTAACCTCACTGATAAACAATTTGGTAAATATTGCGGTGCAGGAAAAAGACCATGCCACAAATAACAAACTTCAGTGGTTTGTTTCCGAACAGGTAGAGGAAGAAGCTAATGCCACCGCGATACTCGAGCAATTAAAAATTGTTGAAGGTAAGGGGCAGGGATTACTATTACTCGACAGAGAATTGAAAACCAGGGTTTTCGTTGATCCTCTCGCCACAGCGGTTTGATCACTTCTTCAAAAATAATTTAAAGCTGCTCTGATAAAAAAAGTGCAGCTTTTTTTTTATAATAAATATTGTTTATTGACCATTATTCCCTAATTTTTTCTACTTTTGCGGCATTAAAAATCAAGGATATGGCTACAGGAATTTCAATTTTTTCCGGAAGATCAACGCGTTATCTTTCAGAAAAGATCGCTTTAAGTTACGGAAAAAAACTTGGCGATGTTTCGTATGCCTGCTTCAGTGATGGTGAATTTCGCCCTTCCTTTGACGAAACTATCAGGGGCAATGAGGTATTTATTATTCAGTCAACTTTCCCCCCTGCAGACAACCTGCTGGAGCTTTTTATGATGATTGATGCGGCAAAACGAGCATCGGCACGCAACATCATAGCTGTAATTCCTTATTTTGGCTTTGCCCGTCAGGACAGAAAAGACAGCCCGCGGGTACCCATAACATCAAAACTCATTGCCAACCTGCTGGTTGCCTCTGGCATAAACCGCCTGATCACCATGGATCTCCATGCCGACCAGCTTCAGGGCTTTTTTGATATTCCTGTTGATCACCTGTATGCTTCTACTATTTTTGTTCCTTATCTCAAGAGCCTCAGCCTGAAAAACCTCACCATGTCTTCGCCCGATACCGGTGGAACAAGAAGGGCCGGAACCTATGCCAAATTCCTCGATGCAGACCTCGTCATTTGTTTCAAACAACGCTCAAAACCCAACCAGATTGGCAATATGGTGTTGATCGGCGATGTGAAGGACAAAAATATTTTTTTAGTGGATGACATCATCGACACAGCCGGCACCATTACCAAAGCCGCTGACCTGATCATGGGACAGGGTGCCGCCAGTGTCAGAGCCATGTGTACACATGCTGTTTTATCGGGCAATGCATGCGAAAAAATCAAAAATTCGGCGCTTACAGAACTCATCGTAACCGACACTATTCCTTTGAGAGGCGAATGCAAAAACCTTTCAAAAATTAAAGTGTTATCCACGGCCAACCTTTTTGCTGATGTAATTAAGAGTGTGGTAAACTGCGAATCGATCAGCTCGCATTTTCAGTTTACTTCAATGCAATAAATAACATAACCAATCAATTAAAAAAATTAAATTATGAGAACAGTATCAATGAGCGGTTTCCTTCGCGGAAACGTAGGGAAAAAAGATGCTAAAAAGATCAGGCAGGACGGTTCCGTCCCTTGCGTGGTTTATGGCGGTAAAGAACAATTGCATTTTTATACGGATGCAGGTAATTTTAAAAAAATCGTATTTACTCCTGAGGTTTGTTTTGTAAAACTAAATCTTGACAATACGGAATATGATGTTATCTTACAGGATATTCAGTACCATCCGGTTACCGACAATATTCTGCATGCTGACTTTATGGAACTTCGTCCCGACAGGAACATCATCATGAATATTCCTTTGAAGATTACAGGTACTGCTCCTGGCGTGTTGAAAGGCGGAAAAGTTGTTCAAAAATACAGAAAACTTAAAGTAAAGGCCATACCGGAAAATATGCCGGAAATTATTGAAATCAGCATCAGCACCCTCGAAATCGGTCAAAATATAAAAGTCGCTGATATTTCTGCTGATAAGTTTACAGTGCTTGATAATAAAAACAATACTATTGTTGGTGTTACAGTTACCAGGGCTGTTGAAGAAGCTGCTACCACTACCGAGGCTGCTGGCGCTGCCGCTCCGGCTGCTGGCGCTACTCCTGCCGCAGGCGCCCCGGCTGCAGGTGCAAAAGCTCCCGCAGCAGATGCCAAGGCAAAAGAAAAAGCAAAAAAGTAATTCATTAAATATTGATTAAAGCTGCCGGAAAATACCCCGGTAGCTTTTTTTATTTCCAATGACTTCTCCCGAATCAAAAAAATACCTGATTACCGGCCTTGGCAATATTGGGGATGAATACGCCAACACCCGGCATAATATAGGTTTTATTGTGCTTGATGCCTTGGCCCTGAAATTAAAGGCAAATTTTATCAGTGGCAGGCACGGCGCTGTTGCCCAGGTAAAATATAAAGGAAAAAGTTTAATTTTACTTAAGCCCTCCACATACATGAATCTGAGCGGAAAAGCCATTAAATACTGGCTTCACCAGGAAGAAATACCCATTGAAAATTCTCTGGTTGTAGTTGATGACCTTGACCTGCCGACAGGCGCCTTGCGCATGAAATCAAAAGGTGGTGACGGCGGACATAACGGATTGAATAACATCATCATGACTCTTGGCAATGAAGACTTTTGCCGATTAAGAATAGGTGTGGGTAATGATTTCGCCAAAGGCTACCAGGTTGATTATGTATTGGGAAAATGGACCAGGGAAGAAGAAAAGATCATGCTTGAACGTATACCGCTTGCGGTAGATGCTGTTTTATGCTTTGTATTTGAAGGCGTAAATACGGCGATGAACAAATTCAATAAAAAGTAAATTTATGAACTGAGGCGGTAACTTTGCCCAGGTATAGCAAAGAATGCTGTTGCGCTGCCAGTATTACAAATTTAGAATTACTTTTTCTATTATTTCCGGATAATACCTGTATTCCAGCTCATGAACCTTAGCGGCAATGGTAGCGGGGGTGTCTTCAGAAAAAATGTTACACCGTGCCTGAAAAATAATTTCCCCCTCATCATATTTTTCGTTGACATAATGTATCGTTATGCCGGTTTCATTATCCCCGGATTTGCAGACGGCTTCATGGACAAAATCGCCATACATGCCTTTTCCACCGTATTTAGGAAGTAAGGCAGGATGAATGTTGACAATTTTCCCGTGAAACGCTTTAAGAATATAATCAGGAACCATAAGCATAAAACCAGCCAGTACAACAAAATCAACATGGTGCTTCACTAAATTTTCCAGAACTGTTTTTGTCTCTCTGAGCTCACGGGCAGAAAAAATCACACATGGAATGTTATGGTTCCGGGCACGTTCAACCACATAAGCATTTTTATTATTTGTAAGGATTAAAACGATCTCAACAGTCGTTTTGGTTGAAAAATAGTTTATGATATTTTCTGCATTGCTGCCATTACCTGAGGCAAATATCGCGATTCTCTTCATATCAGATTTATTTTAACAGCCCTTCGCTGCAATTACAACAAATATCGATGTTTTTCCTGTCTGTAAAAACTTTCTCCCTGAAATTATTGTACGCTCTGCTTTTCCATATCTGCGACATTTGTTGCCTGTAAATATTACCCATGGAATAGTCTGCATTCTTATCAAAGCAGCAGGGAACCACATTTCCATCCCATGTTATTACACACGAACTCCATAAGCGAAAACAACGATCGGGTAGTTTGCTGTTGATTTTTACTTTTCCATCCGTTCCAATTTTATACCGGGTATTTTCATCTGGCAACCACTCATTTACATGGTTAAAATTCAGAAGCTGGAAACTTTTAATGCTTACCTTGTCAACTCCTGTTTTTTTACCAAACTTTTTTATTTCAAACAGCTGATGCTGGTTTTTTCGCGTATGCACAAATTGCAGTTCAATAAATGGTGCCCGGACCTTCTGACTTTTTTTTTCTGAAATAATATTTTCTATCCCGCTAACTACTTTGTCAAAATTTCCATTTTTTCTATATGCATTATAAGTGGCGGCATCCACACCGTCAAGCGAAACAATCAGGCGGTCAAGCCGGCTGCTGATTAATTTCCTTACTGTTAATTCATCCAAAAAATGTCCATTTGTTGATACAACCACATAAAATCCCTGATCTTTGGCCAGGGCAATCATATCAATAAGCTCAGGATTCATAAACGGCTCTCCCTGAAAATACAGATTTAAATAAAAAGCCGATTCAGAAAACTGACTTATTATCCTTTTGAAATTATCTTTTGTCAGCAGCCCATGCGGGCGGTCAAAACCAGGCTGTGATATAAAACATTCCGGACAGTGAAGATTACAGGAGGTTGTCGGCTCAACAGAAATGTAAGCCGGTTTTCCGCTATGCACCATTCGCCCGCTGATACAGGAATAAAAATAAGAACTTTTTAATATTAGAAAATTCAGCAGTTTTCTTCCACTTAACGTTTTCAGCAAGCAGAAAAAATCATGTAAATATGCCACAACTCCTTAAATATTTTTGGTAAGACTTTTTATTACCGGATATTGGATCAAAAATTCTTTGGCAATAATCCGTATAACGGTATATGCCGGGATGGCAAGCACCATTGCGAGTATACCGGCTGTGCTTCCGGCAATTAGTATGACCAGGAAAATTTCCAGCGGATGAGCTCTTACAACATTTGAATATATTGTTGGCTGGAAAAGATATGCATCAACAAGGTTTATGGCAAGCATTGGCCCGCAAACTTTCAGTATTAATGGCACCATTTCTACTGTTCCCCCGGCTTCAATTATTCCGGTTGAAGCAAATATCAGCGCCAATATGTATCCGATAAACTGGCCCACGTAAGGAATCACATTCATCATACCGGCAAAAACTCCTATCATCAGGGCATTTTTAAACCCAAAGATCATCATAGCAATCGTGATCAAGGTCATTACGATAATAATATCAAGGCTCAGCCCAAGGAAATATTTCGAGAGCAGTTTAATAACTTTAAGGTAAATATGTTTAATCTCGGATTGCAGTCGCACCGGGGTCAGCAACATAATCACCCTAATAAGCATTTTATCATGTTTTAAAAAGAAAAACGTAATAAACCCGATGGCAAAAACGGCCACAAAAAAACCGCTGGCAAAATTGATCATGGTGTTGGCAAAATCGCCGACATTGGCAAAACTTACAAATGACAATACTTTTTGTGAAATAACTTCACCAAGATCCTGGCCGGACTGCATCAAATTGTTACGAACAAAAAAATCCTCAAGCGCTTGCGTGGGTTCCTTTAATCCGGCTAATAAAACATTGGGATCTATCGATGATAATGTCGTAATCTGTGAATATAACAAAGGAACAATAAGAGCAAAAAGCCCGAAGATAACACCATAAATAATGAATAATGTGAGTAATGCACTTAATGTATGCGGAAACTTTTTCCTGCCTATTTTTATTTTATCCAACAACTTGACCAGCGGTCCCCCCATTACAGAAAGCACTGCAGAAACAATAATGTAAACCACAATTTTACTATAATACCAAACCAGGAAACAAACAATGATGGCTCCAAGAGCGATCAGCAACCATTTATTTCTTTTCAGCATAAGGTTTTGCTTTGTGTCAAAATTAAGAAAAAGAAATTACTATTTATGATATTGAGCTTAAAATCGCTTTTTTTAATGCCTCATGATCCTGCTCTATATTGATACCGCTGTATTCATCCGCCTTTTCTAAAGCCCGGGTAACATCGAATTTGTCTTGCCTGCAGGTAAAAAACAGTTTTTTCTTCTCCAGATAAACAGCAAGATACTCCTGCTCAGGCTGCCCGGGAGTGGGAATAAGAAGCGCTTTTCGTCCTGTTGCCGCCAGGTCCATTATTGTAGAATATCCCGAACGTGCAATAACATATTTTGACTTACAGAAATACTCCCGGATTTCAGCTGGAGATAAAAAACTAATAATAGTATTGTTCTCCTCTCTTATTTTGGCTTTTGTTTCAGATGGTTTACCCAGGATGACAACAACATGCAGGGAGGTATTTTTTATTTGCCCGATAAGTAAATCCTGGAATATGGTTCGTTGTGGTTCCGGCCCGGAAATAAGAACGCAAATGTCATATTCTATTTCCGCAGGTTTTACAGATGCATAAAAGCCTGATAATAAGCCTATAAATTTTGCATTTTCAGGAACGGCAAATTTTCGTGACAGTTCGCCGGAAAGGTTGATTTCACCAGGTAAATCGGGAATCCAGCAAACATCAAATTTTGATATGAACCAAAAGTGGATTTTTTTTAACAATTTTTCCTGCCAGGCATTTCCGCCTGGAGTTTTAATGAATAATTGATGGGTTATATATATGGAGCGTATATTATTATTCCACAAGCCAAACCTGTTATCCGATATAACAACATCAATGTAATGTTGCTTGATAATACTTTTCAATTTGTTATGCTCCCAAATTATTCTGAACACGATTTTTGGGATCTGAAAAAGAATTTTCCATGCCAGGTTTTTACCTTTGGAATACCTGATATTGTAGTCATTAAAATGAATAAAACTATTTTGGGGAAATTCGCATTTCAGCAATTCAAGTGCGCTGCCGGCTGCTGCAATGATAACATTATTCCCTGCCTCATTAAGGATTCTAATAACAGGAACGCATCGGCTGGCGTGGCCCAGGCCCCAGTTTAGCGGACAGATCAGGATATTTTTTTTCCCCGGCAAAATAATCAGAACGTCAGACTGTACTGAACGGCAATATTCCTTGGGGCCTCAATAAAACCAGGACGAGTCATATATTCGGTATTTAAAATATTATTCAGATAAAGCCCTATTCTTTGTTTTTCGGTGATTTCAAACAGCCCGCGAATATTCATTTCAAAATAACCTTTATTATGGTCAGCCCTGTATGCCTTCAGTCCCGGGAGCAAATCCGAAGAGGGCATGCCAGTTATCAGTTCACCTTCAAAAGCTTTATCAATATTGATCATATTGCTATTGTATATCATGCCTATACCGAGTGTGAAAAAATAGAATGTAACATCAAAATCTACTTTAACCGAATGCAGATACCTGTATTTTAATATCTTAACACTTGTACCGGTGGTATCGTTGGGGTCATATTCTAAATTTAAAGGATAACAGTAGGTATACCCTGCAAGTATAGTCGCCGGGAAACCAAATAGCGTTCCCTGTCCGGTAAAAGTAGCATCAATTCCGTTTATACGTGCATGGCCGACATTGATTGATTTAAATCCAACGTCATTCAGTGTGGGATATAATGCTGTATCAGGCTTGTATATTCCAAAAGTAAATTCCATCATATCTCTATATTCGGTCCAGAATCCGGCCACATCAAGATATCCGTTCCAATGCCCGATTTTCACACCTTGCTTAATTCCTACTTCTGCCGACCAGCCTGTTTCGGGCTTAAGTGATTTGTTCGGGAAAATATTTAACCCGCCAAGATTTGTTTTAATAAATTTTTCAGCCACTGAAGGGAATCTGTAGCCCTGTCCGAAAGAAGCCCTGATGAAAGTATATTTTGCCGCCTGGTAATTTACCCCAGCCCTGAATACCGGCATAATGGGCAGGGAATGCACTTTCCCATTTATTTTATAAGAAAATGTTGATTCCGATTGAGCAGTATCAATACGGTAATATTCCCCTCGTAATCCGAGTGATAATGTGAGTTTGTTCCAGAATTTTGCATCATATTGTGTGTATAATGATATATTTACACCATCGTGTTCTCCGAAAAGTTCAGCCTGAGTATTTGAATAACTCCCTGAAACACCTGCAGTAAGATTATGCTTACCTTTGAAATTACGCTGGTATTGATAATCGCCGTAATATAAATCTGCAACATTATTTTTATCGGGCTCATCGGGAAAAAGATTGGATGTCCTGAAATACCTTAATTTTAAACTATATTTACTTCCTCTTTTATTAAAATATAAAAAGTACGGATCAACATTGATGCGAAATTCATTCGTGTGTGTTATTGCATCGGGACGTTGCAAATAGGCGCCGGAATCGGCATTTTGCCAAAGGAAAAAAGTTGAAATTTTAGAATACATCGCATTGGTATTCAAGCCAAAAGAAAGCCCTTCAATTTTTTTGACCCTGTACCTTAAATTCACATTTCCCCTTGCGCGAAATTCCCCATTAGGATAACGGAATCCCTGATTTTCATATAAATGTCCGCCAACAACTAAATCAAACTGCCCAAATTTCTGCAAATGTGAGAAGTTTACTCCTCCAAATCCCGGATTCTTCATGCCCAAAAGTGAAAGCGGGTTTATAATTTTGGAAAACAGGGTGTTGGAATATTCCGGATTGTATTTATCCCACCATATGAGTTCCTTACGTTTAGGGTTCATATAAACCCCCTCATTAATGGTTATTTTTGTCTGAGGCCTATCTTTAGGAAACGCAGTACGCAGGTTGATAACCCCGTTAAGTGCCGATGACCCGAATAGTGCAGAGGAAGCCCCTTTTATAATTTCGACTTGCGAAATATTTTCCACCGGCATAAAATTCCATTTTGCATCTCCTGCATCGGCTGACAACATAGGCAGATCGTCCACCATTACCAGCACCCGGCTTCCGGCGCCATAACTATATCCACTGCCCGAGCGAATACTTGGCTGGCCATCAAAAATATCTATTCCGGGAACTTTGTTAATCACTTCTGAAACATTGTTGGTATTCTGACGTTCAATCTGATCAGGCTTTAATACTGCCATGGAAATGGTAACATCGGAAAGCTTTTGTTCAAATTTTCCGGCACTGACCACAATGCCCTCAATCACCATGGAGGTTTCGTACATCTCAATATCCTGAATTATCGTTTGGCCAGGCTTTAAACTATATGTATTGACAACCGGCGTAAATCCGACATACTTATAGGTTATTGTTACTTTACCGGGGTTTACTTTTATGGAATATTTACCATCAATATCTGAAACCACCCCCATGCTGTCACTGATCACAACATTTACTCCCGGAATGGTCTCTTTTAATTTACCATTAAAAATGGTCCCTTTAACGGTAGCCTGTTGAGCAATGCTATTGACCGAGCATAAAATACCTATTAAAAAGTAAAAAATTTTTCTCCTCATAAATTACAGTTGATTTCCAATACTTTTTCAGCGTGCAAATTTAAAAAATAATTTACAATATTGATTTAGCCCACATGTTTGATTTTTAGACATTTACGTTTTGCGAATTAACAACACCCGCATTAATTATTTCTAAAACACCTCTGTTATCAATAGTTACAGACGTTAATAGGTCTTAAAAAAAATGCAGATTGAATAATTAAAATTATTTTGTTAAAAAAACTTAATATCCTGTCTTTTCATTATATAAAGAGGGATAAAATGCAAGCCTTTAAAAACGAATGAATACCTGTCTGTCGCTAAAAATTCAAAGAATATTGAATGGAAATATTCATTGGCGCTTCGATATAACCCGGCCTGGTCATGTATTCACTGTTCAAAATATTATTAATAAACAAACCTATCCGGTTATGTTCATTTATATCAAATAAAACCCGCACATCGAGTAAATGATAGCCTTTGTTATGCTTTTTGCGGTATTCTTTAAGGCCCGGCAATAATTCCGATGATGTGATTCCTGATATTAACTGTCCTTCAAAAGCCTTATCAATATTGATGATATTACTATTATACACATAAGACAACCCGATGGTAATAAAACGAATCTTAATATCGGCATCGCCCTTTAAAGAATGGAGAAACCTGTATTTTAAAATTTTAAAGCTATTGGTATCGCTTGGGTTATAATCGAGGTTCCTGGGGTATGAATACATATATCCCAGTTGCAGTGTAGCCGGGAGGCCGAATATTGATCCCTGTCCGGTTAATGTTGCGTCAATACCGGTGATTCTGGCATGCCCCACATTCAATGATTTAAATCCCACATCATTGAGTGTCGGATACAGTGCCGTGTCGGGTTTGTAAATACCAAAAGTAAACTCCATCATATTTTTGTACTGTGTCCAAAAGCCAGCCACATCGAGATAGCCCAGCCATGTGCCAACTCTGAAGCCCTGTTTTACGCCCAGTTCAGCGCTCCAGCCTGATTCAGGCTCTAAGTGCTGATTTGGAAAGATATTCAGCCCGCCGATAGATGTTTTGATGTATTTCTCGGCAATGGAGGGAAACCGGTACCCCTGCCCGAAAGAGGCCCTGATAAAAGTATATTTTGTGGCTTCGACACTGATACCGGCTCGGAATACAGGTTCTATAGGTATTATCAATGTGTCTGTTTTTGTGCGTATTGAAAAGGATGACTCCGTTTCAGCTTTATCAATACGGTAATATTCACCTCTTAATCCAAGCGAAACGGATACCCGTTTCCAGAACTTGGCATCAAACTGAATATACATTGAAGCATTCACGCCATGATGGTCATTTTGATATAATAATGCCGTTGATCCGCTGTAACTTCCCGAAATACCGGCTGTCAGGTTGTATTTCTCCCTGAATTTGTGCTGATATTGGTAGTCGGCATATAAAACATCAGAATCATTATTTTTTGTACTGTCCTCGATCTGGTGATTTGTTTGTTTGAAATATCTCATTTTAAGGCTGTATTTGCTTCCCCGTTTATTAAAATATAATAAATAAGGATCCACATTCAGGCGTATGCCCCTGTTCGGATAGGATGCATTATTCTGACGATATATACCCGAATCGGAATCTCTCCATAAAAAGAAATTTGTTTTATTTTGATACATAAAATTTGCGTTCAATCCCAGGGAAAGCCCTTCGACTTTTTTAACGCGATAACGAAAATTCACATTGGTCCTCGCCCGTGCTTCTCCATCATTTTGACGGAAGCCTTGATTTTCATAGGCATTGCCACCCACCACAAGGTCAAAGGCCCCGATTTTTCTGGAATGTGAAAAATTTATTCCACCAAATCCCGGGTTCTTGATACCAAACATTGAAAGAGGATTGACCAATTTTCCAACCACTGTTGTTGAGAACAGATAAGTATCATCATACCACCAGGCAGCATCTCTCCGTGCCGGGTTTAAATATAGCCCGTTATTGATGGTGATTTTTGTTTCGGGTTTGTCTTTCGGATAGGCTGTCCGCAGGTTTATTACGCCATTCAAGGCAGAAGAGCCGAATAATGCCGATGAAGCACCTTTTATTACTTCAACCTGCGAAATATTTTCTATTGGCAGGTAGTTCCACTTGGTATCTCCGGCATCCGGCGATAACATCGGAAGATCATCCACCATTACCATTACACGATTCCCCGCACCGTAACTATACCCACTCCCCGAGCGAATACTCGGCTGCGAATCATAAATATCAACGCCGGATATCTTATTCAGAGAGGTCATGATGTTGTTGGTATTCCTGTCTTGTATCTGCGTTGGCTTGATCACATCCATAGACATTGTAACTTCCGTGAGCTTCTGCTCAAATTTTCCGGCGCTTACCACAACACCCTCAATGGCTGTTGATTGTTCAACCATTTCTATGTCCACTACTTTTGTTTCACCGGGCTTCATTTCTAAATACTTTGTAAAATTTGCATAACCGAGCATTTTAAAAATCAGCTTTACTGCTTTGCCACTGTGGATTTTTACATTATAGGTACCATCCATCTCCGAAATGACCCCTGTTTTATCTCCGGTAAGCACACTAACTCCTGGTATTGTTTCTTTTGTTTTCTCGTTGTATATCGTGCCCTTTACCGTAGCATCCTGAGCATATCCATTTATACGGGTGCCGGCCAGCAAAATAATAATGACACATAACAGGTATATATTTTTCATGCTGTTATTTTTAATACATTAAATATTTGAGTTGCAAATTTAAATATTAATTCAGTATATGTGATTACTGCTTACAATCAATATTTTAAATGTATCAGTCAGGTTTGCCACCCTATGTATTTGACGCAATTATCATAAGTTGAAATTCAGATTAGAATAATTTTATTAGTTTTATTCACTTTTTACTAATAATCCTCCCTGATTATGTTACTATTTCAAATTGCAATTACCTTAATTCCTGGTATTGGAGACATCACGGGGAAAAAACTGATTGCATATTGCGGCAGTGTCGAAGCTGTTTTCAATGAAAAAAAACAACATTTGATGAAAATCCCCGGCATCAGGGATACCCTTGCATCTGCGATCATTAACGGCCGCAGCGGAGCACTGAAAAGAGCAGAAAAAGAGATCGGGTTTATTGAAAAATATAAAATCGGATGTCATTTCTATACTGAAGCCTCTTATCCAAACAGGTTAAAAAATTGTATTGATTCACCAATGATGCTTTACCATAAAGGAAATACCGACCTGAACAAATCCAAAATTATCAGCATGGTCGGTACCCGCAGTGCAACCGATTACGGAAAAGACTGCTGTAAGCATATCATTGAAGGGTTGAGCAGCTTGGACGTGCTTATTGTAAGCGGGTTGGCTCTGGGTATTGACTCCTGTGCACATAAGGAAGCGCTGAAAAATAATCTAAGCACACTGGGTGTTCTGGCGCACGGTCTCGACAGGATATACCCTGCCGTTAACCGCAACCTGGCTGAAAAAATGCTTGAAAAAGGCGGGCTTATCACCGATTTTATCAGCGATACAAATCCTGACCGGGAAAACTTCCCTAAGAGAAACCGTATCATCGCCGGAATTTCTGACGCTACTATTATTATTGAGGCAGCAAAAAAAGGCGGAGCGCTGATCACTGCTGACATTGCCAACTCGTATAACCGCGACGTTTTTGCTGTCCCCGGAAAAATCACAGATCCCTATTCCGAAGGCTGCAATCATTTTATCAAAACCAATAAAGCTGCACTTATTCAGTCAGCTAACGACATCAAATATCTTATGGGTTGGGAAATAAAAAAACAAAAGGAACCCAATTTACAAAGAAGGTTGTTTGTCAACCTTACGCCCGACGAAGAGGCCATCGTCAGATTGCTTGAGAATAATTTACAGATGAGCGTTGATGCCATCTGCCTTGAGTTGCAGACAAACACAAGCCTGGTAGCAGCAGCACTGCTTAACCTTGAATTTGAAGGCATTGTAAAAATACTTCCCGGCAAAATTTATTGCCTGGCATGATCATGTCCTGAAATTTTTAGCTTTGCCCGGCCTTCCCTCTGAACGGCGAATTTTTCTGTAGTCTGTTAATAGCAATAAAAGACATGCCGATGGCAAGGCCCAGGGTAACAAATGAAAAAACAGATAACGCAGGTATATTTTTCTGGAACAGGAAAAAATCATACAAGCCATGTATAGCTATGGCAAAGAAAAGCCCGAGGAGGATATTTCGTGTTTTATTTACAGAAAACTTAGCCTTGCCCAGGTAAAAGCCCATGAATATGGCACAAACCGCGTGAAGCGGTATCGCAGTAAACATCCGTAGCAGTGCTGTCCCCAGGCCGTTAATGAGCACATATTCTATATTTTCAAGAGTCGCAAAACCCATTGATACCATCATGGCGTATACGATGCCATCGAAAGGTTCATTAAATGCATCTTTTTTATATGCAAAGATCCGCAGGAAAAAAAACTTACTGCCTTCTTCGGCAACACCTACAACTAAAAAGGCATACACCAGCGTTTTAAACACACCCTGATTCCCATTTATTCCTAATGCTTCAAATAAAAGTTCAATAATAATTGCTGGAATAATACTGAGAAATCCGAGAAAAAAACATTTTACCAATAGTCTGAATGGCTCTTTTTCGAATTTGTCCCTGAAATAAATAAAAAAACAAATGCCTATGCCCGGTGCAACAGCAAGTGGAAGTAAAATAAAAAGATGCTTAATTATGTTCATTGGCCGTGCAAAAATATCATTCTTAATCCACAAAAAATTATTTTAATTTTCTTTTAGTTCTTTTTAAAAAAAGGACTACTTTTATTACACCATTTTTTCAGAAAATTTCATTTAATTTATCATCATTAAAATATTTGATCATGCATATTGCTATTGCCGGAAACATAGGATCGGGAAAAACAACACTGACCGGGATACTTGCCAAAAATTTCAAGTGGGAAGCCCATTACGAAGATGTAGAAACCAATCCTTACCTGAACAGTTTTTATGAAGATATGCAGCGTTGGTCTTTCAACCTGCAGGTATATTTCCTGAACAGCCGGTTCAGACAGATACTCAAGATACGTGAAAGTGGCAAAACCGTTATCCAGGACAGAACTATTTATGAAGATGCCTATATATTTGCCCCGAATCTTCACGCCATGGGGCTGATGAATACCAGGGACTTTGATAATTACACCTCATTATTTGAGCTGATGAGCGCGTTTATCAAGCCTCCTGATTTGCTTGTTTACCTCAGGGCTGAAGTTCCCACGCTGGTAAGACAGATTCAGAAACGCGGCCGCGATTATGAGAACTCCATACGTATCGACTATCTTACCAGGCTGAATGAACGTTACGAAGCATGGATCAGCTCTTATAACATCGGAAAACTGTTAATTGTTGACGTTGATGATAAAGACTTTGCCAACAACTCTGCCGACCTGGAGAATTTTATTGAAAACATCAACGGTGAACTCTACGGCCTATTCAAGTAACTCCTGATGCGGATCATTGGAATTATACCTGCACGATACGCCTCGACACGTTTCCCCGGAAAACCGCTGACACTGATCAATGGAAAATCCATGATCAGAAGGGTATATGAGCAGGCATCAAAATCTTCATCACTTGCCGGTGTGATTGTTGCCACTGACGACCAGCGTATTTTTGACCACGTTATCGGTTTTGGCGGTAGAGTCCTTATGACTTCGGCTAATCACCGGACCGGCACAGAACGTTGCAGCGAGGTGGTTGCCATGTTAGAAAAAGAAAACAACTATTTCGACGTTGCAATCAATATTCAGGGCGATGAGCCATATATTCAGCCCGACCAGATTGACCTGCTGGCATCCTGTTTCTTAAAATCTGAAGTTCAAATAGCAACACTCATAAAAAAAATAGAGGCTGCTGAAGAACTTGCCAGCCCTAACACCATTAAAGTGGTAGTTAACAATAGTTTTCAGGCATTATATTTTTCACGATCGCCAATTCCTTTTTTAAGAGACCAAAAAGACAGGCCGGCATTTCCGGCAGGGCTGTATTACAAGCACATAGGAATTTATGCGTACCGTACTGTAACATTGCGGGCGCTTATTGCGTTACAACCTAGTCCGCTTGAATTGGCAGAATCGCTCGAACAGTTGCGCTGGCTTGAAAATTCATATCAGATTTTCACTCGTGAAACTCAACATGAAAGTTATTCTGTAGACTCACCGGAAGATGTTTTTAAATTTGAAAAATTTACTGATTAATTTGGTATTTTTTCTTAATTTAGCGATGTGGATATATTCAACATTTTGTTTTGTATAAAATGAAGATTCTTCAATATATAAGTGAATTGCTCCTGATACACGACTGTGTGATTGTGCCGGGTTTTGGCGGGTTTATTGCCACCCATGTTCCGGCTAAGATCCAACCGGTTGTAAATAGTTTTACTCCACCCAAAAAGGAAATCATTTTCAACTCGGGTATCAGGCATAACGATGGTATACTGGCTACATACATAGCTAAAGAAGAAAACATTTCATATGCTGAGGCGCTGGCTATGATAGATTCTTTTGTGGAAGAATGCCATCAGGCGCTAAACGACAAAGGATGTGTTGAATTCCTTCATGTCGGGGCCATTCATCTGGACTCCAATAATTTCTTCAGGTTTCAGCAGGATCCGGAACAAAACCTTTTGTTATCTTCTTACGGCCTCTCCAACTTCATTTCTCCTGCCATACAGCGTGATGGTATTGAGAAACGCATTGAAAAAGTATTTGCCGAAAACAGGACATTAAGCTCCGATCAAAAATCATCCGGCGTTTGGACTAAGGTTGCCATGATATCGGTTCCGGCAGCCGCGATATTTGTTTGGGCTTTTCTTAATGTTAATACCATCAGTGATGTTTCAAACAATTACACCAATCTAACGTCTATTTTTTCGGGCCGGAGCCAAGAGGTTTCCGGAATTGTAAAACCCGCAAAACATACGACAAACGGCCTCTGTGATGTTTATGAAAACACGCTTGATATACAAAACAGCAAAAGTGTTTTCAGACTTGAACAAAAAACGCTGTATCCCTGTTTTACTGAAAATACAAACTACGTAGAAATCAATCCTGATGAGGCAGTAACGGCGGCTATTCCAGAAGTTCCCGGCGGAGAATGTAAATTTTTCATCATCGGGAGTTGCAACCGCAATAAAGACCTGGCCGAAAATTATAAATCAAAGCTGATTGGAAAAGGCTACAGGAATGCCAACATTATCGAGCCAAAGGGAAATGGATTGTTCAAAGTCTATATCGATTGCTTTGATACGGAAACAGCCGCGCAGCAGGAATTATCAAAGATACAGGACTCTGAAAACACTGAGGCCTGGTTATTAAAAATGTAATTTTTTTTTGTGGGAAAGAATAAACTTCAGCGGTTTGCAGAGACTGAAACTTTTAAGAATTTTGTTCAGTTTCCTTCTTATCATTTTGAAGAAGATTGTCATTTAAAAAATAATTGGGCCGGCGATTTTTTCGGGAATCAAAAGCCGATATTTCTTGAGCTGGGATGCGGCAGGGGCGAGTATACTGTCGGTTTATCTATACTTTATCCCGAAAACAATTATATAGGAATTGACATTAAAGGTGCACGGATGTGGCGCGGAGCAAAAACCGCACTGGAAAACAACATAAACAATGCTGCTTTTTTACGTATACACATCAATCAGATCAACCGGTTTTTCGGAACCGGTGAGGTTGGCGGCATCTGGATTACTTTTCCTGACCCCCAACCCAAAAGGGCAAAGGCCGCCAAACGCCTGACAAGCCCGCATTTCATTGAAAAATACCGGCTCTTTTTGAAAAAAGACGCCGTAATACATCTTAAAACCGATAATGTCGGCCTGTTTGAATACACGCTCGACGTCATCGCACAGGAAAAATATCATTTGATAAATCACACTTTCGATCTGTATTCGTCGGCAATAAATAGTGAAGCCCAAAAAATTCAGACTCATTATGAATCGATGTTTCTGGCCGAAGGACAAAAAATCTGTTATTTGCAGTTCCATTTATAATGTCGTATCATGTCCGTAAAAAGGGGGGAAAATGATGATGTTTCTTTTTTCGCCAGGGTTTACGAAGTGGCCCGCCTTATACCTTTTGGCAGGGTTACATCATACAGCGCCATTGCCGAATACCTTGGCAGTAAAGGCTCTGCCCGCATGGTAGGATGGGCTATGAATCAGTCGCATTTTGAAAAGCACCGTGTTCCGGCACACCGCGTGGTTAACCGCCAAGGCATGCTTACCGGCAAACACCATTTCGGGGGCAGCAACCTTATGCAACAGCTTTTAGAAAATGAAGGCGTTGTTGTGGTCAACGATAAAATTCAGAATTTTGAAAAATACTTCTGGGATCCCAAAAAGGAAATTGGTATGTTAATACGATAATAATGCTATCAATTGTTTAAAAATTTTTGAAAAATTTCTAAACTCATTGAAAATTTCTATATATTAGCCATTAAAATAATTAAAACATTAATCTTATGAAAATCGTTAAAGAATTCAAGGAATTTGCCATGAGAGGCAACGTTATGGACATGGCTGTCGGTATCATCATCGGTGCTGCCTTTGGAAAAATTGTCAGCTCACTTGTAAATGATATTATCATGCCTCCAATTGGAAAATTACTGGGAAATGTAAATTTCACAGATTTGTTTTATGCGATGGACGGGGCAGTGTATAAAAGTTACGCAGAGGCCAAAGCTGCCGGAGCGCCTATTTTTGCTTATGGTAATTTTATTCAAACGGTTCTTGATTTTATAATCGTTGCCTTTGCAATATTTATGATGATCAAAGGGATGAACAGCCTCAAAAAGAAAAAGGATGAAGCTACCCCTGCCGCACCACCTGCGCCTACAAAAGAAGAAACCTTACTTACCGAGATACGTGATATTCTTAAAAACAAATAGTATTATTTCTGAAAAATATTTCATCATGAAAAAACTCATCATACTAATTTTTTTACTTTCAGGAACACTGCTTTATGCACAGGAGGATATTAAAAAAGTTGCCAATCCAATGGACAGATCAACCGGAGACTCTGTTAAAGCATGGACAATACTCGGAACCGCTGCATTGAACATCACACAGGCAGCATTCTCTAACTGGGCAGCCGGCGGCGAAAATTCTATAGGATTGGGCGCTTTGTTTAACCTGAAAGCTGATTATAAAAAGAACAAACACTCCTGGAAAAACAACCTTGACCTGGCTTATGGTTTTCAGTTCCTGGGAAAAGGCGGTAATGCACGTTACACTAAAACCGATGACAAGATTGAGTATACCACATCTTATGGATACGCCGTTTCTAAACACTGGGATGTTACGCTTCTGGCCAACTTCAGGACACAGTTCAGCAATGGTTATAACTACCCTAACGACAGTGTGCCAATTTCAAAATTCCTGTCCCCCGGGTATTTGGTTGCCGGTATCGGCATGAATTACGTTCCCGCACCTTATTTTCAGGTATATATTTCGCCCTGTGCCGGCAGATTCACATTCGTTACTGATCAGACCTTTTCGGATGCAGGGTCATTTGGCCTTGAGCCGGGCAAACATATAAAAGGAGAATTTGGCCCTTACATCCGCTCCGTTTTTAATAAGGAGGTATTCAAAAATGTTACACTCAACACATCCATAGAGTTGTTCTCGGATTACCTTAAAAACTTCGGAAATATCGATGTAAACTGGAATATGCTGATCGGAATGAAAGTCAACAAATGGTTGTCGGCCACCATCAACACACAATTGCTGTATGACGATGATGTCATGATCAAGGTTTCCGAAACAAGGTCGGGGCCGCGAACCCAATTTAAAGAAGTGATTGGTGTTGGGCTTTCGTATACGTTTAACCATTAAAAGAATTTCATTACTTTTAAAGCCTCATTCGCTGGCGAATGAGGCTTTTTTATTTTAAATATATGAAAAAGACACTAAACTCTGAATTGAACAGGATTTCAGTAAATGAATTTAAAGAATCTGAAAAAAATCCGGTTATTGTTGTCCTTGATAATATCAGGAGTATGAATAACATCGGATCTGTGTTCCGCACCTGCGATGCATTCAGGGTGGAGCAATTGATTTTATGCGGCATCACGGCAACGCCGCCACACCGCGAAATACATAAGACAGCCCTTGGCGCTACAGATTCCGTCAGCTGGCAATATTTCAACAGCACCAAAGAAGCTATAATAAATCTTAAAAAAAATGATGTCTGCATTGTTGCCGTTGAACAAACCGATGCCAGTATTAACCTTAAAGACTATCAACCGGATAAAACAAAAAAACTCGTGTTTGTTTTTGGCAACGAAGTCAACGGCATCGATGATGAAGTTCTGGAAATATGCGATCTCAGCATTGAAATTCCACAGTTCGGAACAAAGCATTCTATAAATATTTCCGTCAGTGCGGGAATTATTCTTTGGGATATTGTAAATAAAATGGGTATATGTTAATAACGTCGCCCGCATGGCATGAGGCAGTCGGAATGCCTGTCCCGTGAATGTTTCGTGATTAATAACCCCAGCTATGTCCGTTATTTTATTTTGAAAAAATTTTTTTTTAACTGTGTTAAATACTTTTTTATATTTGTAAACTCAAACAAACAGGGAATTTTATTATAAAACGTTAAAAAATAGAATTATGAAACACATCAACATCAAAGGAATCATTGCTTTAATTCTGGTAGCTGTAATTTTTACAGGTTGCGGATTGGGCAAAATGATTAAAAAGTATCCGACTGTAAAATACAGTGTAACGCCTGAAGTTCTTGAAACCCACGGGGGCAAAATTTCTGTTGCAATTAACGGAACTATTCCTGCTAAGTACTTTAACAAGAAGGCTTCTGTAAAAATCACTCCGGTTTTGAAAAGCATGGATGGCACCACACTGGCAACTTTAAAATCATTGACTTTGAAAGGTGAAAAAGCTACAGGTGAAGGCACAACTATTAAATATAAAGAAGGCGGAAGCTTTTCATATACCGATGTAGTCACATACAACGAAAACATGAATATGTCTGAATTAGCTATCGGCCCCCTGGCAACCAAAGGTAAAAAAGTTGATGTGCCTCTGGGAACAAACAAACTTGCTGATGGAGTTATTCACACATCTACACGTATTGAAAGAGAAGAAGATCTGGAAACTGCAGCACACAAATATGAACTGGAAACCATCATCACCAAAAAAGGAAATCTTTATTTCGAATATAATAAATCAAATCTGAACCTCAACATGCCGTTGAATAAAGATGCCATCAACAAAGCTTTATTAAATGACACTATTTTCAATTTCATTGGTTTGAACTGGAAAATAAAAAGCATCTCTATCAATGCCTGGGCATCACCGGAAGGAGAATTAACCCTGAACCAGAAACTTTCTGATGAACGTGGAAAGACGGGAAATAAACTCTTTGTCGAAAAAATAAAAAAGATGATCAAGGACAAAAAGTTGCCCAACATCAAAAAACCGGAAGAATTACTAGTTACCGTTAACTCGAAAGGTGAAGATTTTGATGGTTTCATGAAAGCCCTGAATGCATCAAATATTCCACAGAAACAAACGATCAGCAATGTCATCCAGAGCCAGGAAACAAAAGCCCAGAGAGAAAAATCAATAAAAGACATGACCGTTATCTATGCTGAAGTAGAAAATATGTTGTCGGTATTACGCCGCGCCGAATTTGTTGTAGAGTGCTACCTGCCAAAGAAAACCAAAGAACAGATTATTCAGCTTTCAACAACGGCTCCTGACAAACTCGACAATGAAGAATTACTCTATTCAGCTACATTAACCGAAGATGTTGCAACAAAATATATCATCTACAAATCAGCCACTACCCTGTATCCAAATGACTGGAGAGGTTTCTGCAACGCAGGAATGTGCGCAATGTTACTTGGCAAAACCGATGAAGCAAAAACATACCTCGATAAAGCCAACCAGTTGAAACCAAACGACGGACAGGTTAGCTATAACCTCGGCGTACTTGCTTTCTGGAACAATGACGATGCGGCTGCACAAGGATATCTCAATACCGCAAAATCAAAAAATATCGATGTCAGTTTTAATGAAGGACTGCTGAAGATCAGACAAGGCGACTATGCCGGAGCACTGACTTCATTTGGCGGCAAAAAATGCAAATACAACCTTGCACTGGCTCAACTGTTATCCGGTAACAATTCCGCTGCAAAACAAACATTGGATTGCACCAAACCTCAGACAGCCGCTGTTTATTACCTGGTTGCTGTTAACGCTGCACGTACAGCCAACACCTCAGTTATGTATGAATTTTTAGCTAAGGCTGTAAAAGCTGATGCCAAATACAAGAAAGAAGCTATGGAAGACAGAGAATTCCTGAAATATATCAAGGATGCTGCTTTCCTCGACGCTATCAAATAATTTTATTTTTTAACAGCAAAACTCCGGCTCAACACCGGAGTTTTTTTTTGATAAAAAATTATGTAAACACGCATAATATTTATATGACATATATTCAATGACGATTATCTCATAAACGACTTTTCAAAAAATAAACACATAAACGATGAAAGCTGAAAATAAAACAGACCGGTTCATGGAAGAAGCCATCGGGCAGGCAAAGAAAAGCCTGGCAGAAGGAGGCATTCCCATTGGTTCAGTATTGGTACGAAACAACGAAATTATCGGCAAGTGGCACAACCAGCGTATTCAGAAAAGCAATCCCATACTGCATGGTGAAATGGATTGCTTACAAAATGCCGGAAGACAAAAAACCTACAAAGATACAGTGTTGTATTCTACGCTGATGCCCTGCTATATGTGTGCAGGCACAATCATTCAATTTAAAATCCCTCATATCATCGTGGGTGAAAACAAAACATACGGAGGCGCATATGATTTTCTCATCAGTCATGGTGTAAAGGTCGATATTGTTGATTCGGCTGAATGCATAGAAATAATGGAAAACTTCATCAGGACACGCCCTGAATTATGGAATGAGGATATTTCAGAATAATTGTTTCACTTTTATTATCTATGATCACGAAAGAATGGTTTGCACCTCTGTACTTTTTGATTGAATAGTATTGCTTTACCTTATAAAACTTATTTTACTTCTATTCTCTGAATTCCCACAGGATACTCCTGCATGATGATATCCAGTATTTTATCGTAGTCGGATTCTGAATGAACAAAGTCAATATTATTCACGTCAAGTATTAAAATGCGAAGGTCGGTTTGCTGCTTAATAAAATCGAAGTAGCCGCGCTGAATGCGCTCAAGGTATTCATGCTCAATATCCTGCTCGTACGATCTTCCGCGCGTGATGATATTTTTCTTCAGCCGGGGAACCTCCACAAACAGATACACCAGCAAATCGGGTTTGGGCAGGGTTGAGTTGATGATGTTGAACAGTTTTGTATATAAAGCCAACTCATCCTCCTGCAACGTTTTTTTCGCAAAGATCAGTGATTTGAATATGTAATAATCTGAAATGGTAAGCGTATGAAAAAGCTCCTGGCTCGAAAGCTGTTCTTTTAACTGCTGGTAGCGCGAGGCAAGGAAACTCAACTCCAGTGGAAAGGCATATTTCTGCGGATCCTGATAGAACTTCGGCAGAAAAGCATTATCCTCAAATTGCTCAAGGATTAACCTCGCACTGAATTGTTGCGCAATCTTTGTCGACAGCGATGTTTTGCCGGCACCAATATTTCCTTCTATAGCTATAAAATCATACATCGGTTGAGAATAAGTTTAAACTGGTTTTTTCTACGCTGCAAGTGTCCTTGCATTGCAAAAGCAGGTCGTGTATGGTAAGGTCGGTTCGCGGATATTTAAAGTCGCCCATGATCTCATCCAGTGGTGCCAGCACAAATTTCCGTTCTTTAAGACGGGGATGCGGAATGGAAAGCCGGCTTGTTTTAATTACCTCATCATGATAAAAAAGCAAATCAATATCTATAGTCCTCGGGGCAACAGTTTTCAATGAACGTTTACGGCCAAGCCTGCTCTCGATGGAAGAGGTGATTTCAAAAATTTCATCCGGAGAAAATGTGGTGTTAAAACAAACAGCCATATTCAGATAATCATCATGACCCGTCACCCCCCAGGGTTCTGTTTTATATATTGACGATACGGCACAGGGCTTTCCCAGCTTTTCTCCAAGCAGAGCCACGGCCTGCCTTAAATTACCCGGCTTATCGCCCATATTGCTACCAAGAGAAAAACAAACCATCCGTTTCATTTTATCGATTAACCAAAATTATAAATTTCATCAATTAAATAAAAAGTTGTGTAACTTTTCTTTAAACAAAATGTCTAACAGTATATTTTTAAATGTTAATTTTACAAAAGATAATCTTGTCAAACCAAAATTGATTTTTTATGAAACAGTTTTTTAAATTTATGTTTGCCTCTATGGCCGGCTCTTTTCTTTTGTGGCTGATTGTATTTTTTATCTTCATGTCGATGATTGCATCCATTGCATCATTCACAAAAAAGACCACGGTAGAGGTAAAGCCCAACTCTGTCCTGACATTAAAACTCGACCAGCCCATACCCGACCGTACTTCCGACAGTCCTTTCGGAAACTTTGATTTTAACGCCATGAAAAATGGCAAGGTACTGGGATTGGACAACCTGCTGGCAACAATAAAGCATGCTTCCAAAGATGGAAAAATAAAAGGAATTTTTCTTGACCTCACCGATGTCCCGTCGGGCATGGCTACCATTGAGGAAGTTCGCAATGCCCTGCTTGATTTTAAAAAATCAGGGAAATTCATCATAAGCTATAGCGAAGAATACAGCCAGAGGGCCTATTACCTGGCCAGCGTAGCCGATAAAATCTACCTCAATCCGCAGGGCTCCCTCACGTTTAAAGGGCTTGCAGCCGAACTGGTTTTTATCAAAGGTACTCTTGAAAAACTTGATGTCCAGACTCAGATCGTCCGTCACGGAAAATTTAAAAGCGCCGTTGAGCCGTTGACTCAAAATAAAATGAGCGATGCTAACCGCCTGCAATACCAGACAATGCTTGATGCTATATGGAAACATACGCTTGATGGCATTGCAAAACAGCGTAAGGTAAGCGCCGAAGAACTGAACCGCATAGCCGACAGCCTAAAAGTACAGATAGCTGATGATGCGTTAACATACAAGCTGGTTGATAAGCTGTTGTATCGTGATGAAGTTTATGAAGATCTCTGCACACGTCTTGGTGAAAAAAAAGCAGACAAGATCAGCTTTATTTCAAGCTCAAAATATTTTAAAGCCAAAGGTAAAGAAAAATTCAACCTTGGCCGAAAGAAAATCGCTGTTGTTTACGCTATCGGCGATATTGGTGGTGGTGAAGGTGATGAAAAAACCATAGGTTCCGACAAATTATCCGAAGCCATCCGCGATGCACGCAACGACAGCGCTGTGAGGGCCATTGTGCTGCGCATAAATTCACCCGGGGGCAGCGCCCTGGCTTCTGAAGTTATCTGGCGTGAAGTGGTGCTTGCCCAAAAAGTAAAACCCGTTGTCGTTTCTATGGGCGATGTAGCCGCATCAGGCGGTTATTACATAGCCTGCGGCGCTGGTAAAATCTTCGCACAGCCCAACACGCTGACCGGATCTATAGGCGTTTTCGGCATCATCCCCAATCTTGAGAACTTCTTTAAAAACAAACTGGGGATTACTTTCGATGCTGTAAAAACCAATAAATATTCCGATTATATCTCCGTTACAAGAGGCATGCAGCCTTATGAAACCCAGGCGCTGACCCGGCAGATTGAAAACATTTATAAAGTATTTATCGGCCATGTGGCAGAAGGCCGCAAGATGAAAACCGAAGATGTTGATTCCATAGGCCAGGGAAGGGTATGGAGCGGTTTGGACGCCAAGCGTATCGGGCTGGTTGATGAGATCGGCGGGCTGCAAAATGCGATTGAATCTGCAGCCAAGCTGGCAAAAATCACCGATTATAAGATTGAAAAATATCCTAAATTTAAAGATCCCTTGTCACAAATTATTCAAGACCTGATGGACGAATCGTCCGAAACAAAGGTGAAAGAAGTGCTCGGCGAAAACTATACCTACTACAAATACCTGCAAAATATTCAAAATCAAAAAGGAATTCAGGCACGTTTGCCGTTTGATATTCTTATATACTAAATGATACTTTACACATAAAAAAATAAGGGAGCGTTGCCTCCCTTATTTTTTTTGCTTAAACCATACGCAATGGCCTGTTTATCCCAGTTCGCGCGCGTTTGCGCCATAGGCGCTCCTTCGGAGTAACGCGTGCATTTTTGTTCCCTGTTCGGCTTAATAATTATAAATGAATTTCTCCAATTTTAAATATTTCCTTTAATCATTACAACAACAAAAAAACTAATTACAGTAAAAACCATATATAAAATAATAATTTTCTTTCCTTTTTTTCTTTCATTATCATCAATATCACTATACTTTTCAATTATTCGTTTATTTTTTTTATTAATTAATAAATAAATAAGGTTCATAACAACAACAAATAAAAATAGTAATAATGCATTCATTTTTGAAAGAAAAATAAAATGCCTATTTAAAACAATACATAATAATAAATAAACGGTCAGAATATTCATACTTTGACAAAAACAAAAAGGAGCAAGTGAACTCATACTACCATCCTTTTGAAGTTTATAAAAGTGAAAATAGAAATAATCGTAAATTTTCATAAAAGTTTTTTATTAACTATATTGACATATAAACATACCTTTTCGCGCGCGTTTGCGCCATAGGCGCTCCTTCGGAGTAACGTGTGCATTTTTGTTCCCTGTTCGGCTTAGGCTCCTGCCTAAGCCGGATATACCCTTACTGGCTAATGTCAGTTTTATGAAACTGTTCTTCACAAAAAAGTAACTTTTATTAATTTTTTCTGCAGGCCCAGCCTGTATTCATATATTCGACGAAGGTGGAACCTTCGCCGAACTGGATTAATTTAAAATTTATAAAGCCATATTAAACCTAAATTTTGCGCAAGACAAAAAATAGATTGTTGCAATCATGTATGTAATAACTAATATCCAACCAAATATTTTCCAAAAAACATTTTCATCTTTATATTTATTATATACCTTTTCTATCCTATTTTTTTCTTTATAGAAATAATTCAATAAAAATAAAACTATAATTGCGCCTGCAACTAATGGGTATCTATAACTCTTTTCCCATATTGGAATATTAAAAGATCTTAAAAAAGAAATAATGTTAAAAAAAAGAAGTAATGAAAAAAAAGTACATGCACCATCAATACCCCGAACGGGTTTCTTAAATAAGGATTTATTAAGAGTAAAACTATACAATTTATACAAAAAATATTCTATAAAAATCATAAAAAAAATTTTAATATTAGTTGATAACATAAGGACAAAAACCCGTTCGGCTTAAGCTCCTGTCTATGCCGGAAATATCCTTATTGTTAAATGCCATTTCCATGAAACTGTATTTAAAAAAGTAACTTTTATTACTTTTTCTGCAGGCACAGCCTGTATTCAAATATTCGACGAAGGTGAAACCTTCGCAGAACTGAGTTCCGTTGTCTTAATATTTTTCCGACATAAATTACAAAGCTAAAAATTGTTTTCAAATGTGGTTTACAGATTAAAGTATATTTATATTACACAACTACACGCGTTACAAACGCGCGCGTTCTGAGCGCACGAGCTAAGGTCCGGATAAATCCAACTAAAGCAATAGTCCGGAAATTTCTGTTGCTTAATTTGAGTTTATTTTATCACTAATTTCTTTTAGTTTATATTTTCTTTTTAAATTTGTTGAACTTACGATCATTGTTGTCAAACCATTATCATTTTCAAAATTTTATGAAAAAAATTTTAATTGCCCTCATACTGTTGCCGGCTCTACAATTATGCGCGCAACAACAGGGATCCAAATACCCATATCAGCAATATTTTGAAGAAGCATACCTGCTTCACCCGGATATTCCACGCGGTGTGCTTGAAGCCGTGGCTTATACCAACACACATATCCGCCATATAAATCCTGTGGTTGAAGAAAAAAGTTGTGCCGGCATTCCGTCATTTTACGGTGTCATGGGTTTGGTTCTCGATGGCAAGGGATATTTCCGCGAAAACCTTAAAACGGTGTCCGGCCTCTCAGGCTATGGCATCGACGACATCACGGGCACCCCGCGTATCAACATCCTGGCCTATGCTTCGGCATACCAGGCCATGCTCAATACCCAAAAGGACAAAAGCGACCTGCCACTAAGCATCTCAAAAGTGCTCATTTCCCTGAGCGAGCTGAACACAACAGCCACTCCGCTGGCCGGAGATTTCACCATGAACCTTTATATGTACGGGATATTTTATTTTCTTAATGATAAATCCAACCAGGAAAAATACAATTTCCCGGATTACTCAATAAACCTTGAGGCATTTTTTGGCAGGGAAAATCTGAAAATATTTACTTCAAAACAAATAAACGTTTCTGAAAATAAAGTCACCGACAACGAAGGCAAGTCATACCAGGCTGTATACCTGTCAGGGCCATGCCCCGACTATCCTCATTCAAACTGCACCTGGATTCCATCAACAAACCACTATACCGGATGGAACGGGCATGTTTTATCTTCTATTACCATGCATACGGTACAAGGCAGCTATGTATCATGTATAAACTGGTTTCTCAACACCAGCTCATACGCATGCACGCATTATGTGGTAGCATCAAACTCCGCTTATGCCGGACAAATTGTCCAAATGATCAATGAGTATAATGCCGGATGGCATGTCGGTAGCGAAAACTGGTATGCCATAGGCTATGAACATGAAGGCTTTGTTGATGACCCAACGTGGTATACCAAAACCATGTACCAGGCTTCAGCAGCTTTAACGCGTGATATCGCCAGCCGCCACGGCATCAACACAATAGAAACTTTTTTCAGGGACACCCTGGATGATGGTACCGTTCTGGACTATGGCCTTCATAGCCTGGGCGGTGAAGGAACATGTATAAAAATCAAAGGGCATCAGCATTACCCGAATCAAACGCATACCGATCCCGGACCATACTGGAAATGGGACTATTATTACAAACTGATCAACTACGCCACTCCGGTTACTACCTATACCACACCAACAGGAACTTTTTATGATACAGGCGGAAGTACCGGCAATTATGGTAATGACGAACGCAAATTCTGGCTGATAAAACCTGATGGCGCACAGAGCATCACGCTGACATTTACACAATTCATCGTAGAATCTAACTACGACTTTATGTACATCTACAACGGCACCAATGAATTTGCCCCGCTGATCGGCAGGTACAACACTACCGCCCCTGTAACAATTACTTCTACCGGTGGTGCATTATTCATAGAATTCCGCACCGATTGTTCGGTAACCTATTCGGGCTGGGCCGCCACATGGACGTCATCAATGACCGATGCCGGCGATCCCGTGGCTTCCATTACATCGCTGCCGCATTGGGTTAACAATGATTTTACGGCATCATTTACTGACATCGACAACAATCCGGGAGGCACGGGAAACACGGGCAATGGCAGCACAGGCGTCAGCGGCGTGAAGAAAAAGTTTTACCAGGTGATGGACTATAACGGAACCGAATGGCGCGCCAACCAGCAAAACGGATTTTTAAACGATAACTTTACAGCAACATTGAATCCTGCATGGACGGTCAATACTGGAGGAGGAACATGGACTATAAATTCCGGAACCTTATACCAGTCGGATTCTGTAAATGCCAATACCAACATTTACACATCACTTGTTCAGAACGACAATTCAGAATATATGTACCAATGGTCGGCAAACATGTCAGGAAGCACAACAAATCGCAGCTGCGGCCTTTACTTTTTTGCAGGAGACGCCACCTTGCCCAACAGGGGAAATGCCTATTATGTTAAGTTTTGCGCCGATGAAGACAAGGTGCAGTTGTTCCGGGTTTCAGGCGACATTTCATATAAAAAAGCCGACAACCCCATCATAATAAATGATAATACATGGTACGATTTTAAAGTTATTTATGACCCCGGTTACGGTGAAATAAAAGTATACATCAATGATGTGATTGCTGCTGAATGGATAGATCCCGCGCCAATAATGTCCGGGAATTATTTATCATTAAGCAGCAGCAACTGCAAGGTGTCTGTTGACAATATGAAAGTCAGGAAGTCGCGCACATCCGAGGCTCTTGTCACTGTAGGGAACCTGCCCGTAAAAGATGTGCGCTATCAAAGTCCGTCAGCAACTTTACCTTCATGCAGAATAAATACTATTGTTCTTGATGCTGCTGACAACTGGTCGTTGCAAAAGGCAGGGGATGTTAAGGTTGACTGGATCAAACCCATCACAAGCATTTCAAGCCTGCCGGAGTGGATTTCCGTTGACTTTACCGCCACCTTTAACGACAGCGACACACTGAGCGGTGTGGCAAACTCATTCTATCAGGTTAGCAATCTAAATAATGGCATCTGGGGCGCTAATACTTCAAGAGGATACTTAACCGATAATTTTGATGTTTTTGACACCACGGTTTGGAAAAGCCCTGCAAACTCCGGCACGTGGAGCTTTAACGGAAACTCTGTGCAGCAAACTGACGAGAATATAAACAATTCAAATATCTATACGACACTAAACCAAAATCTGTCAAACGTATACCTGTATCAATTCTCGGCGAAAGTTGAAGGGACAAATACCAACCGGCGGTTTGGATTATATTTTTCAGCCGACAGCGCTTCTCTTACCGATCGCGGAAATTCATATTTTATCTGGTTTAATGTAGATGCCCAAACCCTCGAATTTTTTAAAGTGACAAACAATGTTTTCGGGTCGGCTAAAAAAACCATCGGAAATATTAAGGTAAACCCGGATCAGTGGTACGATTTCAAAATAAGCTTCGATAAGGCATCGGGAAATATTGATGTATATAAAAACGACACGCTCGTAGGCAACTGGAGAGATTATACGCCCTTTATCAACGGGAAATATATATCTTTCCGCAGCTGCAATACAAAATTATCCCTCGAAGAGGTGAACGTGTATCGGTCGAGGGTCAATACTGCTGATATTACTGTAGGCGCTTCGCCAACAAACGATATCCGCTTTCAAAACCCCAATCCTTCAACCAGCGCGGCTAAACTTAGATCAATCGTTATAGACAGCGCCTCCAATATATCTCCTGTTTATAATTATGATCTTGACGTGGATTTCACTCCTCCCTGGTCTGTTTTTGTTGCCGATGGTGACGCGAATGATATAGATTCAACCTATAATCCAAATACACTGGATGCTAATTGGACCGTAAGCGTGGATACGCTCGCAGGTATTACAAAATACTGGTATGCCATAGGAACCACACCCGGTTCAAACGACGTTTGCTCATGGACTGACAACGGAACCAACCTGTCATTTTCAAAAACAGGACTGCACCTTAACGACAATCAAACCTATTATGTCAGTGTCAGGTCGGAAAACTCAGCCGGCCTGCAATCCGTACCATCCATATCCGACGGACAGGTATACCTTGAAACGGCAGGAATCAGCGAGGTTGACAACCTTTATCATTTTACTGTATTGCCCAACCCCATAACTAATGAGGCTACTGTAACGTTTGATCTCGGAACCAACGAGAACATCAGCTTAATACTATTCGATAATTCAGGCAAACAGGTTTATGTTTTGGCAAAAGGTATGCTGCACGCGGGAAGGAACAATTTTTTGTTAAATGCTAAAAAGCTGGATATCAGCAATGGCATATATTACCTGAACTTCAGCGGTGAAAAGAAGTCTTTTGTAAGAAAAATAGTCATCTTATAATATGGAAAACTTTCTGATAAGTAATCCGACCTGCCTGCATTTTGGCAGGGGGATCATAAGTGAATTACCCAAAGTCATTGAAAAATACGGGAAACGGGTGTTGATGGTTTATGGAAAAAACTCCATTAAATCAAACGGAATTTATGATCATGTGTTAAAACAACTGGAAATATCCGGTGTAAGCGTGTTTGAATATTCGGGCATCAAATCCAACCCCGTGATCAGCGATGTTGATGCTGCTGCCGAAACCGGAAGAAAAAACAATGTTGATGTCATCGTTGCCGTTGGAGGAGGCAGTGTAATTGATTCTGCTAAAATTATTTCGCTGGCTGTACCCATAAAAAATAAAGCCTGGGACCTTTTTGAATACAAAGTTAAACCTACACGCGCGATTCCGCTGATTGCAGTCCTGACGCTGGCAGCCACCGGTACCGAGATGAATCCTTTCGCAGTAGTCCAAAATGACGAAACAAAACAAAAGCCCGGATATTTCAGCCCGCTGATCTATCCCGCCCATTCTTTCCTGGACCCGGAATATACATTTTCGGTTCCTGCAAACTATACCGCCTATGGTATCGTTGACCTGATCGCTCATGCCCTCGAAGGGTATTTCGGCAAGGGAGAAACAACACTCACCGACCGCTTTGTCTTTTCAATCATTAGCGAGGCGGTAGAATTTGGCCCGCTACTCATGAACGATCTACATAATTACCCCTATCGTGAAAAGATCATGTTTGCCGCCACCTGCGCATTGAACGGGATGACTTCGTATGGTAAGAAATCGGGTGACTGGGGCGTTCATGGCATCGGGCATGCTTTATCGGTACTATATGATGTGCCGCATGGCGCCTCACTTTCCATCGCTTACCCCGCCTGGATGAAATACTTCAAAGAAAAGGCTTCGGATAAAATCACGGCATTAGGCAGGGAGGTGTTTAATGCTACAGACGCCGACTCAACGATAATCTGCCTGGAAAAATATTTTCAAAAAATCGGGGCGCCTGTACGTTTGCATGATATTGATATTAATACAAGCCATAAAAATGAAATCGTGGAAAACCTTGTGTTCAATAAAACCACGGGCGATCATTACCAGATGGGGCGTGATGATTTTGAAAAGATCTTCGACCTGATGTTATAATTTTCTGTGGAATGTTAATGTTTCGTCAAATTATTTTACAATTATTTAAAGCCGTTATTTTTTAATAATTTTGCGTACTAATTAATAATTTTAATACACATATCATGAAAAAATCTCTACTATCGTTGGTTTTATTATGCCTGGGCATCTTCATTGTACGTGCGCAAGACAATATCGGGGGCACTCCTTTAAGTTTTATTTATAAGGATTTGCCCGGGGATATTGACCATGTTCAGGTTCAGGCGCCGGACCTTGTGCAGATAAATGCTGAAGACAACGACCGTGCACTGAAAAGCCAGCCATATAGAATCGGGATAACACTGCCTGTTGATTTTAACCTGAATAATTCAGGCACATGGACCGAAGTACCTCAGTTAAATGCCAGTATCTGGAGATTAAAGGTGAAGTCAGAAGGTGCAAAAGCCATTGGGTTTGGGTATTCTTCATTTTATATGCCCGAAGGTGCAAAACTCTTTCTTTATAACAATGACAGGTCAAGGGTAATAGGTGCTTATACTTCTTTGAATAACGCCGAAAATTATTTCTTTTCAAATGAAAAAGTTCCCGGAGATGAAATCACTATTGAATTGTTTGTTCCCAATGATCAAAAAAACGCTGTATTACTGCATATAACTGACCTCGATTACTTTTACCGTCCCGAAGAAAACAACCAGGTGAAAAGTTCCGGAGATTGTGAAGTGAATATCATCTGTTCTCCTGAAGGAGATAATTGGCAAGATGAAAGTAAGGGTGTTTGTAAAATTGATATAAAGATCGGATCGTACTGGTACAACTGCACCGGAACACTCATTAACAATACCAGCCAGAATTGCACGCCTTATGTATTATTAGCGGATCACTGCCATTATGATGGCGGCTATGCTTCGACCTCCGATTACAACTCCTGGAAATTCTGGTTTCATTACCAGTCTCCTTCATGTACAGGAACAAGCCCTACAGGGACTTTCAGCAAATTGGGATGTACATTAAAAGCTCACGATACATACGGATCAAACCATATCGGATCGGATTTTTGCCTTGTGCAAATCAGCTCAGCCATCGCAAATACATACAGTGTTTATTATAATGGATGGGACAGGGGCAACACTGCCAGCGCCAGCGGTGTCAGCATTCACCACCCCTCGGCAGATATCATGAAAATTTCCACGTACACCTCCGCATTACAATCCGTTACCTATGGCGCATCAGGATCGCACTGGAAAGTTGTTTGGGCTGCCACAACTAACGGGCACGGCGTTACTGAACAGGGATCTTCAGGTTCTCCAATATTTAACAGTACCGGTAAAGTAGTCGGCACACTTACTGGTGGCAGTTCACTATGTACCGCAACAAGCCAGCCCGACTATTATGGAAAAGTTTATTACCATTGGGATCAGAATGGCACCACCAGTGCAAAAAGATTAAAAGACTGGCTTGACCCGACCAATTCAGGGGTTACATCACTGGCCGGCAGAGGCATCTGTAATATAGGAATATCTGAAACACATATGTCAGAAGAAAAATTATATATTTATCCTTCTCCTGCCCGCGACCAGATCGTGATCGGTATTCCAACATCTGAAAATAAAATTGAAAATGTACGTATTTATAATGTAATGGGCGTTGTTGTTTCGGGTTATTCCGATCTCAGGGTTGAGTCGTCTAAAACAAGTATTGATATTTCCGGTTTAGCCGAAGGCGTTTACTATATTACCGCGCAGAGCGGCAAAACCACATTCAAAGGTGAATTTATGAAAATCAAATAAACTGAAATATTTGTTTTCGGTATGCAAAAAAACATATCAGATATAATACCGGAAATAAACTTAAACTATATGGCTGTTAGAAAACACTACGTTTGATAACAGCCTTATTTATTTATGGAAAGTTCACTTCAGTATTATCTCCGGCAAGGCCGCATTAAAGCACAAGAAGACAGACTTGTTGCCGAAAAAATCATATCCGGACACAGAATAAGCGGTCAGGACGGGATACACTTATATGAGAAAACGGAAACCGGGCTTCTGGCGGTCATGGCAGATCATATCAGACGAAAAATAAATTCAGACAATGTATTTTTTATTAAAAACATTCATCTTGAGCCCACGAACATTTGTGTCTATAATTGCCGTTTTTGCTCTTTCTCCGGAAAAAAGAACGAACCCGGTTCCTGGTCATATTCATCAGATGAAATTGAAAATATTATTTCAAAAATTGATACTGGAATAAATGAAATTCACATAACCGCCGGAACACATCCCGATGCCAGCCTGTCATCATATATTGAAATTATAAAACAGGTAAGGAATCACAATAAAAGTATCCATATCAAAGCCTTTTCGGCGGCCGAGTTATTTTATATTTTCAAAAAAGAATCCATCAGCTATTCCGGTGGAATCAAAATGCTGATTGATGCCGGATTGAATTCAATACCCGGCGGAGGCGCTGAAATCTTTGATGAAAAGATCAGAGAAAAAATATGCCCTGACAAAATACCTTCATCTGAATGGCTTGAAATACACAGGGCCGCTCATCAGTCAGGAATTTACTCAAACGCCACCATGCTTTACGGACATGTTGAAAATTTCAGCCACAGAATTGACCATATGCTCCGGCTCCGCGAACTTCAGGATGAAACTCATGGTTTTAATGCATTTATACCTCTGAAATTTAAAAACAAGAACAATCAAATGTCTTCGCTAAATGAAGTTCCGCTTCTTGAAGACCTACGCAACTATGCCGTTGCACGTATATTTATTGATAATATTCCTCATCTGAAAGCCTATTGGCCCATGCTCGGCAAAAAGCAATCGCAGCTGGCTTTGGCATTTGGTGTTGATGACATCGACGGAACCATTGATAATTCTACCAGCATTTATACCTCTGCCGGCGCCCGAATAAATGAAAATGCCATGAACTCTGAAGAGATTCAGCATTTGATAGCACAAGCCGGTTTTATCCCGGTAGAACGCTATTCAGACTATACAGCAATCAGGAAATGATGACAAAAAGGCCTAAAGGTTCTTTGCATAATTCCGCCACTTGTCCAAAACACTCATCATGTCATCAGGTATTTCAGAATCAAAAAACACATACTTCCCCGTTGACGGATGAATAAATCCAAGTGACTTGGCGTGCAAGGCCTGGCGTGGCATCAACTGAAAACAATTTTCCACAAACTGCCTGTACTTCGAAAATGTGGTGCCTTTTAAAATCCGGTCGCCGCCATATAGAGCATCATTGAATAACGGATGCCCGATATGCCTCATATGGGCGCGTATCTGGTGCGTACGCCCGGTTTCCAGTTCACATTCCAACAGGGTAACATACCTGAATCGCTCCACTACCCTGTAATGCGTAACGGCATACCGGCCATGTTCTTCATCATGGTAGATGTCCATCATCATGCGGTTGCGTACACTGCGTCCGATGTACCCTGTTATTGTTCCTTCATCTTCGTCAAAATCGCCCCAGACAAGCGCCAGGTATTTTCTGTCGATGATGTGGTCAAAAAAGTATTTTGATAACTTCGCCTGGCTTGCATCATTTTTGGCGACAACAAGTATCCCCGACGTATCCTTATCAATGCGGTGTACCAGCAAAGGCTGTGCATCCTTTTCATCTTCCAGGTGAAAAAGCAGGGCATTCAGCATCGTACCTGTAAAATTTCCAAAACCGGGATGCACCACCATGCCCGCTTCTTTATTTATTATAATGATATCATTGTCTTCATAAACAATATTGACAGGAATATCTTCTGCTATCAGTTCAAACTCATGCGGAGGATATGGCAGCACTATGGATATTTCATCTCTGGGCTTAATTTTATAACTCGGTTTGGCCGGCTTATCATTCACCAGGACAGCATTTGCATCCATGGCGCTTTGAATCTTACTTCTCGAAACTCCGGAGATCCTGTCGGAAAGAAATCTGTCAATGCGTACAACCTGCTGGCCGGGATCTACAGTAAAATGATAATGCTCGTAAAATTCTTTTTCTTCTTCAGGCAGATCGGTGTTTTCCATCTTCCCCCGGCATTAACGCGTAATAACAAGCTTGGAAAAGCAGGGCTTATTTTCACTCAGTCCGGCAAGGCGTATTATGTATACACCACCTTGTAAAGCAGAGACATCAATACTTTCAGAATACGGGCGCTGCAACACCATCTGTCCCATATTATTGAATATCTCCACCAAGATTTTTTCCTTTTTCAACATAATACCCTCATCAGAGGCTATCTGCAAATTAATGATATTCCCATTTAACGGGTTGGGAAAAACAACAAAACTATTGTTTTCAAGGTTATGCTCTTTTATTCCGGAAAAAGCTTCCTGCCATGCAGTCCCTACCAGCGGGCGTATCATCAGTGAGCCACTAAATGATGAATTTGTCCAGGTTCCGTCAACATTATAGGAGATATTGCTCCTGGAATCGGTATTACGGTCAAATCCCACATTCAGATTATTGTCGGTTTGCTGCTGCCAGCCAACATAGATGGTTCCGTTAACAAGCAGGGTGGTGTCATCAATAAGGTAAGTATAATACGCATTGATGCTGTCCATAAATTCAGGCCTCTTGTGCGCAGATTTGTAAATAATTGTTTCGGGGTTCAGGGAGGACCAGACCACGATATAGAAGTATTTTGAATACGGCGATGTATATGTTTGATTAAAATAAAACTGTACTCCGCCCAAAGTGTCGGGCTTGTTTAAGGTGAATTTATAGGCAAGTTTTGAATTTTCACCGGTCAGCCCGTAACCATTTTCGGCAGTACCATCATCATAAGCAAAATAATTATAAAAGTTCTGGTGAAAAGTAATCGTATCATTTGATATGATCTTGTCAGTCCACCCGTTACTGCTTATCATATGTTTCATAGTAAACCCGATGCTGTCAAGCCCGGAAAATGAAGGAAATGAAAAATCGATAACCGGATCGGATATGGGTTGATAATCAAGACAACCATTTGTAATGAAAGGGTAAATATCCCACACGCCACCTGACTTACAGTAAGAGAATGGCCCATCGTCCTGTTTTACGCAATACTGATATGAAATATTATCCAGTACGTTGTTCAGGTTGCTGATCTTTAAATGAAGAGAATCCCTCAGGTCGCTATTGCTGTATTGGCGGGCAGGCATCTGTGCATAATTTTTCAAAAGCGAGGATGCCGGGGTTGTAAATGTAATATCGGGAGATACCGTATCATATTTGCTTCTTCCAATATTCAGGTAGACGTAATCAATATTCCACTGGTCACAATTGCTTTGCCAGCTGGGCAGGCTCATACTTGCAATGCTTGCATAATTCCTGAAACGAAACTGAAACCCTTTCTGAATAAAAGTGGTGTCGGTGATGGGAACCATAACATGCCTGAAATAGCTGTTATATTTTGCAAGAAAAGTATCCAGTTTCATGCCGGGAGAAGACCACTTCCTGTACCACTTCTTTAAATGCGGCGAATAAAATTCCAGCAACAGTGAATCGCCGATTTCCGGTGAATCGCCAACGCCCTGCGGCTGATAATAAAAACTGAAATATATGGAATCAGCAACTGTCACAGGCCCCGGTGTTCCACTGAAAACCGAATCAAGCCTTACTGGCAGCGAAGTCAGCGAATCCGCAACAAAAGGGGTGGTGGTTGCAGAGGCATATACGGCGCCGGTATCATTTATGGCATCGAAAGTGGCCACACCAACACTGGGCGGATTAATTGCATAATCCGAATTAATAAAAACTTTGCGATCTTTCCATAATGTATCGGCAGGATAAACGGAATTGGGATATGAAAAATCGTCCAGAAAAGGAAGAGTAACATAAACATTTAACTTCGCCGCTGAAATATTATTTTCCTTTTGATTCAATGCAGGATTTGACATAAGCCCCGAGAGATATTCCTGGGCCTGCAGGGCAACACTGAACAGTAAAAACAAAGAAAATAGGATTGTCTTCTTATTCATCCTGATGGATTTTATTTATTATTAAAATCGAATTTTTTATCGGACCGGTACCATAAATCAACACTTCCTCCGAACTGGATCGAAGATTTTGCCCCGGGCTGCTGTTTATAAACCCGGGCATGTTCGTCGTTGCCGTCAAGAAAAACTTCATTACCGACATTCAATGATGCCGCCTGCAATAATTCTGAGGCTTCGCCGCGTTTTTTTCCGTAAAGGTCAGGAACACCTGTCGAGGTATTTTCTTGATCCTTACCCAATACAAGATCAATGCTTGACCCTTTTTCAATCTGTGTTCCGGCGCTGATATCCTTTCCGTCGTATTTTTGTCGCAGGACAGCATTGTGCGCGATATCCGGCACATAGGTTAGGCTGCCTGTTCTCAGTCCGTATGTTTCTAACATCGATGTGGCCTGCCTTAGTGTAAGGTCAACCAGGTTCGGCATAGAGACCTTTTCCGGTTTCAACGCTACTACGGTCAAATATATCTTACGATTCTTCTTAACTTTAGTGCCGGGCAGCGGGTCCTGCATGGCAACAGTTCCCTTTGTCATTGAATAATCATATAATGAATCATTGATTATAAATTCCACATCATGATCCGAAGCAAAATCATCAAGTTCGTCCATGCGCACACCTTTAAAATCAGGCACAGCAATATGGGAGCCATGCCTTGTATATGCATTCAGCAAGCGCAACGACACCCATAGCAATACAATGGTCAATACCAACGCTATTAAGGTATGCCTCCAGAAAATCCTGCTTCTAATAAAAGTAATAAAACTCATAGCGTAAAAACCTTTGCCTGAAACAGCTGAACAGCAGCTTGCTATTAACTGTTTTTGAGCAGTTATTATTGTTTAATCCTGCAAATATAGCAAAAAACACATACTAAATTAATCATAAAATCTGTTTACATTTGTAAAATTTTCGATATGAAAAAGAATATTGCAATACTGGCTGGCGGTTATTCAGATGAATATGAAATATCCGTAAAAAGTTCACGCATGTTAATGCAGAACATAAATAAGGACAAATACAATACTTTCCTTTTATGCATCACACGTGAAAAATGGGTTTATATTGATGAAAACGAAATGGAAACCCCCGTTGATAAAAATGACTTTTCTGTTACATACGGAAATACCAAAATAACTTTTGACTGCGTGTTCAACATCATCCACGGTACTCCGGGCGAAGACGGAAAAATTCAGGGGTACCTGGATATGCTTCATATACCGTACACCACATGTAATCATTATGTTTCAGCACTAACATTTAACAAGGCTTATTGTAATCACGTTGCTGATAATCTCGGTGTGTCTGTTCCAAAGTCGTTGCATCTGTTTAAAAAAGACCCGTATGATGTAGCAAAGATAATTGAAGAAATAAAACTCCCTGCTTTTGTAAAGCCCTGCAACGGTGGTTCAAGTTTTGGAACGTCCAAAGCAAAAACGCATGAGGAAATGGAAAAAGCAATTATACTTGCCTTCAGTATTGATAATGAAATTTTGATTGAAGAGTTTATCAACGGAACTGAAATTTCCTGCGGGTTATTTCGGTATAAAAACCAGATGATCGTTTTTCCGATTACGGAAATAGTCCCTAAAACAGAGTTTTTTGATTACCAGGCAAAGTATCAGGGCATGTCGGAAGAAATAACCCCTGCAAGAATTTCAGAGGAGGACGCGGCTTTATGTTCTGCCACTTCATCGTATGTTTATAATAAGCTCAATTGTAAAGGTGTTGTCCGTGTTGACTACATTCTGACCAAGGGTAAAAAATTATTTTTTCTCGAGGTCAATACAATTCCCGGGATGTCTGAAATGAGTATTGTTCCGCAGCAGGCAAGGGCCTTTGGTTATAATCTTCCTGATTTTCTGGATATGTTAATTGAAAGTGCGCTGGAAGACAAAAAATAGAAAAATTCTTGTTGTTTAAAAAAATCTTGTATATTTGCACCCTCAAAACAAAAAAAGGGAAGCATAGCTCAGCTGGTTCAGAGCATCCCGACTAACAAGTCGGGAGGGTCACAGGTGAGTAAAATTTTGGGAGCATAGCTCAGCTGGTTCAGAGCACCTGCCTTACAAGCAGGGGGTCATAGGTTCGAATCCTATTGTTCCCACAAAGAAGTCTCAGACTTCTTTTTTTTTATCGGGACGTTAGCTCAGTTGGTTCAGAGCGCATGCTTCACACGCATGAGGTCACTGGTTCGAATCCTGTACGTCCCACATTGATTTTCAGGGGCTTGCAAAATATGGCAAGCCCTTTTTCTTTTACAGGTGCACAGTTCAGGTGCACTTTATATACATTCAGGAGGATAATAATTATAAAGATTTTAAAATATAACTTGACTTTCATTATTGAATTTCTTATATTTGTCAACTGTTGCAAAAAGAAATTTAAGATCAAAACTACGAAGGCGGGTTCGACTCCCGTCCGCTCCACAAGATGCAACATAATATTCGGGGCGGTGGTATAGCGGTGGTGCAGTAGTCTCATCCGAAAGAGGGTAAAAGCCCTCTTTTGCTTTTATGGCTTCTTCAGTAATGCCGTGTCCACAAATGAAAAAAGTGGTCGTTTTACAAACCGCGCTTGGCAACCAATCACTTATACAACCGACAGGGGATCGTTAATAAAAAAATGTCCAAAAACGCACGGAAACCCGCAATAGGAGCCGTTTTTCTGCTATCTTCGGTGAGAACCATTAAAACAAATTATTATGTCACTCCAAGGAACAAACACAACCGCAGACTACATGGACTTCGACGCCACGCTGAACAAGTCAATGCGTTACATGAAGGAAAAAGTAGGCAACAATTACAAGATCGCATTTCTGACCATTTGCGGAATTCATTTCGGGCTGAGGATTTCCGACCTCCTCCGCCTGAAACACAAAGACCTCACTGGCGAGACGATACAGCTCGCTGAAAAGAAGACTGGCAAGGCAAGGACAATAAGGATAAACGATACAGTGAAGGAAGCATACGCATTGTATGTCTCGAAAATGGTTCATGTTGAACCGGAAGATTTCCTTTTTGTATCGCAGAAAAAAAGCCCGTTCTCTATCCGTCAAGTCAACCGTCTTCTGCAGGAGAGCTATGGCGCGAAGAACAAGAACATTAGTTCGCACAGCCTCCGCAAGACGTTCGGGCGCCGCGTGTGGGACAGGGACAACAACAGCGAACGCGCACTGATAATGCTCAGCAAGCTATTCAACCACATATCGACCTCCACCACCAGAATATACCTCGGCATACAGCAGGAGGAATTCGACGACGTCTACATGAACCTATAGCCGAGGGCAGCGTTTGGCGCATGTTTTTGATTGGGCGTCAGGGTATCGGGAATCTGGCCGGACGGGTATTCCCCCGGCCTGTTTCCCGGTGCGGCCCGGGACACTCTTGAACGGGTTTTCCGTTCATGTGTGTCTGGGCGATGGCGCTCGAAAACTGTGACAAACGCTGTGCGGTTCAGTTGAGCGAGGCACTTCCAATTTCACACAAGTAGGCCGTGCAAGGCATCTCTTGGCGGAGGGCCACGCTGTCATCGAATAGCCGGAACCCCGACCGGGTCAGGTTCCTGGCGACGAACTCGGCGTCGATGTAGTGCCGTTTCAATACGGCATCACCGGAATGCCCGCTCACGGACTTGACATTGCCGGTGCCTATGGCGGAGGCAACCGCGCTGAGGTACGTCTTGCGGAGGCTCTTGAAGCTCAGTTCGGTGCTGACTCCCGCCTTGTTGCGGTAAAACCTGAAGCAGGCCGACATTTGCTGCAACAGGTTTTTCCTGCTGATTTCTGCATCCGGAGCTAATACGTATGAGTCGGAGCCATGCTTTGAACTCAACCCCAGTCTGTTAAGCGTTTCAAGAAGTTCCGCGCTTATGGGCACGTTAACGAACCTTTCTTTCCCCGTCTTGCCGCCATTCAGCATGCGGTTTACCTTCAGGTTGCTCGAACGTATGTATTCCGGCCTTCCCTGGGAGTCGCATTTAACGTCCGACCATTTTATCTCCACAATCTGTTCCCTGCGGAGGCCGGTGTACAAGGCGAGGTCAATCGCATCCGACAGCCAGGGCCTGTACCGGTTCTTGCGATACCCTTTTTTAAAGACCTCCACAGAGTCCTTGGGTGTTATCGCCCTTTTTATCTTCATAACGTCGTCGTAATCAATGGCCCTTGGGTTCCCGCCCTCCTGTGAGATATGTACGTTTTTGAACGGGTTCCTGATGACATAGCCTTTCTTGTCAATCAGGAACTTATACAGCCCTTTTAGGGGTCGGAATAAATGGTCAAGGGTGTTGCTGCTACACGTGCGTTCTTTAACATGTTTGTAGTATTGATCAACGACCTGGCCGGTCACCTCGTCAACTCTAATGCTGTTGGGGTCAATGCCGAGGGATTTCAGGAATGTCATGAAGCGTCTGCCGTTCATGGCCATTGCCTTAATGTATGCGCCGCTTCTGTCTTTTTTCTCGAATTCAAAGACGCCTATTCCTTGGAGGCAGTCGAGGTACATTGCGAAGCAGCCAGCCAGGGTCATCGGCCTTTCTTTTTCTTCTTTGCGCAGCAGCGAGGCGGGCACGGGATTCCGCAGCTCCTCCTTGAATTTCAGCAGTTCCACCAAGGCCTCATCGTGACTTGAGGCATCCAGTATTCTGGTTTTTCTTTTTCCTGTCCCCGGTTCGATGAGCACGGCCTTGTATACTTGCGATTCCAGCGGGTGCTGGCAGCTGGTATTCAATCCCTTGTCTCCTACATTTTGAATCTCGTAACCGCATTTCCTGCAAAGGATTTTCAACCCTGGGTACTTCCTGTACTCGATTCTTTTCTTTTTCATTTGAATTCTTTTAGGAACTTTACAGAGGCTTCGCTTTGCGGAATGTAGTCAACAGTCTTCTGAAAAATGGGATTATCTGCCCTGACAGGCTCCAATTCTGAAAGAACTTCAAAGTTTCCGTCTTTGTAAGCCTGATAAATTCTGTTTGCTTTCTCTTTGCCGTGTTTTCTGCTGAGTATTTTCATCAATTCTTTCATCCTAACATACTCCAGTGCATTGGCGGGCACCCAGCGCTTACCATGACTTCCGGCAATAGGGACTCCGTTCTTCTCACACCATTTTTTGGCCGTGTCAACCTTCTTGAAGTTAAGTTCCTCTGCAAGTTTGGTTAATAACATTATTTCCATGTGAAGGTGCGCGAATCCTGCGACACCGTAAAGTGTACAGGGTGTTTTTTAGCGCTTTTTAGCGATTCCCAAGGTGCTACATTCTTAGCACTCCTTTTTATCCGTAAGGATTCCAATATGTTATAGCTTTCTTGTTTCATGAATTAGAACCACGGTTCTACTTTAATCGTGGGAAAGTATCCGACATGCTGTTCAAGTTCTTTAATCATAACATCAAGCACATATTCGACATTTTCCTCTGTAGTCGCAATGTTATCGTGTATAGTAAAAAGCGGGACATCGGGTCTTTCTTCAGACAGTTTCTTACATACCACGCGGAGGATGATATGGGATTCAATCGCTTGTAGAAGCCTTGGCAACATTGCGCTATCATTTTTCTTCAATGCAGAGAATACCTTGGAAACATTTGGAAACAAATCCCTGAACAACCTTTTCAATGCCGCCCCCTCTTCATTCTGGCCTATGTAGCGGTTATCTGAGAAAAGCACAATGAATACCATCTGCTTAAGTGCGCCCCTGTTTGGAAACGTCAAGCCATTTTTGAATCTGAACTCAGCCTCAAGTCTTTCATAGAACATCCCACTGGAAGCTAATTCCGCGTATAACCTTATATCTTGATTTCCAATTAAATTTGAAACTTGTTGCCCCATAAACATAGATAAGGAGGAATGGAGCGGATTAGGAACACCGGCCGTATTGTAAATCGTATAAGCATTAAATCTGTGAGGGTCGATCGATGAATTTGCAATTTCTACGGATTTCGCATCTTTTTTATAAAACGACTCCTTGAAGAGACATAGGCTGAAGTATGGCTGGCTGTTACTCACATCAAGACCCACAAGCTTGTGTCCTTTGTATGTCAAGAAATTCCTAAGGTTCCTGTTAAGCGATGTGAGCAAGGTGTGAAGCCTGAGTCCGGATTCGTCTACGGTGAACCTGTGATCCCCGCCCCTAATCCTTTCCGTTGCTACAAGACCGGTGGTGTAGGTGCGCATATACCCGGGCTTGTAGTTCATCAAGCTTGGGTACTGGTCTTTACCGGTCAAATTATTGACCAGAGCTCCCTCGCTGGTCTTCCTGCCGCGGTCAAGCAATTGGATAGCCTTGTCGTAATCAATCTGAAGCCCTCCGTCTTCAAGCCACCTGATTAGGTGATAGTGTTTCTTCGTCAAGGTGTCGGTTCCTGTATTTCTAATTTGCGTTCCTCCCCTGACATCGATTTCAATTTCGCAGGCCTTGATCCCATGATAGGACTCCGTAAACCCATAGCCGAGCGACTGACCGCAACCATATTCGCCGTCGCACTTTAGTACTCCTGTGGCGATAAGGTACTTCAGGTAACGTTTGTAGTTTCTCATCTTTGCCTTAAGGATGTCTGAGTTCAGTTTTGTGAACCCATTGGCCTTTAGGTAATGGTGGTTGATTTCAGGAAGCCCATATACCAGCCCGGCGACGTAAATCAGATTGTTCCGATTAAGTTCAAGACTTGGGTGCGACTTCAGCAATTCGTCAATGTCTAAATTCTCGGGCAAGTAGACCCTCACTTTTTTTCTCATGGTTTAGAATTTTGCTGTCTATACCATATTCTACCGAACGGAGAGAAAAGGTTTTAACCGAAACATGAAAAGTCGGACAAGCGGAATACCCAATTAAAGCAAAGAACCTCGTTTCTGGAGAAACAAGGTTCAAAAAACAAATGTGAAGTATATTAAAGTCGATTACTCGGTAATGCTGTAATAAGGGGCAAGAATTTTCTCCTTAATGGATTGTGCTATCGCACGCATCATTGGCGGAGGTACAGCATTGCCGAGCCTGTAATGCTTCTCGGTGTAGTTGTATTCCTTGCCGGTGGCGGGGTCTGTGTATGGCCGGTTTCCGTCTTCGGGGTTTGTGCGGCCTTGGTGGCTGTTGTCATACAGGAGGTATCCCTCCGGGAATCCGCAGAGTAGTTTCACTTCCCTGATAGTGGGTTCAAGCCTTTCGAATTTCTCATCGTAGAAGGACATTGATGGGGTCTTGGTTATGGTTCCGACCACCCTGTCAGCAGGAAGTATCTTGTCCTGAAACTCTCCGCTGCTGTAATAGGATGCCCTCGGCACAACCCTTTTCAGGGCGAGGGATTCGCGGTCTATTTCAAGTGGAACCGGCCACCAATTTGGATCGAAACCCGCCCTCCCGAGAACTTTGGATGCCACGTCTTTCCTGACACAAAGGAATATCACCCGGTTTCTGTCCTGCGGCACACCGTAATGCGTTGCATTAAGTATGTTGAATGCGAAAGAATACTCAGACTCGTGAAGTGCTTTGAGAATATACAGAAACGTTTTCTTCATTGCCGTGCCCATCATCATACCCGGTACGTTCTCAATTACTGCTACCCTTGGCTTGATTTCTTTAATGAGGCGAATGGTTTCAAAGAAGAGCTGCACTTTTTCAGAGTTCGGCTTGAATTTCTTCCTTGTATTGATTGTACTGAAATCCTGACAAGGCGGTGATGCAGCGAGTACGTCAAGTTCTCCCTGCTTTAATTCAATTTTATTGCCGTTGTTGAATTCGGGGAACATGCCGTTGGCCATCCCGAGGTAGTCAGAACCTTTCAAGTTCTTGTCCACGCCAATAATCATGTTTTCATTCTCCCCGCTTTTCAAACCGGACTGGAACAAGGTAAGATTAGTAACCGGAACATTTGGGTAGTTGAGGTTGAAGCTCCTTACTGAATGCTCGTCAATTTCGACGGCAAGAACCTCAACGAAACCGCCCGACTGGTGAAAACCCGTGGAGGATCCACCGCATCCCGTGAAGAAAGATATTTGAGTGTACATATTTCCAATCATCACTTACGCTCGTTTGGGTTTGTAAATACTATGTCGTCGAAGTTTATCTCAAACCAGCTGTTGCCAATATCTCTGGCATTCCTCGCCCAAATGACGAAAATTTCACTCGTGGAGGTAAAGTCGGGTATGTTCTGGCTCCCACCGCTCACAACGATTGAATACTGCGATGGGTGGATTCCAGACTGCCTTATGCCGTTAAGAATGTTCTGGTAATCGTTTTCAGAAAGTTCTCCCTTAATTTTTTTCTTTACGTATTCTCTGAACAGGCGGCATTCTTCATCGGCTTTCGCAAGTGTCATCTTGCTTTCTGGACTTTCGATCTGTTCCAGGTAGTTCATGTGGGGAACATCGCTGAAATAAGATAGGATGACATCTCCAACCCTAACCAGCCTGCTAATGAATGTCTTGTTAAACCCCCTCATCTTTGCTATGAGTTCCCTTGAATCATGCCGCTCACCCTCTGGATTGAGAAGGTCGGAACGAAATCCGGAAGCCAGAGTTATGTACCCGAGATCAGCCTTAATCATGTAATATGCCTGCCAGTATGTAACATGAATCTTGATGTTTGAAGTTGCGTTTATTTCAAGTTTGCTCTGCCTTGCCCCGCCTTCATTCTCATAAGTTTCAGCAACAATCACCTCAACTGGCTCATTAGTGAGTTTAAGTTCCTTCAAAGCCCCGTATCTCTTGTATCCCGAAAGTAGTTCATAGTCGGAACTTACAACAAGGGGCTGCTTTAGACCATGCTCCCTTATGTCCTCCACCAGAGCAGAAAATGATACTGTCCCATTGTCGATTCCCTCCTTTGACATGTATTCTGGGTCATACTTATATTCTTCGATGGACTTTCTTAGAACGGACAGGAGTTTCAGCTGGGAGAAAGGAACTTTCCTCAATCTACTACTTATCAGCAGTTTTGCTGCCATTTCCTCATCGTAATACAATATTGAGGCATCATCTATCGCATCAATGGTACGGACTGGCTTTCCGGCATCAAGTTGAATTTCATACTCAAGTAATTTATCAATGCTGGCCATTAGCTCCAATTCTTCTTCTGTAAGTTGACCGGGCTGGTAGAATAAGTTTAAAAAGTTCTTTCTGTTTGCATCATCAGAAGTCGCTATTTCCTTTATGGCATCTTCTTTCTTTTGTTTAAGTCGCCTCACATTGTCAACGGCCATATTGAACCATAACTCCGAGATGTCGTTGTTATCATGCTTTTTCAACTTTCCAGTGTTCAACCACCTATCGTATTCTGTGAGTTCCATTTCTCGCCACTCAATAAGAGGCTTAATAAATCTGTTCAGGTCAATTCCTATTACCGGCAGCAGTTCACTCAATGAAAACTTATACTTGCCAAAATAGCCGAATCCCTTAATTGGAATAGTCTTTTTCATCACTTTGATATTATTTATAATAACAAAGGCAAAGTTATAAAAACGACCGTAATTGACAACTGAAAATGAGTGTAATTGAAATCCTTGGGAACTCCATTAGCGAGGCTCTTCCTTGTAAAATTGGCCTTTAATGTGTTCAGAAATTATTTTTCTGTAAGTAGGCCCTGCGCTTTGCGGTTCTCCTCTATCCATTCGTTGAGGTTCTTCACGTATCTTGCTTGCTTGAACTTAGAGCGTTCCTGCTCCTGTCGGATTTTCATATCGACGAGTTCCTTTTGCTGCTTCACGCGCAGGGCTTCTCTCTCACGCTTATGCCTTTCGACCATTGCCTGGTATTCCGGGTTCATGT
>CAZVKJ010000017.1:0-36978 GCA_964626855.1 uncultured Bacteroidales bacterium
ACTCAACATTGTAGCTAATGATCTTTTAATTACTTAGAATAAGTTAGATGGAATTGCGCAATAGGAACATAGTGAACTATTGAGCTGTGAGTGGGATCGTGTGTTGCATCTGGGTAATCCCGACATAGAAAATGTTACCGACTTGTCGGTATTACATTTTCTTAGTCGATTGCGCAATAATGAATAGAATTATATATTATTGAATATCAGGCCGTAATAAATGATTTATTCTAATGATACGCAATAGAAGTATTTAATGCGTAAATTGGGATAAATTGTTTTGATCCGTCGAGGCGGATATCTTTTAACCTGAAAAATTCTTGTGAATCTTTCACCCTTCGTGCCGATAAAGGAAAATCGAATATTATCTGTGCCGGGATTACCTGACCTGCTGCCCACAATGCCCATGCTCATTCATAAATTTCATTTATTTATGAATAGGTCAGGTTAATATCGTTATGGGTCTTTTTTGTTGCAATTTCGTTAGATTATTTGACATATAACATAAAACCGAAACCGTTTCTTAAAGTTTTACGATTCTTTTGATAACAACATTATTTTCAGTTGTTACTTTTACAAAATACAATCCGCTGTTAAACCCTGAAATATTATATTTTGATGAATCAGAATTGGCCGAAAATATTTCACGGATTATTTTGCCATTCAAATCAAAGAGTTCAACTTTTTTAATTTTTTGTGTTCTATAATGTATATAAAGAAACTCATTTGAGGGATTAGGGAAAACCGATAAATCATTTAATGCTTGTTTTTCATTTAATACATTGACAATACAGGTGTCAAGAACTGCAATGAGCTCGTTTTCGGGATCAAATGTTATTTGAGTCGGGAAAAAATTCAGGTGAACATAAAACGATTGATAATTTGAGGTGTTATCTAAAATGATCAGCGTGTCGTGTATGCCGTCAGAAAATTTCATTGGAACGGGCAATTCAAAAAAGTCGACAGATGGATCGCTTTGCGTCTGTGAAATAAACACATTGACGGAACTGTCTGCTGAAACTGTATTATTTATATGGTAAACAGGGTATCCTTCGTGATAGATCCAATCATTGAAAAACTCAGTCAGATCAATACCGGATGACTGTTCGGCATGATATTTAAAATCTGATGTTTTGGCAGATTTGTATGCAAGTTGTGGATCGGTGATAAAATTTTTCATGCAGGCGAACATCGCGGAATCACCTATTTTCAACCTCAGCATATTCAGTACGAGTGCGCCTTTTGAATAAGATAACCGGCCATCAAATATACTGCCCACACTTGTTGTGTCATAACAATAAACTGAGCCGTTTGAGACTGATGTAATGTAATTTATATTGCTTGTTTTCCAATTATGCCAGGAAGTGTTGTTGTCGAGGAAATAGAATGTCAACCCTGTGCAAAATGTGGCAAAGCCCTCATTGATCCAGATGTCGTGCCAGCTTCCGCAGGTAACTTTATCGCCAAACCATTGGTGTGATAATTCGTGAGCCATAAGGTCCTGTCCGTAGTTGACAATGAATGTCATAGTCTGGTGTTCCATTCCACCGCCCCAGCTAAACTGTGCATGCCCGTATTTTTCATTCATGTATGGATAATCGTAAAATAAACTATCATAAAGATGCATTATTGGGATTAGCAAAGGCGTATTCTGTCTGGCATAAACGGAATCTTCGGGATAAACATAATTAAGTATTTCTACTGTTCCATGTTGCAGTGGTGCAAAATCTGAATATACCGCATAGTTGGTTACGGCAACACCTATAAGGTAGGTTGCAACAGGATGCCTGTGTTTCCAATGGTAGATATTGTCTGATCCGGCAGTTGTTACTGAGATTAATTTTCCATTACTTCCGACTTTGTTTGGTTTTGGTGTGGTAACAAAAACATCTATTGAATCAATTTTATCACTCAATGAATTCTTGCATGGCCACCAGTCAGGGGCACCAAAAGGCTCTGATAACGTCCATACAATTGGGTAACCATTGTGCTGATTTTGAATAAACGAACCAAATCCACCAGGATCGGGTTTTCCATGATAATATACGCTGACAGAATCAAGTACTCCGGCAGGGATACTTGTAGTGAAATACATGGTAAACGTGTTATCCGGATGGGAATAAGAAAGATTGCTGTTGTGGTATTTAATACTGTCAATAATCAACGCCTGATTAAGTTCAAATTCCATCTGGCTCATTGTTGCCAAAGAAGTAAAATATGAGGTAATACAGCCTTTTATAAAACAGGTATCCGGATCAATATCCCAGTTCAACCGGTGATATTTTAAATCATAATTATCACCCAGTTTTGAATTTCCCAATTTGAACATATTCTCATGACTTTTAGCTTCCTGCTGCGAAATTTGTTGTATAAAATCTGCTGCAGTTTGTTGCTGCGAAAAGGCAGGTATTATGAAAATAATAAAACCAAGAGTTAAAAAAATATTTTTCATATAAAGACATTAATTATATACATGCAACATTTGCCCATCATAGTCTGCGTGGTATTGCTTTAGCCCGAGTGATGCTGACCCGCTTACCACCGACCCGTCAATAATGAGAAATTTGGAATCACAGCTGTGGCATGTTAATACCAGGCCAGAGGTGTCAACGTTAACTATTGCAGAATCAACTTTCCAGTCGTATGGACATGCCCTGTCAAATGCAACAAATTCATCTGTTGACATGCGGTAAATCACAATTCCCTTGTACCCCCCGGTAACATTCACCCACCCGCCAACCGTTGACAGCTCAAGGTACAATGTTGAAGCTATGTTAAGCGAGAAATTAACATACACATCCGGTATTTGTTCGCTTTTATCCTTTTTGCATGAAAGGAATAATAAAATTACCACTAAGGGGATTAATAAAAAAAATTTATATCGCTTTATGATTGTCATCAAAACAAAATTTCTAAAAAAAACGTTATTATTTGCAGATAATTTTGTAATAGTATTATTTTTATGCTCTCATTGATATTCTAAAATAAACTAATTTTAATGTTATATAATGCAAAAATAATGAATCCGCGATTAATAAAAAGTTTTTTGAGAAATATTATTCTAATAGTAATTATTGCGTCATTTACTTGTTTTGTTGAAGGTTGTACTTCATTTCAGAAAAGCAAGCGCCAGGAAGCACAAAGGCGCAAGCAGTTTGAAAGAGATAAGAAGCAGAAGGAAAAGGAAGCACAGGAGGCATATGAAGAGGCAATAAAACGCCACTATGCCATTCAGGATGAATCGACAAAAAAAATGATGAAACAAACAGCCCAACTATCACAGGAAAAGCGTGAGCACAAAAAGGCCGGATTCTTTAAGCGCCTGTTTGCACCTAAGCAGAAAAAAGCGAAGCCGAACAGGGCTGAAAAATAATTTATTGTTATGTATAATAACAGGAATAGATTATTTCTTTTTTCCCCTGGATTATTGGTTCTGTTAACTTGTTTAATTATTCCCTCATACATATTCGGGCAAAATACCCCTGATATTAATTTCGACAGGATTTCTTCTGAAAATTTTATTGTTGCGAAAGGCCTGTCCCAAAATTCAGCTTTTTGTATCACTCAGGATTCTAGGGGATATATCTGGATTGGAACATGGGATGGACTGAACAGGTATGATGGGTATCAGTTTTTGACGTTTAAATCGTCAATTACTGATAATCCGAATGAACTGAGTAATTCAACGGTTTATTCCTTACTATCTGATAATGACGGATTATTATGGATTGGCACAGAGTCGGGGTTGAACAGCTATGATTATAAAAATCGTAAATTTACTCAGTATAAAAGTGATAAAAATAATCCATTCAGTATAAGCGGAGATACGGTACTTTGCATCGCCGAAGGAAACAAAAATACCTTATGGGTTGGTACCAGCAATGGATTGAATAAATTTGACAGGACTTCGGGGCATTTTTATCACTTTCAGCTTAATCCCAATAATGCCAACAGCCCCAGCAATAATAACATAAATTGTATTTTGATTGATAATGACGGGAATGTCTGGTTTGGTACAAATGAAGGATTGAATTTTTATGATGCAAAAAACAAGATTTTCCGGCACTGGTATAAAAATGCCGGAATAACAACATCATTACTGGACGATGTGATACGCGACCTGATGATTGATAATGAAGGGAATTTATGGATATGCTCTGACGGCGGTATTGATGTTTATAATCTCGCAATAAAAAAGATCATTAGAAAATTTTCACACGATGAAAATCGTGTCAATTCGTTAAGCAATAATAATGTCAGGACCATTCTTCAGGATAACGAGGGAACAATATGGATTGGTACATACGGAGGCGGTCTAAATAAATATAATAAGGTCAACAACGATTTTGTTTCGTATAAAAATGATATATACAATAACCGAAGCCTGAGTAATGATTATATAAATAAAATAATTCAGGATAAATCCGGCATAATATGGGTTGCCACAGCCTGGAAAGGTGTCAGTAAAATCGATAAATATTCCAACAGGTTTAATCACATTCAAAAATTAAGCGATAATGAAAACAGCCTGAATAATAACAATATTTGGTCAATATTTCAGGATAAAACTGATAAAATATGGATAGCCACGGATAATGGAGTTAATATATACGATCGAAAAACAGGTAAATATTCATTTATTGTTATGAATTCACACAATGCCAATTCCCTTTCAAGTAACCTGGTGCGCCAGATATACCAGGATAAAAGCGGAAATTTTTGGTTCGGGACTTTTGATGCCGGAGTTTGTATATACAACCCTAAGACAAATTATTTCAAACAGTATCGCAATGATCCTAAAAACCCACATAGTCTTAGCTTTAATAGGGTTAATAATATTGCAGAAGATAGCCGGGGAATTATATGGGTGGCAACTGATAATGGCCTTAATCAATATGTTTCTGAAAATCAGAATTTTAAACGGTTTGTGAACAATCCGGATAATAAAAATTCAATTTCAAACAATACAGTTTATGGTATCCATGAAGACAAAAACGGAGTTTTGTGGTTTTGTACTCTGGGCGGGTTGAACAGGTATAATCCATTAACAAACACATTTACTGTCATTAAAAAAAACATGAATGAATTTAATTCCCTAAGTTCCAACAAAATTTTTTCTTTGTATGAAGACGATAATGGAATATTTTGGATCACGACCTCTGGCGGAGGTCTAAACAAGTTTAACAGGGCCACGGGTGAAATAAAATATTACCTGGAAAAAGACGGATTGCCCAATAATGTTACATATAATATTTTTGAAGACAATAAGAATAATCTGTGGATTTCAACGAATTATGGATTAACGAAGTTTAACAAACTCAATGAAACATTTGTAAATTATGATGTAAAAGATGGAATTCAAAGTAATGAGTTTAATCTGAATGCAGCTTTTCATAATGTAGAAACCGGAGAAATGTTTTTTGGCGGGATGAACGGGTTTAATTCATTTTATCCTGAGAATATTAAAGTCAATAATTATGTTCCGCCAATCGTTATTACAGGATTTTACATTTTTGATAAACTAAAGTCAATTGAAATATCAGATCATGATACCATATTGCTATCCTATGATGATAATTTCTTTACATTTGAGTTTGCAGCAATGGATTATTCTAATCCGTCCAAAAATAAATACGCATACCGGCTGGAGAATTTTGATAATAATTGGAACTATAGCGATGCTTCGCGCCGGTTTGCATCATATACCCGCGTACCCCCCGGCACCTATTTATTTAGAGTAAAAGGATCCAATTGCGACGGGGTATGGAACGATAACGGAATTTCTTTTACAATAATAATTACACCCCCGTGGTGGCGAACATGGTGGTTTCGGGTGGGGTCTGCCTTATTTATTACGCTGATCGCATTTTTTATGATATCTGCCCGGTTAAAAAATATCCGCAAAAGGCATGAAAATGAAAAGAAAATTCTTGAAATTGAAAAACAATTGTTCAGCCTTGAACAGACTTCTCTTCGCCTCCAGATGAACCCTCATTTTATTTTCAATTCTCTGAATTCAATACAAAGTGTAGTTATCTCGGGCAATATTGACAAGGCAATCAACTACCTGGCAAAATTCTCAAACCTGATGCGTTTCATTTTGACTCATTCACAAAAGCCCTTTGTCAATCTGAGCGACGAAATGAAATCAATGGAAATATACCTGGACGTAGAGCGCCTTCGTTTTGATAATAAATTTAATTATAGCTTTGAGATAGATCCTGACATAGATGAGGAGTTTCTTGAAATTCCACCGATGATTATCCAACCCTATATTGAAAATGCTATTTTACATGGATTACTTAATAAAGAGGGCGTTGGAAATCTTAAAGTTACACTTAAGTTCAAAGATAAAGAGTATCTTCGCTGTATTGTTGAGGATGATGGTATAGGCCGTGAAAAAGCAGCTGAAATACGCTCAAGGTCAGGACTCAAGCATAAGTCAAAGGGAATGGAGATTACTCAAAAGAGGCTTGAAATATTGAATAAAAGCAATAAATCTCAACCCAACGTAATTATTACGGATCTTCTGGATGAGAATCATAATCCCACCGGAACAAGAGTTGAAATATTAATTATTTATAAAGAAGTTTAAAAAACAATTTCTGAATACATTTGTAAAAATTCCACATCATGTTAAGAGCTATAATTATTGACGATGAAAAAACTTCCTGCGATGCTTTGTCGGGGTTATTAAAACGTTATTGTGAAAACATCACCGTGATTGCTGTTGCTGATGGATATAAATCCGGTATAAAAGCGATACATGAACACAAGCCCGACGTGGTGTTCCTTGATATTCAAATGCCTGACGGAAGCGGTTTCCAGGTACTTGAGGATGTAAATGAGGTGAATTTTGAAGTAATCTTTACCACAGCATACGACCAGTATGCCATTAAGGCAATAAAGTACAGCGCGTTAGATTATTTATTAAAGCCGATCATCCCCTCTGATCTGGTAAACGCTGTAAAAAAGGTTGAACAAAAAAGAAACCTGTCCGAAATGAGCAGCAATATAAAAGTATTGTTGGAAAACATTAAAACTAAATCCTCTTCAAAAAAAATTGTGCTGTCAACTTCCGAAAAAATCCATGTTGTTGAAACTGACGATATAGTCCGCTGCGAATCTGACGATTATTATACCCGGTTCTTCTTTAAAGACGGGAAAACCTTACTAATTTCAAAGACATTAAAAGAAACAGAGCAATTATTGGGTGAATTTGATTTTCTCCGTCCACATAAATCTCATCTCGTTAACATTAAGTATATCAAGGGATTTCTGAAGAATGACGGGGGATATATACAATTGTCAGATGGTTCCAAAGTGCCGGTTTCAAGAAGGAAAAAGGAAAAAGTAATACATACGTTACAAAACTTATAATGTATTAAAAATTTCCGCTTACTTATTTTTTATACCGTTAACTTTTTTTTCCCTGCCGATAACTCATTGGATGGCTAAAAATTCTTTAGTATTTATAATTTTGATATAAAATACAAGGCAGGATTGTCCATATTTGTTCCCGAACATAAGTATAATAAAAGCCAAAACATGAAAAAACAACTACCTACTAATTGCTTTTTTCCGATAAAAACCATTTTCTTCAAAAAAATATTTGGATAGTTTAACCGAATATTTATATCTTTACCGACCTTTTTTCTCAATCTAATTTTTTATTTGAAAATAACATAAACAAATAAATATGCTTCGAAAGTTACTTCTATCAGCAGCCGTGTTAATAAGTGCAACGTTGGTTGCATTTTCACAATCGGGCACACTTAAGGGTAAAATTACCGATAAATCCACAAATGAACCGATACCTTTCGCCAATATCATCATTGAGCAGGGTGGGAAGCAATCAGGAGGTACTACGTCGGATTTTGATGGTAATTATACAATTAAGCCAATTCCTCCCGGAAAATACGATGTAAAAGCTACTTATGTGGGGTATAAACCCATTATGATTACAAATTTGGTTATTGTTGCCAACCAGATTACATTTCAGGATGTTCAGATGGAATCAACGGCCATTAACATTGAAACATTTGAAGTGGTTGACTATAAAGTACCCTTGATTAGCAAGGATCAGACATCTTCGGGCGGAACAATGACTTCGGAAGAAATTTCAAAAATGCCCGGACGTTCGGCAGAATCTGTTGCTATCCAGGTTGGTGGTGTGTTTTCACAGGATGGCGATATGGGAAGTATCAGGGGGGCACGTGCGGAAGGAACCATCACCTATGTGGATGGCGTTAAGCTCCGGGGATCTTCAGCCGCAGTGCCTAAAGCTGCTATTGAACAAGTTACCGTTATCACCGGTGGTACTCCTGCGCAATATGGCGATGCTACGGGCGGTATTTTGTCAATTTCAACTAAAGGGGCATCCCGTGAATTCGGACTTGGCTTTGAAGGAACAACATCACAATTCCTTGATAAATTCGGATATAATCTTCTTGCTTTCAATATGCAGGGACCATTGATCAAAGGACGTGATTCTACGCAAACCACTGCATTATTGGGTTATTTTATTGCGGCTGAGTATACTTATGAAAAGGATCCGCGTCCATTTATCAATGGAAACTGGAAAGCCAAAGATGATATAGTTAAAGAAATTGAACAAACACCTCTCCTTCCTACCGGAATAGGTTCAGGAACATTCAAAGCCGGTGAGTTTTTACGAAATTCCGACTTGGAAAATATTCCATGTAAATTAAACGCGGCAAACAACGACCTTAATTTAAATATTAAGATAGATGTGCGCACATCACCAAATACAAACCTTACTTTCGGAGGGGCCTGGCAGAAGAACTGGGGAAAATCATACGTGCGCAATTATTCTTTATTAAACTGGGAAAAGAATCCTGAAGATTTATATAGCTCATGGCGTGTATATGGCCGGTTTACGCAACGATTCAACTCTGATAACAATAGTAAGGCAACCATAAAAAATGTTTACTACTCCATCCAGGGCGATTATTCAAGAATAACACGAACCATCCAGGATCCCGAATTTAAAGATGACTTGTTTAAATATGGATACGTCGGAAAACTGAAGACATATTCCATGCGCTCATATGGCTGGGGTACAGATGCCAATTCAGGTATTGAAGGTTATATTCACAACGGATTTGCTGATACATTAGTAACTTTTGAGCAGACCGATGTGAATCCGATACTTTCGAATTATACGAAGAACTATTTTGATCTTTATGAAGGACAACGTTTTGGCAATTATCAAAACCTCAGCCAGATACAGCTTGGCGGCGGACTTATCAATGGCGTGTTTTTGGGTCGGGACGATATTTATGGATTATGGACCAATGTTGGTATACCATATGATCAGTACGTTCATTATGAAACCACCCAGTACGGGATTACCGCTAATGCTTCAGCTGATATCGGAAACCATGCTATACAGCTTGGATTTTATTATGAGCAACGTCAGGATCGTCAAATTAGTTACAATCCGGTTGGATTATGGTCGGCAATACGCCAGTTAGTCAACAAGCATATAAAACAGCTGGATCAGAGTCCTGAACATACGCATATCGTAACTGATGCGTATGGGGTATATCAGGATACCATCTGGTATGATCGTTTGTTCTCCGAAAGTGAACAAGCCCAGGTTGACTATAAACTCCGTGAAAAACTTGGCCTGGCGACAAATGGAACCGACTGGATTGACGTAGATAGCTATGAGCCATCTACTTTTACCATTGATATGTTTAGCGCCGATGAATTATTAAATAGTGGTAATACATATGTAAATTATTATGGGTTTGACCATACAGGTAAAAAAACCAAAGGAAGGCCAAGTTTTGACGACTTTTTCACCCAGGTCGACGATTATGGAAGATACAAAAGGCCTATAGGAGCTTTTGAGCCTATTTATATTGCCGGTTATATTCAGGACAAATTTGCATTCAACGATCTTATTTTTAATGTCGGTGTACGTGTTGACCGTTACGATGCCAACCAGAAGGTTCTGAAGGATCCTTATTTATTATATGAGGCAAAAACAGTTAAAGAAGTGTCGGATTTGGGACCTCACCCTTCAAATATGGGTGATGATTATGTGGTTTATGTAAACGATATAAAAAATCCATCCGCTATTCTGGGTTACCGTAACGGGAGTACTTGGTATAATGCATTAGGTACCGAAATCAATGATCCTTCAGCAATTGAAACATCCAAAGGTATTGCACCGTATTTGGTTGACCCCGATCAGAATACAGTTAATTCCAGCGCCTTTACCGATTATAACCCGCAATTGAATTTTATGCCCCGTATTTCTTTTTCATTCCCTATTTCTGATGAAGCCTTGTTTTTTGCACATTATGATGTTCTTACACAGCGCCCATCTGCAGGAAACCGCATGGATCCGACTGAATATTTCTTTATTTATACACAAGGGCAAAACCCCATCAACAACCCCAATCTGAAATCTGAAAAAACTATTGACTATGAATTGGGTTTCCAGCAAAAACTGAGCAACTCTTCTTCAGTAAAGATTTCAGCGTATTACCGTGAACAAAGAAATATGATACAGGTTTACAGATTTTCAGGAGCTTATCCCATATCCTATATTTCATATAATAATATTGACTTTGGAACAATTGAAGGGATTACCGCGTCATATGACCTTAGGAGAACGGGAAATGTATGGCTGAAAGCAACCTATACCCTACAGTTTGCTTCAGGCACAGGTTCCGATGCCGAATCAAGCCTTACCCTGATCAGGGCTAATCAACCTAACCTCAGGACGATTACTCCGCTTGACTTTGACAGGCGCCATTCTATCACAGCAACAATTGACTATCGTTATAGCGAAGGTAAAGAATATAACGGACCTAAAATAACCAGAAAAATAAAAGGTACCGACAAGGTAAAAACCGTTCAATTATTAAAGAATACAGGGTTGAACATATCCCTTAACGGAGGTTCGGGAATTCCTTACAGCAAATCCAGAACAGTTGTGGGAACACTTATTGGATCAGGAACTTATTCTCTTGAAGGACAGGTTAATGGTTCGAGAATGCCCTGGCAGTTCAGAATTGATGCCCGTCTTGATAAGGACATTTTAATAAAAACCGGAAAAAAAGGCGAGAAAAACGGCAGACCTATTTATATGAATGTATATCTTGAAGTATTAAATATCCTGAATAGCAAAAACATTATGGCTGTATATCGTGCCACAGGTAATGCTGATGACGATGGTTATCTTTCCTCAGCCGATTTTGCCGCTCAGATAGCTGCACAGACAGATTCACAGGCTTATATTGATCAATATAGTATTAAAGTGAACAATCCTTATAATTACAGCTTACCCAGAAGGATTCGTTTAGGCGTTTCACTGGCATTTTAACAAATACGATGATAATACAATAATAATATTATAGTTATGAAAAATATATTTCGTTTATTATTCTTTACGGTTTTACTTATCGGGTTTTCAAAAACAAATTATGCCGATAAGTGGCCGGTTTTAAAATCCAATAGCCATAACAAAAGTACCGGCGCTGTTGCGGAAGGTTGTTTGCCAGCCTCAGCCTCAACCGACCTTGATGTTAATAATGTCAGGGCGCGTATTAATACCGGCGGTGATATGTGGTGGGATTTACAAGGCAGCCCTGAATATTTTATACCTGGCAACACAACAAAAACGGCAATGTTCTCAGCTGCATTGTGGATTGGCGGACTTGATGTTAATGGCCAGTTGAAACTTGCAGCTCAAAGATATAGATATTATGGAAATGATTTTTGGCCAGGACCGCTGTCAAAAGACGGTGCAGCTTCGGTTGACGCTGAAGTTTGTGATTTTTATGATAGACATTTTGTTATTACACGTGCAGAAGTTGAGGAATTTATTGCTGCCCACAATGCCGGAACTCCAGGTTATACCATTCCGGAAAGCATTTTAAAATATCCTGCTCATCCTGAATTTACCGATCGCTTCCAGAGTAATTTCCTTGCTCCGTTTATGGATGTAAATGGCGATTTGGTTTATAATCCCGAAGATGGTGATTATCCTTATTATGACTTTGATAATATATTGTGCCCTATTAATTATAATCCTTGTGTTACACCGTACACAGCGCCCAAACCAATGGAAGGTATTGGCGTATTATCCGACCAGGTGCTTAAAGGTGACAAAACATTATGGTGGGTTTTTAACGACAAAGGGAATATCCATACTGAAACAAAAGGCGAGGCCATCGGGATGGAAATCAGGGCACAGGCATTTGGCTTTTCTACCAATGATGAAATCAATAATATGACGTTCTATACATACGAAGTCATTAACAGATCAACTTACAAACTGACTGAAACTTACTTTAGCCAGTGGGTTGATACCGACCTGGGCGATGCAACTGATGACTATGTGGGTTGTGATGTATTAAGAGGTTTAGGATATTGCTATAACGGTGATGATATTGATGGTTCAGGCCGTCCTCAGGATTATGGCGCTCAGCCTCCTGCTGTTGGTGTGGACTTTTTCCAGGGACCTTATATGGATCCTGACGGTATTGATAATCCGAAATATGATATAAATAATCCGTTGCAAAATTGCGGTGTTGCTATTAATGGTGTAAACTTCGGCAACTGTATCGTTGACGATGAGCGTTTTGGTATGCGCAGGTTTGTTTACCACAACAACCTCGGTGGTCTTGAAGCCATGACGGATCCTGACGTTGCTCCTGAATATTACAATTTTTTACGCGGTATATGGAAAGATAACGAACGTATGCGTTATTGGGGAAATGGCCATCCCAGCGCCGGCGGTACAGGCCCTGCATGTGATTTCATGTTTCCGGGCGATACGGATCCTTGTGATTGGGGGACCTCTGGCGTGCCTGTTGCACATCCTCCATATTGGACTGAGCCACAAGCAGGAAACCTTCCTTATGACCGTCGTTTTATGCAATCTGCAGGACCTTTCACTTTGGAACCGGGAGCCGTAAATTACATTACGGTTGGTATACCCTGGGCAAGAGCAACATCAGGCGGAGCATGGGCTTCGGTTGAATTATTGCGGACTGTTGATGATAAATGCCAGGCATTATTTGATAACTGTTTTAAAGTTCTTGACGGCCCGGATGCACCGGATTTGACTATTCAGGAACTTGACCGCGAATTAATATTATACATTTCAAACAGGAGGGGTATATCAAATAATTACGATAAAACTCCTGAGGATTATTTTGAAGTTGATAAAAGTATTGTAACAGGAGATTCGGCTTATCGTTTTGAAGGATACCAGATTTTTCAGCTTGCCAATGCTTCCGTTTCCATTACGGATTTACGTGATGCTGATAAGGCCCGTTTAGTTGCCCAATGTGATATTAAAAATGATGTTTCAAAAATTATCAATTATAATTTGAACGAAGCTTTGGGCGGATTGGTTCCCGAGGTTGAAGTTGATGGCGCTAATTCAGGAATAGTTCATTCATTCCGCATCCTTGAAGATAAATTTGCCACAGGAGATAAAAGACTTGTAAACCACAAGCATTACTATTACATTGCTATTGCTTATGCTTATAATAATTATAAAACGTATACTCAAACAAATCCTATGGATTTAGACGGGCAAAAACTTCCCTATAAAGCAGGCCGTAAAGCAGCAACAGGTTCAAATACCTCGGTTGCTGCCATGCCGCATATTCCATCACCGGAAGCCGGCGGTACCATTCAGCATTCAGAATATGGTGTTATGCCTCAAATAACGCGTATTGAAGGTAATGGCAACGGAGGATTTGTTCTTGATTTCACCACCGAAACTTTTGCCAAAATAATGGATGCTTCTCCATATTTTGAACAAAATCTTACTTACGATTATGATAGAGGCCCTATAAATGTTAAGGTTGTTGATCCTCTGAATGTAGCACCCGGAAACTTCACTCTTCAGTTTATTGCTCCTGCATCGGGAAATATTGATTCATGTTCATGGGTGCTTACAAACACCGAAACAGGAGATAAATGGTATTCCGAAAGTACTATAAAACTTGGGTATGAACAGCTTTTGGTTGATCTTGGACTTTCAATTGAAATCGCACAGGTGAAAGCTCCCGGTATGAAAAATGTACCAGATAATGGATTCCTGGAAGCTACGATTCAGTATGCAGATAATTCAATGAAGTGGTTAACAGGTGTGTATGATGTAGATAATTATCCTGCATTTAACTGGATCAGATCCGGAAGTACTTCCGATCCCAGTGATGAATCACTAAGTGACTTTGGGATGGATACCACAGATGAAAATGGTATCTCAATAAAAACCTGGATTGACCCTTCAGAAAACTATGAAAAAATTCTTGAAGGAACTTGGGCGCCATACGTTCTGGCTTCCTATGGCACAAACGGTCCTGGATTGAATGCCACCAACCCGATGTTTTACATGACTACTGCTTCCACTGTTCCGTTTAAAACAAAACGAACCGACTTTTTGGGCAGAATTGCTTCAATTGATCTGGTTATTACATCCGATCGTTCGAAATGGTCGCGTTGTCCGGTATTTGAAGAATGTGAGGATGCTAATAGTACTCTTGCAGAAGGTGGAAAGAAGAAACTGGAATTACGAGCTGGTTCAACGGAAGGAGTTGCCGGAATGGGTTGGTTCCCCGGCTATGCTATAAATGTAGAAACCGGTGAACGTTTAAATATTGCATTTGGTGAGGACTCCTGGCTGCAGGGCGAAAATGGACGCGATATGATTTGGAATCCTACTACAAATTATACATCACCACTTGGCGAAGTGCTGATGGGAGGAAAACACTGGGTTTATATTTTTGGACATTATGGTGATAGTACTCAGATAACATACGGCAGTATGGATGTACCTGCTTACGACGGTGGTGAATGGATCAGGCAGCAAATGACGAATCCTACCAATCATGACAAGCACAAGATGTTTGTATTTAAAGATGTTATGTGGGTAGGTTGTCCTATGGTTTCAGATGCAAAATACCTGTTTAATGATCCTTCAAATATTCCTTGTGATGTAAAAATCAGAATCAGGGTAAGTAAACCATATGCAAGATATTATTCTACAAAAGCAAATGCCGCATCTAATCCTGTAAATAATAACTACCCGATGTACTCGTTCAGTACTAATAACATTGCAACCGGTAAAGGTGAAAATATTGCCGCAAAAGGGTCCCTTGATTTGATCAATGTTGTTCCTAATCCATATTATGGATTTTCAGGTTATGAATCAACACAGATTGATAACAGAATCCGTATAACCAATCTTCCTCAAAAATGTACTATAAATATTTACACTGTCAGCGGAATTCTTGTACGTCAGTACTCTAAGGATGATGTAAAATCATATATTGATTGGGATTTAAAGAATTATGCAGGTATTCCAATTGCAGGCGGTATGTATCTGATTTATGTTAAAGTGGATGGCGTTGGAGAGAAAGTGGTAAAATGGTTTGGCGCTTTACGTCCTATTGACTTAAATTCATTCTAATAAAGAAATAGTTTGTAAATAATATAAAAGCACAATCATGAATAAGACTTTTAGAATATTGTTGATGATGATCCTGTCAGGATTATTGATCCTTCCGGTTAAAAACCTGAATGCAGGTAACGAAGATCGTGTAGGTGAATGTGGCTCGCCGGAGTTGTTAATCAATCCCTGGGCAAGAAGTTCGGGATGGGGTGGAGTAGGTGTTGCCTGCTCACGTGGTATAGAAGCCATGTATACCAATATTGCAGGTATGGCCTTTACACCAAGAACGGAAATTGTTTTTGCCCATACCAGATGGCTTGTTGGCTCCGGTGTTAGTATAAACGCTTTCGGATTATCTCAGAAAGTGGGTGAAACTGGTGTTATAGGATTAGGATTTATGGCCATGAGTTTTGGTGAAATTCCAATAACCACGGTTGATCTCCCAGAAGGAGGTTCAGGAACATTCAACCCAACACTTTTAAATATCAATATTTCCTATGCAAAAATGTTCTCGAACAGTATCTATGGCGGTATTAATGTGAAAATTATTTCTCAGAAAATAGCAAACCTTTCAGCACAGGGTATTGCCATTGATGCAGGTATTCAATACATCACGGGCGAAAAGGAAAATATCATGTTTGGCATTGCCCTGAAGAATGTAGGCCCACGAATGAAATTTAACGGTGACGGATTATCAATAAGCCGTGATGTAAATAACGGTGCATATAGTCAGACAGTACAGCAACGCTCTGCTGAATTTGAAATGCCTACGACTTTGAATATAGGTGCAGCCTATGATTTTATTATAAATGACCAGCATCGTATTACGCTTGCAGGAACGTTTATTTCAAATTCATTTGGGAAAGATCAGTATGTTTTAGGATTGGAATATAAGATGATGGATTACATGTATCTGCGTGGTGGATATACTATGGAAAAAGGAACATTTAAAAAATCCGATCGGACAAATGCTCTGACAGGACCACATGCCGGTATCACTGTTCAGGTGCCTGTAAATAAAAAGAAAGGATCAACAATAGGGATAGACTATTCATACAGAGCAACAGATCCTTTTAAAGGTGTTCATTCAATAGGAGCCCGTATAAATCTGTAATAAAAAATATTCATTTTTGACAAAGGATCCTGCATAAACAGGATTCTTTGTTGTTTTATAACCTTAACCATATAACGTATGTCAAAGTATTATACTTTAGAGGGCTTGAATAAGCTTAAAGATGAACTTACCCAGCTGATGACTGTTGAGCGTAAGAAAATATCACAGCAGATTGCTGAGGCACGTGATAAAGGTGATTTGTCGGAAAATGCTGAGTATGATGCGGCAAAAGATGCGCAAGGGATGCTGGAGTTGAAAATTTCAAAACTCCAGGAATTAATCAGGGATGCAAAAATTATTGATGAGTCAAAGCTTGATTCATCAAAGGTTTTGATTCTTTCAACCGTTGAATTGAAAAATATTGCGACAGGAGCAATGATATCTTATACACTCGTTCCTGAAAGTGAAGCCAATCTGAAATTGGGAAAAATTTCGGTAAATTCACCCATTGCAAAAGGACTGCTCGGAAAAAAAACAGGCGATAAAGTGGAAATACAGGTACCTGCGGGCATATTGAATTTAGAGATAATCGGAATTTCATATTAAAAATTATTATATGTCAGGAATATTTTCAAAAATAATATCAGGAGAGTTGCCCAGCTATAAAATTGCTGAAGATTCAAGATTCTTTGCCTTTCTTGATATCAGGCCATTGTCTGAAGGACATACCCTGGTAATTCCCAAACAGGAAATAGATTATTTGTTCGATTTGGATGATGAGCTTTATAAGGAGTTGTTCCTCTTTTCTAAAAAGGTGGCCATTGCTATTAAAAAGGCGATTCCCTGTAAAAAAGTCGGCGTTGCTGTGGTGGGGCTTGAGGTGGCTCATGCCCATATTCACCTGATTCCTATTAATGAAATTTATGATATAGATTTTAAAAGGCCCAAACTTTCATTAAGCAAGGAGAAGTTTGAAGAAATTACTTCCAGGATCAGAAAAGAATTAACCCTCTGATTTTTTTTTATTTTTCATATATACGGCAATCTTTTTAAGTTCTTCGTACCAGCTTTTTCCGAAGCGCCGTATTAATGGTTGTTTTAGAAATTCATACATGTAAAGGTTGTCTTTATTGCCTTTTACAAGTGCAGACTTGCAGATATTCCACTCATGATAATTTACCGCACAAAAATCTTCATAGTCAATTATCCGAACAGGGTAGAGATGGCATGAAAGCGGCTTTTGGAATGCAATTTTCTTTTTTTTGAAAGCTATTTCAATAGCACAACAGGCAACTTCATTTTTATAAACAACAAACACACATTCTTTTCCATTCACAAGCGGTGTGACTTTTTTCCCTTCAGGGTCAAAAACAAAAACACCTGTCCTTTCAACAACGTCAATACTTTCAGGGTTCATAAACCTGTAAATATCTTTGATGGCCTGTGAAAGTCTTTTTATTTCTTCGTCTTCCAAAGGGGCTCCGGCATCTCCTTCAACACAGCAGGCGCCCTTGCATTTCCCGTAATCACAACAAAACCTGCGCTCAGCCAGATCGTCGGATACTAATGTGTTTTCAATTATCAGCATAATATTATTGAATTCAAATGTAGAAAAAATTGTACATTAGTCAAATGAATTGATATATTTTTGATGAAAAAATGATCGTTTATCCCAATTGTAAGATTAATCTCGGACTTAATGTCCTATCCAGACGTGCCGACGGTTATCATAATATTGAAAGCATATTTTATCCTGTACCCTGGCATGATATGCTTGAAATTATCCCATCTGATGATTGCCATTTTAATTTTAACGGTTTAAATGTAAATTGTGCAAGAGAGGAAAATCTTTGCTTCAGGGCTTATAATTTGATAAAAAGACAGGTTAACATTCCGGATATTGATCTTTTTCTTTATAAGCAAATACCTTTTGGTGCGGGGCTGGGCGGAGGTTCGGCTGATGCCACATTTACATTAAAGGCATTGAATGAATTATTTTCTTTAAACCTGGGTGATGATAAAATCGCCGAAATGGCTTCATCACTGGGAAGCGATTGCGCCTTTTTTGTACAGAATTCCCCATGTTATGTTACTGGAACGGGCACCACACTTTGCCCACTGAATTTGAGTCTTAAGGGTTTTTACCTGGTGATAGTAAAACCGGATGTTTTTGTTTCAACAAAAGAAGCCTATAAAATGATCATACCGCGGCACCCTGTTGTGTCTCTTCCGGATTTGATAAAAGCCCCCGTTACTGAATGGAAAAACACTATAATAAATGATTTTGAAGAGCCGGTGTTTTCAAAGTATCCATTAATCCGTCAGATCAGGGAAAAACTATATGAAAGTGGCGCTGTTTATGCCTCGATGTCGGGCAGCGGTTCGGCAGTATATGGATTATTTGAACAGAAAATGACTATTGCCGGAGAATTTGATCATTGTATTGTATGGCAAGGGTTTCTTAGCTGATTTATTTCGGGGCTTTTTTGATCATATAAAAGGCGATAACGGCAAACAACAGATTGGGCATCCAGGCTGCAATCAGGGGGGAGAGGTTTCCATAAGTACAGAAAGTTTCTGTTACGCGCATAAAGAAAATATACGTGAACGTCAACGCCAGGCCCACGGCGATATGCAAGCCGATACCTCCCCGCACTTTACGGCTTGATACGGAAACCCCAATCAGTGTTAAAATAAAGGTGGAAAAAGGGAAAGCAAGCCTTTTTTGTTTTTCTATCTCATAAAACTTAATATTATTAGAACCCTTAAGTCGCTCTTCTTTAATGAATTTGCGCAATCGGGAATAATTCATCACATCAAGATTGTCAAGCTTTCTTTTGAAATCGTCAGGTGAAAGGTTAATGGATGTGTCTTTTTTTACCCCCGAGATAAGGCGCTCCTGCAGTCCGTTCACCAGGTGAATATTATAATTATTTATTGTCCATTTTTGTTTAATACTATCCCAGACAATACTGCTTGCATCCATTTTATAATACATGACACCATGATTGAAATGTTCAATGGTAAAGCGGGTACCCCTGTTTTCATCCACATTATAACCTTCAACATAAATAAAGGCGCCGGGGGCAATTTGCATGTGAATATTCCGGTTGTCGTTATAGAATTTATTTTTAATGTATGTGTATTTGAATTCCCATAATTTTATATTGGTGTATGGAATTAAAAAATTTGCCAGGTAAAATGACATGGCTGTTAACATGGTTGCCGTAATCATATATGGGCGCACCATGCGGCCAAAGCTGATCCCATTACCAAGTATCGAGATGATTTCAGAATGCGTTGCCATTTTGGAGGTAAAATATATAACGGCAATAAAAGTGAATAATGGGCTGAACAGGTTAACGAAATAGGGAATAAAGTTTAAGTAATAATTGAAGATTATTTCTTTTACAGGCGCCTCACTTTGAATGAGGTCATCAATGTTCTCAGAAAGGTCAAAAATGATAACTATAATAATGATGAGTGAAATGGACAGAAAAAAAGTACCCAGGAATTTTTTTATAATATAAAAATCAAGTTTATTCATTGTACTTTGCCTTTCTAAGGCTTATAATGTTCCAAATACGCAAAATTAATGTTATTTAGTATTTTCAGGTAAAAAAAAACCTGCCCGGAATGAGCAGGTTTTATCGGTTTTGAGCAGTTTATTCTTCGTCTTTTTCTTGTTCTTCATAAGCTTTGAGAAGCTGGGTCTGGATTTCTCCCGGCACCTGAAGATATTCAGCGAATTTCATTCCATAAGTTGCACGTCCGCTGGTTATTGAGCTTAATGCTGTTGAATACCTGTTCATTTCAGCCAGGGGAACTTTAGCAAGGATTTTCTGATAATTTCCTTCATGCCCCATACCCATGATGACGGCTCTTCTGCCTTGCAGGTCGGTCATTACATCACCCATTTTATCTTCGGGAACGATTACTTCTACATCATAAATAGGTTCAAGAATTTTCGGCCCGGCATTTTTAAATGCTTCTTTAAATGCATTACGTCCGGCAAGTTTGAAAGAGATTTCGTTTGAATCAACAGGGTGCATTTTCCCATCATAAATATACACGGCAATATCTCTTGCGTATGAACCTGTTAATGGACCTTCTTCCATTTTTTCCATAACACCTTTTAAAATGGCCGGCATAAAACGCGCATCAATAGCGCCGCCCACGATACAGTTATGGAAAATAAGCTTTCCGCCCCAGGCCAGTTCGTGATCTTCGCGGCCGCGAATAGGAAATTCAGTTGGTTCAACCATGTTATCCGAAAATGGCTGAATAAGCATATGAACCTCACCAAACTGGCCAGCTCCACCTGATTGTTTTTTATGGCGGTATACTGATTTGGCCTGTTTTGTAATGGTTTCACGATAAGGGATTCTTGGTGGAATGAACTCGATATCGATTTTATTTAATTTTTCGATCTGCCATTTTGCGATAGTAAGGTGTAATTCGCCCTGGCCATGAACAATCAGTTGTCTCAGCTCTTTTGAATATTCAGGAATGAGGGTTGGGTCAATACGTTTCATATCGTTAAGGATGGTACCGAGTTTTTCGTCGTCAGCGGTATTAACAGCTTTAACAGCGACCCTGTATTTAGGATTGGGAAATTCAATCGGGGACAGCTGAAATTCAGAGTTTTTTGAAAAAACAAGCGTATGATTGGTGTTGCTATTTTTTAGCTTTATAGTAGCAGCTATATCACCGGCAACAGCCTTAGAAATCTTTTCGCGATTTTTTCCGGCACACACAAATACCTGAGAAACTCTTTCTTTAGTACCATTATTTGCATTGATCATATCAATGGCCTCTGTAATTTCTCCCGAAAGGACTTTAAAATAAGAAACTTCGCCAATATGTGTTTCGATAGAAGTTTTAAATATAAAAGCAGAAGCGGTATCGGTAATGTTGCATGGAACATCTTTGCCTTCTGTGTCTTTTGGGCTGGGCATTTCATTTGGCGAAGGAGTTGAATTGGCGATAAATTCGAGTAACCCACCTACACCCATGTTTAGTTTTGAAGATGTACATAATACAGGGAAAAGATTTCTTTCGATAATTCCAAGTTTGAGTCCTTTGTAAAACTCTTCTTCGGTGAGCGTGCCTTTATCAAAAAATACTTCCATCAATTTTTCGTCACTTTCAGCAGCAGCTTCAATAAGAGCGGCATGAAGTTCTTCGGCTTTATCTTTTTCGGAAGCAGGAATATCAAGAATCTCGGCTTTGCCTTCTTTATTGAATTTGTACATTTTCATTTTAAGTACATCAATGATAGAGTCAAACCCAAGGCCTGTGGTTAAAGGATATTGAACAACAGAAACTTTGTTTCCGAACTGATTTTTGAGTTGCCGGATAGTTTCATCAAAGTTTGCTTTTTCATGCTCGAGCTGGTTTATTGCAAATATTACGGGAACATTCTGGCGTGCTGTATGCCGCCAGGTAATTTCGGTTCCGACTTCCACGCCATTTTGTGCGTTTACAACCATAATAGCGGTATCGCATACTTTTAAGGCAGAAAAAACTTCTCCGATAAAATCATCAAAGCCGGGATTATCAATAATATTGATTTTTTTATCGGCATATTCGGTGAACATTACCGTTGAGTATACTGAATTTTGACGTTCAAGCTCAATGTCACGATAGTCGGATACTGTATTTTTATCTTCTACAGAACCTCTTCTTTTTATAACTCCGCCTTCGAAAAGCATACATTCGGCCAGGGTGGTTTTACCTGATTTTGAGCCGCCAATTAATGCAATGTTTTTAATTTCGTTTGTCTGATATACCTTCATTTTTGTAATTAATTATTAATGGATTAAACTTATTTTCTGAAAAGGTGTGCAAATTTATTAATTATTATGAATAAATTGCCCATATTCAGGAATTAAACTTGAAAATATTGGCATAATAAAGGCAAAGAAAATATGGAGAAAATTGATTATTCGATGATAGCGGGGATTTGATCTTTTATTTCATTCCAGACCGATTCATTCATTTTTGCACCGATAACTTCAATTACCTTCCCCGCGAGTAAGGACCCGATAGCCCCGCATTTATCCAATGCCAGATCATTGGCAAGCCCGTAAATAAAACCTGCAGCATAAGCATCACCGGCACCGGTTGTGTCAATACAATTTGATTGGGTGGCCTGAATTTTATAAATGTTTTTTCCCTGCTTAACCAACGATCCGTTTTTTCCAATTTTTACCACGGCAATTCCACACATTTCAGCAAGTTCAAAAAGCGCTTGTTCGGGTTCATGACCTGTAAAAGATTTAGCTTCTTCCTCGTTGGCAAAAACAATGTCTACATAGTCAATAATGATTCTTTTTAAGAAATCAATATTTTGTTCTACAACGTTATAACTTGCCAGATCAAGGCAAATTTTGCAATCGTGGTGGCTGGCGAATTCCAGTATTTTTTCAATAAGATTGTGGTTTTGTAATAAATAACCTTCAATATAAACGTAATCGAATTGAAAGAACATTTCTTTTGTTAAATCAGTGTCTGAGAGCTCGACAGCGGCGCCCAAATAGGTTGCAAAGGTGCGTTCTGAATCCGGGCTTATTAATGCTATTGCACGGCCTGTATCGGAGGTTCCTTTGAGCAGTAAGGGTTCAATACCATTATTGCGCATATCGTCCGAAAAGAATTTTCCATAAGAATCATCACCTGTTTTCCCGATGAAAGATGTTGGTGTGCCCAGGTTGGCCAATCCGTGTATGGTGTTTGCAGCAGAACCTCCTGAAGATAATTCTTTTTTAAAACTTTCTGATAATTTCATTATTTCAGTTGAAATATCAGAATCAACCAATTGCATGCTGCCTTTTTGAATTTCAATTTTTTTCAAAAACTCTTCGGAGTCAAGGATCGTCATTATATCAACAAGAGCATTGCCAATACCTAATACTTTTTTCATAGCAAAAATTTTTTCTGCGGCAAAGATACAAAATAAAACCGAATTTGTTTGCCGGGTAATAACTAAAAGTGCTTAAAAGTCTTAGTTACAGTATTGTTTGATATAGGTATATGCTTCGGCAAAACCAAGTTCTCCGGCCCGGCTTAAATCCATGCAGCCATCGTCTTTCTGGCCGGCAAATATTTTTGCCATGCCACGGCCAACAAAAGCTGTGGATGACTTGGGATCAAACTCCAAAGCTTTTGAAAAATCAGCTATTGCGCCCATATAATCCTGAATGCGGTATTTTGCGTCTCCTCTGCCGGTATAATATTTCATATTATCAGGATTGTTCTTAATAGCTTCTGTAAAGTCTGCAATTGCTCCCCGATAATCCATCAGGAATGTTTTTGAAATTCCCCGGTAATAAATTGCATCATAATTCATAGGGTTTTTATCAAGGTATTTGGTGAAATCAACAACGGCCTCAATGAACTTTTGCTGATTTATATAAGTAATTCCTCGTTCGTAATATATTTTGGCATTTTTTGGCTTCAATTCTATTGCTTTTGTGAAATCAGCAATGGCCCCGCTATCATCTTTTATTTCCCTTTTTGCCATGCCCCTTTTAAAATAAGCATTGGCAAATCCTGAAGAAAGCTCAATAGCCTTTGAATATTCATCAATTGCTCCCCTAAAGTCCTGTTTTGAATATTTTTCATTTCCCATTCTTAAAAAATCTCCGGAGGATTGTCCAAAACCTTCAAAGGATAATAAAATAATTACTACCAAATTTATAATCGTTAAGATAATCGGTCTTTTCATCGTTTATATGTTTAATGTTACCCCGGGATTTTTTATAGTTCAGAAAGAATTTTGCTGATTTTGTTTCTTTTACAAAAATAGCTGTTAATAAATAAGAATGCAAGTGTTGATAAAATCTACGTATCATTTTTCCTATTACCCCTAAATTCGATATTTTTGTACCACAATAGTTAATAATAGAATTTGTTTTTTTTGATCCTGAAAAAATATAATTTTGCATAAAAATTAAACAACTTTATCTGAATTTTTTTTATGACTAAATTTGAGGTGCTTGATGATAAATGGCTTAAAATCACTCAAAATGAAAAAAAAGCCTGCATAATGAAGCTTGATGATATTAATTATCTGAAAATAAAATTTAATTCAAGAAAATACAGGGAAAACAATCATGTCATAACCATTTCATGTCCATCCGGAGAATTTGATCTGGTCTATGAGTCTGATGATAATAAAAGATGCAGCAATGATTATGAAAGCATCATGAAGATTCTTGGTATCCCTGGCTCATTTTAACCATTAGTTTCTGTACCATCTGATTTCCATTACAATTTTTTCTGTGTAGAGTTTGCTTGCAAACTCCGTTTTCTTTCTTTCCTGACACAGTCGGGCAGGCCTCGGAACTGTACTTTTCAATTCAAAAAAGTTATTTCCATTCAGACAGTATGTGTTTTCCGGTCACTTTTGGGGAATGACTATACATATTCCGTAAAAATGGCCTGAATTTGAAATTATACCTGTCTTTAATTTTGGTTTAGTAGACAGAATCAGGCCGTTTGTGGGTTTATTTGGCCTGCTGACTGCTTTTTCAGCAAACAAATGTTTTTGAACCGTAACTTTGATTTATCAAAACATTTAAGTAAAGGAAAATATGCCTGAGGAACTAAAAGATAAGATAAAAAATATATGGATGTTTTTAGTTTTAATAACAATCATATTTCAGAATAATTCTGTAGCTCAGGAAAAGCAAAACACCTGGGATTTGAGCAGATGTATTGAATACGCAAAAAATAATAATATCACTTTAAAAAATCTTCGTTTAAATGTTTCATCTGATGAGCAGGATTTAAAATTGTCAAAGAATGAAAAATGGCCCGATTTGAACGCAGGAGTATCTCAAAACCTCTCCTATAGCAATAGCAGCAAGGGCTTTACTAACAGTAGTTTTGGTGTAAATTCTTCGGTGGTTTTGTACAACGGTAATTACTACAACAATAGTATAAAATCAAATGGGTTGCTATGTCAGGAGGCCAATCTTAATGTTGAGGCTGGTGAAAATGATATCACCATTCAAATCACCCAGGCCTATCTGAATATTTTACTTGCCAATGAAAATATAGAATATTTAAAGGATCTTGTTCAGACATCAACTTCGCAGGTTGTGCAGTGCCAAGAAAAATATAATGCCGGTTCTGTGGCACTTAAAGATCTGATGCAGTTGCAATCAGCATTGGCTAATGATAAATATTCGTTGGTTGTTGCTGAAAATAACAAGCGTCAGAATATCATGACGTTGAAAAAAATCCTGCAAATTCCACCAGACACAATTTTTGATGTTGCTATTCCTGAAAAGACTGATGTTCAGGTTTCTTTATTTTCGCTGGAAGAGGTTCAGAAATATGCCATTCAAAATATGCCGGAAATGAAAAGCAGTGAATTGGAAATATCGCGGCAAAAAGTGGAGTTGCAAAAAGCAAAGGCGGGATTTTTACCTAAACTTAGCCTGAGTGGTAGTCTTAATTCGGGTTTTGGTTCTTATTTTTCATCAACCTCTGATCCGTATTTTACCCAACTGTCGGATAAATTCACTCCTCAAATGGGCTTGTCGTTGTCAATACCCATTTTAAACCACAATAGCTCAAAGATAAATGTTGAAAAGTCAAAGATCAGGATTGAACAAGCTCAACTTGAATCAGAAAATACCAGAACAGAATTAATGCAAATCGTTGAACAGGCATATATTGACGTAGAAAACGCACAAAATCAATATGTTGCCGCCGGCGAACAATTAAATTATGCAAAGGAATCCTACAGGATTTCAAAAGAGCAACAATCTTTGGGCGCTAATAATAACGTAGAGTTTCTGCAGCAAAAGAACTTATATATTCAGGCGCAGCAAACCTACATTCAAACCAAATACACATTAATGCTTCATTTGAAAATCTATAATTTTTATAAAGGTATACCCGTGACAGAACAATAAAATGTTTTAAATAACAATATCAAGTTTAAGAGAAATGAAAAACATACAAAAAAATGCGGGCGGATTGAAATTGTTTTTATTTACCATAATCCTGCTTTGTTTTTTCGACTCCTGCAGCAATAAACAGCAAACCATTTTGCTCACAGAAAAGCCACAGAAGGGCGATATTTTCAATACGGTAAAAACAACGGGAACTGTTCAGCCGGTAAATACTGTTTCAGTGGGATCACAAGTGTCCGGAACCATTGAAAAACTATATGTTGATTTTAATTCAGTGGTAAAGAAAGGGCAATTGCTGGCAGAGCTTGATAAGACATTATTTCAGGCTTCGCTTGATCAGGTGAAATCCAATTATGAACAGATACAAAGTCAGCTGATATTTCAAAAAAGCAATTATGAGAGACAAAGCCAGCTTTATAATGTTGGAGCTATAAGCAAAGCCGAATACGAAAATGCCTTGTATACCTATAATTCTGCAAAAGCACAGGCTAAAGTTATTGCAGCACAGGTTCAATCTGCTCAAAAAAACCTTACACTGGCAAGTATCTATTCTCCTATCGATGGGACAATACTTTCACGTAGTGTTAGTGAAGGGCAGACCGTTGCAGCCAGTTTTAGCACCCCAACCATTTTTTGTATTGCCAAAGACCTAAAAGAGATGCAGGTAGAAGCATCGGTGGATGAAGCTGATATAGGTAATATCAGGGAAGGCGACAGCGTGGCATTTTCTGTAGATGCCTTTCCTGATGATATATTTGTGGGAACCCTACAACAGGTGCGCCTGAATCCTACCACAACAAATAATGTGGTAACCTATACAACGATTATTAAAACTTCAAATGCAGAAATGAAACTTAAACCCGGAATGACTGCGAATATTACCATATATACCGAAAAGGTCAAAAATGTTCTATTAATACCGGTCAAGGCGATTAAGTACAATCCTGACAGTACATCCGGTAATTTTCAAATAATCCCTTCCACCAGGAAATTATTGAAAAATGAAAGTTCTGTCTGGCTTAAACAGGATGATAAGCTTGTACAAAAAATCATCAAAACCGGATTAAATAATAATGATAAAGTTGTGGTTTCAGATGGATTAAACGGAAACGAGGAAATTGTTGTCGGGATTGTTCAAATGACCAGCAATGAGGCGGCAAGCCCGCAGACCAACAGCCCGTTTATGCCTAAAAGACCCGGAAGCACCAGGAATAAAACGAATTAATGATGGCGAAAATACTTGAAATAGAAAACCTGAAACGTGAATTTATTGTTGGTGATGAAACTGTGAGGGCTTTACAGGGTATAAGTTTTTCTGTTCATTCTGGAGAGTTTATTACCATTATGGGAAGCAGTGGCTCGGGTAAAACAACACTGTTAAATATTATCGGGTGCCTGGATACTCCAACAAGCGGAACATATTTATTGGATAATGTAAATATCCGGCAATTAAACAGAAATGCCCTTGCAGAACTGAGAAACAAGAAAATAGGATTTGTTTTTCAATCCTATAACCTTTTGCCAAGAACCACTGCAATAGAAAATGTAGAGTTGCCATTGTTTTATGATAGAAATATTTCATCAAAAGTCCGTAAAGAAAAGGCTTTTGAAGCACTTAAAGCCGTTAACCTTGAAAACAGGGCATTTCATTCTCCCAGCCAGCTTTCTGGCGGCCAGCAGCAGCGTGTGGCCATTGCCAGGGCTTTGGTTAATGAGCCTGTTCTGATTCTTGCTGATGAAGCTACCGGAAACCTGGATACACGTACCTCATATGAGATAATGGCCTTAATGCAGGAATTAAACAAGCGTGGAAGGACCATAATATTTGTGACACATGAACCGGATATTGCAACATTCAGCCAACGGACCATATTATTACGTGATGGGAAAATACAGAGTGATCAGGTAAATTGTAACATGCAATCAGCTTTAGAATTAATTGCAGGATTGCCTAAAGCCGATAAAATTTAACATTGAATAATGAATATTTTAAGTCTGATAATGATTGCCCTTAAAGCATTGAAAAAAAATAAAATGCGAACTTTTCTAACCATGCTTGGCATAATCATCGGTGTTGCCGCCGTAATAACAGTGATGGCCATAGGTGAAGGCTCTAAGGAAAGCATAAAGTCCAATTTATCAGGAATGGGGTCGAATATGATCAATGTAATGCCGGTGATGAATGAACCGGGAAGCGTGCGGATGCTTGGTAGCAATATGCAAACTATCAGGCAGGAGGATGTTGAGGCTATAAAAAAGCTGAATTCTCCGAATATAAAAGGTATATCACCGGTTGTTTCTGCAAACGGACAGGCGATAAATGGTGTAAACAACTGGCCAACAAATATTATTGGTGTGAGTACTGATTATTTGGAAATCCGCAGGCTTAATCTAAAAGACGGTATTATCTTTTCGGATGCCGATATTAAAAGCTTTGCGAAAGTTTGCCTGTTGGGAAATACTGTGGTGAAAAATTTATTTCCTGATGGTGAAAACCCGGTAGGAAAAACAATTCGTTTTAACAGGATCCCGTTTCAGGTAATTGGAATATTAGCTTCAAAAGGCCAAAGCAGCTTCGGTCAGGATCAGGACGATATCATTCTTGCACCATACTCAACAGTTCAAAAAAGGATAACAGCCACACATTATCTGCAAAGCATTTATGCTTCAGCAACATCAGAAGCCACCAGTGACGCTGCCACTGAGGAAATAAAAAATGCAATGAGAGAAAGCCACCATTTATCGGCAACAGAGGATGATGATTTTGATGTGAGGACACAGACAGAATTATTAACAACCATAAATTCCACCAGTTCGTTATTGACTATTCTATTGACGATTGTGGCCGGCATTTCTTTACTCATAGGTGGTATAGGTATTATGAATATCATGTATGTTTCTGTTACAGAGCGGACGAAAGAAATAGGATTGCGCATGTCAATCGGCGCAAAGGGAAAAGATATATTACTTCAGTTTTTAACAGAAGCAATTATTATTAGTATCGGCGGCGGTATTATCGGAGTAGTTTTGGGTGTTACTGCATCAAAAGTAATTGCTCTGATATTGGGTTGGCCGGTATTAATCTCTGAAATATCTATCGTACTTTCTTTTCTGGTTTGCGGGCTAACAGGTATTTTTTTCGGATATTATCCTGCACAAAAAGCTTCACGGCTTGATCCGATTGAGGCATTAAGGTATGAGTAAAAAAGTTTAAATTTGTAATCAACCTTATAATAATGAAAATCCCTGCTTTTTTACGCAAACATATATCTGTTTTTTTGCATGTAATCATTTGGGGAATTGTTTTTTTACTGCCCTACCTGACGGATGTGCGCCATACTCAGCCAAGGCCACAAATCAATTCGGCTCAGGATGCTGAGTTTCTGCAACTGAATCTTTACACTTTATTTTGTTTAGCTGCTGTGTTTTATCTGAATGCATATTTACTGATTCCCAAATTATTTAACCGTAAAAAATATTGGCAATATTTTTTGTCTGTTTTACTTGTTTTTTGTGCTGTTATGCTACTGCATTCACTTCTCTTTAAAATTATTATTTCGTCGGTACCTTTTAATTTTATCAGATCTGTACGATTTACCTTTCCGGCGTTTCTTATGACAATGGCTGTAAGTATTGCATTCCGTATGATTGTGGATAAAATAAAATCCGACAGGCACAACATGCAGAAAAACCAGGAGAATCTGAAAACCGAACTGGCTTTTTTACGGTCACAGATTAGTCCACACTTTCTTATGAATGTGTTAAATAATATTGTTGCTTTAAACCGTTTAAAGAGTCCTGACCTGGAGCCAACATTAATAAAACTATCCGGGTTAATGCAGTACATGCTTTATAATACGGATGAAGACAAATTGTCGTTAAAAGAAGAAGCGGATTTTCTCAAAAGTTACATTGATATCCAGCAACAGCGATTTGGCAGCAAGGTAAATATCATCTTTACAATTGATATTGCCCGGGAACAGGCTGAGATAGAACCTATGTTACTGATACCTTTTGTCGAAAATGCTTTTAAACATGGTATTGGTATGATCGAAAATCCTGAAATTCTTATACAATTTACATCAAACGAGAATGGTGAACTTCTTTTTATTGTACAAAATAAATATGACCCGGCATCAGTCCAGATAAAAGATAAGACATCGGGTATTGGTTTGGGGAATGTAAAAAGGCGGCTGAATATTCTATATGGAGACAAACATTTTCTTTCCATTAAAAATGAAAATAATCTCTTTATTGTTACCTTAAAATTAAAATTGAATTGATGATAAACTGCATCGCAGTCGATGATGAACCGCTCGCACTTCAATTACTTGCAGATAATATAAGCAAAGTACCTTATCTGAAGTTGGTTGAATGCTGTGAAGATGCATTTCATGCGACGCGCGTCCTGAATGAAAATAAAATCGATTTGGTTTTTATTGATATTCAAATGCCTGGCCTGACAGGACTTCAATTCATTGAAAGTATGACTTTTAAACCCATGTTTATCATAATTTCTGCCTATAAACAATATGCCCTGGAAGGTTTTTCTTTAAATGTTGTAGATTATTTATTAAAACCGGTTTCTTTAGAGCGGTTTATAGTTGCATGTAATAAAGCCCGGGATTTATTTTTGCTTAAAAACAATGAAAACCCGCCAAAAGAAAACGCCGGATTTCTGTTTGTAAATATTGGCTATAGTTTACAAAAAGTAACGTTTAGCGATATTGAATATATTGAGGGTATGGGTGATTATATTAAAATATACCTTAAAAACGCCTCCTCGCCAGTTGTAACCCGAATGGGCATAAAGACAGTTGAGGCGCTCCTGCCTGAAAACGAATTTTTACAGGTTCATAAATCATTTATTATCGGTATTAATAGCATTACAGCAATAAAAAAGAACAGTGTTTTTATTGGAAAACGTGAATTTTTGGTGGGTAATACACATAAAGAAGCCTTTAATAAATTTCTGAGCAGATTTAGATTATAGGATTATTGTTTCACGGTCAGTGTTGTTTTTCGGAATTTTAACAATGATACTGTCGCTTTTTAATATATGATATATCGGCAATATTTTCTATAAAGACCCCAATCCTTCTCATTCAACAGCATAATTAACCCCGCCATTTTCCACGGGCCTTTTCCGGAGAATGGCGGAGTAAATTATACAGCTAGTTGATAAAGTGTATCAGCCCAGGATATCGCCCAAAATAGCCTAAGTGTGGTTGTCAGGAAGAAAGCAAAAAATTACCTGCTTCATATATTTTATCACAATTAAAGTATATCGTATTAAAGTTTTTTAGTAATTTGCACACACAAAAAAATAAATAATGAAAAAGATAATCATTTGTATTGTTATTACTATTTGCCTCTTTTCTATATATAGCTGTGAAAAGAAGGTGGGCGGATGCACAAATAAAGCAGCGCTTAATTATGATTCAAAAGCCAATGAAAATGATGGTTCATGTATTAGCATCGGGTCGGAATATGAAGGAGGCATTTTGGCTTATATATTGCTGCCGGATGATCCCGGCTATGATCCAGGTGTTAAGCACGGATTGATTGCAGCCATTGATAGTCAGCGGTCAGAAATAAGCTGGGGATGCTCAGGGATTGCGACAGGAGGAACATCAACATCTCTGGGGACAGGCCATGCTAATACTCTTGCGATTTTAAACGGTTGTTCAGAAACCGTTATAGCAGCGCGTTATTGTAATGATTTGGTTACGGGCGGTTATGATGATTGGTATCTGCCAAGCCGCGACGAGCTTGATAAATTATATAAATCAAAGGATGTTATTGGCGGTTTTGCAAGTAATCGTTACTGGAGCAGTTCTGAAGGTTCAGGAGAAAGTGCATGGTCACAGGATTTTGGAAATGACAGTGTGGCAGTAAATTACAAATACCATCAATATTATGTTTGTCCGGTAAGGTCATTTTAAAAATTATTCTTTGATAAATTTGTACATTATAAAATAAAAAATCCGATATTTGAAGTTATTAAATAAGCTACTATGAAAACAAATTTTCTTTGTCCTCATTGCAGAGGTCACCTGAGGGTATCAAACAGTATAATTTTTCTGACAAAGACCAACAAGGGAAAATCTGGTTTGCTTTTAATCAGCCCCGATCTGGGTGATTACACTGTGAAAATGCATCCCGATTATAATGATTTTGAAGAAGGAGATATTGTAAATTTCATTTGTCCGATTTGTTATGAAAATCTTGATGCCGAGGAATATGATAAAAATCTGGCTAAGGTGATCATGCAGGAAGAAAACGGAAAAGAATCTATCATTGTTTTTTCAAAAATCACCGGTGAAAAATGCACCTTTAAGATACATGAAGGAAATATTAAATCATATGGTGGCGATGCCGATGCTTATAAAAGCTTATTCGGCGATCTTTTTTAAGCATATTTAAAGAAGGTTTTTTAAGGGTTCTAAAATATACAGGTAAAAACCCTTTCAATAAAAAAACCATACCCTTCTGATCTGCTAATTGGGCTTGTGTTTGCTAATGATGATCATGCTGATTAGTATCACGTTCACAAAAAACCATTTTATTTTCATATAAAGAGCCTATAACCTTAACCGGTTGAAAATATTTGTCAAACTGATAATTTGTAGTTTTTTATTATTGCGACTCAAAAAAATCGTTTGAGATTCTCTTTTGAGACAGCCTCTTGATTTTCCTGCTCTCCGGCTTAGACTGGGCCACCACGGCGTTAGAAAGTGTGTGTAGTTGCACACTTCACTAGATTGATTAAAATCTCAGTATAAAAATCCAAACAGCCATAAGGGTATTTTATTTTCATAACCGTACGCCAGATCATCTGCCACAATATAAGCAGAGGCAAGGCCGCTGATCTGCCTGCGGGTCTTTTTTGCGCCTCCGATTTCGAAAGTGTGTTTCCCGTTAATTATAAAATCAGCTTTAGCGCTTAATTCAACTTTATTTTCAGCGCTGACCTGGCTGCAAAAAAAAGATTCGCGATTACTTCCTAATTTGACATCTTCATTCAAACAATAAGAAAGGTTAGGATGATGCAGAAGGATTTTCCCAGGTTTGGACAATTTCCCGTAAAAACTACCATCGCTGTATAAATTGCGGATGATATCAGTGTTTTCAAGCAGGTGCAGGTATTGCAGAAGTGTGGATCTGTGTGTATCCAGCGATTCTGATAGTTTTACCATATTAGGTTGAAACGGAGTGCTGGCCGCTATGATTTGTAACAAACGTTTGATTTTCCCGATATTTTTCTGATCCAGATTAATGATGGATGGAATCTCGGTTTCGATGATGAAATTCAGAACAGCGTTTAGCTTTAAAGGGTAGGTGTTAACCGATTGCAGATAAAAGGGATAATAGCCATGTTTAAGATAGTCGTTGAAATACTGAAGAGGCTTAAGTTTTTTATTGATTTTATGTGAGATTGCTTCATGGTCTTTAAGCAAAATTTCAAGTGGGTATTTTTCAAGCGGGATACCAAGGTCTATTTGTAAATATTCCCTGAAAGATAAACCCTGTATGTTATAAATTACTGCACGTCTGCTTAAATCTGCACTTCCGGTTTTTATTTTTAACAATGACGAGCCGCTAAAAACGACTTGAAGCCCGGGCAAAAGGTCGTATATGTTCTTTAATTCTGCTGACCAATCGGGCAACTTATGTATTTCATCTACCATCAGCAGCTTGCCACCTTGCTGATAAAACTTTTCTGCAAAACTAATCAAACTTGTAAAAGGCAGATTCAGGTTGTCCATGCTCAGATATAGCTTTCTTTTTGCCGGCAAGCTGCTATCCAAAAGATGTTGCAACATAAGCGTGGTTTTGCCCACGCCACGTGCCCCCGTGAGCCCTATCAACCGCTCCTTCCATTCTATTTCTCTGAGAACACCCCTGCGAAATAAAAAAACGGAGGATTCAATTAATTGATTCTGAAACGAATATAGTGATTCCATGCAAAATGTATAATTGATTGTACAAATATAATCAAAAAATGTACAATTCGGTGTACAATCATAAAAAATTTTTATTTCTAAAGACTAATCCTGGCTACCAACCCGCTCAAAAAAGGCTAAGAGACCGTAAAGGACGAGTATTATCATTGGAGGATATTTTGCATTACCAGAAAATAATGGATCCTGATACTTAAAGATATGGTTACATTCATGGTTACAAAAAAAGAGCTCAACCCTTTTAAGAATTGAACTCCTTGATTTTTCAGCTCCCCAGCCTGGACTTGTCCGCCGCGGACAGGAACCTTCTGATTAATTTAAGGCAGATATTTTGTTTCTAAAAAATCACGACCTGCACCTGTTTTCAAATATTTCTCCCTTTTCATTACCTGACAACGCTCTGGGTATTCTTCTGAATAAACTAATATCCAAGGCCCAAGGCCTTTTGTGTATCGAACAAGCCCCGTGCCTGTCTGATGTTCATATAATCTCCTTTGAATATATCAGGCTGCAAGGATACCCAAAAAACTCATTCTGACGTACAGACCATCCGTACTCTTTGGAGGTTATTTTTATTATCAATTTGTTTTATTTTTGTTCTGTTATTGTCAGGATCAACCAGATATAAAACAAAAAAATGACCGGCTTGCTAAACAGCTTTTATTTGCAACACCGCAATATCATTGCAACGGTCATTGCCTTTTGTTTGTTTTTGTTTGCGTTGAGTATTCAGGCTCAAACGGCACAAGACACTTCAATCAATTATATTCGCCAGGAAGCCCCCGGTTTTAAGGCAAGGCTTATAAAAGTCACGGCAAGGCTGCTATTACCTAAAAACAACCTCCCAAGAAAACTAAGCAAAGATCATTTTGTTTCTGAGGCAGCTAAGATTCCGAAAAAAATTCATAGTGAGTTTAGAATTGATACTAATCGTGTTAATGGCAGGATGGTTTACACGATTTCACCGCAGGGAAAAAGACCGAGGAAATATGTTTTGTTTCTGCATGGCGGATCTTATGTCAATAATATTTTCCGACAGCATTGGAAATTTGCTGCCGAGGTTATCAGGCGAACAAACAGCACTTTTATTCTGCCGGATTATCCACTCGCCCCCGCTGCTACCTTTCAGGAAGCTTTTGCAATGCTCGAAGCCGTATACAAACGCCTGTTGTCGCAGACAGATGCAAAAGACATCATCCTGATGGGTGATTCGGCAGGCGGCGGGCTCGCTCTCGCTTTTGCCATGAAACTAAGGAATACCGGCACGTTGTCGCCCGCAGCAATCATCCTTTTATGTCCATGGCTCGACATTAGTATGACAAATCCACAAATCACCGAGGTTCAAAAAAATGATGTTACGCTCCGGGCTAACAACCTTGTGCTGGCAGGTAAGGTGTGGGCGGGTAAAACCGAAACAAACAACTACCTGCTCAGCCCAATTTATGGATCATTTGAGGAACTGCCCAAAATCAGTGTTTTTATTGGTACACATGATATTCTTGTGCCAGATTGTAGGAAGCTTAAGGCGATAATGGAGCAAAAAGGAATAAAAATGAATTACTTTGAATATCCTGAGATGTTTCATGACTGGGTTATGCTCGGGCACTTAAATGAATCAAAACTGGCTATATCACAGATAAGCTCACTGATCAATGATAAGTACCCTTGATTTCTGATAATAAAGAGATGGTATCAGCATTCAGTATAAACAAACTCTGATGCCGGTAAAACCAGTGAATTAAATTAAAAAACAACGCAGGTACGATTATTGAGAGTGTTGAAAATATTTTTCAATATCAGGCATTTTAAAATACTCTCTATATACATGAAAGCCATAGTTTTAAACCTCCTGCATTTCACATGGTGCTTACCTCAAACGCTTCTGGGGATGGTATTCTATTTATTTTTAAAATTATCCAAAAGTGTCAGTAATACTTCATCTTTGCATAGTGTCATTCTTATTCGCGTTGACAAACTTTTTTTCATAGGAGGAGTCTCGCTCGGGAAATTTATTTTTATTTCCGGGAATCAATTCAGCGAAAATACTATCTTGCATGAATACGGGCATGCTGTTCAAAGCCTAATGCTTGGGCCATTGTACCTTATTGTTGTGGGGCTTCCTTCTGTAACGCTCTCAATACTTGCAACATTTTCAACAAAAATTAAAAACAACTATTTTAAATTTTTCCCCGAAAACTGGGCAGATAAACTTGGAAAGGTTTGCAATAAATGATGAAGATGTCTTAAAATTTATCTGAACATCATAAAAGTGTCGCTGAGAGAGTTAAGACTAAACTGACCTATTCAAAATGAACGAATTGAAATTTGTGAATGTGGGTGGTCAATATTAAATCAAGAAATTCTGTTGTGGAGTTTTGATTAACGACATAAAAAATACAAGTATTTCCTATTGTTTTAACTATACTTTCAGGACTAAAGTCCGGGGCGTTTGTCATAACAATAGCCCCGTCATTAATGGCGGGGCTATTGTAACACACATAAACAAAGGGCTTCAGCCCTGAAACAAAAAAGCCGTCATTCAACGGCTTTGTTTTTGCTCCCCAGCCTGGACTTGTCCGC
>CAZVKJ010000017.1:37078-62762 GCA_964626855.1 uncultured Bacteroidales bacterium
TAATAAAAAAAGCCGTCATTCAACGGCTTTGTTTTTGCTCCCCAGCCTGGACTTGTCCGCCGCGGCGGACAGGGACCCTCAGATTAATTAAAGGCTGATATTATGTTTCGTAAAAAATCACGGCCAACACCTGTTTTCAAATATTTTTCCCTTTTCATTGCTTGAGAACGCTCAGGGTATTCTTCTGAATAAACTAATATCCAAGGCCCACGGCCTTTTGTGTATCGAACCGGCCCCGTGCCTGTCTGATGTTCATATAATCTCCTTTTTATATCATCAGTCTGTCCTGTGTATAATTTTCCGGTTGATAGACTTTTTAATACATAAACAGTATAAACCATGGGTGTTAATAAAAAAAGCCGTCATTCAACGGCTTTGTTTTTGCTCCCCAGCCTGGACTTGAACCAGGGACCCTCTGATTAACAGTCAGATGCTCTAACCAACTGAGCTACTGAGGAATTTTAAATAGGAGTGCAAATTTAGATATTTTTTTTATTCTGCAAAATATTTTATTATTAAAAATTAGAAAAAACATTTTCGAGCAAGTATTTTTCAATTAATCGGGATACTGGATAATTGTGAATTTCTTTGATCGCGATTTTTTTTAAGTGCTTATTTTCAAGTTCTTCAAGTATTTTTACGCGGATAAAAACAGCATTAATAATCTGATGGGTTAATTTATGTGAATATTTTTCGGAAACCATTAAAACAGAATATTTTTTCCCCTCAGTCAGGCTTTTAAATTCCGGAAACTGCAATATTCTATCCGGCAGAAAATCCTGGTTCATTTCAATAAGAGGAAATTGAAACAGGTGCTTCCATATATCTCCTGATTCGCGCTTCATAAGATAAGTAAACGCTATCCCATTAATTTCCCAAATTGGAACTATATAGTAAAAATACCGGACTGTGGCTGTTTTTTTCTTTGAAATTGCCGGTATTTCAGATACTTTATTATGTTTTAATGCAAGGCAGTTATCCTTAAAAATACAAACAGAGCATAGCGGGTTGCTTACTTTGCATTGCAGGGCGCCAAAATCCATAATAGCCTGGTTGAATTCAGCGGGTCTTTTTATATCGAATATTTTTTGAAGTTTTTGCTCAATAATCATTTCTGCAGCTTTAGATTTTATTTCCTCCCGGATATTGAAATAACGCGCAATAATCCTCTTTACATTACCATCTATTACAGGATGAGGAATATTATATGCAAATGACAGGATTGCTGACGCAGTATATTTTCCTATTCCTTTTATCTTAATTATTTCATTGAAGTTGCGTGGAAAGATGCCATTATATTTTCCGGCAATTTCTTTGGCCGCGGTTAGCATATTTCGGGCTCTGGTGTAATAACCCAATCCCTGCCATAATTTTAACAATTTATCTTCATCGGATTTTGCAAGTGCATATATGTCGGGATACATTATAATAAATCGTTCATAATACGAAAATCCCTGTTCGATCCGTGTTTGTTGTAATATAACCTCAGAAACCCAAATTTTGTAAGGGTCTATTGTATTTCGCCAGGGGAGTTCCCTTTTGTTCGTTTTGTACCAGTTGATCAATTTATCTGAAAACACCATAAAAAGCCTTCAAAAGAGGCAAATATAAGGATTAAAAAAACAAATTTTTATAGGAATTATTTATATTTGAAAAAATTAGCTTATATTTGCACCCCGATTAAAAAAAGATATTTAAGATAATATAATCCAAAAAGTTAATCTATTAAATTATTTGATTTATGACAAAAGCAGAAATCGTAGCAGAAATTGCTAACAAAACCGGAATCGAAAAGTTAACTGTTCAAACATCAGTTGAAGCGTTCATGGAAGTTGTTAAAGGTTCAATGCAAAAAGGTGAAAATGTTTATTTAAGAGGTTTTGGCAGTTTTATCGTAAAAAAACGCGCTCAAAAAACAGGTAGGAATATCTCAAAAAATACGACTTTAGTAATACCAGCACATAACATCCCAGCCTTTAAACCGGCTAAGGTTTTTACAAGTGCAATTAAAAAGAATGTAAAATAATTAATTTATTACGTTATGCCAAGCGGAAAAAAAAGAAAAAGACATAAAATGTCAACCCACAAGCGGAAAAAACGCTTGAGAAAAAACAGGCATAAGAAGAAATAATGCTATTTTTTTAAATACACTGCCTTAAAATGTAATGTTTTAAGGCAGCTGTTTTTTATTTCTTTTATCTTCTGTTATTCAGTTTTATATATTTCATATTTATTTAAAGCATTAAATAGATTGCCTTGAACAGGGAGCTTATTATCGATTCCGGCCCTGCCGAAGTTTTGATTGCATTACTTGAAAACAAAAAGCTTGTTGAGCTTCACAGAGAAAAAAATAATAATACTTTTTCTGTGGGGGATGTGTGTTTGGGAAAAGTTAAAAGAATAGTACAGGGGTTAAATGCTGCTTTTATTGATATTGGCTATGAAAAAGATGCCTTTTTGCATTACCTCGATCTTGGCCCCCAGGTTCATTCATTAGTCAAATATACCAAAAATGCTGTTCAGGGGAAAGCAATTCCTCTGACAGAAATGGATAGCCTTGTTGAAAAAAGTATTGACAAATCGGGCAAGATTTCTCAGATATTGGCTGTTAACCAGGAAATCCCTGTTCAAATTGCTAAAGAACCTATTTCGAACAAAGGCCCCCGAATTACATCTGAAATTTCCATTGCCGGCAGGTACCTGGTTTTAGTACCGTTTTCCGACAGGGTTTCTATTTCACAAAAAATAAAAAGCAACGAAGATAGAAATCGCCTTAAGCGCCTGGTAATGAGTATAAAACCAAAAAATTTTGGGATTATTATTCGTACAGTGGCCGAAAACAGAAAGGTTGCCGAGCTTATTACCGACCTGGAAGACCTGATGAAAAAATGGGAATCAATGGTCGAAAGGCTCCAGGGTTCGAAAGCGCCCAAAAAAATATTGAGTGAAATTGACCGTTCTTCTGTTATCCTGCGGGATATTTTAAATGAGACTTTTAATAGTATCCATGTTAATGATTTGGGTATCCATGACGAGCTCAGAAATTATATTAAAACTATTGCCCCCGATAAAGTCGATATTATTAAACATTACAAGGGAAAAATACCGGTTTTTGAGCATTTTGGTATCGACAAACAAATAAGAAATGCATTCGGTAAAAAGGTATACCTGAAAAACGGGGCTTACCTTATTATTGAGCATACCGAGGCAATGCACGTAATAGATGTAAATAGTGGCCATCGTAGTAATACTGATAATAATCAGGAAGCAAACGCCATGGAAGTCAATATGGATGCCGCATCAGAAATTGCCCGCCAATTGCGTCTGCGCGATATGGGGGGGATAATTTCCATTGATTTTATTGACCTGCATATAGCTACAAACAGAAGGATGCTTTTTGAAAAAATGAAAGTGGAAATGGATGCTGACCATGCAAAGCATACTATTTTACCTCCCAGTAAATTTGGCGTTGTGCAAATTACCCGTCAGCGAGTAAGGCCCGAAACAAATGTAAAAATACTGGAGCAATGTCCTTTTTGTGAAGGCTCTGGCGAAATAAGAGCAAGCATTTCACTTATAGATGATATTGACAACCGGATACTGTATTTATTAAAGGAGCAAAATGAAAAGAACATAAAACTTCTGGTTCATCCGTACCTTTATGCTTTTTTAACCAAAGGCTTATATTCAAGGCATATAAAATGGTTTTTCAAATACAGGCAATGGATCAGACTTGGCTTTTCAAATAATTATCACCTTCTGGAGTATCATTTCTTCAATAAATCCGGGGAAGAAATAAAACTCTGAATCTTTTCGTAACATTCTTTTTTTTAATACTTTTGAATTGATTTTCAAAAGTATTTTGTTTTATAAAACTTTAAAGTGTTTTTTATGAAAAAACTTATTCTTTTATTATGCATTCCTCTGTCGTTTGCATTTTTACAATGTTCCAGGAATGTGAAATTAAAAATCAATACTATGAGTTCTATCAGTCAGGCTACGGTCGATTCTACCATTAACAATCTGGTCGCTAAATATGGCGACAAACAAAAAGAACGCATTACCAAAGGCGTTACCCAGGCTGCAGCATTATGGACAAAAACAGATGGGGAAAACAAAGATTTTCAGGATTTTTGCATACAGAATTTTGCGGGCGACACCACAGCCCTGAACACCTTGTTCAACCGCCTGCAAACAAATTTCGAAGTGATTTTTGGTAATTTCAACCGGATAAGCCTCGACCTCAAGCGACCGCTCCACATAGATGACGGCGAAATGATACCCGTTGACGATATTTTCGGAGCTTATGATCCTTTTGCACACCTTAACGACGACTTTTTTAATAATAAACTCGCGTTCGTTACGATACTTAATTTTCCTTTTTATACGCTGAAAGAAAAAATTGAACTCGGCCCGAAATGGGATAGGAAACAATGGGCTTATGCCCGTTTGGGCGACATGTATACCTCACGCGTTCCGGCAGATGTATTACAAAAATTTTCCGATGCGCTGACGGCCGCCGATATGTATATTTCCGAATACAACATTTATATGGGAAACCTGGTTGACGATAAAAACAACACCTATTTTCCTAAAGACATGAAACTGATCAGCCATTGGGGCTTACGCGACGAACTAAAATCCAATTATCAGGGAGAGAACGGACTTATCAAACAAAAAATGATCTACCAGGTCATGCTTCGGATAATTTCGCAGGAAATCCCCGACAGCGCTATTAATAACCCCAGGGTACAATGGAATCCATACTCAAATAAGGTATATAAAGACAATAAAGAGATAACGGCCAAATCCGAAGATGATAACCGTTATGGTCAAATGCTTGGGCTTTTCAACGCTATCCAAAGCATTGACACTTATAATCCGCAGTATCCCACCTATATCCAGCGTGCATTTGAACAAGGCATGGAAATGCCCCAGCCGGAAGTTGAAAAACTTTTTATTGATTTTGTTTCTTCACCCGAAGTTAAACAGGTTGCACAGCTCATCAGCAAACGCCTCAACCGTAAACTTGAACCTTTTGATATCTGGTACGATGGGTTTAAACCAAGAAGCAATATTTCGCAGGAAGAATTAGACGCAAAAGTTCAGGCGAAATACAAAAGCGTTACCGATTACCAGAACGACCTTCCGAACATTCTGGAAAAACTGGGGTTCTCTAAAGAAAAAGCTAATTATTTAGCCGCTAAAATCGTTATCGATCCTGCACGCGGCTCGGGCCATGCCTGGGGCACCATGATGAAAGGCGATGTGTCGCACCTTCGCACACGATTCCCCAAAGAAGGGTGGAACTACAAAGGATACAACATTGCCTGCCACGAATTTGGGCATAATGTAGAACAGACCTTGTCGATGTATGATGTGGATTATTACTCACTGTCGGGTGTTCCTAATACAGGCTTCACCGAAGCGTTGGCTTTTATCTTTCAGAAACGCGACCTCGACCTGCTCGGCATCAAAAACGAAGACCCGAATAAAGAATATTTACAGATTCTCGACGATTTCTGGGGATGTTATGAAATTATGGGCGTTTCGCTGGTGGATATGCAAACCTGGAAATGGCTCTATAATCACCCGAAAGCAACCAAAAAAGAGCTTAAAGAAGCTGTGATTGCCAACGCCAAAGAAGTATGGAATAAATATTATGCCGATGTTTTTGGAATCAAAGACTGCCCGTTGCTGGCTATTTATTCACACATGATAGACAATCCGTTGTATCTTTCTAACTATCCTATTGGGCACCTCGTACAGTTCCAGGTGGAAGAACAAATGAAAGATAAAAGCCTGGCAGATGAAACGATACGCATGTTTACCTATGGCCGCACCATCCCTGAAGTTTGGATGAAAAATGCCGTGGGCGCTCCGATTTCAATCAAGCCGATGTTAAAAGCTACGAATGACGCACTGAAAAAAGTGGCCAAATAAATTATTTAGTAGTTCATAATTTTATTAAAAAGCCTGCAATTATGCGGGCTTTTTGTTTTCTTGTGCCATCGTTTTTTGAATTAATCAATAAAGCTATGTACCTTTGCATAACATTATTTTATAATTTATGGAAACAGTTGTAAGTGGAATAAGGCCAACCGGAAATCTGCATCTGGGTAACTATATGGGGGCGCTACGTAATTTTGTGAAAATGCAAAATGAAAATCATTGTTATTTTTTTATTGCCGATTATCATTCACTTACAACGCATCCTACACCGTCTGACCTACATGGCAATGTACGCAATGTGCTTGTTGAATACCTTGCCAGCGGCCTTGATCCCGAGAAAGCTACACTTTATATCCAGAGTGATGTGCCCGAAACTGCCGAGTTATACCTTATTTTAAACATGAATGCTTATAAAGGTGAACTTGAACGATGCACATCTTTTAAGGAAAAAGCCCGTACACAACCGGAGAACATCAACGCGGGATTGCTTACATATCCTACTTTAATGGCTGCCGATATTATTATTCATAAAGCATTAAAAGTGCCTGTTGGCAAAGATCAGGAGCAACATTTAGAGATGACACGTACTTTTGCCAATCGTTTTAACAGGCTTTATAAAGTTGATTTTTTCCCGGAACCGGTGGCTTATAATTTTGGGGAGGAATTGATTAAAATTCCCGGACTTGACGGCAGTTTAAAGATGAGCAAATCGGATAATGAAAACTCGTGTATTTTTTTAGCCGACAAGGCAGAAGTCATCCGTAAGAAAATAATGAAAGCAGTCACTGATGCCGGGCCTACAGCTCCAAATTCGCCCAAACCACAGGTTATAGAAAATCTTTTTAACCTGATGGAAATTGTTTCGAAACAGGAAACCATAGCATACTTTAATGAATTATATAATAACTGCACCATCAGGTATGGCGATTTAAAGAAGCAACTGGCAGAAGATATGGTTGCATTTATCGCACCTGTGACAGAGCGAATTAAAGAGATTGAAGCAGATAGCGCATATCTTCACAGGGTTGCCAATATGGGCGCTGAAAAAGCGCGCGAAAGCGCTGCAAAAACAATAAAAGAGGTTCGCGAAATAATTGGCTTTAAAGCCTTTTAATGCCTGCTTAAATGAGTTTTATGTGATGAGATGCTAAAAGGTTGTTCTTTAGAAATTATCATCATCAGCCGTTGGTGGCTTGCTTGGTTGTTCATTTACATCTTCATCGTCCACATCAGAAGGCTTAATATCTGCTTCAGGGATGTCATCCTTTGAAAAGAGTTGTTCATCTATTTTTTCATCGGAAACATTATCAATTTTCACGTCGATTTTTACTAAGTAACTTGCATCCTTTGTGTCAACCGTTATTGCATGAAAAAAATCACCATTGGGCTTAGTCACCTTAAAAATGTGGTCATGAAATCCATCGGGATATTTCTTATTTATGGCCTCAAGAACGTCAGGAGTAATGTTATTGTAGTGTATTATTACTTTCTTTTTTTGTTCCATAATATTCAAATTCAAAGTGGCGCGCTTTTATCAAAAAATGTACCGCAATAAAACTTATTAAACTTATTTTATCAAAATTTTAATACAAAATTATGCTTGATTATCTGATTAACAGTACAGTACCTGTATGTTTTTTCTTTCGCTGAAGAATGTCCTTGTAGGTTACTACCCACGTGAAAACTTCGGATTCTCTGACAAGATTTCCGTTAATTTTACCATCCCAGCCTTTATAGATATCATCAGATTCAAATACTTGTTTACCCCAGCGGTCATAGATCATCATATGGAAAGTACTATAATCGACGCCGGTGCCTTTAACAAGAAATTCCTCATTTATTCCATTTTCATCAGGCGTAAAGGCATTTGGAGCATAGAATGTAATGCTTTCCCTGACAAGAATATCATGAGATACGGTATCCCTGCATCCATGTTCTGTCTCAATATACAGCACAATATGGAAATTTCCGGTATCAAGATAGTGGTGCATTGGTTCTGTTTCAGTGGAGTATTCTCCATCACCTAAGGCCCAATAACTCCAATACGTATTATCGGATAAATTATTAAAGGCCACCCATGATTCTAAAATGTCCGTTTCGGCAGGTTCAGGCCGGAATTCCGCATTAGGTTTGGGGAAAACGTTAATCATGTCATCAATAGTTAGTGAATCGATGCACCCGTGGTTAGAAGTAACATAAATAGTAACATCAAACAATCCGGAATAATAAAACGTGTGAAGAGGGTTTTTAACAGTATCGGTAATGCCGCGATCATGATAATCCCATAAATAAGTCTGACCCGAATCAGGAGTTGTTTCGTAAAACTGTACTTTAAGAGGCTGGCATCCACTGTCTGGTTCGGCTTTAATGTTAATATCGGGCAAAGGCCATAATTCAATGAGTGTTGCAGTATCACTGATATCACAGTTTAAAAGGTCGGTGGCCACTACGTAATAGGTGCCTGCAGGAAGGTTGGGCGCGACAGAGTCGTAACCGCCAAACGGATACCATGCATAGGTATACCCTGGAGAGCCACCTGAAACATGAGCCGTAATTCTACCATCAGAGCCCTGATAACAAGTCACATTTTTAACATCAAGTGAAATGTAAAGTGGTGGGTCAATGTTTTGAATATCAACCGTATCATAAAAATAACAAGGCCCGGAATCGTAAACTGTAACGTAATAAGTTCCTGCGCCTAAATTGGGGATTGAGTTTGATGTGCTGTTAGTCGTGGTAGAATCGCCTGTTGACCAGATATAAGTATAAGGGGGCGTTCCGTTTTCGACAAAAGCTGTTATTTCGCCGATAGAGTCACCAAAGCAGATGATTTGATTCGTAATCTCAGCGTGCATGGTCATGGGCGGATTCGGAATGATCTGCTCATCAGGCATTATAGTATCATAAAATCCCGATTCATTGGGGACCCATCCGGCAAGTTGCCAGGTATTATTATACCATGTAATAGGAATATATCCCAATGGAAGAGTGAGGGTAAATAGTGGTCCGATATGAATTGTAAGATCTGGCGGTGTAACTACAACCGGAGGTGTGCAAATTTCCGGGGTACATACTGTTTGCCAGCATGTATCAGAGCCATTTGACTTTTCGGGGCAAGGCGTTGGAACATCAATACAATATTCAGGTATACAAATATCCGGAAGTACAGGGAACGATGGCAGATTGATCCAAAACTCAAATGCCGTAATATTGAAATAGAAAGCTAGACTATCCCATGTGTGATTTGTAAAATCATTAGTCAAATAATGCTGAATGCCGATATCCCAAACAGGATACCCATCACAGGGGTACTTGAAGTTAAGATCGTCATCTACTTTAATATCGATAACAGCAGCATTACCCGACGCGACCACGGCATCGTTGTTATTTGGGTCTGTTTCGGTGTACGGCACACTGGTCGGGAATGTAAATCGCGTCCAGACAGTAGGACATAATGTGAAATCCTGTTGCATGTAACTATCAAGCCCGAAGTTTATCGATAAAAGCGTATAGTCGATTGATACACCGCCACCTATATCAAATGTACCGCTTAACATGCCCAAAAATTGCGAGATGGCTGGACCGGCAGGCGGGGGTATTAACTGACAAATTGCCGCCAGAAGCTGAATGATATCAATATTTAAATGAAGCCATAAGTCATCACCCGAAGCATAAATGCACTTATCTGTTCCGAGCCAGTCAGTGGTTTCAACGTAAGGAATATCAATAAAGCCGGTTAATCCTATATCCCACCAGTCTTCTATAATTATTGGAAGGAAGTCATCATGACAGATTGTGAAGAAAAATCCATCCCAGCAAGGATATGAAACATCGCCGGTTTGAGAATTCAGGTAGAAAATATTAATTGAATCTGTTGGAATATTCAGGTTGATGATATCAAAAGAGGTACAACTATAAAGACACAATGTGGCCGAAATGTCTATTCCAAATCCAAAGAAAAAATCAAGTTGAATAATTCCGGCAGTCGGAAAATGAGAGGTGAGGTCCCAGCCAGGCTCTACAGTATAGTTTGTATTTATTGTAACCCACTCGCCCGGATTAAATGTGTAATTATCAGGAAACGTGAGATTAATTTCAACAGGATATTCAGCATCGATTGACCCAGTGGTAAATCCATGAATACTAAATGTGGAAGCAGCCTCTATCCAGGTTCCAAGATCAATAACAGCCCCCCATTCACCTAACCAGCCAAGATCCTGAATGCCACCAAAAGAATTGGTATCTCCAAAACTGATGTTGAACAGGTCAATGTCCATATTCAAAGTGAATGGACTGCCGTTAGGTCCCCACATGTTCTGGTCGTGGGTAACCCAGTCAACATTGTGGGTGACAACATGTGTTTGAGAAAACACCCTGCTGCCAGAGAACAATGTGACCAGCACAAATAAAAATAAGATGAGTATATATTTTTTCATTTTTATCACGATTTCACTTAATCAAATTGTACCGATAATAAACTTTCTTTTAAAGGAACAAACAGCATTTTTCGTGCAATTACCGGGTAATTTGCGCTGATCCATATTGTATGATTATAATCACCTGTAAACAACATCATACGCTCATATTCAAGCTCTTTGTTTCCATCTTTGCTTTTTACGGAAAAATTTACCAAAAAAATAACGGCATCTTTTTGCTGCCTGGTCTGGATATTTTCTTTAGTGATAAACTTAACGCCCTGACTTTCAAAATATTCTTTTGTCATATTTTGAACAACAATCGGATACGGTGTGCCTTTTATTTCCTCTATAGATATTGAGGCTGCAGCGCCTTCATGCATAAACCCAAATTTACCATCCTTTATAAAACCTTTAAAGAATGCAGGTGGAACAATTCTAATATCGCTATTTGGAACTGTAACATATGCATTAAGTATAGAATCCTTTTGTGATTGACTAAATCCCTGCGAAAATGTATTACAACTCAAACATAAAAAGGCAATTATAAAAAAAGCCTTTATTACAATGCAGGTTAATTTATTCATAATGAAAAAGTTTCAATAAAAAGCATTCAATCAAATTTAAGAAAAAAAGTTCGCAAATAAAATATGTAATGGCTAAAATTTATACAAATATTTAAAATAAAACGATTAAATCGCTATAAAACTTTGGTGTTAATAATTAATTCCTTAAAATTATAATTTTACGAATTTTTCCTTGTAAATCTTGTTTTTATATGAAATTGTGATAAAATACATCCCTTTGGCCCAGGTCGACAGATCAATAACATTAGGGCTAATCTTTGTAATTATCGAATTGTTGTAAAGTATCTGACCTTCAGGATTTGTAATAGAGATATTAACAGGTTCGGAATCATTCTCAAGTTCAAAATATAGTTGGTTATTGGCCGGGTTTGGATAAATACGAATTTTCAGGCCCGCATCGATAAATGAGATTCCGGTATTATCAATTACGCTTATAATAATATTATCTGTTGCAGTACAACCCCAACTGTCTGTAACGGTAACAGTATACATATGCGGGCCAATACCTGCGACAGTTCCAACTATTGTTATGGATTGAGTAGTTTCTCCTGTTGACCATTGGTATGCTGAAAATCCGGCACCTGCGTTAATGTCAATTGTTTCGTTATACAGATATATTGAAGTGTCATGGCCAATATATACCGTTGGCAGAGAATGAACAAATACCTGTGCACTGTCAGATGTTACGGCCGGAGGACAACTGTTTTGAACGCGACAACGGTACCAAGTACCATCAATTGAATATTGTGCATTGTCGATCTGATAAATTGCGGATACGGCAGTTGGCCCTGTAGCATTAGTCCAGGAAGTGGCTCCAGGAGCTTTCATTTCCCATTGATAAGTCAGATTACCACCTGTTGCCACCACCCGGAATGAGGTGTCTGAATTCAGACAAACGTGAGCCGTGGATGGATGTACTGTAATCGCCGGGCTTGTATTGACCGAAAGCGTTACAACATTTGAGGTCGCAGCAGGTGTACAATCTCCTGTTACCACGCAACGGTATTTGTATCCGTTTTGAGATGGAGTAATACCGGAAATGGAGTATGAAGAAGTTGTAGATATGCCGGGGGCAGTATGCCATGTAGAACCGCCATCGGTACTTTCTTCCCATTGTAATGTGATATTTGTTCCTGTAGCACCAACATTAAAAGTGACATTCTGGCCCTGACATGCACTTTGATTTGATGGCTGGTTGTTAATGGAAGGCAACATTTTAACTGTAAGCAGAACATCAACTGTTATAGTGTCGGGATTACAATCTCCGGAAATAAGGCAATGGTATTTATAGCCATTAAGGTTATAGGGAGTATTTGTAATTGAATAAGTTGCCTGGGTTGCAGTTGCACCAGTACAATTTGACCAGGTTGAACTTCCATTGGGCTCTTGCTGCCATTGATATGTTATATTTGTTCCGGTAGCATTAACAGTAAAGCTGGCAGGTGAATTTTGACAAATGGTAACATTGGTCGGCTGAGAATTTATTGTCGGTGGCTGACTAACATGTAAAACCGCACTTTGTGAATTTATGGATTGAGTGCAGGCTGCAGAAATTACACATCTGTAAAAATATCCATCCTGTGACTGTGAAACATTGGTGATCATATAAACAGAATCATTATTGACACCTGAAGCATTATTCCATAGAATTCCTAATATGGAATATTGCCATAAATAGGTTACATTTACACTTGATTCAACTGAAACTGAAAAAACAGCAGTATCACCGGAACAAACAGTAGTAGAAACCGGTTGAAGATCAATTTGAGGCTTTATCAATTCAAAAGCGCCAATATCAATACGGTTACCATATATTCTTGTATTTCCGCCATAATCAAGAGCGGGCAAATTCAGCCCGGTAGTATCTGATTTTCCTTTATTATAAAGATTTGAACATGCGTCAAGCCCCCAGTTTGCATTTATGCCGGAATATGTTACGCCTGTACCGGCAGGAGGAGCAATAAACAGCGGGATAGTATCTATGTTGTTAAGATATTGTCCGTTAAAACCTGTAAAACCATTTTTTGCCATTGCTGTCGTATCTCCCTGAACATCGCAGTTGTAAAACTCCGGAGCACATAATGTGTCATCGATATAAGCCTGGGTTCCGGTGGTTGCAACATTGCCGTAAAGTATGGTGTTGGTGAGTTTAGGAATTGATTTGGTGAATTTAACTCCACCGCCGTTTGTGGCGTTGTTGTACGTTACTGTTGAATTAATGATATCAGGATGACAACGATAAGCATATATACCTCCGGCATCTGTTGCAGAATTATTTGCGATGATGCAATTTATTATCCGGGCATTTGATGTATCACAGGTAATGCCGCCGCCAATTGTTGCATTTGAATTTGCCATAATTGACAATTTAATTACCGGATTAGAGAATTGGGCATAAATACTGCCTCCAGAATAGCTTGTATTATAAGCAAATAATGATTTTATAATTTGAAGGTTGGAAACCGAATCGCATAAAATAGCGCCGCCTTTGCCGACTGAAGCATTGACCGTATTATAACGAAATGAAGAATTTGAAATTAAAAATGAGGCATTTTTAGCATATATAGCTCCTCCGCTGTATGCATTATTTGATCTGAACAAGGAATTCAGAATTTTTATTTTTGAAAAATTCTTAACAAAGAAGACACTTCCGTACCCGGTATTATTTTTTGCATAGCTAAACCGGCAAAACGAAAACTTTGATGTATCGTTCGATACAGCTGTGTTGTTAAATATAATGCCTGACCAACCTGAAGCAGTATTTTTAGGTGTAAAAATAATACTGTCGGATTGAGTGCCATTCGCCAGAATTCTTCCATTTACCGTAATTGAGTATAATCCCTGAAACTGAACAATAACCTTTGGCGCAATTGTTAAGGTAATACCATTGTTGATGATAATGTTACAATTAACTTTTACCGTATCTGCATTCCAAGTGGTGTTTTGTGTGATCGTACCGCAAACGGTAGTAGCCTGTTGGCGTTCATAGGCTCCGATGTCTATACGGTTAATATTAATACGCGGATTATTTGCAATATCAACGTTTAAAAGCTTGAGGCCAGTGGTGTCAGAAGTTCCCGCATCAAGACACGGCGATGTTTGTTTAATTAAATAATTATGGTTAACGGTATCTTCGAATTTGGGCAGTAAGGCAATATTGTTAAGATATTGTCCTGTATAGGTTTGCGTTCCCTGAATACCAAAGGCGGCAGAGCCACCTTTTATATCGCAGTATGTAAAATTAGGATCACAAATATCCGTCATAAGAGCAACCTGGCTTCCGATTCCTGAAGCTGTATTGCTATATAGAATGGTGTTTTTGAATGTAGGGTTGGTATTAAAACCTGTGCCTATACATGATAATCCGCCGCCATGTGTGGCTTTATTAAAAATAATAGTATTATTAAAAAATGTAGGGCTGGCATTAAAACATCCGACCCCTGCCCCTAAAAGGCCCAGATTGTGCCGGATCAGATTTCCGTTTATTTTGGCTAAAGTAGTATCAGTACAGAAAATGCCGCCGCCACCATTACTGGCATAATTTGAAATAAAAGTATTATTATAAACAGAAGGTGCCCCCGAACTGATATATATACCACCTCCGCTTGAACATTTGTTGTTGGTCAGTTGGTTAAATAAAATTCTGGCAGTTGATTTTCTGATATAAATACCTCCTCCGTTTGTTTTTGCCATATTATGGTCAAAAGTGCAATTTGAAACAATAATTTTGGAGGAGTTATAGATAAACAATGCTCCGCCATTTGCATCATCGGTTGAACCATTTGCTTTACCATATGAAAGATTACAATAAACAAGTTTTGAAGTATCCGTGCTTGTGTTATTATTAAACCGGATACCATACCACCCGCCATTATTTGATGATATATTTGAAAATCCGGTGGTGTCGCTGATAGTAAAATAAATCATTGCATTACTGTTGCCAACGGCACGAAGGCAGCCATCCACATTTAATTTATAATGGCCATTGAAGATCACGTGTGTACCCGGATTAATAGTAAGGATAACGCCGGTGTTAACAGTTATATCTCCAATCACGAATACCGTATCCGCTGACCAGACCGTACTGAACGGAATCGGGCCGTTTGCAAAAATTGTTGATGCCTGTGATTGATAAGAAATACTTATAAAAAAGAAAACCACAGTAAGTTTCAGTAAAGCTTTTCCTATTAGTTGTTTCATGATTTAATAATTTTATCTGATTATGGTAACAGTTCCTTCAATAGTTTTGTCTCCGTTACCTGAATCGAAAATATAATAATAAACACCCTCCGGAATACCCTCTGCATTCCAGGTGTTTCTGTAATGATAAGTATCAAAGACTTTTTCACCCCAACGGTTGAAAATGGTGAGTTTATTTTCAGGATATTTTTCAATATTTTTAATTTCAAAAACATCATTAAATCCATCATTATTTGGGGTAAACACGTTTTCAAATTCAAGTACATCATCAATAATTTCAACTTTATGTACCACGGTGTCCTTACATCCATGATCGGAAGTAACAATCAATGAAACATAAAAGAAGTTCTCTGCAGAAAAAGAGTGGGCGGGGGATTGCAGGCCGGAAGTGTTAGCGCCACCAGATCCCGGATCATTGAAATCCCAGCTCCAGACATTGGTAAATGTTGAGAGATCTTCAAAAAACACTGTCCAGGTAGGATCTTGGGTTTTAGTAAGAACAGCAGGGTCTACAGAAAATTCAGCAACAGGCTTGGGATAAACAGTAATATAATCAGGTAAATAAAGTGTGCTGTCGCAATTATATATGGAAACCACGGTTAATGACACGTCAAACACTCCATAATTTGTGAAGATATGAATGGTGTTTTTGGTTGTATCATGTGCAGTACTATCATGGAAATTCCAGTCATACGTTTGTCCCTGATCCGGGCTGAATTCATTGAAATTCACAACCAACGGCTGACATCCCTGAGTTGGCGTGCCCGTAAAATTAACCGGGGGTAAAGGATGTAATTCGATTAGAGTAATTGTATCTGATTTCGGGCAATTGACAGAGTCAATAATATTCAGAATAAAAGTACCGGCAGGAAGATTGGCTGCCGTATCTGTATTTCCGCCAAAAGGCAGCCAGCTGTATGTATATCCCGGTGTTCCTCCCCAAACATGGGCAGCAATCATTCCTGTGCTATCTCCGGCACAATTGATATCTGTACCCGTCAGGTGGATGAAAATTTCCGGGTTTACATAGTAAATAATCAGCTGGTTTGTTGAGGAACATCCGTTAACATCAGAAACAGTGACGTTATAGGTTCCAACCCCAACGGAAATGCTATCAGCGGTAGCATAAGTGGTTGTTGAATCACCCGTATTCCACACATATGTGAATGGTGGTGTTCCATTAATGGTATGTACGGTAATTATAGCGCTGGTATCACCGAAACATATAACGTTAGGGCCTGATATCTGAGTGGAAAAGGGGCCGTTGGGATACATCATTAACTGGTTCGGCATAACCGTATCAAAGAGGCCCTGCCCGCTGTTATCCGGTAGAAAATCAGCCAATTCCCAAGTTTGGTCGAACCAGGTAATGGGGATATATCCAATTGGAATACTAAGGTTGATAAGAGGGCCGATGGTGTAACTCTGGTCGGGTTGAATAGTGGTGTTTGGTGTGCATACTTCCGGAAAACAAACCAACTGAAGACATGTGTCATTACCTGATGATTTTTCCGGACAAGGCACCGGCATGTCAATACAATATTCAGGAATACAAAAATCCGGTAATATGGGGAAAGAAGGCAGATTTAATGTAAATGTAAAGGCTGTCAGAACAAATGTAAATGTGATACTGTCCCATGTGTGGTTCCTGAAATTATTGTCCATCGAAAATTTGACATACGCCGGTAATAAAGCCGGCATTGTACATGGTAGTTTTAAATTCAGGTCATGATCAACCTGAAAAGTAATGCTGTTGCCGTTACCGGAATGAACAACGGTACCACTTCCGGGAATGGTTTCTGTATATTGGTATGCTGAGGGGAAAGTAAGGTTAGCCCAGATAGTCGGACAGAATGAAAAATCCTGGACCATGTAGCTTGTTACCAAAAGGTCCATGGTCAACAAACTATAATCAATAGATATCCCTCCTCCGATATCGAAAGATCCATTAAGTAAATCAAGAATTGAGTCGAGGCTGGGATCAAAGGCGCCAAGAAAAGTAAGAATGTCAAGATCGAACCACATGAAGGCACTGTCGCCGTGTGCATAAAGACACTTGTCATTGGTATGCATATGGTCGGTAGTTTCAACATAAGGTAGTGTAATCATTCCGCTGAGACCAATTCCCCCCAAATTGTTAAAAATAAGAGGTAAAATAGTATCGTGGGCAAAATAAAATCCCTGAACCGGATCATACCAGGGGTATGTTATGGAGGCAACGCCGTTACTGTCAGAAATATCAAAAAGTAAAGTGGTGTCTAAAGGTATTCCAACTTCAAATACATCAAAAGAAGTGCAACTCCAGATACATATTGTGGCATCAACATCAATATTGAATCCGAAATAAAAGTCAAAGGATATGTGACCTGATGTTGGAAATTGAGACTTTAAGTACCACCCGGTATCTACCTGGTAATTAGATGCAATAGTAATTGTCTGACCTGGATTAAAGGCCAGGCTGTCAGGATAATACAAGTTAATAATAGTTGGGTAATTGACATCCACCCAACCTGTTGTGAATCCTTCAATATTGAAATTAGACCCCAATCTGAGCCAATAATCAATGGCCAACTCAGCGCCAAAATCTCCGCCAAATATATTTGTAATAGAACCTGCAGTTACCACATCTGCCTGGTTAACATCAAAAAGATTGATGGATGTGTCCATTGTAAAGGCCTGTCCGTTAGGTCCCCACATATCCTGGCTCTCTGTATGCCATCGTACATGATATGTGGAGGTATCAGTTTGAGAAAAAAGGCAAGTGGGAACAAGTATTAGAAACAGAATTGCTGAAATGTAAACTTTTTTCATGCTATTGATAAGATTAATTTATAACAACTGATAACATCGAAGATTTCAAGGTTTCCTGGATAAGCTTTTTAATCATAACAGGGTAATTTGCAACGATGCAAATAGTTTTATTATCATTGCCCGTCAACAAAATCATACGTTCAAAATCAACCGGTGGATTATCATTTTGACCTTTAATTGATAAGCTAAGTGTGAATAAAATGGCATCCATTCCTGATGCGGTCTTTACATTTTGCTGTTCAATAAGTTTTGCCCCGTCTTTTTCCAGATTTTTTGCATCGAAATAAGAAGCTGAAAAGCTGAAAGGTGAATTGGATACTTCGTTGATCATCAGCGTTGATGCGCTTCCTTTGTGTAAAAAGCCATCCTGATTTTGAATTGCTTCAAAACCCATCGGAACATTTAGCGTGATGTTTTTAATTGTTGTCTTGAAAAATTTCTCTTTGTTTTCATTTGTTTGTGCAAAACAGCTAATTGAAAAAACGAATAGGATTAAAAGCAGAATTTTATTTTTCATGTATTGAAGTTTTTTTTATATTAGGATTTGATTTTAATTAGGACAATATATAAACCAAAACAGTTGCTTTGATGACCGAACTTTATTTCAGAATGTTAAAACTTATATTCCTGAAAAAAATTCAGATGTAAATTCAAAACAAATATTTATTTTCACGCATTTATGTTAATTTTATTACAATATTAAACATTTGTATCAGCAAACAAATTTAAAAATAAAAATGAAAAAACTATTAAAAAGTAAAAAAAAATAAAATATTTTTACGATGAAATTAATTATTTAACGGATATATTCCAAAATCAAAAGATATGAACATACGAATCAGTACTTTAATCGTTTTAGTTTTTTTAACTTTTACCTTTCCGGGTCTGGCATTTTCACAAGATAAACCAGAGGACGTTACAGAACATTTTTTTAAGCTTTTTCAGGAACAGGGGTCGGATGCGGCAGTTGATTATTTTTTTACGACCAATAAATGGTTAAGTAATGAAAAAACACAACAGGAAGGAATAAAAATGCAACTTAAAAAGGGTATCGCTCTTTTAGGTCAGTATTACGGATATGAATTGATTGAAAAAATTGTGCTCAATGACAGTTATATGATGTTCAATTATATGCTGAAATATGACCGGCAGCCCTTAAAAATAACTTTTATTTTGTACAAGCCTAATCAGACATGGCAAATACAGAACATGAAATTTGATGAAAAGCTGGAAGATGATATAGAGTTAAAGGGTAAATAAAAAGCGCTTTGCATTTTATTTTCTGTAAAACAGGTATTGGATAATTATCAAAAATACCATCGTATATATCACATTAAGCAAAGCATGAAACAGTGTCTGGAAGAAATCTGACAGCCTGAATATTTCCAGGTAAAATAAGGAAATATGATGTATTGAAACAAGAATTAGCGAATACGAGAAAAACCATCTGAATCCAAGATTTTTTATTCCCGGCTGAATTCCCGGTTCGTATTCCTGCCTCGAAGAAACAACATTTTGAATCCAGGGTCTCAGGTATGCAATAAAAACAGTTGATGCCGCATGTATGCCGCCTGTGTCGGAAAACATATCCAAAGTTATTCCCAGCGCAAAAGAAGAAACCAGTAATAACCATCTTGGGGTTTCGAAAGGGAGCAATAATACGAACAGAATATAAACAAAAGGCGTGATATATGAAAATACATGTATGTTATTAAACACCAGTACCTGAAATAATATCAGGACAATAAATCGTAATATGTTTCTAAAAATAATGTTAGTCATTCTGAGATTTTGCCTTAAGTGCTTCAAGTTCGTCTTTCATCAGGGATTTTACAACATAGACATATGAAACTTTATTAAAATCAGTTGTTAGCCGGATTTTAATATCGTAAAAATCATTTCCTTTATTTATATCATAAAGATAAATGGTGCCTATCATTATATCCCCCGGGAAAATCAAAGAATACCCACTTGTAACAATGGTATCACCCGAAGAAATTTTAACATGTGTGGGAATATCCTTTAAAGTCGCCATACGGTAATCGCCACCTTCCCAAACAACGGTTCCTATATAATTATTTTTTTTGATTTTTGCCGATATCTTTGATTTAGAATGAAGTACTGATGTTACTGTGCTGAAATTTGCAGAAACATCTTTGATAATGCCCACCACTCCCTGGGAAGTAATAACTCCCATTTCTTTTCGCAAACCCTGATTATAACCTTTATTTAAAGTAAGGTAATTATTAATCCTGTTAAAAGAGTTAGAAATCACTGCTGCTTCCACATATTCATATTGTTGCTGGTACATTGTATCATTGACAACAAAGATTTTATTATTTGTTTTTAAATAGGCGTTTTGCATTGAATTTCTGAGAAGAGCATTTTCTTCAGCAAGAATTTTATTTGTAATTTTAAGTGAAAAATAATCGGTAATATTACTTTTTGTTTTATAAATACCTCCGCTGAAAGAATTTGAAGAATTAATAAAAACAGACTGTTGGTAATAATTGCTTTTAATAATTAAAAAAAATGCAAAAAATTCCAGAATGACAAACAGGAAAAAATTATAATGTTTGATTAGAAACTGGAGTAGGGGTCGCATTAGGATAATTTACTTATGGAGCGTTTCCGTCAGAAGTTAATTTCAAAATATTATTTGATAAGGAACGGGAATTTGTCAAAATTCTTAAGTGCAATTGCAGAGCCACGAGCCACGGCTTTAAGAGGATCTTCGGCAATATGAACGGTTAATTTTGTTTTCATATGTAGTCTTTTATCTAGGCCACGTAATAATGCGCCGCCGCCGGCAAGATAGATACCTGTACGAAAAATATCCGCGGAAAGTTCAGGCGGCGTCATATCCAGTGCATTTAAAACAGCAGTTTCAATTTTTGAAACAGATTTATCTAATGCATGAGCTATTTCAGCATAGTTGACCATTATTTCTTTGGGAATACCAGTAAGCATATCACGACCATGAACGGCAAAGTCGGGTGGGGGGTTATCAATTTCCGGCAATGCTGCCCCGACTTCAATTTTTACTTGTTCGGCTGTCCGTTCTCCGACATTCATGTTGTGTTGTTTTCGCAAGTATTCTTCAATATCCTGGTTAAATTCATCACCGGCAATTCTGATAGATTTGTTATTGACAATTCCACCGAGTGCAATAACTGCAATTTCACTGGTGCCGCCTCCGATATCAATAATCATATTGCCATGAGGTTCCAGAACATCAATGCCAATACCGATAGCCGCCGCCATTGGTTCATGAATCATTCGTACTTCTTTGGCTCCGGCTTGTTCAGCTGAATCACGCACGGCGCGTTCTTCAACTTCTGTAATACCGGAAGGGATACTGATGACAGCCTTAAGCGAAGGAGGAAATAATGAACGTTTATTGCTCATCATTTTTATGAATTCCTTTATCATGATTTCTGCGGAGTGAAAGTCGGCAATAACACCATCGCGCAAAGGCCTGATCGTTCTGATGTTCTGGTGTGTTCTGCCGTGCATCATCATAGCTTTTTTACCTACTGCTTCGGTTTTTCCCGTGACAAGGTTCACAGCAATGATTGATGGTTCTTCAACCACAATTTTATCATTGTATATTATGATTGTGTTGGCAGTTCCGAGATCTACTGCAATTTCTTTTGTGAAAAGTGATAATAATCCCATATCAGGTTTATTTTAATGTTTAAAATGTCTGATTCCTGTAAAAACCATCGAAACATTGTTTTTGTTGCAAAATTCGATGGAAATGTTATCTCTGACGGAACCTCCGGGCTGAATTACAGCGCAGATTCCGGATTGTGAGGCGATTTCGACGCAGTCGGCAAAGGGGAAAAAAGCATCGGAAGCCATTACGGCACCCTGAAGGTCTTTTCCAAATTCTTTTGCTTTTATAATTGCCTGGCGTAATGCATCCACCCTTGATGTCTGGCCGGTTCCGTTTCCTAATAGCTGGCGGTTTTTAGCAAGTACAATAGTGTTTGATTTTGTGTGTTTTGCTATTTTATTGGCGAATAATAAATCATCAATTTCTTCAGGGCTGGGTTCAAGTAAAGTAACCGTTTTCAAGTCTTCCCCGTTTTCGGTTTTAATGTCTTTGTCCTGAACAATCACACCGTTGAGCAATGATTTGAATTGTTTCGTTTCCAAATTACAATTCTTTAGTTTAAGAATAATCCGGTTCTTTTTGTGAAAAAGAATTTCAAGGGCTTCCTGTTCATAATCGGGAGCGATGAGTACTTCAAAAAACAAAGAGTCAATAGCCGTTGCGGTTTCCTTTTCAATTTTCCGATTGGTTACCAACACACCGCCATAGGCAGATACGGGATCGCCGGCCAGTGCATCGTTCCAGGCATCAATAAGCTTTTCGCGGCTGGCAACGCCACAAGCATTGGTGTGTTTTAAAATTGCAAAAGTTGTGTCCTGAAAATCCGAAATCAAATTTACAGCAGCATCAATATCAACAAGGTTATTATAGGAAATATTTTTTCCATGAAGCTGTTCAAGTATTTCACTTAAATTGCCATAAAAAGTTCCCTGTTGATGAGGGTTTTCACCATACCGGAGTTCAGTGGAGGCAGGGTAGCTTTTTTTAAATACATTGATGGCTTTATCAGAATTGAAATAATTGAAAATGGCAGTGTCGTAATGCGAAGAAACATTAAACGCCTGAGCCGCAAAATATTTTCTATCTTCGATGGAGGTGAAGCCCTTTTTTTCTGTCAGGAGATTCTGAAATTTTTCATAGTGTTCAGCAGAAGGTATAATTACTACATCCTTAAAGTTTTTAGCAGCAGCCCGGATCAAAGAAATACCGCCAATATCTATTTTTTCAATTATTTCTTCTTCATTGGCTTGAGAAGCTACGCTGGCTTCAAAAGGGTATAAATCAACAATTACCAGATCAATAGGTGGAATTCCTGATGCATTAGCCTGTTGCACATCAGAATCATTGTCGCGCTGATATAAAATGCCGCCGAAAACCTTCGGGTGTAATGTTTTAACCCTTCCGCCAAAGAGTGATGGGTATCCTGTGAGCGATTCAACAGAAACGACATCAGGATCAATACTTTTTATATAATCGAGGGTTCCACCGGTTGAAAATATTTTTATTCCTAATGATTTTAAAATCCCGATGATTTCATCGAGGCCTTTTTTATGATAAACTGAGATTAAAGCGTTATTGATTTTATCCATCGTTTTGAGCGTAATAGGTCGTGCAAATGTCGGTAATTTATATGAAAAAAATTTTTATTTTTATTATTATATTTGTGGGTTTTCTGTCAAATCTGTGTCGTTTTTAAGGGTTTAATCAATAAATTCAAATTAAACAGTTTACCATACAAATGATTTTTATAATTTTATAGCGAATAAACGGACTCATATTAAACTGACTTAAACGATGGTGGTGTGACATTGTTACTGTTTTAACAAAAATTAAATGATACTTTTTATAAAGCTGCTTAAAGAAAGTTTTCTTTCTGCATTTCAATCAATTATTGTAAATAAACTTCGTACATTTCTGTCATTACTCGGGATAACTATTGGTATTTTTGCCGTAATATCGGTTTTTACTGTGGTTGATTCCCTTGAAATTACCATTCGTAAAAATATTGAATCCCTTGGCAACAATGTTCTTTTTATTCAAAAATGGCCATGGTCGTTTGGTAATGATTATCCCTGGTGGAAATATTTTAATCGTCCTGAAACGAAATATACGGATCTTACAGAAGTTGTAAAACGATCAAACAGTATATCGGCGGCAACATTCATGATTTCGGCCAGTAAAACGCTGACATACCTGGACCGAAGCATTGATGATATTTCGGTTTCATGCATTTCGCATGATTATGACAAAGTTTTTCCTGTGAAATTAAGCGAAGGACGTTATTTTACGCAGCAGGAATCGGCCAGCGGCAAAAACGTAATTATTATCGGAAATGATATTGCTGAAAATCTTTTTGAAAATCAGGATCCCATGGGTAAAAGAATCAAGGTTTTTGGACGGAAACTTGAGGTCATTGGCGTCTTTGAGAAAGAAGGCAAGGATTTAATTGGTAATTCTGCAGATTATCAGGCCGTAATGCCTATTAACTTTGCCAGAAATGTTATCGACATTAATAACGAAGAATATGGCCCGACCCTTATTGTTAAGGCAAAACCAGGATGCTCCAATGAAGAGGCTATTGATGAACTAACCGGAGTTATGCGGTCGATACGGAAGTTAAAGCCGGGCAGCGAGGATAATTTTTCAATTAATGAAACGGATATTCTCACCAACGGATTTGAAAGTTTATTTAGTGTCCTGTCTTTGGCGGGGTGGATTATCGGTGGTTTTTCATTACTGGTGGGGGGATTTGGAATCGCTAACATTATGTTTGTTTCTGTAAGGGAGCGTACAAATCTGATCGGAATAAAGAAGTCATTAGGGGCAAAAAACTATTTTATTTTATGTGAGTTTTTATTTGAAGCGATAATCCTGTGCATAATAGGGGGATTATTTGGCTTATTGCTTGTATATTCAGGAATACTGATTGTGTCCGGAGCCTTCGACATGGGTTTGTCGCTTACCATGGGAAATATTATTTTAGGGATATCGGTTTCTGTTTTAATTGGCCTCATCTCTGGTTATATTCCTGCCTATATGGCCTCGAAACTTGACCCTGTGGTAGCTATCAGGGCGGGGAATTAGGATTTAGTTAATATTATCCAGGATTTTTTTTGCAACGATCTGGTGTCCGAGGTAGTTCCAGTGAATATCTCCCGGAATAAAATACTTATTAATAACCTTATCTGGATCTTCTTTCATAAAATCCGGATATAAATTTATAATTTCAATTTTGTTATCAGCGGCAAATTTGGTCCAGGTTTCCACTTGCCTGTCTATTATTATATGCTGTGAGATTTGAAAAGGGTGGGGGTAAATTACAATTTTCATCTTTATACCTCTGGAATTGCATAGTTCAACTAAGTTTTGCATATAGTGTTTTGCATATTCTACTCCAAACCTTGCCCATTTTTTATAATAATATTCCATTGAGGTCCACTTCTCTTTGTGTTTATAGTCTGCATCATCTATTACTACGTTTTTTGTATTAATAATAATAGTTTTATTGCTGATGAAGTGTTTTTTTATATTGTTGAAAATGAACATTATTGCCGAGTGTTTTTTTTCATAATTTAATAAGAAATTTTTAATTTTATTGGTAGGAATCGGGGTTGGTTTGTAATTTTCATAGATCATTTCATCGATGATATCACTAATATCAATAAAAACATACAATTCTTGAAAATCTAATAGCTTTTCTTCTGTCAAGTATTTTGTTTTTAAGTAATATAGATGAGGAGAATAACTCGAAACACCTGCATTTAAAATCTCAATGGAGTCCGTTCTGAGAGCAAGAGATATAAGACCATAAAATGTATTTTCAACAGGGCAACCTATTCCTTCAGTAAAGGAGTCGCCGATGAATAAAATTCTTCGATTTTGTGATTTGTATTTTATTTTTTTTGGATAAAAGTCTTTAAAACCTAATGAATTTGTATAGAGATAATAATTGTCGCTCCAATTGTCAGATACTTTATTAATCATAGGTTTCAAATCATGATGATAATATGGATGAGCAATACGAAATACTTGTAAATTTGGATTGTTATAATGGACCCCGAAATTAGGACAATGAGTTAAAGTGTAAAAATCATTAATTT
>CAZVKJ010000018.1:0-11634 GCA_964626855.1 uncultured Bacteroidales bacterium
GGTAGCCCCGACAGGAATCGAACCTGTATTTAAAGTTTAGGAAACTTCCGTTCTATCCGTTGAACTACGGGGCCAAAAACTTTTGCAAAGTTAAAAATTATTTTATTACAGAACCATTTTCAAAATCTTTCTCCTGATGCATAAAGCATAACTCCCCTTTTGAATTTTCGGCCATCAGTATCATCCCCTGCGACTGTATTCCCCGAAGCATGCGCGCTTGAAGGTTAACCAAAATTGTGACCTTCTGTCCAATGATCTTTTCAGGGTCGTAATTTGCAGCAATGCCCGAAACAACAGTTCTTTTATCTATCCCGGTATCCACTGTAAGTTTGAGTAGTTTGTCCGTTTTTGGCACCCGCTCGGCAGTAAGTATGGTTCCTGTCCGGATGTCAAGTTTTGCAAATTCATCATACGAAATATCCGGTTTTGCAGGAGTAATATGTACTTCCGTCATTTTATTCTGTTCTTTGGTTTTGATTAGTCTTTCAACCTGGGCGGATATTTCAACATCTTCAATTTTTTCAAACAGCAACTGTGAAATACCAAGTTCTGATTTTTCGGCTAACAAATCCATATTCCCGGCATCTGCCCATCCGTTAAAACTAAAATTCAATATCTCTTTAATTTTCACGGAAGTAAAGGGAAGAAAAGGCTGTGCTACTATTGCCAGGTTCGCACAAATTTGCAGCGACAGGTTCATTATGGTTTGAACCCGTTCCGGTTGAGAAGCAAAGATTTTCCATGGCTCAGTATCCGCGAGATATTTATTTCCGATCCTGGCCAGGTTCATCATCTCTCCCAGCGCCTCACGGAATCTGAAGTTTTCAAGAGATGCCGCTATTCGCCCCGGAATTTCTTTAACATCTGTGATAAGTTGCCTGTCAATGTCAGCAAGTTCCATTCTTGCGGGGACACTGCCATTAAAATACTTTTGTGTCAGCACAATGGCCCTGTTCACAAAATTTCCCAGTATGGCAACCAGTTCACTATTGTTTTTTAACTGAAAATCTTTCCATGTAAAATCATTGTCTTTGGTTTCCGGAGCATTTGCAGTGAGTGCATAACGCAACACATCCTGCTTACCTTTGAAGTCGGCAAGATATTCGTGCAGCCATACCGCCCAATTTCGTGAGGTGGAAATTTTATCGCCTTCAAGGTTTAAAAACTCATTGGCCGGAACATTATCGGGAAGTATATAGGAACCTTCGGCATGAAGCATGGCCGGAAACATGATACAATGAAATACAATATTGTCCTTGCCGATAAAATGCAACAGGCGTGTTTCCTGGTCTTTCCAATACAGTTCCCAGTTTTTGCCTTTTACCTCAGCCCATTCTTTGGTGGCAGAAATATACCCGATAGGTGCGTCGAACCATACATAAAGAACTTTTCCTTCTGCCCCTTCCACAGGTACTTTAACTCCCCAGTCCAGGTCGCGGGTGACGGCACGAGGCTGCAAACCCTGGTCGAGCCACGACTTACACTGCCCGTAAACATTAGTTTTCCATTCTTTATGCTCTTCAAGTATCCATTGCCTTAACCATGGTTCATATTTGTCAAGAGGGAGATACCAGTGTTGTGTCTCTTTCATCACAGGAACATTGCCGCTGAGGGCTGAACGTGGGTTGATCAGGTCTGTAGCATTTAAAGACGTGCCGCATTGCTCACATTGGTCACCGTATGCCTTTTCGTTGTTGCAATGCGGGCAGGTACCGGTAACATACCTGTCGGCTAAAAACTGCTTCTGTTCTTCATCATACAACTGCTCAGACGTTTTCACCAAAAACTCACCTTTATCATAAAGTGTCCGGAAGATTTCCGAGGCTGTATCGTGATGGACTTTATTGGAAGTCCGTGAATAAATATCAAATGAAATCCCGAATTCTTTAAAGGATTCCTTAATGAGATTATGGTATTTGTCAACCACCTGCTGCGGAGTAATTCCTTCATTTCTGGCTTTGATCGTTATTGGCACACCATGTTCGTCAGATCCGCCGATAAACACAACATCTTCGCCTTTCATCCGCAGATAGCGCACATAGATATCGGCAGGTATATAAACTCCTGCCAGATGGCCTATATGCACCGGGCCATTGGCATAGGGCAATGCAGATGTTACCGTAGTACGTTTGAATTTACTCTTTAGCTGTTCCATGAATTAACCATTTTGTTTTCTAATGTTGAGCCTGCAAAATTAAGTATTCCTGCACATATTTATCAGTAATAATTCATGCCATTTGTTTTGGGGTTTATAAATGAAAAAATGGTTAGTTTTGAAAAAAAAATAAGACTTCTTAACTCTGCCTTTTATGGCGGAGAAATAAAGTACAATATTAACAACCGGGCTTCAGCCCTGAAATCAGGAAATATGTCGTTTGTAAACGTAATGATTCATGCTGTCTGGGGAACAAAAAACCGACATCCATTTTTAACGGATGAGGTCAGAAAAAGTGTGATCGCTCATATTAAAGAAAACGCGAAAGACAAACAGCTATTTATTGACACAATAGATGGATATACGGATCATTTGCATTGTTTGTTTGGACTTAATGCAGATATGAGTATTGCTAAAGTTTTGCAATTGATAAAAGGGGAATCTGCTCATTGGATCAATGATCAGAAAATTATCAAAACGAAGTTCGGGTGGGCAGATGAATACTATGCAGTATCTGTGAGCGAATCAGGTTTGGACAGTGTTATAAGATACATAAACGGGCAAGAAACCCATCATAAGAAAGTTACCTTTACTCAGGAATATGAACAGTTTATCAGGGCTGAAGCCCAATACGAACAGGTATAGTATAACACAGGCCTTAAGGCCTGTGTTATACGGTTATTATATGATCAAGGACTTTAGTCCTGACCACAATTTAATTCTTAGTATCGTTAATATTCATGTATCAGGGCTGAAGCCCTGGATGCGGAGTCCGTCATTAATAACCCCGGCATTAATGCCGGGGTTATTAATGACTATGAGCTCTTCAAAGGACTTTAGTCCTGATTACATATTATAATTAATCAGCATGAAGACACCACAAAATCTTAGCAAGGGCGATAAAATCGGTATTGCTGTCCCGGCCCGCAAAATAAGCCCCGAAGAACTTCAACCGGCATTAGAAATATTGCAAGGCTGGGGATTGGAACCGGTGTTTGCCTCTAACCTTTTTAAAAGCCAAGATCAGTATGCCGGCACAGACGATGAACGCCTGAAAGGTTTGCAGGAGCTGCTGGACAACAACGAAATAAAAGCCATTCTTTGTGCACGCGGCGGATACGGCACCATGCGTATCATCGACAGTCTCGATTTTTCTATATTTACCCAAAAGCCCAAATGGATAGCAGGGTATAGTGATATTACCGTCCTGCATTCACATATTAATAAAAATTTCGGGATAGAAACGCTACACAGCACCATGCCCCTGAATTTTTCCGCCAACACAAATGAAGCATTGGAAAGCCTCCGAAAAGCTTTAACCGGTGAAAATCTATCATATACTTCTGACCGGCATGAGTTTAACAGGGAGGGTTACGCCGAAGGGATACTGACCGGAGGCAATCTGTCTATGTTGTATGCCCTGAGCGGATCAGATTCAGATATCACTACTGACGGAAAAATACTTTTTATTGAAGATCTCGAAGAATATCTTTACCACATCGACCGTATGATGGTACAGCTTAAAAGAAGCGGAAAACTTCAAAACCTTGCGGGGCTAATTGTTGGGGGAATGAATAATATGAACGATAATACTGTGCCCTTCGGAAAAACGGCTTATGAGATCATTGCAGAGCATGTTGCCGGATATGATTATCCATTATGCTTCGGATTTCCCGCAGGACATATCGAAGACAACAGGACGCTTTTCATGGGCAGAAAAATTGATCTTATTGTTGAAAAAAAGAGTTCTATAGTACAATTTTGTAAATAATGTTTTTTTCATTGTTTACCAGTTTATTAAAACCTTTGATCATTTAAAAGCAAAATTTTACTAATTTTGAAATCCACATTAATTAAAGATTTATGAAAAAACTTTTTCTGACAACATCAGTACTATTATTGTTTGTTATTCAAAGCAGCTTCGCCTGTACAAATTTCATCATTACCAAAGGCGCCTCTACCGATGGTTCGTGCATGATTACCTATAATGCCGATTCACACCAGCTTTACGGCGAACTCTATTACAAACCGGCTAAAGATTATCCCGAAGAAGCCATGATGGATGTATATGAATGGGACACCGGAAAACACCTGGGAAAAATCAAACAGGCACGCCACACCTATTCTGTGGTGGGAAATATCAATGAACATCAGCTTGCTATCGGTGAAACAACCTATGGCGGCAGGGAAGAATTGGTGGACACAAACGGAACCATCGATTATGGCAGTCTTATTTATATTTCGCTTCAAAGATGTAAAACCGCACGTGAGGCCATAAAACTTATCGGAGAACTCGTTGCAGAATATGGTTATTGTAGTGAAGGAGAATCATTTTCTATTTGTGATGCCAACGAAGCCTGGATATTTGAAATCGTCGGAAAAGGCCTGGGAAATAAAGGCGCTGTCTGGGTTGCACGCCGCATTCCCGACGGATACATCTCAGGCCATGCCAATCAGGCGCGCATTACCACTTTCCCACTCAACGATCCGGAAAATTGCCTGTACGCAAAGGATGTGATCGCTTTTGCCCGCGAAAAAGGTTACTATAAAGGCGAAGACAAAGATTTCAGCTTTTCCGATACGTATAATCCTGTAAATTTTGAAGGAGCCCGTTTTTGTGAATCCCGCGTATGGTGCGCATTTCAAAGAGTAAATAAAGACATGGGCAAATATCTTGATTATGCCATGGGTGAAAATCTTAAAAACCGCATGCCACTCTGGATAAAACCAGATAAGAAACTTGGCGTTTATGATGTAATGGAGCTTATGCGCGATCATTTTGAAGGAACACCTATGGATATGACCACCGACCTGGGCGCCGGGCCATTCAAATGCCCGTACCGCTGGAGGCCGATGACCTGGGATCTTGACGGCGTTGCCTATATTCATGAAAGAGCCACATCAACCCAGCAGACAGGATTCACCTTTGTGGCTCAGTGCCGCAGCTGGCTTCCTGCTCCCATAGGAGGAATTTTATGGTTTGGAGTCGATGACTCATACAGTACTGTTTATGCACCCATGTATTGCGGAATCACTAAAGTGCCCGAATCCTATGCCGAAGGTTTTGGCGATATGCTGACCTTCAATGAAAATTCTGCATTCTGGGTATTCAACCAGGTTTCAAATTTTGCTTATACGCGCTATTGTGACATTATACCCGAATTACGCGCCGTACAAAAAGAACTGGAGACAAAATTTATACAGACACAGGTTCCCGAAATTGATAAAACCGCCGCAGATCTTTACAAAAAATCTCCTAAAAAAGCCACTGAAATTCTGACCACTTATTCGGTGAACACCGGCAACGACGTGGTAAAACGCTGGAAGCAACTTTACGCCTATCTTTTCACCAAATACATGGATGGAAATGTAAAATATTCAGGCAAAACGAAACAAACCCCAAAAGTCGACCACCCAAAGTACAGCGACGAATGGTACTGGATGATCGTCAAAGAAACACGGAGCAGGTACCGTAATAAAAGCGCTGCAGAACATTAAGATTTTCCCATCAGACAGCCGCAGCCTACTGCGGCTGTTTTCTTAAAAAAACAGTATGCCCTTACTTGAACTGCAAAACCTGAGCGTGGATTTTAAAAGCGAGAGCGGCATTGTTCATGCCGTCAGCAACATTTCATTCCCGCTCGAAAAAGCCAAAACTATTGGGATTGTCGGCGAATCCGGAAGCGGTAAATCGGTTACCTCACTGGCGTTGATGGGATTACTCCCATCAGGAATTTCCAAAATAGTTTCAGGGAATGCTTTTTTTACTGATAAAAATGGATACGTCTCTGATCTTTTCAGCCTTCCCGAAAAAAGCCTGAGAAAAATCCGCGGAGCAGAGATTGCTATGATCTTCCAGGAACCCATGACGTCTTTAAATCCCGTTTACAAATGCGGGCGGCAGATCACTGAAGCCATACAATTGCACCAAAAGACGAATAAAAAAGAGTCCAAACAACTGGCACTCCAATGGTTTCGTGAGGTAATGCTCCCCGACCCGGAAAAAGCATTCCGTTCTTATCCTCACGAACTATCGGGCGGACAGCGGCAGCGTGTGATGATTGCCATGGCCATAAGCTGCCAGCCATCATTGCTTATTGCCGACGAACCCACCACCGCACTGGATGTCACCGTTCAGAAGAATATCCTTGAACTGATGAAACAACTTCAGCAGAAGTATTTGATGAGCATTATTTTTATCTCTCACGATCTGGCGGTTATTGCTGAAATTGCCGATTATGTGCTGGTGATGTATAAAGGAAATATTGTAGAACAGGGTCCCGTAAGTGAAATTTTCAGAAACCCGCAACATCCTTACACAAAAGGGTTGCTGGCCTGCAGACCCCAACCTGATGCTTTGTATAAACGGCTTCCGACTGTCGACGATTTCATAGAAAATAAACTTGACGGCCTTTTTGAAGAAATTACCCCCGAAGAAAAACAGGCCTCTTTAAATACCATTTATCAAAAAGACCCTTTATTTATTGCTGATCACATCAAAACATATTTTTCGCTGAAACATGGACTATTTAAACCTTCTGCAGAATTCAGAGCCGTGGATGATGTCAGCTTTAATGTTTATCCCGGAGAAACTCTGGGTGTTGTCGGCGAATCAGGTTGCGGAAAAACCACTTTGGGAAGAACAGTATTAAGACTGATAGAACCCACCAACGGGAAAATTGTTTTTTTTGGAAATGACATTACTTCTTATTCAAAAAACAGGCTGCGAAAAATACGGAAGGATTTCCAGATCATTTTCCAGGATCCATATTCATCGCTGAATCCCCGGCTCACTGTCGGAAAAGCCATTACCGAAGGCATGCGGGTGCATAAAATCGGCGGCAGCCCTGCAGAAAGAAAGGCCAAGGCCCTTAAACTGCTGAAAGAAGTGAATCTCAGCGAAAACATTTTTGACCGATATCCGCATGAATTATCGGGGGGACAACGGCAGCGTATCTGTATTGCCCGTGCGCTGGCATTGCAACCCAAATTTATAATCTGCGATGAATCTGTTTCAGCACTCGATGTGTCGGTACAGGCACAAGTTCTGAATCTGCTCAACCAACTTAAGATAGAGTATCAGTTTTCACTGGTTTTTATTTCGCATGACCTTTCCGTGGTGAAATATATGTCGGACCGCATGATGGTGATGAAAGGCGGAAAAGTTGTTGAATACGGTGCTTCAGATGAGATTTATAAAAATCCGAAATCGGATTATACAAAAAATCTTATTGCTTCAATTCCAAAAGGATTATAAAAAACTAATTTTACTGCTTATTTCATTTAAACCTGCGGCATGAAATTATTGAAATATCTTCTTGAAACAGCAGTATTCATCTGCGGGGCCGTGGTCATGATCTTTGAACTGGTTGGCTCACGGGTTCTCGGGCCATATTTCGGTACATCAATTTTTGTCTGGTCCACCCTGATCGGTGTCATTCTGGGAAGCCTCAGCCTGGGCTATTTTATAGGAGGAAAAGTTGCAGACAAAAAACCCCGAATGATTATATTGGCTTCTATCATTTTTATTGCTGCCGTATTTATTGCTTTGACCCTTTTTATTAAATCATTTGTACTAAATTTTTTACAGATCAGGATTACCGATATTCGCATATCATCAGTCATTGCTTCCCTGGTTCTTTTTCTGCCGACAAGTGTTTTGCTGGGCATGGTTTCACCGTATGCCGCAAAACTGAAACTGCACGACCTTAATGTTTCGGGACGGATTATTGGCAACCTGTATGCAATTTCCACCGCCGGAAGCATCTTTGGAACTTTTTTGGCGGGTTTTTACCTGATCCCTCATTTCGGAACCAACAAATTATTAAGCATCCTGTCATTCACCCTGATCATCATTTCGGCCATGTTGTTTATAAAAAACACCGGTAAAACCAAATTATTTGTATTTCTGTGTTTTGCATTATGCCTTACGGGGATTAACGCCTTCGGTTATTTTTACAGGAAAGCCGGATTCATTGATGTTGATACGGGTTATAACCGTGTATGGATTTACGACTATACAGATGCAGGGACAAACAAACCGGTCAGGATCATGAGAATAAATAACATTAACAGCTCTTCCATGTTTTTAAACAGCGATGAACTGGCCAATGAATACACGAAATACTATCACTTAGTCAAACATTTCAATCCCGGATTTAAAAACACGCTGATGTTGGGCGGTGCCGGCTATTCCTACCCAAAAGATTTTTTGCTGAAGTATCCGGAAGCCACCATCGATGTGGTGGAAATTGATCCTATGGTCACCGGGCTGGCAAAAAAATATTTTAAACTGAAGGACAATTCACGGCTAACGATTTTTCATGAAGACGGAAGAGTTTTTCTAAACACAACAAAAAAAAAATACGATGCCATTTTTGGCGATGCATTCACTTCACATCATTCTGTCCCGTATCAGCTGACTACACAAGAAGCCGTTCAGAAAAAATTTGACATCTTGAATGACAACGGTGTCGTTATTCTGAACATTATTGCTTCGTTAAAGGGAGGTAAAAGCAGATTTTTAAAAGCAGAATCTGCAACATACAAAAGTATTTTCCCACAAGTTTTCCTTTTCCCGGTAAGTGATCCCGGCAATGAAACTATTTTACAAAACGTAATTTTGGTTGCATTAAAATCAAACAATCCGCAAAGTTTCACCGATGCTGATCCACAGCTTAACGGATTTTTACAACATGTTTTAAAAAAAGGGCTTGACACAGATATGCCTGTTCTGACCGATGATTTTGCGCCGGTAGATTACTATACAAGTTCATTGATCTTTTAATCAATTTACATTTTGCGGAAGCAACCGCAAAAAAGAGCAACATTTTGCGAATGTAATCGCAAAATGTCGGATTTTCTTATGGCAATTTTAATTATTCATCAAACGCTCCACCAGACCCGGCACCCCATCGCCCGCTTTCGCTTTGATCACTGTGAGGTTGGTAAAACAGGAAGAATTTGAAGCATTGGGGTCAATGTAATATTTCGGAATATGCGAGGGAGCATAATTAATTAGTCCTGCCGCGGGATACACGACCAGCGAAGTACCTATCACCATCAGAATATCCGCTTTTTTCACCAGTGTGGCCGCATCCATAATCAGGGGCACAGCCTCACCAAACCAAACTATATGCGGGCGCAGCTGCGAACCGTTTTTACATTTATCACCGGGCAAAATATCCTTATATCCAATATCATAGACAAGGTCTTCATCACAGGTGCTGCGTGCTTTGGTGAGCTCGCCATGCAGGTGCAGAACATTGGAGGATCCTCCTCGCTCATGAAGGTTGTCCACATTTTGGGTTATAATATAAACCTGGTATTTTGCTTCAAGTTTTGCGAGGGCAATATGTGCAGCATTTGGCTGAACTGTTGCTAATTGCCTGCGTCGCTGATTATAAAACTCCAGAACCAGATTCTGATTTTTTATCCAGGCATCATAAGTAGCCACATCTTCTATCCGGTGTTCCTCCCAAAGTCCGTCGCTGTCGCGAAAGGTCTTGATCCCGCTTTCGGCGCTGATACCTGCTCCCGTTAATACAACAATTGTTTTCATTTTTCCTGATATTATTGCACCCTTGTAAAATACACAGATTTCCCAATCAACGAAAAGCCGACAAAACCATGCAGCTCAAGAACACTTTTATTGACGAGCCTTATCCAGCATGAATATGTGTTTCCTGTGTCGGAATCATATAGTTTACCGTCAGCATACTTCCCTTTGGAGTTGTCGTACCTGAAATTATAAAACAGCACAAGATTTATGACCGGCCTGTTACGCAAGGCGGGGTCAGGATTGTGTTTGTCGAGTTTTTGTTTGCCTGTTTCGGGGTCAATATTTTTCCTGATAAAAGTAACCTTACCCGAATAAGTAGTCCCTTCCTTAAAAAACAAAATCTTACCGTCGTTGTCCGGAGTCCACCATTCGCCGCATAAATCATCAGGTTTTAATGAATTTTGAGCCAATAATGAAGAATTATTTATTCCCGATAACAAAATAAAACACATCATCAAGGCCTTAAAAATCAACTTTTTATTTAGTGTTTGTATGAAAACGCCAATTTTTTCGTTACGCTTGCGCCAAAAATGCTCATGTACACCAGTAAACTCCGCTTTTTGTCGCTTCGCCAGCCTCAAACTTGACGTTTCCCTTGTACAAACACGAGTTTTCTTATAGACACTATTTAACCCTGGCATAAAAAATTTTATTTAATACAAATCTTCATTTTAAAATACGAACAAAACTACAACTGTTTATGAAAAAAACAAATTCAAAACACCTAAAAAATATACTGTCAATATTCCACACAAATCACTAGAACAAACATAATCAATAGCTTTACTAAAAACATAATCTTAAATCCCGAAAGCGGACATTAACTCGTCTTATATCATAATTCTGCTGTATATATGATTAATATTAAAAGGATAAATAAAATCTCTTGTTAAATAACAAAAAATTGTAATTTTACAAAGTTATTAATAATGTTATACCATTAATTATCATTATACATGGAAAAATTACAATTAGATTTATCCAATTTAGATAAAGCGTTTCCTGAAAATTTTTCGCAGGAACAAATTGCAAAAGCAAAGACCTTATTTTTAAAAAAGCTGGCTGAAACAGCACATACTTTCTATGAGGGTAAAATTCAAACCGTTCCCAAAGCGCCGGTGGTGGGTTTTAACTGGTTCAATGTATGGTATACCCCCGGAGTTTCAAAGGTTTCAACAACAATACGCGACAATGTTGATTCCTCATTTCATCTTACAAACCGGGGCAATCTTGTTGCTGTTGTAAGTGACTCGACCCGTGTGCTTGGCGATGGCGATTGCGGCCCGTCAGGAGGACTTGGCGTGATGGAAGGAAAGGCATTTTTGATGAAGTACCTGGGAGGATTTGATGCCGTAGCATTATGCGTTGACAGCAAGAACGAAAAAGGCCAAAACGATCCTGACAAGATCATCCAGTTTGTAAAGATGGTACAGCATAGCTTTGGCGCAGTTAACCTGGAAGATATATCACAACCCAACTGTTTTAAAGTGCTCGATGTCCTTCGTGAAGAATGCGACATTCCCGTATGGCATGACGATGCCCAGGGCACCGCTTGCGTCACTCTGGCCGGGTTAACCAACGCCCTGAAACTTGCCAATAAGAAAATTTCGGATGTAAAAATCGTACTTTTCGGCGCCGGAGCATCCAACACTACCATTGCCCGTCTGATCATTGCCGATGGCGGTGACCCCGGAAAAATCATTATGTTCGACACCAAAGGTTCATTACATGCCGAACGCGAAGACATAAAAAAAGACCCGCGCTTCTATCGTAAATGGGAACTGTGCGAACAAACCAACCATGATAAAATAAAAACCATTGAAGAAGCCATAAAAGGCGCTGACGTTCTTATTTCGCTCTCAACGCCGGGCCCCGACACCATAAAAAAAGAATGGGTAAGTTCTATGGCCGAAAAATC